>JAHEZJ010000033.1:55594-72714 GCA_023251135.1 Flavobacterium sp. | reverse complement strand
CAGGAATGATTTGCTCTGGTTGTAAAACATAAGGGATAGACTTGTGCACAGGACCTTCACACGCAGCAAGTGTAACTGCCGCAGTACTAAATCCTACGTACTTTAAAAAGTCACGACGTGAAGTTCCAGATGACGCTAAAGCATCTGCATTCCCTAAGAATTCATCTGTAGGAATCTCTTCAACAAACTCGTTATTTCTAAGCGCCTCAACAATAGAACTATTTTCTAGCTCCTCAACACTTTTCCAGTATTTTTTGTTTGATGACATTGTATATAAATATTAAAATCTTAATAATTCGATTAATAGTGGCATTTACCGCATTCTAAACCTCCCATTTGCGCTGCAGTCAATTTCTCTACACCGTATTTTTTAGAAAGTTCAGCATGAATTTTATCATAGTAGGCATTTCCTTCCATCTTAACATCAGTTTTTCTATGGCAATCAACACACCATCCCATTGTTAATTTAGAGTATTGCTTCATGATTTCAAATTCTTCCACAGGACCGTGACAAGTTTGACATTCGATACCTCCAACAGTAACGTGTTGAGAGTGGTTGAAGTAAACAAAATCAGGTAAGTTGTGAATACGAACCCATTTTACTGGCTGCGTTTTTCCGGTATAAGCTTGTTTCGCTTTATCCCAACCAACAGCATCATATAACTTTTGGATTTGAGCATCGTAGAATGCTTTGCTGTACTCAGGAGTAGCAGTAGTTTCAGCAACTTCAGAGATGTTTTTATGACAGTTCATACAAACATTCAAAGATGGAATACCAGCAGTTTTACTCACACGTGCAGCAGAGTGGCAATATTTACAATTGATTTCGTTATCACCAGCGTGAATTTTGTGAGAATAGTGAATTGGCTGAATTGGCTCATAGTTTTGATCCACACCCACCTGCATTAGATATCCGTAAACGAAATACCCACTTGCCAATAGCAAGAAAATTGCAGTTACTAATACCAAAAATTGGTTTCTGGCAAATGCTTTCCAGATTGGAGTTGAAGCTTCTTTAGGAGCAACTTCAATACCATTATTACGTGCTACTTTAGTTAATACTTTGTTCACCATGAACAACATAACCACCAAGATAGCCATTACAAGTGCAAGTGCACCTAAAATAATATTATTAGAAATACCTCCACCGCTTACATTTGTTCCAGGAGGAGTTGCAGCCCCACCAGCAGCAACCGCTGGCTCAGCTTTTACTTCAGAAGTATAAGCGATAATGTTATCAATATCTCCTGTTGATAATTGAGGAAAAGAAGTCATTACAGACTTGTTGTTTTCTTCAAAAAGTTTTACTGCTACAGGATCACCTGACTTAATCATGTCAGAACTGTTGTGAACCCATTTGTAGATCCAGGCTATGTCATGCTTTCCAGCAACTCCTCTTAAAGCAGGACCTGTTGATTTGGCATCTAATTTGTGACATGCAGCGCAATTTGCATTAAAAAGTTCTTTCCCTTTTACCGGATCACCACCAGCAGTTGCAGCCGGAGCAGCAGCTTCAGGCGCCGCAGGAGCAGCAGGATCTTGAGCAAATGAAGTTAGGGAGAAAAGCAGCGTTAGCGATAAGCTAAGCAGCAATTTTCTTGAGATCGAATTATGGTTACCCACCTTTTTCATATAGTATAATAATTATCTACTAATTTTTGGTATGATTTTTTCTGTAGTAAATCAACGAAAAACTAATACCTTCTTTTAAAACTTGCACAAAAATACGACTTATGTGTTATTCTCAAAACCTTAAAATAGTCTTAAATATCAATTTATATCAATTCTAAATAATATCAAATTTTCACATACTAATTTTAAATAGTATTTTTGCTCAAAAACCATCACATTATGAGAATTTTAACCCCTTCGAAAAGAGTTTTCTTCACCCTAACAATGTTCACTTTAGCTTATAATATTCATGCTCAGGATCAAAATTTAACACTAAATCAGGATCCTAAATTTGAGCAATTATTGAACGACAAACGCAAAATTAACACAGCAATAAGTACAAACGATACTTACAAAATCCAAATCTTCAGCGGTAAAAGCGAAGAAGCAAAGAAAACGTTATCGGATTTCAAAAGAGAATACAACACTATTGACGGGACCATAATCTTCAATACGCCCAACTACAAAGTAATTGTAGGGAATTTCAAGACCCGAATAGAAGCTGAAAAGAACCTGGCAGACATCAAAAAGAGATACAAAAGTGTGTTTTTGCTAAAGCCCGGGAAGTAATTCTCCAACTCAAAGCAAAACAGCACAAAAAAAGGCAATTTCAATCGAAATTGCCTTTTTTTATATCCCTTATCCAACTTCAAAAACATCCGTTTTTACAAGTTAATTCCCTCTTAGCTTTCCTTGTTTTTCAAAAGCTGAAATACTTCTTCTTTAGCCAGCACTAAATCGGTATTGAAAGCTGTATTGGCACGCAGACAATCCACCGTTGCCTTTCCCATTTCCCTGCCTTTCACGACGTCGCTATACCAGTGTGCGTTACAAACCACCCGACTTTCGCCAAAGTCATGACCCCGTTCAAGAATCACCTCTTCTCTATCGGGAAAGATTTCACTAAAAACCAAAGCCCACGCCCAGCCTACCGCAGCATGTCCAGACGGAAAAGACCCGACTTTTCGCAAAATTTCTTCTTTTTCAGGCGTACAGGTTTTTTGTTTGTTCACTACAAAAGGCCGTTCGCGATTGTAAAAATTCTTTGCCGTATACGTCGACAACCCCGCATCTGTCATCACTCTACGCATAAGCGCATACAGCTTAGGCGTAAGCAGCTCATCAATATCAATTCCTAAAACAGCCTCAAACGATCTGACCGCATGCGGAAAAGACAAATTGGCATCACTAACCGCTTGCAAAAAACGAATCTGATCTTTAGATTCCGATACTCTCCTGGCATACTCCAAATCAAATTTGAAAGTATCAGAAGCTGGTTCAGGAGGCGGAGTCAACAGCAGCAAACTATTCGGCATTTCTTCATCAGAAAGATAACCGTGCAGCAAATCCGGCATCACCAATCTCATCTCTTCCACATTTGTAAACTTATGCATAGCCCTCCCAGACTTGAATCTTTTACCCAAAAAACCGGGTATCATATGAAATAGTTTCAGTCTCATACAAAATATATAATCCATACAGATATATTCAACATCACAAAAATAAAAAATAATCCTACAAAGAAATCAATTCCCCCAAACCGAACTTTCATAAATATGCTGTCTTTCTGTTTCATTTTATAAATCGAAACATAACAACCACCAATCTCTAAAATTTCATCCCGCATCGTTTCGCCCTGATCTGCAAATGCCGTTTTGAATTTTACCCCAATAAAAAAGTCCCAACTTTCGTTGAGACTTTAAATTCTAAATATCGAATTGTAAATCAAAATAGCTTTTTAATTGACCACTTTAATTCCATCCGCCATAAATCGTATTTCTTCTTTTGGCCTGGTGATCGCCTCTATTTCTGCTTTTGTTTTTTTGGCATCTTTAGCATAATGCTTCAACTCTTCGACAGAAGTAATTTTCTTCTCAGCAGTACCTTCCAGTACAATACTTTTTCCTTTTAATGCTGTTGGCACAAAAAAAGCATAGTCTTTCATTTTTACAAAAAACGGAGAACCATCTTCTGTTTTCACAGTTACCCAGCAGCCTTTTTTCGGACACACATCAGTTACCACTCCTTTTACTGAGATGTTTTCAGCTTTACTAGTCTTTTCCAATTCGCTTTTTAACTTCTCGACCGTGATCGCTTTAGTTTCCGAAGCCTTAGAAACATCGGCACCATAATAATCTCCCACTACTGCATTGCCTGCCGGAGGAGCAGCTTTTTCAACTGCTTCCTGAGCAAAAGATAGTGTAGAAAAACTCAAAGACAGAAGCACTGTGTATATAAATTGTTTCATAATCAAATATTTTTAATCAAAAATAATATTAAAATTGAAATAAACGAAATAATTATTTAAGTCAGAAATCACATCGGATGTTTCCACTTTTCTTTAAAATATATTCACAAAAAAAGTCCCAACTCTCGTCGGGACTTTAGTCTATAAGTATCGAATATTATTTCAATTTCTTTTTGATTGCTACTTCATGGTAAGCCTCAATAACATCTCTTTCTTCAATGTCATTGTATCCTTTAATCTGAATACCACAATCGTATCCTTTAGAAACTTCTTTCACATCATCTTTGAAACGTTTCAATGCTACAAGTTCACCTGTATGCACCACTACTCCGTCTCTGATCACTCTAATTTTAGAAGATCTCATGATTTTACCATCCATCACCATACAACCAGCGATTGAACCCACTTTAGAAATTTTGAAAATCTCACGAATTTCAGCAGTTCCTAAAATTTCTTCTTTCATCTCAGGAGCTAACATTCCTTCCATTGCATCTTTCAAGTCATCGATTGCAGCGTAGATAATAGAGTAGTAACGGATATCGATTTCTTCTTTATCAGCAAGCTGTCTCGCATTTCCTGCAGGACGAACGTTAAATCCGATAATGATCGCATCAGAAGCAGAAGCCAACATAACGTCAGTTTCAGTAATTGCTCCAACACCTTTATGAATGATATTAATTTGAATTTCTTCTGTAGACAATTTAGAGAACGAATCTGATAATGCTTCAACAGATCCATCAACGTCTCCTTTAAGGATTACGTTCAATTCTTTAAACTGACCAAGAGCAATACGACGTCCAATTTCATCCAATGTAATATGACGTTGTGTACGTACAGATTGTTCACGCATTAATTGAGAACGTTTAGAGGCAATTTGTTTTGCTTCTTTTTCGTCTTCAAAAACGTTAAACTTATCACCCGCAGTTGCAGCTCCGTCAAGACCTAAAACAGATACCGGAGTCGAAGGTCCTGCTTCTTTAACAATATGTCCACGTTCGTCATGCATAGCTTTAATTTTACCATGATGCTTACCTGCCAACATATAATCCCCTACTTTTAAAGTTCCATGTTGAACTAAAATTGTAGACACATATCCTTTTCCTTTATCTAAGAACGCCTCAACAACTGTTCCTTGAGCCGCTTTGTTTGGATTCGATTTTAAATCTAAGATTTCCGCTTCTAATAAAACTTTCTCTAATAATTCTTTTACACCTGTTCCAACTTTTGCAGAAATATCATGTGATTGAATTTTTCCACCCCAATCTTCAACAAGTAAGTTCATACTAGCCAAACGCTCTTTGATTTTCTCAACATTAGCATTCGGTTTATCAATTTTATTGATTGCAAATATAATTGGAACTCCCGCCGCTTGTGCGTGAGAAATTGCTTCTTTTGTTTGTGGCATGATATCATCATCCGCAGCAACAACAATAATAGCGATATCGGTAACTTGAGCTCCACGTGCACGCATCGCGGTAAACGCCTCGTGACCCGGAGTATCTAAAAATGCAATTTTCTGACCATTATCTAAAGTTACACCGTAAGCTCCAATGTGCTGTGTAATACCTCCCGACTCTCCGGCAATAACATTTTCTTTACGGATATAATCCAGTAAAGAGGTTTTACCGTGATCGACGTGACCCATTACAGTAACAATCGGTGCTCTAACCACCAAGTCTTCTTCTTTATCTTCCACTACCTCGATAGCTTCTTCGATATCAACTGTGATAAACTCTACTTCATAACCAAACTCGTCAGCTACGATAGTTAAAGTTTCAGCATCTAAACGCTGGTTCATGGTTACCATGATACCAAGTGACATACAAGTTCCAATTACTTTAGTAATCGGCACATCCATCATGATTGCAATTTCACCTACAGTAACAAACTCAGTAACTTTAATCGTTTTACTTCCTTCGTCAAGTGCTCTTTGCTCGTCATCAGATTTCTGACGGTGCGTTTCTCTTTTATCTCTTCTGTATTTAGCTGCTTTAGATTTTCCACCTTTACCTTGAAGTTTTTCAAGAGTTTCTCTAATTTGGTTTTTTACTTCCTCTTCAGTAGGCTCTACTTTTGCTACAATCGCAGGACGGTTTCCTTTTACGAAACCAGGTCTTGCACTTCTGTTAGCATTAAAACCTCCACCACCAGTATTTGGTGTAATTTTATTAGGATTTGGAGTTCCCGGCGCATTACCTGTTGCAGGTTTTGGTGCACCCGGAGTTCCCGGTTTAGGAGCGATTCTTTTACGCTTATTTTTGTTAGCGTTATTTCCGGCTCCCGGAGCTCCTGGTTTATTAGGAGTGATCTTTGGATCTTCTTTCTTCTTTTTAGGCTTGTTAAATTGAGACAAGTCAATGGTTTGCCCGGTAAGAGTAGTTCCAGATAATTTTTGATATTGTGTAGTAATGGTTTCCTCGGCAGTCGTAGGATCAGTTGAAACAACAGGTTCCTGCGCTACTTTTGGAGCCTCTACTTTTACTTCTTTTTTCTCTGTAATAATAGGTTTTTCTACCTTTTTCTCTTCAGAAACTACAGGAGCAACTACAGGCTCTGGCTGTACAATTTCTTTTTGAACAGGTTTTTCTGGCTGAGTTGGAGTAACAACTACTTTTGGTTCTTCAGCTTTCACTGGTTCCTCAACAGGAGTAGAAACAACTGCAGGTTTCTTCGGGTTTAAATCAATTTTACCTACTTGAACAGGTCCTGTTACAACGGCTCTCGCTTTTATAACTTCCTGTTGTTTTTGGCGCTCCTCGTCTTGTCTGCGTTTGTCCTCAATTTCTTTCTCACGTTCAACACGTAATGCTTCTTTCTCTTTTCTTTTCTCTTCTCCTACCTCTTTAGAAGCTTCCTTATTCCCCTTATCGCCCGCAAATTGGCTTTGTAGGATATTAAATTCGCTATCAGAAATTTTCGCATTTGGATTTGCATCAATAGCAATTCCCTTATCTTTTAGATAATCAACAGCTCTTTCTAACGAAATATTTAATTCCCTTAAAACCTTGTTTATTCTTATTACTCTCTCTTCAGACATATAACCTTTTTATTATTACCTTTTTCGTTGTGTTGTTAGAGCAGATAACTAGCTATCAAACTCTTCTTTTAGTATTTTCATAACATCAAGAATCGTTTCCTCTTCTAAATCTGTTCTTCTTACTAAATCTTCTACTTCTTGCTTTAAGATACTTCTAGCTGTATCTAAACCAATTTTTGCAAATTCTTCGATAACCCAGCCTTCAATTTCATCTGAAAACTCAGTTAATTCAACGTCATCGTCTTCGCCACTAGCAACATCACCTTCTCTGATAACATCTAACTCGTAACCCGTTAACTGACCTGCTAATTTTATATTATGACCTCCTCTACCAATTGCTTTAGAAACTTCTTCTAACTTCAAGAAAACTTCAGCTCTTTTATTTTCTTCGTCAATTTTGATAGACGAAACTTTAGCAGGACTCAAGGCTCTTGTAATAAACAATTGAATATTGTTTGTATAGTTAATTACATCAATGTTTTCGTTTCCTAACTCACGAACGATTCCGTGAATACGAGATCCTTTCATACCCACACAAGCTCCAACCGGATCAATTCTGTCATCGTAAGAATCTACCGCTACTTTTGCTTTTTCACCCGGGATACGCACTACATTTTTCACTGTAATTAAACCGTCGAATACTTCAGGAATTTCCTGCTCAAACAATTTCTCCAAAAACTTCTCAGAAGTTCTTGACATGATAATTTGAGGTTTGTTTCCTTTCAACTCAACGCTTTCAATAATTCCACGAACGTTATCTCCTTTACGGAAAAAGTCAGATGGAATTTGTTTTTCTTTTGGAAGCACAATCTCATTTCCTTCATCATCGACCAAAATTACAACTCTTGGACGTACGTGGTGTACTTCGGCAGTATAAATATCACCGATAATATCTTTAAATTGCTTGTAAAGATTTGTATTATCGTGTTCGTGAATTTTAGATATTAAGTTTTGACGCAAAGCCAAAATAGCTCTTCTTCCTAAATCAATCAATTTTACCTCTTCAGAAACCTCTTCACCGATTTCAAAATCAGCTTCAATCATTCTTGCTTCAGTTAAAGTAATCTCTTCGTTTTCAAAATCCAGATCCTCATCAGCAACAATTACTCTTCTTCTCCAGATCTCCATATCTCCTTTATCAGGATTTATAATGATGTCGAAGTTATCATCAGAACCGTATTTTTTCTTCAATGCATTTCTAAACACGTCCTCTAAAATTGCCATAAGCGTTACACGATCAATAAGTTTATTATCTTTAAACTCTGAGAATGAATCGATTAATGCTAAATTTTCCATGCGAATTCTTTAATTAAAATGTTACTGTAACAATTGCCTCTTTAATTTCTGTATAAGGTATTTGTTGCTCTTTTTGAACTGTTTCTTTTCCTTTTCCTACTTTTTTCGGTTCTCTTGCTTTCCAAGACAAAATTATAAAAACATCGTTAGCTTCCACCAATTCTGCTTCAATTTTTTCAGTATTTGTAGTAACAATCAACGTTCTACCAATATTTTTGATGTATTGTCTTGTCATTTTCAAAGGTGACCCTACTCCAACAGAGGCTACTTCAAGCGAAAAATCCTGCTCTTCACGATCCAGATTATTCTCGATTGCACGACTTACATCAATACAATCCTGCAGCGCCACCCCATTATCACCATCTAAACCAACACTAACCTTAAAAGAGTCTGACACAGCCAGATCAATCAAAAAGATCGATGGCTTTTCCAGAAGTGCTTCTGTAATTAATCCGTTTACTTTTTCTTTAAATGTCATAATTTTATAAAAAGAGGGGACACTTAGTCCCCTCATTATTTAGATTTTAATAAATAACGGTGCAAATATAGTGTTTTTTTTATAAATCAAAATAAATAGATTGCCCTAAAAATATTTCTTATCTTTATAAATACATAAAAATAATCGATTTTTAACTATTCAAGCCCTAAAACACCATGAAACGAATCCTAGTTCCTACCGACTTCTCCGAACATGCGGAAGACGCTTTAAAAGTCGCTTCTCAGATTGCAAAGAAAAACAATTCTGAGATTATCATTTTACACATGCTCGAATTACCAAGCCAAATGAACGACGCAGTTCTGGGCGGCACAAGCATTCCGGAAACCATGCTTTTTATGAAAAAGGCCAACGAAATGCTCGATCAAATTTCCTCAAAACCTTATCTGGACGGGATTCCGGTTACCGAAATTGTAAAAATAGACAAACCGATTCACGGCATCACTCAGGTAAGCAAAGAATACGAAATTGATTTAATTATAATGGGATCACACGGATCATCCGGCATCGAAGAACTCTTAATTGGCTCCAATACCGAAAAAGTAGTTCGAAACTCCGAAACCCCAGTCCTGGTGATCAAAAAAAACATCACCAATTTTAGCGCTTCCGATATTGTTTTCGCTTCAGATTTCTCAGAAGAAGCCAAAAAACCTTTTGAAAAATTCCTGAAATTAACCAAAATTTTCGATTCAAAAATACACTTAGTCACCATCTGCACTCCCAACAGCTTTAAACCGACTCACGAAGTTCAGCAAACCATAGATGCTTTTGTCTCCAAATTTGATCTCAACAATTACACAGCTCAAATCTACAACGACACCAACATCGAAAAAGGAATCATCAATTTCGCCAACAGCATTAATGCCGACATCATCGGAATGTGCACACACGGAAGAACCGGTTTTGCGCACTTTTTCAACGGAAGCATTAGCGAAGGATTAGTCAATCACGCGATCAGACCAGTTCTTACGTTCAAAATCTAAAAGAATCCAGCTGACAAATTTTACAATCCGGCACCTTCAGAAAAACTAAAGCATAAAAAAAGCCTCTCGAATGAGAGGCTTTTTATGTTGGTCTACTAGGACTCGAACCTAGAAAGACTGCACCAAAAACAGTTGTGTTACCATTACACCATAGACCAGCAGTGCGATTAAGCGAGTGCAAAATTAAAACTTTTTTTAGTTTACGCAAACTTTTTTTAACAAAAAATCAATATTTAAGAATTAGCGAATCGTACTACTACTCCTTTTCCCGCTCTCTAGCTTTTCTTTTCACCTCAAAAGCTCACACAAACTATACAAATTCAACCTCTTGACCAAAGCAGCAAGAAACCCAGATTTATTTTTACCCTCTTGCTTATTTTTTTTTCTAAACCCCAACTTTGACCCACATCTTAAAACGAACCGAAACATCAGGGCATAAAAAAAGCCTCTCGAATGAGAGGCTTTACGTTGGTCTACTAGGACTCGAACCTAGAAAGACTGCACCAAAAACAGTTGTGTTACCATTACACCATAGACCAGTAAAAGCGGTTAAGCGAGTGCAAATTTAAAGCTTTTTTTAGTTCGCACAAGCTTTTTCAAGAAAAAAAATCATTTTTTGCTGTTTTTTTTTCTTCAAAATCCGTAACGTTTGCACAAGTATTTCACAAACAACACCTTACTTCAGCCAAATACTTTTACAGATTTTTTTGTTAATGCTCGTTTCTTTAAACAAAAAAACATTTTCTTTGTACGATAGAAAAATTACAAAATTTTAACACCTAAATATGGCACAATTCAATTTCAATAAATGGAATACTATTGTTGGTTGGTTTGCATTTGCAATCGCTTTAATTACCTATACCTTAACCGTTGAACCTACTATGAGTTTTTGGGATTGCGGAGAGTATATCGCCACCGCAGCTAAACTGGAAGTAGGCCACCCACCCGGAGCTCCTTTATTTCAAATGATGGGTGCTTTTTTCGCGATGTTTGCGACAGATGCACAACATGTAGCCTTAATGGTTAATATGATGTCGGTTTTCTCAAGTGCCTTTACGATCCTGTTTATGTTTTGGTCTTCTTCTATGATTTTGAAAAAAATTGTAGGGCGTTTTGCCGAAATCGACCAAAACAATTCAATTGTTATTTTAGGAAGTTCATTTGTTGGAGCCCTTGCCTATACTTTCTCTGACAGTTTCTGGTTTAATGCTGTTGAAGCCGAAGTTTACGCCATGGCCTCCTTATTAATTGCCTTGCTTTTCTGGCTTGGTTTGCGTTGGGAGCAGGATATGGACCAGCCAAAAGGAAACAAATGGCTGTTAATCATTTCTCTTGTTATCGGTCTTTCGTTTGGAGTTCACTTCATGGCTTTATTAACCATTCCTTCTATCGGATTCCTTTATTATTTCAAACATTACGAAAAAGTTACGATCAAAAACTTCCTTATTGCCAACGTTGTGGTAATTGGCGTTTTGCTTTTCATCTTCAAATTGCTTTTACCATTAACTATGGCAGCCTTTGCAGATACTGAAGTTTTCATGGTAAATAGTTTTGGACTGCCTTTTAACTCAGGAACTATTTTTGTAACACTGATCCTAATCGCTTTCTTCTATTTTGGATTAAAATTCACCAAACAAAAAGGATTGATTTTTTACAATACGGTTATTCTTTGTGTTCTATTTATTTTAATCGGATTCTCTACCTGGATCATGCTTCCTGTTCGTGCGAATGCCAACACTGTAATTAACGAAAACAAACCTTCTGATGCTGCCGAAGTACTTGCTTACTACAATCGTGAACAGTACGGTGTAAATCCGTTGTTTTATGGCCCTCAGTACACCGAAGTTTTTGCAGGTCTTGATGCTAAAAATCCGTATTCAGATAAAGCTCCTAACTACGAAAGAGATTATAAAACCGGTAAATATATCATTACCAATAATTACAAAAACGCTCAACAAAATTCGGACGACAATCAAAAAACGATTCTGCCTAGGATGTGGAGTACCGAAACAGGACACATTCAAAACTATATCAATTTCACTAACCCTCCTCAATTCAAAATTAACCCAAATTATGACTACGAGCAGGATTTAGGGAAATACGGAATCGATGCCAGCCAGTTAAGCGAAGAGGAATACAACAAAGCTACCGCGCAATTGCGTAATGAAGTTGAAAAAACAGTTTCAGAATTCAGAAAAGCCTACGCTCAAAAACAAATTGACAACGAAGGTTATGTGAAATTCTTAAGAAGCTATGGTGACTACTTAATCATCGAGAAGCCAACTGCTGTAGACAATTTCAGCTTCATGTTCGAATACCAATTTGGCTATATGTACTGGAGATATTTGATGTGGAATTTCGTTGGCCGTCAGAGTGACAACCAAGGAAAATACGACAACATTGACGGAAACTGGATTAGCGGAATCAAAGCGCTTGATTCTTTACACCTTGGCTCTCAGGACAACTTACCTGCTGATGTAACCAACAACAAAGGAAGAAACGTTTATTACTTCCTGCCGTTTATTTTGGGACTTATCGGATTAATGTACCATGCCAATAAAGACTTAAAAAGCTTTTATGTTCTTTTAGCTTTATTTTTATTTACCGGAATTGCTTTAAAAATATACTTAAACGAAAGACCTTTTGAGCCTCGTGAAAGAGATTATGCCTTAGTAGGCTCTTTTTATGTGTTTGCCATCTGGATTGGATTTGGCGTTTATTCGCTCTACGAAAGCATCCAGAAATATGTTGCCCCTAAAATTGCCGGCCCGGTTATTATCGCTGCAAGTTTACTGGCCGCACCTATTTTAATGGCTTCTCAAAACTGGGACGATCACGACCGTTCAGGAAGATACACAGCAGTTGCAATGGCAAAAGCTTATTTGAACTCCTGCGACAAAAATGCAATTTTATTTACCATTGGAGACAACGATACCTTCCCACTTTGGTATGCTCAGGAAATTGAGCACATCAGGACGGATGTTAAAATTGTAAACACCAGCCTGTTTATGACCGACTGGTATATCGATCAAATGAAAGCAAAAGCATACGAGTCTGATCCGTTGCCAATTTCTTTTACACACGATCAATATGTGGGTGACAAATTGGATTATGTAGCGCATATTCCTAAAATTGATACCCGTTGGAACATCAAGGACTTTATTGATTTTATTAAAAATCCAAAATCAACTGTAGGTTTACAAAACGGACAAACAATCCATTTTTATCCTACGAACAAAATCAGAGTTCCTATAGACAAAAATGTCATCATCAACAACAAAGTCGTTAATCCAAAATACAACGATTCTATCGTTTCTTATATGGATATTGACATCAAAGGAAGCGCCTTGTACAAAAATCGCTTAATGATGCTGGACATCCTGGCTAATAACAATTGGAAAAGACCAATTTATTTTAGCGGAGGTGCTTTTGACGATGAAGACTATTTATGGTTAAAAGACTATTTGCAGCTGGACGGAATGGTTTACAAATTAGTTCCTATTAAAAATGTACCTTCAAAAGACGGAGGACCAATGGATATGGGACAGATGGATGCTGATAAAACTTACGATATTGTAATGAAATGGGACTGGGGTAACAGCAATGGTAACATTTACCATGACCCTGAAACCAGAAGAAACAGCATCACCTACCGTACTAATTTATCCCGTTTAATGAATCAGCTTATTGTTGAAGGCAAAACCGATAAAGCGAAAAAAGTAATCGAACTGGCCATGACAAAAATGCCTGTAGACAAATTTGGCTATTACTCTTTAGTAGAGCCTTTCGCAGGAGGATATTACAAAGTAGGAGAAACTGCCAAAGCACATGATTTGCTTAACCAGTTGGTTCAAAAATACAAAGAAGAACTAAACTATTACGCTACTCTGACTCCTGGTGACCAAACCGACTTAGCAATTGATATCATTACAGACATCGAGCGTTACAGAAGCTTATTACAAGTGATGAAAGAGAACAAGGATCTTGCTTTCTACGAAAAACATAAAGTAACTTTTAACACTTATGTAAATGTTTTCGAACGCTTTGGAAGAGAAAAAGAATAAGATACGAAAAACATAGCAATTAAAAAAATGCAGCGCAGCTTGATTAGTAGCGCTGCATTTTTTAATTTTACATATCTGTAAATCACTACACCATGAGCTTTTACTGGGTAAAAACAAATTCATTCATCAAAAGGGTATTTTCTAAGTACTGTTGGGACATTCCAAACAACGAAAAGAAAATATACCTCACCTTTGATGATGGCCCAACTCCGGAGATTACAGACTGGGTTTTATCTGAATTAAAGAAGTTTGATGCAAAAGCGACTTTCTTCTGTATTGGAAAAAACATCAAAGCCAACCTGTCTTTGTTTGAAAAATTAATCACAGAAGGACATTCCATTGGCAACCACACCATGAACCACGTTAACGGCTGGAAAAGCCACACCGATGACTATATTCAAAATGTGCAACATTGCGCTGCCGTTCTGGAAGAGGAAAAAACGTGCAATCTTATCTTTCGCCCGCCTTACGGGAAAATCAAAAAAGCACAATCTAAAATCCTGAGAAAATTAGGATACAAAATCATCATGTGGGACGTTTTAAGCGCCGATTTCGATCAGAGTATTACTCCCGAGAAATGTCTTGAAAATGTAACTAAGAATGTAAAATCAGGAAGTGTGATTGTATTCCATGACAGTATAAAAGCATCACCAAATTTAAAATTTGCCCTGCCTAAAACGTTACATTTTTTAAAAGAGAATGGGTATACATTTGATATTATTCACTAAATAATATCCTTAAGAAGTTCGTTATTCTATAAACTAAATTGTTCCTGGACAATTCCTATAATGGTATTTGCATCAAGTTCTCCGGATTGTCTCCAGATCATTTGCCCTTCTTTATAAATCATTAAAGTAGGAAGCCCCTTAATACGTAGTGCTTCTGCTAATTCCTGATTTTTATCCACATCAATTTTGATCACCTTGGCTTTATCGCCAAGTGCAGCCGCAACATCCTTAATTACAGGATGCATTGATACAGATGATTCGTTCCAATCGGTGTAAAAATCAATCAACACTGGAACTTGAGCATTTATAAGTTCTCCAAATTTTGACATAAAACCAAAAATTTAATTCTTTTTTAATCTTTTAAAAAGAGATAATTATATACAAATGTAGCATTTTTAACGAATTAAGCCACATTGTTCCCTTTTTTTAGTTCAATCACGGTTATTTCGGGCATAATCCCTACACGCCCCGGATAAGCGTGAAAACCAAATCCACGATTCACATAAACGTATCGGCCTGCATTTTCATACAACCCTGCCCACTGCTTATAGATATACTGCGCAAGGCTCCATTTAAAATAACCCGGAATTTCTATCCCAAATTGCATGCCATGTGTATGTCCTGACAGTGTTAAATGAAACTTTTTTGGATGATTTTTAATTTCGTATTCCCAGTGCGTAGGATCATGGCTCATCACCACTTTAAAATCGTCCTGAGTGACATTCTCAGAGGCTTTGTTTAAATCTCCTGCCTTTTTAAAATTCTCTCCCCAATTTTCCACCCCAATCAGTGCAATTTTGTCATCGCCTTTTTGAATGTATCGGTGTTCGTTTAACAAAAGGTCGAATCCAATCTGACCGTAAAGATTCTTAATTTCTTTGAAGTTCTCGTCTTTTTCTTTTTCAGAAGGCCAGGTCACATATTCGCCATAATCATGGTTTCCTAAAACCGAAAACTTACCATATTTATAATTCTTTATTCTTTTAAAGGTTTCCAGCCAGGGATGCATTTCTTTAGCATGTGTGTTGACAATGTCTCCGGTAAACAAAATTAAATCGGCTTCCTGATCATTGATCAGGTCAATGGCATAATTGATTTTATCCGGATTGTCAAAACTTCCGCTATGAACGTCGGAAATCTGAGTAATTTTAAACCCGTCAAAAGCATCCGGAAGATCCGGAAAAAAGATGGTTTGTTTGATTACTTTAAAGTTATATTTCCCTTCAAAAATTCCGTAAATCAAAGACAAAAAAGGAACTGCTGCCAATCCCAAACCAATCTGACTGATGAATTTTCGCCTTGACGGAATAGCCTCTGAACCGCTTGAATTGTAGACAAAATAATTTACTATTCCTGCTCCTAATCTGAAAATGTCTTCGCCAAACATGATTAGCGTCAGTACAATTTTTGGCACATAAACCAACAGCATCAAACCGGTCGTAAACATAAACTGTCTCGTTTGTCCGACCGAGCGGTCAACCTGTGAAAAAGAATACATGATAAAAATTAAAAGCAGTAAACTTGTAATTTGATACCCTACCAACACCCATCTTAATTTGATCAAAGTGCGAAAGGCCTGATACGCATAGAACTCAATAAATAGAAGAAGAGCGCAAAGAATTAGAAACTTAAGGATCATTATTTATAGTTTTCAACAAAGTAACAAAGAATGAAAATTGTATGGCTTTTTATTATCAAAAATTTAACGCTGCTAATAACAAAAAGCTGACAGATTTCTCTATCAGCTTTTTTTCTACCAAATTTTTTAAAACCTTTTATAATCCACAACAGGTCTACCACAGTAAACTATGTTGTTTTATTTTTGAGCTTTTGCTGCTTCGGGTTTAGCTGCTGCTTCTTTTTTCGCTTTTTTATCCGCTTTTTTGTCTTTTTTAGGCGCTTTTGCTTCTTTTACAGGGGCTGATTTTGCTGGGGTTGTTTGCGCGCTTACCATTGCAGTTGTTCCTAAAACAGCTACTGCTAACATTACTAATTTTCTCATGATTTTAGTTTTTATGATTATTAATATCTTCATTTATTATACCTCAAAGATAGAATCGGAAAATGAAGATTAAATGAAGATTGGGGTCTTCTGAAAAAATTAACTTTTAATTGTGTTTTCCCGTTTCCGGAAACAACAAGGTAAAAGTGGTTCCTTCATTTACTACAGAAGTCACCTTAATTTCGATATGATGAAAAGAAGCGATACTCTCGGCAATAGCGAGCCCCAAGCCCTGACCATCCTGATCGGAACTAATTCTGGCAAACCTGTTGAAGATCTGTTCGATTTGAGAATCATTCATTCCAACACCGGAATCGGTTATCGAAATAAAATAGTTAGGCTGGTTAAAACCGTCCGTTATCGTAATACTGCCCTGCGGTTTATTGTATTTTATAGCATTGGTAACCAAATTGTAAATGAGAATATGAATTAGCGTTTTATTTCCTGTAAAGACATAATGATGCTGCATCTTATTCAGAAACTTAATTTCCCTGTCCTCAATTCGGTCCTGCAGGTCCTCATGCAGATCATCCACAATCTCATGAAAATTGATATGCTCGATGGCTTCATACTGATTGTTCTCTATTCTGGAAAT
>JAHEZJ010000033.1:0-55584 GCA_023251135.1 Flavobacterium sp. | reverse complement strand
AATCAGCAATAAATTGTTGATGATTTTTTTGAGCATGTCCAGTGTTTTCAGAGCCCCTGCAATTTTATCAAATGCATTATCATCCAGAGATTCGTTTTGCAATAAGTTTTCAAACTTGCTTTTAAGCAGGGCGATGGGCGTTAAAAGCTCGTGCGAAACATTTGAAATAAACTGTTTCTCTTTTTTAAAAAGCTCCGCGATACGGTCCATCATCTGATTTAAAACAAAATCAAGCTCTCTGAAATCACGCGATCTGGCTTTTATTGGAGTATGATCAAAGGCTTCAGGCTCATTGACCCGCCTTATTTTAGTGTCAATAATTTTATAAAAAGGCTTGAGTAAGTATTCGATATAAAAAGTGTCAGCCAGGAAAGTAATCAGCAATATAACGACAAAAACAATTATGATAAAAAAGCGGATAATAAAAGTAAGGTCTTTTACTTCACCCAGACTGCTTCCAATTTCGAGCTGATAATCCTGATTTCCATAAGTAAAATGGTACTGCAAAATTCGGTATTCATTCTCTTCCCCTTCAATAATCCGATAGTCATTACTAAAGACAGGCTTTTTCTGATCGGGTTTCACCGAAGACTTTGAGAGCACCAGAAACTCACTGTGAAGGGTTGAAAACTGCGAATAGGTTTCGGTCGAATCACCTGAATTCTCCATAAAATCATCGATCTCATTCTGATTCAAATGTTCGATAAACTTCTGCTTTTTTTCGAGCAGGCCGTTATTAATATGTCTGTACACCACATTTTCGACCAAAATAGGCAGCATCAGCCATAAAATAAAAATAACCAACAGTCTTGTCAGCGCATTAAAAATAGCCAGTTGATGTTTTATTTTCACAGTCCTTGCTCTTTATTCGTTTATACGATAGCCCACGTTTCTGACCGTTTCAAACCAGTCAATTTCGGTATGTTTGTCCAGTTTTTTTCGAAGGTTCCGAACATGGACATCAATAAAATTAGAATCGGAATTGACCTCGAGAATGTCTCCCCAAATGTGTTCTGTCAATTGCAATCGGGTAATGACCCTGTTTTTATTGAGCACCAAATATTGAAAAATATCAAACTCCTTTTTGGTAAGATTGATAGGCGTTTCATTATAACTTACTTTATAATCCTGAAGCTGCAGCAAAAAACCATGAATGCTTAAATTGTTCAAAGTAAAACCATGCATCCTGCGAATGACGGCAAACAATCTCGCACTAAGTTCGGTGAGCGCAAACGGTTTTGTCAGATAATCATCGGCACCCAAATGCAAACCGTTTATTCTGTCATCGAGTTCGCCACGGGCCGTCAGTACAATAACAGCCATTTTCGATTTGGTTTTTCGAACGGTTTTCAGCACTTCAAATCCATCTCCGTCAGGCAAACCAAGATCCAGCAGCATAGCGTCGTAATCGTTGCTGTTTACTTCTTCTAAAGCGTCACCGCAATTGTGAACAATTTTACAAACGTAACCCGCATTACACAGAAAATCATAAACTTCTACCGCAAGTTCTTTAGTATCTTCAACAATTAAAATATTCATAATACAGCTTTTAAGCGCAACTAAATTTAAGCAATTATAAAAAGCATCGCTGCGCATTATTAAAAAATTTAACGAATAAAAAAAGCCAGTAAATTTCTTTACCAGCTCTCTTCAACCTCATTCTCCATAATCATTACTTCTGTTTTGCCTCGTTTACAATTCTTCGTAAGCAAAACGAAAACAATTTTTACTACTTCATTTTAGTTGTTTCTGCTTTTGGAGCTTCGCTTTTTTCCGCTTTCATTTTTTTATCGGCTCTGTTTTTGTGGTGCTTAGTTGCTTTTACTTCTTTCACAGGAGCTGCCTTTGCCGGAGCTGTTTGTGCGCTAACCATTACACTTGTTCCCAAAACTGCCACGAGTAACATCATTAGATTTTTCATAACTTTTGTTTTAAATTGTTCTTTTGTTTGACACTTTTATTGTTTTATTTTTTTTCTTTTGGAGCTTCTGCTTTTGGCGCTGCAGTTTTTGCTGCTTTCGCTTTTTTATCCATTTTATGTTTAGGGTGTTTTGTCGCTTTTACTTCTTTAGCCGGAGCCGGTTTAATACCTTTAGCTGGAAATGCACTTACCATAACACTTGTTCCTAAAACTGCCACTAGTAACATCAATAAATTTCTCATGATTTCTAAAATTTTATATTAATACCTTTTATTTTACAGATCAAATTTACCCCTGCAATATGAAGACAAAATGAAGAAATCATGCCCTATTAAAATTTTAACTTTAATTTATAAAAAAAGCGACCGGAATATCCTGTCGCTTTATCGCATGTATATTTTATTCTATCTTTTAAAAGCCCAATCCTAAAGTCATCGAAGTAACTGCCGGAGAAAAATCAACTGTTTTTGTTGCTGTACCGGTGGTTAAATTAATCTTATAAACCGACTGTACACCACTAACTGTTAATACTGCAAAGGCTTCATTACTGTTGCTTCCTATATCAAAACCATTCATTCCTGTGGCTGTCACTCCAAGATTGCCTACTAATACTAAAGTTCCGTTATTTGGAGGATTTTGCAGATACAAGCTATTAGTACCGGAATCGATAACAAATAATTGTGTAGTCGAAGCTTGTGCAAAATTATTCGTGTAAGCGGCAGCTGTAACGGATGGTGTCCCCGGATTAAGACTGAGATCTGTAGCAGCAACAGCCCCTGTATCCGGATGCAGTCGGAGGTTTTGCCCTGTATTGCTTACCACACGTATTCTGTCAACCGTTGGATTAAAATCAAAACCAAAATTCTGTCCGGACAATGTTGGAGACAATCCAGTACCAACAGCGGTCACCTGTCCGTTTGAAGAATTAATCGTTAACAGTCTGCTTTGATTGGTTAGGGCATAAAGTGCTCCGTTTGCGGGCCTGAAGTCCAAGCCAACCACCTGCTCACTTGAATTCATCCCTATCAGAGCAACTGAATTTGAAGTTCCTGTAACCGGATTAAATCGGTACAAAATGTTTGTTTCGGATGTTCCGAAAGCGATAGGTTTTGTTTTAAAAGCTACTTCAACAATCTGCTGTGTAAAAACCCCGACCCAGGTTGCTTCTCCATTCGTTAAATTAATCGTATATAATCTTGATTCGCTATTTTTATTGTTTACTGCTATTCCTAAATTCGAATCCGGCTGTATATCAAAACCTCCAACTCCTGAAAAATCAACTTTTAAGCTCCCTACTTCCTGAAGAGTTCCATCATTTGGGGGATTTTGCAGGTACAATTTATCCGTAGCATAATCTATATCAAAAAGCTGTGTCGTCGTACTTCCTGAAAGACTATTGGTATAAGCAATCGCTCCTACCTGAGCATTCACTACCCCGTTAATATTTCCGTCGGTTGCAGCTACAGTTCCGAGTTCGGGATGTAATCTCAGATTTTTTCCGTTATTAGACACCAGACGTACCCTGTCAACCGTGGGGTTAAAATCTATAGAAGACGATGTTCCTTCAATTGCCGGAGAGAAAGATGCCGTTCCTAAAGCTGTTGCTAATCCCGAACTTTCATTTATGGTATATAATCTGCTGGTAGAGCCCAATCCATACAATTGGCCTGTAGCTGGTCTGTAGTCAATACTAATGATACTCTCGCCTGATTGTAACCCTGTTATAGAATAAGAACGAACAGGAGTTTTTAAATCTTTGGCATTAAAGTAAAAAACTTTGTTATCATTACTTAATGCGGTGAAGTCTACCGGAGGGGCAGTACCAGGCATTGGTTCTGGTTCGGGCTGTGGAATTGGAGTTCTGTCGTCATCATTAGAACATGCACCTAAAAATGACATTAATCCCATCAAAAAAAGTGATCGCGGTGTAAATAAATTTTCTCTCATAACACATTGTTTTTTATTTACTTACGACAAAACCTTCCTTCTGGTTTAGTTCTATTTTAAACTTCACAGAAAAAAAATTAAATCCTTCCTACTATAATCAGGAAAAACAAATAACAAATTAATTTGTGTCCTAATATTATATCGATATTTGTAACTTTGAAAATTGAATTGATAAACTGAACATATGTCGTCACAAAAACGCCTTTTTTTACTTGATGCTTACGCTTTAATATTTCGCGGCTACTACGCCTTCATAAAAAACCCAAGGATCAACTCCAAAGGAATGGATACCTCTGCGATCATGGGATTCATGAATTCGCTTTTAGATGTGATCAAACGTGAAAAACCGGATCATCTGGCTGTAGCTTTTGATAAAGGCGGAAGTGACTTGCGAAACGAATTATTCCCTGAATACAAGGCCAATCGCGATGTGACGCCTGAAGCCATTAAAATTGCCGTTCCTTATATCTGCGAATTGTTGAAAGCCATGCACATTCCAATTATTGAAGTGTCGGGTTTTGAAGCCGATGATTTAATTGGAACGATCGCCAAACAAGCCGAGAAAGAAAATTATAAAGTTTTTATGGTAACTCCCGATAAGGATTTTGCCCAATTGGTTTCGGAAAATATCTTCATGTACAAACCGGCCCGTATGGGAAATGGAATTGAAATTTGGGGAGTTCCTGAAGTTTTGGCAAAATTTGAAATCGAGCGTCCGGAACAGGTTATTGATTTCCTTGGAATGATGGGTGATGCTGCCGATAATATTCCGGGACTTCCGGGAGTGGGTGAAGTAACCGCCAAAAAACTTCTGAAAGAATTTGGAACGATGGAAAACCTATTAGCCAATACCGATAAGCTAAAAGGAAAAATGAAAGAGAATATTGAGGCCAATAAAGAAAAAGGATTGTTGTCTAAAAAACTGGCCACCATTTTATTGGACTGTCCGGTAACATTTAACGAAGACGATTACGAATTAGTTCGTCCTGATATTGAAAAAACCGATGCTATTTTTCAGGAACTTGAGTTCAGACGAATGGCAGAGCAGTTTGACAATTTGTTTAAAACAGGAGGCGGGAATGAATCAGCGGCTTCAGCTCCGGTTTCTGATGCTAAATTATACAAAAAACCACAGCCTAAAAACGAAGATCAGTTTGATCTTTTTGGAGGCGGCGCTACCGAAGAAAATACAGAAACAGCCCGAACTTCTTTTTACAATACGCTCGAAAATACGCCTCACTCCTATCAGGCGATTCAGGGAGATCTTGGTATAAAACTGCTTTTACAAAACCTGCAAAACCAGACTTCTGTTTGTTTTGACACCGAAACTACAGGTTTAGATGCTTTGCATGCCGAGTTGGTAGGTATTGCTTTCTCTTACGAAAAAGGAAAAGCATTTTACGTTCCGTTTCCGGAAAATCAGGAAGAAGCTCAGACTTTAATTGAAAAATTCAGACCTTTCTTTGAGAATGAAAACATCGAAAAAATAGGTCAGAATTTAAAATACGATTTAAAAATCCTTTCCAATTACGACATTACTGTAAAAGGAAAACTTTTTGATACCATGATTGCGCACTATCTGATCAATCCGGATATGCGTCACAATATGGATGTTTTATCAGAAACCTATTTGAAATATGCCCCTAAACCAATTGAAGAACTGATTGGTAAAAAAGGAAAAAATCAAATTACAATGCGCGATGTAGCACTTGAAGACATCAAGGAATATGCTGCCGAAGATGCTGATATTACGTTGCAGTTAAAAGAAATTTTTACAACAGAATTAGACAAAACCGAGACTAAAAAACTGTTTGACGAAATCGAGATCCCGTTAGTAAGCGTTTTAGCAGCTATGGAAACCGAAGGAATTCGTCTGGATGTTGAATTTTTAAACGCAATGTCTAAAGAAATGGATGTAGAGATCAAATCTTTAGAACAGCAGATATACGAAACTGCTGGAGAAAAATTCAACTTAGCTTCTCCGAAACAGTTGGGTGATATTTTATTTGATAAACTTAAAATTGGCGGAGCCAAGCAAAAGAAAACCAAAACCGGGCAATATGCAACCGGCGAGGAAGTTTTGACTTATTTGGCCAACGACAACCCTATCGTAAAACAAATTCTGGACTGGCGTCAGATGGTGAAATTGCAAAGTACTTACATACTGGCTTTACCGGAACAAGTAGACAAAAAAACATTACGCGTTCATACCGATTATATGCAAACCGTTGCAGCTACAGGACGTTTGAGCTCTAACAATCCGAACTTACAAAACATTCCGATTCGTACCGAAAGAGGACGTCAGATTCGTAAAGCTTTTGTCGCACGCGATGAAAACTATACTTTAATCTCTGCCGATTACTCACAAATAGAGTTAAGAATTATTGCCGCTTTAAGTGGTGAAGAAAATATGATTGCGGCTTTTAAAAATGGAGAAGACATTCACAAAGCAACCGCTGCTAAAGTTTTTGATGTGCCTTTGGATGAAGTTTCCCGCGAACAAAGAAGCAACGCCAAAACCGTTAACTTCGGGATTATCTATGGAGTTTCTGCTTTTGGACTGAGCAATCAGACTTCGTTATCCCGCAGCGAGAGCGCCGCTTTGATCGAGGCGTACTACAAAACATACCCGAGACTGAAATCTTATATTTCTGAACAAATTGAATTTGCGCGTGAAAAAGGATATGTGCAGACTATTTTAGGCCGTCGTCGTTATTTAAAAGACATCAACTCGGCAAATGCTGTGGTTAGAAGTGCTGCCGAACGAAATGCCGTAAATGCACCTATTCAGGGAAGCGCTGCCGATGTGATCAAAATTGCGATGATCAACATTCATAAAAAACTAAAAGAAGAAAACTGGAAATCTAAGATGCTGCTTCAGGTGCATGATGAGCTTGTGTTCGATGTTCACAACGACGAACTCGAGAAGATTCAGCCTATGATCAAACACGAAATGGAAAACGCCTTTACGATGGCAGTTCCTTTAGAAGTTGAACTTGGAATGGGTAAAGATTGGCTGGCTGCACATTAATAATTTTAGATTGTTGATTTTAGATTTTAGATTTTTCAAATTACAGAGAACTAAAAGGACAGATAAAAAAACCATCAGTTTCAGCTGATGGTTTTTTACTTATTTTAGACAGGTATACTATTAATTAAAAGTCAAACCCTATTTTTTTTTAAACTTACACACTTTTAGGAGAGTATCTTTTTCAATTATTTCTACTTTTTCTTTACTTCTTCCATTTGCTTTTCTAAATCCTTAATTCTCTTATTTTGTTCTACCATATAAAGAGTCATTTCTTCAATTTTCTGCAAAAGTTTAATATTCATTTCAGACAAATTAATTCCGTCCTTTTGCATTTCTTTTGCAGAAGCAATTTCAGGCAGGTGCTTATTTTCTTTTATGAATTTGTCTACAGACTCCAACGAAGGAAGATTATAACCATTTTCAAATACAAAATCGGCTCCGGCATCAACAGTTACTTTTACTTCACGGGCTGCAACATTACCAGCAACAGTAAGCTTTGAAGCTGGATTTGCTGTTCCAATACCAACATTTCCGTTCTGAATCGCTTTTATAGCCAGAGTAGCGCCATCTGCAGTAAAAACGTTTCCAACATACAAATCCCAGTCTGCAGTCATAGGGAGGAATTTAGAAACCGAGGTATCATTTCCAGTCACATTTAGAGCTGTAAGTGCATCATTTGAATTAAATGAGGTAACTTTAATATAAACAGTAATTGGGGTATTGATCCCTAAAGTGTTTACTGCTCTTATTCTAAATCGAGGATTTCCATATTGTGTATTACAGTCAATAGTAAAATTTGTTCCTGATCCCGTATAAGGATTATTATTAATCCTTCCCGTTTCTCTCCATATTGCAGGATTAGAATGAGATATAGAGGCAATATGAGTTGCAGCCGAAGCAACATTTCCTCGAGTATAATTGATAGAAATTTGATAATATCCACTAGCCCCTGCAGATATTGGATTTACTCTTAAAAATTCAACATAATCGCCAATAACATAGCCAGCTTGAAAAGTAACCGCGCCTTCATATTCTGTTGTATAAAAAACATTCCTTAGATTATTGGATTTTGCAGAAAAATTGTAAAATAAAAGAGTTAGAATTACAAGAAGTAGTTTTTTTTTCATTACGATTATTTGGTTATAGTGGTTTCTTTTTTTTTATCCTCTTCAATCATATAAAGTGTCATTTATTCTTTTTTATAATTTAGACTTACCACATAAAAAACAAAAAAATGACCCGTTTTGATTTTCTAAATCAGTCGTTTTTCTTTTAGATTTTTCTTGTAGACTCTCGTTCTTTCAGTTTTGTTTTGATCACGATCGTTTCATAATCTGATGTTTCTTCTTCAGATTCCTCCTCTAAACGTTTGATAAGCTGTCTGGCTGCTACCTCACCTATTTCTACTCCATGCTGACTTACTGTTGTTAAACTTGGCGACAAACGTCTCGATGCCAGAATTCCATCAGCAAAACCGATTATCGAAATATCTTCCGGAACCTTATATCCTTTTTTCAAGCTTACGCGTAAAGCAGCCACCGAATCATTTTCATCCAAAGCAAAAATAGCATCCACTTTATGTTCAAAAATGGCGTCAATTTTAGCTTTCATATCCTCTTCCGAGTCGGTACGAAGAATGATATTCTCGTTTACCGGAATATTATTGTCTTTCAACGCTTTTAAGTAACCATCGGCTCTTAATTTTCCAACACTCAAATTGTCTACCGAAGAAATCAGTGCAATGTTTTTACAGCCTAAATCAATTAAATGCTGTGTTGAGTTTAAGGCCGAATCGAAATCGTCTACGACCACTTTATCACATTCTACCCCGTCGGCAATTCGGTCAAACATCACAATAGGTGTTCCATCAGCAATGATAGCCGAAAAGTGAGCATAGTCTTCTAATTTTTGCGCTTCTTCTGATACTGATAAGATAAACCCGTCAATCGTTCCGTTGCTTAACATTTCAAGTGTATGAACTTCTTTCTCCAAAGATTCATTCGAAATACAAGTGATTACATTATATCCTTTTTTATCTGCTACTTTTTCGATACCACTAAAAACCTTTGCGAAAAAGGAGTTTAATATATTAGGTATAATTACTCCTATTGTTTTGGTTTTACGATTCTTCAGATTCAAACCAATAACATTGGGCTTATAATTTTTGAGTTTGGCATACTCCTTAATCTTCACCTTTGTTTGCTCACTAATCTCCGGGCTATCATTCAGTGCCTTAGAAACAGTCGATACAGAAACACCCAGTTCCTTCGCAATTTGTTTTAGAGTTGCTTTAGCTTTCATTTAAAAATAAATTTTATGTAATTAATACAAATATAGTAGAATTACCTAAAATAAAACAAAAAACACCTGATCCTATTTAAAATTTCAGCGTGTTTTTTAAATAAAACTAAAATAAGCTTCGTTTCTAAAACCGCAAGTCCTAAAATTTCGTTAATACCTTAATACATGTTATTAACCTTTTAAAAGTCCTTGATTATGAAAAACGAAGTTAAAATTCATGAAGTTGACCCTTCATTGAATAACAGAAGGAGCTTTCTTAAGCTTAGCGGTCTTACATTAGTTGGTGCCGGTTTGATTATGGCCGGTTGCAGTGATAATGACAATGATAACGAAATGGAAGACACTACGTTACCCGGAATCAGAAACGGCGTCTTTGATTTAGGATCCGGTGATTTTGGAGTATTAACCTATGCGTATGCTTTAGAACAGCTGGAAGCCGACTTTTATACTAAGGTTGTAAACGCAGCAAACTTTAACGCCACTTTTAACCCTATCGAACGGCAGGTATTAACAGACTTGTATCATCACGAAGTAATTCACAGAGATTTTTTCAAGGCCGCTTTAACCGGAGCGCTTCCTGATCCAAGCTCTCAACTGCTTCCCTCCTTAGCTTTTAATTATGGTTCTTTAAATTTTAACAGCCGTACCGAAGTTCTTGCTACCGCAAAAGCGCTCGAAGATACCGGAGTAGCTGCTTATAACGGAGCAGGAAAATTAATTAAAAGTGCTGATTACCTGCTTTTAGCTGGAAAAATTGTTTCGGTAGAAGCCAGACATGCCTCGGCCATCAGAAGCTTAATTAATCCGAACTCTAAGGATTTTGCCGGCGATGATGTTGTGAACGCAACTACAGGTTTGGATGTGGCACAAGATCCTTCAAAAATTCTACCTATTGCAGGAGGCTTCATTACCACAAAATTCACAGCCAAATACTTACCTTAATCTTAACAAGCTAAAACTTAGAAATTATGAATATTTTAAAATTTATAGAAACGTTTACTGATGATAGCTTGATGAGAAGCACTGGTTCAAGAAGAGACAGTTTTAATCAGTTTGGAAGTATTGGAAAAACACTGGCTTATGCATCCATCCCTTTCGGATTATCGGCAATGGCCAATAAAGCCTTGGCAAAAGACATTACAGCGACACCTGCAACTCCCATTGGAGCTTTGCAATTTGCCTTAACTTTAGAATATCTGGAAAACGAATTTTATGCCATGGCATTAGATTTCGGAGTAATCCCGGCATCAGAAAATGGCGGACGCGATTTGAAAGTTTTCCAGCAAATAGCAGCACACGAGTCTGATCACGTGGCTTTTTTAATCAAAGGATTAGGAGGTACGATGAGTGCCAACTTTGTTCCCAAACCTACTTTTGACTTTACCGTTGGAGGCGCTTTTGATCCATTTCATGATTACCCAACCTTTTTAGCATTGGCACAAGCCTTTGAAGATACGGGTGTTAGAGCCTACAAAGGTCAGGCAGCAAATTTAATCACAACTCCCGATTTATTGACTGCTGCCTTACAAATTCACTCCGTCGAAGCCCGTCATGCTTCTGAAGTACGACGCTTAAGAGGATTAAAAGGATGGATTTCAAATAGTGAAAGAGGAGCAGGAATGCCCGAAGCAACTCAAGCGGTTTACAATGGCGAAGGCGTTACGGTGCAGGCAGGATTTAATACCGCTGCCGCATTTGGAGCTTCCGCAGGGTCAGAAGCTTATGATGAGCCACTTACGACACAACAAGTCGTTGATATTGCAAATTTATTTATTGTTTAGCTCAAAACAATTCTAAATATTGAACCGCCTTCGCGTTATTGTGAAGGCGGTTTTTTTTAATTGTTTTAAATCAAAAACTGATGCCCTGATTTTCAGCAGATAAAATATTCTTTTCAGGTATTTGGTTTTAAAATAATTAATTGTACTTTTGCATCCCCTTTATTGGGGATGGAATGTTTAATTAAAATAATATTATGGACGCATTAAGCTACAAGACAATTTCAGCGAGCAAAGCCACTGTAACTAAAGAGTGGATTGTTGTTGATGCTGAGGGTCATAACTTAGGTCGTCTTGCTTCAAAGGTTGCAATGATCTTAAGAGGTAAGTACAAACCAAGTTACACACCGCACGTTGACTGTGGAGATAACGTAATTGTTATCAACTCAGAAAAAATTAACCTTACAGGTACAAAAATGAATGACAAAATTTACATGCGTCATACAGGTTACCCAGGAGGACAAAGAACTTTAACTGCTAAAGTATTGCAATCTAAGAATCCTGCATTATTAGTAGAAAAAGCTGTAAAAGGAATGTTACCTAAAAACAAATTAGGAGCTGAACTTTTTAGAAATCTAAATGTTGTTGTAGGTGCTGAGCATACTCACGGAGCTCAAAAACCTAGAACTGTTAACCTAAACGATCTTAAGTAATGGGAGTTATTCACAAAATCGGTAGAAGAAAAACCGCTGTTGCACGTGTATATGTTTCTGAAGGAACAGGAAAAATCACTGTAAACAAAAAAGAATTCGCAACTTACTTTCCAACTGCAACTTTACAATACAAAGTTTTACAACCATTATCTATGACAGAAAATGCAAGTAACTTTGATGTAAAAGTAAACGTTTACGGAGGTGGTTCAACTGGTCAGGCAGAAGCTGTAAGAATGGCATTAGCACGTGTAATGTGTGAAGTGAACATCGAAAACAGAGCTATCTTAAAACCAGAAGGTTTATTAACAAGAGATCCAAGAATGGTTGAACGTAAGAAATTCGGTCAGAAGAAAGCTCGTAAGAGATTCCAATTCTCTAAACGTTAATATTTACCTGTCTTGTGCATTTGGTACAGGACACCATCAATTATTTATTGAAATTAAAAAACACAGTTGTTGTTGCTCTCCTATCGAGGTAGGAAATAGTTTAGCATCTAAATGGGTTAAAAGTCTCGAAGTCGGAAGCTTAATGCTTAGCGCCTAAAGCCAAAAAAACACATTGCTAATCAACAGAACGTAAACTAGTACAAAAATGGCAAACAAAATAGAAGTTAAAGACTTACTAGAAGCAGGTGTTCACTTTGGACACATGACTAGAAAATGGGACCCAAATATGGCCCCTTACATTTATATGGAGCGTAATGGTATTCACATTATCAATCTATATAAAACTGCAGCAAAAATCGAAGAAGCTAACGAAGCTTTGAAAAAAATCGCTGCATCAGGTAGAAAAATCTTATTCGTAGCTACCAAAAAACAAGCAAAAGACATCGTTGCTGATAAAGCAAAAGCTGCAAACATGCCTTACATCACTGAAAGATGGCCAGGTGGAATGCTAACTAACTTTGTTACTATCAGAAAGGCAGTTAAAAAAATGTCTTCTATTGATAAAATGAAGAAAGATGGTACTTTCATGACGTTATCTAAAAAAGAGCGTTTGCAAGTTGATCGTCTACGTGCTAAATTAGAGAAAAACTTAGGTTCAATCGCTGATATGTCTAGACTACCTGCAGCATTGTTCGTAGTAGATATCAAAGCTGAACACATCGCAATAAAAGAAGCACAAAAATTAAACATTCCAGTTTTCGCAATGGTTGATACGAATTCTGACCCAAGAGAGGTTGATTACGTTATTCCTGCAAATGATGATGCTTCTAAATCAATTGACAAAATTTTATCTTTAGTAACTGCTGCTGTAATCGAAGGTCTTTCTGACAGAGGTTCTGAAAAAGAAACTGAAGCTACAGAAGAAACTGCTGCTGCTGTTGAAGCTGCACCAGCTGTTGATGCTGCTCCTGCAACTGAAGAATAAATCAAATTTTAAATTCCAAATTTTAAATTCTAAATTCCAAACACAAATTAAAAACGTTATGTTGATAATTTAATAAAATTGGAGTTTAGAATTTAGAAGATGGAATTTTTACTTTTAACATTAAAATTCAAAATATTATGGCAACAATTACTGCTGCAGACGTAAATAAATTAAGACAATCTACAGGTGCCGGAATGATGGACTGTAAAAAAGCTTTAGTTGAAGCTGAAGGAGATTTCGATAAAGCGATTCAAATCCTTAGAGAAAAAGGACAAAAAGTTGCTGCTAACCGTTCTGACCGTGAGTCTTCTGAAGGAGCTGCTGTTTCTTTTATCAATGCAGACAACACTAAAGGAGCTATCATCACTTTAAACTGCGAAACAGATTTCGTAGGTAAAAATGAAGCTTTCGTAACTTTAGCTAAAGATTTAGTTGAAAAAGCTATTAACTTCTCTTCTAAAGAAGAATTTTTAGCTTCAGATTTCAACGGAATTACTGTTGCTGAAAAATTAATCGAACAAACTGGTGTTATCGGTGAAAAAATCGAAATCGGTGGTTTTGAAATTTTAGAAGGTGCTTTCGTTGGATCTTATGTTCACGTTAACAAAATTGCTGCATTAACTGCAATTTCTGCTGCAATTCCTAACGCTGACGTTTTAACTAAAGATGTTTCTATGCAAGTTGCTTCTATGGGAGCTGATACATTATCTTACAAAGATTTTGATCCTGCTTTCGTTGAATCTGAACTTGCTGCTCGTATTGCTGTAATCGAAAAAGATAATGAAGAAGCAAAACGTTTAGGAAAAACTTTAAAAAATGTTCCTAAATACATCTCTTTCTCTCAATTAACTGAAGAAGTTTTAAAACAAGCTGAAGAAGATGCTAAAGCTGAATTAAAAGCTGAAGGTAAACCAGAGCAAATTTGGGATAAAATTATTCCTGGAAAAGTTCAACGTTTCATCTCTGACAACACTACTTTAGATCAGGAAAAAGCTTTGTTAGATCAAAACTTTATCAAAGATGATAGTAAAAAAGTTGGTGATTATGTTAAAGGATTCAATGTTGAAATTACAGGTTTCAAAAGAGTTACTTTAGGTTAATATATTATTTCAATATTTAAAAAGCCCGAATATTAATTTATTCGGGCTTTTTTTATGTTATTGTGGATTTGTGAAATGTGAATTGTGAAATGTGAATTGTGAGATGTGAGATGTTTGATGTGAGATGTTTGATGTGAGATGTATAACGTTTATTGTGAAATGTTGGATATGAAAAATTTAGAATTACACGCTTTTAGAACAGTGTTTTAAATCTATTTTATCTTCAAACCAGATTAATCAAATTACTTCGTAAATCTTAGGTTTACCCTCTAATTCCATCTCACTTTGTACATTTTACAGTTCACATCTCACAATTCACATCTCACAATTCACATCTAACATTTCACATCTAACATTTTACACTATTACTTCTTACTCTTAATCGGAAAATTTCTGGCACGCATTAAAGCATCCGATTTAGGAGCTCTTCCTCTAAAGTTTTCATAGGCTTTCTCCTGATCGATCGTATTTCCAACACTGAAAATAGTTTCATACAAACGTTTTGCCACCGCTTTATCATAAGGTCCTTTTCCTTCCGTAAAAGCTTCGTAAGCATCTGCATTGATCACATCAGCCCATAAATAACTGTAGTATCCTGCCGAATATCCGTCACCTGAGAAAATGTGTCCGAATTGAGGAATTCTATGACGCATTACAATTTCTGACGGCATATGAAGCGCATCTAAAGTCTCTTTTTCAAATTTATGAGGATCAATAGTCGTAGTCGCTAAATGAAGCTTCATATCGATTAAAGAACTCGAAATAGTTTCTACAGTTGAAAAACCTTCACCAAAATTAGCGGCTCTTTCAATTCTGTCCACCAAAGCTTTTGGCAACGGCTCACCCGTTTTGTAGTGTAGTGCAAACTTGTTTAACACTTCAGGAGTCGCTAACCAATGCTCTAATAATTGAGACGGGAACTCAACATAATCACGAGCTACAGAAGTCCCTGCTAAACTTGGATAAGTTACATTTGAACACAATCCGTGAAGCGCGTGTCCAAACTCATGAAACAAAGTTGAAGCATCTTCCCAGGAGATTAAAATAGGCTCATTCGGAGCTCCTTTTATAAAGTTACAGTTGTTAGATACAATCGTCAACACCTCTCCATCCATTCTCTCCTGATTGCGATACGCATTCATCCAGGCTCCTGAACGTTTACCTGCACGTGCATAAGGGTCAAAATACCACAAACCAACTGCTTTACCTGTCAATTTATTACTTACTTCCCAAACACGAACGTCAGGGTGATACACCGGCACATTTGAAATTTGTTTAAAACTCAAATTAAACAATTCGCCCGCTACCCAAAACATTCCTTCTCTTAACTTTTCTAACTGCAAATACGGTTTAACTTCATTTTGATCCAAATCGTACTTCGCTTTTCTAACTTTTTCAGCATAATAACGGTAATCCCATGGCTGAATTTTGAATTTACCCCCTTCTGCATCAACGATTTTTTGCATTTCTGCTACATCTTCACGCACTTTTTCAACTGCAGGTTCCCATACAGAAAGCATTAAATCTAAAGTTTTTTGAGGATCCTTTGCCATTTTGTTGGACAAACTCCAATGCGCAAAAGTTGGGAAACCTAATAATTTAGCTTTTTTAGTTCGTAATTCTAAAATAGAAACTAATGTCGAATTGTTATCGTTCGCATTTCCATTATCACCACGTTTTACAAAAATATCAAATGCTTTTTCTCTTAAATCTCTGCGTGTAGAAAAAGTCAGGAAAGGCTCAATTGAAGAACGCGTATTAGCAATACAGCCCAAAACATTTAATTTTCTGTCTTTGGCCTCAGCAATAGCAGCTTTCTTAACCTCTTCAGGTAGTCCGTCAAAATCACTTTCTGTTTTTAATTCCACGTATTGATTTTGCTCTTCCGCCAATAAATTTTGACTAAAACGGGTAAAAAGCGTCGCCAGCTCTTTATTTATTGCGGCCACTTTCTCTTTATCTGCTTCATTTAACTTTGCTCCCTGACGAACAAAATTGGTATAATACAACCAAATCAGACGTTGTTGTTCGCTGGTTAATTTTTTACTCTCCTTAGAATTGTAAAGCGTTTCAATTCTTGTAAAGAGTTTTTTATTCTGATTGATTTTATCACTAAACTCCGAAAACTTAGGAGACATTTCTCTGTCAATAGCACTAAATTCCGGGCTGCTTAAATTAGATCTGTAAATTCCGTAAACAGCAGAAATTCGGTCCATTGTGGCACCTGAGCGCTCCATAGCAGCAATCGTATTCTCAAAAGTCGGCGCTTTTGGATTGTTAGCAATAGCATCTATTTCGCTTAGTTTTTCCTGAATCGCAAATTCAATTCCCGGTTTAAACTGCGAAACTTTATACTCATTAAAAGCAGGAACTCCGCCATAGGGGCCCGTCCATTTTTGAACCAACGGATTGGTCTGTGCGTTAGCCGCAAATAAGGTTGTTCCCATGAGAAAAATTGTCATTAATTTTTTCATTATCGTCGATTTGTTTTAAATAGTTTATTATCCCAAATGTAACTAAAAATCAGTATTCATTTGAAAATTTTAACTTTGAGGCCCTCTAAAAAACTACCCTTTAATTTAAATATTCCGCTAAAAAGTTATAGAGAAATAGTTTAAATTTGAAACATCATTAACCAAACCACATGTTTAAAAACCGCAGAGAAATTGTTTTTGTAATTCTGGCCGGCATCTTTATCACGAATGCTGTTGTAGCCGAACTTATTGGAGGAAAATTAATTCAGATTGGGCCATTTGTCATGAGCATTGGTATTTTGCCCTGGCCTATTGTCTTTTTAACAACCGATTTGATCAACGAATATTTTGGTGAAAAAGGAGTAAAAAAACTATCCTTTATAACCGCCTGTTTGATTGCTTATGCCTTCCTGATCTTATTCATGGCCATTGTAATTCCGGCTGCCAAAGGAATCAGTCCTGTTAACGACGAGCAATTTAGTGCCGTTTTCGGGCAAAGTATGTGGATCATTGTGGGGAGTTTAATCGCTTTCATCGCTTCTCAGCTGATCGATGTCTGGATCTTTTGGTTTTTTAAAAGACGTACCGGAGAACGAAAAATATGGCTCAGAACAACAGGATCAACTGTAATCTCACAATTGTTCGATTCTTTTATTGTACTTGGAATTGCGTTCTGGTTGCCCGGAAAAATTGATTTTGACACTTTCATTTCATCAGGTTTAACGGGTTATATTTTTAAACTGTCGGTTGCTGTTTTACTGACACCTGCGATTTATGCAGGACATCATTTGATTAAGAAATACTTAGACAAAGATCCGGCACACGAAGATCCCAAACACAAAAAATAATGGAGAGTGAAAATCTAATACGATGTGGCTGGTGTTCTGCCAGTGCTTTATATAAAAAATACCACGACGAAGAATGGGGCGTTCCTGTTTACGACGATCCTTCTATATTTGAGTTTTTAATTCTGGAAACCTTTCAGGCAGGCTTAAGCTGGATCACCATTTTGAACAAAAGAGAAAACTTCAGAGCTGCTTTTGATGCTTTCGATTATAAAAAAATTGCTCAGTACCCGGAAGAGAAAATAGAATCTCTATTACAAGATACCGGAATTATTCGCAACAAACTTAAAATTCGCGCTACAGTTTCAAACGCGCAGGCATTCCTGAAAGTACAGGAAGAATTTGGTACCTTCTCCAACTATATTTGGAAATTCACCAACGGAAAACCGATCGACAACAATCCGAAAACCTTAAAAGACGTCCCTGCTACTACTCCACTTTCCGACGAAATCAGCAAAGATTTGAAAAAACGCGGCTTCAAGTTCGTTGGCTCAACGGTGATTTACGCTCATATGCAGGCCACCGGAATGGTTAACGATCATGTCGAGGACTGCTTTATCCGAAAGGGGAAATAGCTTCAACTTTTAGTCACAGTCTCAGTTTTCAGTTTTTTTGAACCTGAAACTTGAAATCTGAAACTTTTAAACAAAAATTACATATATTTGCTTCACACTTTAGGGGTGTCTACAACTTGTAGGCTGAGATTTTACCCTCTGAACCTGATCTAGCTCACACTAGCGTAGGGAAAAGTAAGATGACTTCTGCGCGCATTTTTATGCGCAATTGTAGCCATTCCTAAAGTATAACTACATACTAAACTCAAAAGGAATGGAACTAAAAATCAACCAACAAATCAAACAATTCAATGCTGAATCGTTAAGCATTCAGTCATTGCTCGATCTCGAAATTCCCAATAAACAAAACGGAATTGCCGTTGCCCTCAACAATAATGTTGTTCCAAAAGCCAACTGGAACCAACAACTCGTATCCGAAACTGACGAAATTCTGATTATTTCTGCTACTCAGGGAGGTTAAAATTCCAATTTTTTAAATTCCAAATTCCAATTTCATAAAGACGTAGATGGAATGCTTCTGCGCCGCTACAACCTGAAACCTGAAACTCTAAACAAAACATCAAACTACTCCCTATGACTACAGAAGAACAAATTTCCAGAACACCATTTCCCAACTCCAAAAAAGTATATGTAAATGGTGAAATTCACCCGATCAAAGTCGCCATGCGCGAAGTGCTGCTAAGCGACACTAAACTTTCAAACGGCGGGGTTGAAAAAAATCCTCCCGTGACGGTTTACGACACTTCAGGGCCATACACCGATCCAAATATTGAAATTGACATCCGAAAAGGGCTTCCAAGACTAAGAGAACAATGGATTTTAGATCGTAATGATGTCGAAATTCTAAGTGAAATCACTTCTGATTACGGACAGAGCCGATTGAAAGACGAAAGTTTGAATCATCTTCGATTTGAATATTTGCATCAGCCTAAAAGAGCCAAAAACGGAGCAAATGTCACGCAATTGTATTACGCCAAACAAGGCATTATCACTCCTGAAATGGAATATATTGCTATTCGTGAAAACCAGCGAATAGAACTTTTAAACGAACAAACCAAAGCCATGCAATGCCAGCACGGCGGCCATAGTTTTGGAGCCAATACGCCCAAAAGCAAAATCACTCCCGAATTTGTGCGCAGCGAAGTAGCTTGCGGAAGAGCTATTATCCCAAACAACATCAATCACCCTGAAAGCGAACCCATGATTGTTGGGCGCAACTTTTTGGTAAAAATAAACGCCAACATTGGTAATAGCGCTGTGACTTCAAGCATTGAAGAAGAAGTGGAAAAAGCCGTCTGGGCTTGCCGTTGGGGTGCCGATACCATTATGGATTTATCAACGGGTAAAAACATACATGAAACCAGAGAATGGATTATTCGCAACTCTCCCGTGCCAATTGGTACCGTACCCATTTATCAGGCTCTTGAAAAAGTAAAAGGAATTGCCGAAGACCTTACCTGGGAAGTTTTCCGCGATACTTTAATCGAACAGGCAGAACAAGGTGTTTCTTATTTTACTATTCACGCCGGAGTACTGTTGCGTTACATCCATTTAACTGCCGACAGGGTTACGGGAATTGTTTCTCGTGGCGGATCTATTATGGCAAAATGGTGCTTGTTTCACCACAAAGAAAACTTTTTGTACACTCATTTCGAAGAGATCTGCGAAATCATGAAACAATATGATGTCGCTTTTTCTCTGGGGGATGGTTTACGTCCGGGTTCTATTGCAGATGCCAATGATGCCGCTCAATTTGCCGAGTTAGAAACTTTGGGAGAATTAACTAAAATTGCCTGGAAACACGATGTTCAGGTTTTTATTGAAGGTCCGGGTCACGTTCCTATGCACATGATCAAGGAGAATATGGACAAACAGCTGGAACATTGTCATGAAGCTCCTTTTTATACCTTAGGCCCTCTAACAACAGACATTGCACCGGGTTACGATCACATTACCTCTGCCATTGGAGCGGCAATGATTGGCTGGTACGGCTGCGCGATGCTGTGTTATGTTACGCCAAAGGAACACCTTGGTTTACCCAATAAAAAAGATGTAAAAGACGGTGTAATCACCTATAAAATCTCTGCTCATGCTGCCGATTTGGCCAAAGGTCATCCGGGCGCGCAATACCGTGACAATGCCTTAAGCAAAGCTCGTTTTGAATTCCGCTGGGAAGATCAGTTCAACTTAGCTCTAGATCCCGATACGGCGAGAGAGTTTCACGATGAAACACTGCCTGCCGATGGCGCAAAAGTGGCTCATTTCTGTTCGATGTGTGGTCCTAAATTCTGCTCTATGAAGATTTCTCAGGAAATTCGTGATGTCGCTGCTGCTGAAAAAGGCATGCAGGAAAAATCAGAAGAGTTTATCGAACAGGGGAAAGAGATTTATATTTAATAGAGAAAAATATATGATTGTAATTACCAATCCTTCGCCAATTAAAAATGAAACAGACATCGTTCATTCGTTATTTGAAGAAGGATTGGCTCTGCTTCATATTCGGAAACCCGATTTTTCTGAAGCAGAAACCGTGCAGTTTATTCACCAAATAAAACCGGAATATCGAAATAAACTTGTCTTGCATAATCATCATGACCTCGCAGAAGATTTAGGAATTGGCAGCCTACATTTTTCTGAAAAAGAAAGAAAACATAGTCATGAGGTTCCTGCAAAATTTTTAAACCTTTACAGGAATAAAAACGGATCAAAATCGACATCAACGCACACTATTGAAGATTTTAATTCTCTGGAAAATGATTTTGATTACGCATTTCTAAGTCCTGTTTTTAAAAGTATTTCCAAAGAAGAATATCATCCAAAAACGAACCTGTTTGAAGCTTTAAAATCAAGAACAAACCACAAAACAAAAGTGATCGCTTTAGGCGGAATGGATGCTGAAAACATTCAAAAAACACTCAAAAATGGTTTTGATGATATCGCTCTTTTAGGAACGATCTGGAAAAATGAAAACCCCGTAAAACAATTTAAATTATGTCAGCAAATCGTCCAATTGCACTTTCAATAGCCGGCTTTGATCCCTCGGGTGGTGCCGGTGTTTTGGCAGACATCAAAACTTTTGAGCAGCATCAGGTAACCGGTTTTGCGATTTTAACCGCGAATACCATTCAAACTGAAAATGAGTTTATTGAAATTCAATGGACTCCTTTGAATTTTGTCATTCGTACTGTCAAAACCTTTTTCGAACGGTATGAAATCAGCGCTGTTAAAATTGGGATTGTTCCGTCGTTAAATTATCTGAATCAGATTCTTTCGGTAATAAAACAACTATCGCCTGACACTTTAATCGTTTGGGATCCGGTTTTAAAATCAACTACTGAATTTGAATTCACAAGCCTTGACGATCGTTTCGATTTAAATGAAATTTTATCCAAAATTGATTTGATTACGCCAAATTACAACGAAATCGAATTATTATTTCCGGGTTTTACCACTAATCAACCTGGGCTTCAAAATGAAATTCCCACGAACATTTTATTAAAAGGCGGACATCATCCTTCGACAACCGGAACCGATCGCTTGTTTCTGAAAGACGAAATTACCGATCTGCTGCCTTCTGATAAAAAATGCTTTGAGAAACACGGTTCAGGCTGCGTATTATCAGCCGCAATTGCCTCAAATCTTGCATGGAATCAACCGTTAAAAGAAGCCTGTAGGAATGCTAAGATCTACATAGAAAAATATCTGAATTCCACTTCAACTTTAATCGGACATCATTATGTATCATAAATTGCAATACATCTCACAAGGAGAAACCATAGAAGAGCAACTGTATAATATCCATGAGGCTTTAGATGCCGGATGCGATTGGGTACAGCTGCGTTTTAAAAATCAAACTGAAAAAGACACTTTTGCTTTGGCTGAAGCCGTAAAATTTTTATGCGAAGAGTATCTGGCTAATTTTATTGTGAACGACAACCTGTATCTCGCTCAGCAAATCGCAGCAGACGGGGTTCATTTAGGACTTTCGGACATGAAAATTGACGAAGCAAGAGCCATACTGGGCAATACCAAGATCATAGGAGCAACAGCCAACACTTTTGAGGACATTGAAAACCATATTAAAAATGGCTGTGATTATATTGGTTTGGGGCCCTTTCGTTTTACAACAACCAAAGAAAAACTAAGTCCGATTCTGGGTTTGTCAGGCTATTTTAAAATTATACAGGAGTTAAAAAGGAATAAACTTGAGATTCCTGTTTATGCTATTGGAGGAATCACGCTAAACGACATATCCCCTTTAATGGAAACCGGAATTCATGGAATTGCAGTCTCAGGAATGCTTACAGAAAGCGATCAAAAAGGAAAACTTATTCAACAACTAAACGAAAAGTTATATGCAAACGTCATTGTTTAACATAGGAGATAAAACTTTAACCTCACGCCTGTTTTTAGGAACGGGGAAATTTGGTTCCAACCTCGAAATGGAAGAGGCTATTTTGGCATCGGGAAGCGAGTTGGTAACCGTGGCGCTAAAACGTATCGATCTCGAAACCGAAACAGATGCTATTTTAACGCATTTGAATCATCCGAACATTCATTTATTACCCAACACATCAGGAGCACGAAATGCTAAAGAAGCCGTTTTTGCAGCACAATTAGCGAGAGAAGCACTGGAAACAAATTGGTTGAAACTCGAGATTCATCCGGATCCGAAATACCTGATGCCCGATCCGATAGAGACTTTAAAAGCAACGGAGGAACTGGCTAAACTTGGTTTTTTTGTTCTGCCCTACATCCATGCCGATCCCGTTTTATGCAAACATCTGGAGAGTGCAGGAACAACAGCCGTTATGCCTTTAGGTTCTCCCATTGGAAGCAATAAAGGTTTAAAAACGATCGATTTTCTGGAAATTATTATCGAACAGAGTAATGTTCCGGTAATAGTCGACGCTGGAATCGGATCACCGTCTGACGCTGCAAAAGCGATGGAAATTGGTGCTGATGCTGTTTTAGTGAATACTGCCATTGCGGTTGCCGGAAATCCGAAACTAATGGCAGAGGCCTTTAAAGAAGCTGTCATTGCCGGCCGAAAAGCCTTTGAAGCTAAAATTGCTCCTCAACAAAATCATGCTTTGGCTTCCAGTCCTTTGACCTCTTTTTTATATGAGTAGTTTTTAATCTCTCGCAGATCTTGCCGATTTAGCAGATTTATCTGAATTAAAACAGGACAAAAATAATCTGCTCAATCTGCCAAATCTGCGAGAAAATATTTTATAAAAAAGTAGGAAATTTCATTAAATTTGATTTAAAGTTACTATTATGTCAGAAAATGAAATTTCATATCGAGTACGAGGAGCTATTTTTACAGTATACAACACTCTAGGCCCAGGACTGTTGGAATCCGTTTACGAAAGTGCTTTATATTATCAATTAAATAAGGATGGACTAAATACTATCAAACAAATTAATCTACCCGTTAAATATGATAATGTAGAATTAGATATCACTTTTCGATTGGATTTATTAGTTGAAAACAAAGTAATTGTTGAATTAAAATCTGTAGATGAATTAAAAGCCATTCACTTTAAACAATTAAATACTTATTTAAAATTAACAGATAAAAAACTGGGGCTATTGGTCAACTTTAATTGCATAAATATTCTGGATAATATACATCGAGTCGTAAACAAAATCTAACCTATCCACAAAAATCTGCGTGAAACAAAACACAATCCAATGAAAACATTCAAATCGGTTTTTGAGAATTATGATTGGGATACTATTCAATCTAAAATATATCAAACCACATCAAAAGATGTAGAACGCGCTTTGTTTAAAACCAAACGAAATCTCGATGATTTTTTGGTATTAATTTCGCCTGCTGCACAACAATATCTGGAGCAAATGGCGCAGCAATGCCATGAAATTACCAAAAAGCGCTTTGGCAAAACCATCCAAATGTATGCACCGCTGTACCTAAGCAACGAATGCCAGAACATTTGCACCTATTGCGGATTTAGTTTAGACAATAAAATCAAACGAAAAACCCTTACTGATGCGGAGATCAAAATTGAAGTAGAAGCTTTAAAAGAGATCGGTTTTGACCACGTTTTACTGGTTACCGGTGAAGCAAACTATACGGTAAACATCAATTATTTTTTAAATGCCATTGCTTTAATAAGAAAAGAATTTTCCATTATTTCTGTTGAAGTCCAGCCGCTTTCCACCGAAGACTACGAACGTTTGCATCAGGCTGGTGTTTATTCTGTTCTGGTTTATCAGGAAACCTATCATCAGGATGTCTATAAAAAATACCATACAAAAGGTAAAAAGTCTAATTTTGATTACAGACTGGAAACTCCCGACCGAATTGGCACAGCAGGAATCCATAAGATGGGGCTGGGTGTTTTACTAGGTCTGGAAGATTGGCGAACGGATAGTTTTTTTAATGCCCTGCATCTGGATTATCTGCAAAAGAAATACTGGCAAACCAAATATTCGGTTTCCTTTCCAAGACTCCGACCGGCAGAAGGCATTATCGAGCCTAATTTTATTATGGATGATAAAGATCTCACGCAGTTGATTTGTGCCTATCGTTTGTGGAATGAAGATCTGGAAATTTCGATTTCTACACGTGAAAATGAGAAGTTCAGAAATAATATTATACCAATTGGCGTTACAAGCATGAGTGCAGGATCGAAAACCAATCCCGGTGGTTATGTTGTCGACCCGCAATCACTGGAACAATTTGAGATTAGCGATGAACGTTCTGCCAAAGAAATTGCACAAATTATAACCAATTCAGGCTATGAACCTGTTTGGAAAGACTGGAGTAAAAGTTTTAGTCAACAAGTTTGAGGTTTCAAGTTTCAAGTGTTACAAATCACATTTTACTAATTACCTTTTACATTTCACAAATCACATTTCACAAAAATGAGCATTATACAAGAATTTCTTCGCTACAACAGACAAACCATTCTTCCCGAAATCGGCGACGAAGGTCAGGAAAAACTCAAAAAAGCCAGAGTTTTAGTGATTGGCGCTGGTGGTTTAGGCTGTCCAATTCTACAATATATTGCCACAGCCGGAGTTGGTTACATTGGCATTATGGATTTTGACACTATCGAAATTCACAATCTGCACAGGCAAATTTTATATACCGAAAATAAAATTGGCAAGCTCAAAGCTATTGTTGCAAAAGAAGTGGTCTCGGAACTAAATCCATTGATAAAAGCTGAAGCTATTGTTGAAAAATTAACTCCCGAAAATGCAGCACAGATTATTGAGCAATACGATATTATAGTCGATGGTTCGGATAATTTTACCACCCGTTATCTGGTTAACGATACTTGTGTGGCACTGCAAAAACCTTTAGTCTATGGCAGCATTTTAAAGTTTGAGGGGCAAGTTGCCGTTTTCAATCATAAGGGCAGTAAAAATCTGCGCGATTTATTCCCCGAAATGCCAGATCCAAAAGATGTCCCGAATTGCAATTTAAATGGCGTTTTAGGAACATTACCCGGAATTATCGGTACTATGATGGCACATGAAACACTCAAATTAATTTTGGAATTACCCACTTTAAACAATGAGTTAGTGCTCTTCAATACGTTAAACTGGAACTTTATGAAAATTAATTTTTAAAAAACAATCGCGTCTCCAACACTGATAAGTCCAGAATTCAGACTTACAATATTGGTTCCGAATAAAACGGAATTGTTTACATTTCGATATTTACTTAAAGTCTTCAGAGGTTCTTTTTTTACAATACCTTTTTGCGGATCATTATTCACCATAATACATCTTCCGCAGGGTTTTATGTTTCTAAATTGCACTTCTCCGATTTTAAAAGCAACAAAATCATCTTCCTCATGAGCCTTCTGACTGCTGATTACAATGTTCGGACGGAAACGCAAAACGGTAATTTTGTCTTCCAGTTTTTGATTTAGAAAATCCAAACTTTCGGTTCCGATCATTAAATACGGATAACCGTCGGCCAAACTTACATTAAAGGTTTCTTTTAGTTTTGAACTTTCGTGTTTACGATCTCCGTTTCTAATAATTTTAACCAGTTTACATTCGAAACCTAAAAGTTCGCTAAACCAGATCGAAGTGTTTTTATTGACTTCAACGACATCACTGTCATCCTCCCACACTTTAACAGCAATGGGCTGATCCAAATGTTCTTCGATTAAAAAATCATGCTTTTGGTCTTTAAAAGTAATGCTAATTTTACCTTCCGAAATCTGAGGATAAAACTGACTCATGAGAGGATATTCTCTTTGTGTCAGCATCTTGTTTTCAGCATCAACAAGCATCCATCTGCGGTCGTTTTCAAACCCCATTTCTTCGGCATAAGCACTTTGACAGCTTATTCCTGCCAAACTTTTTACAGGATAGATATAAAGTTCTTTTACAATATGAACTGCACTCATTTTATTCCTTTTTTAAAATGGATATAAACGCTTCGCGATCAATCTCACGACAACCTAAACTCTCTAAATGCGAATTATGAACCTGACAATCCAGAAGTTTGTAGTTCGCTTCTTTTAAGTACTGCACCAAAGCGATGAAAGCTACTTTTGAAGCATTTGATACTTTCGAAAACATGCTTTCTCCGCAAAAAACATGACCCAAATCAATACCATACAAACCTCCTACCAAAACTTCATCTTGCCAGACTTCAACAGATTTTGCAATTCCCTGTTCGTTTAATTTACAGTAGGCATCAATCATTTCGTTTGAAATCCAGGTTCCGTTCTGACCATCACGTTTGATGTTCTGGCAATTCGAAATCACCCCTTCAAAACTTTGATTAAAGGTAACTTTAAACTGTTTTCTATTCAAAATATTGCGCATACTTTTTGACACGATCAACTCATCAGGAAACAAAACCATTCTGGGATCTGGTGACCACCAGAGAATCGGTTCTCCTTCATTGAACCACGGAAAAATTCCGCTTTTATAAGCCAGTTTCAGTCTTTCCGGGTCTAAGTCTCCGCCAATAGCCAGAATTCCTTCTTCATCGGCTTCTGAAACGGGTGGAAAAAACAAATCGTTAAATACGTAATACATTTTAAAAAAATCCAATATTAAAATTCCAAGTTGCGGGATGGTGCTTCATTTTTTCCTTTTTCAGCAAGAACAAACGACTACACTAAGTTTAAATATAAAAGCAAATTCCAAACTCCAATTGCACATTTCATGAATTGGAATTTGGAATTTACTATTTGAAATTTTAACTTTTTTAGAACGGTAAATCGTCCGGTTCGTCTTCGTTCAAATTAGTTGCCGGTGCAAAAGCTTCTGCAGCTGGCATTGGAGCCGTTTGCCCAGGACCTTCCGGTGCCAGTCTCTCGATTCTCCAACCTTGAATACTATTGAAATATCTGGTTTCACCTTGTGGATTAACCCATTCTCTTCCTCTTAAATTGATAGAAACTTTTACTGCCTCACCTTGTTTGTAGCTACTTAACAAATCGCATTTATCTTGCGTAAATTCGATCAAAATATGCTGTGGATACTGCTCATCTGTGGTAACAACCAACTCTCTTTTTTTGAATGCAGCACTAACTTGTTGCTCTGGGTTCACCACTTTTACTTTTCCTGTAACTTCCATCTTCTTTCTATATTAATTATTGTTTCTATTCTTATTGTTTTGCTAAAAGTACTTTCCATGCCGATGAAATATCGTCTTTATTCAGATATTTTTTGGCTTCTAAGTGTACTTTTTCGAGATCGTCTGAGCTTAAAACTCCTTTTACCGAAAAATTTTCTTTCACAAATATACTAACTTCTTCTGTGGTAGGCAAGGCTTCGATGTTGCCTAATTTTCCAAGATCATTTCCGTCAAAAACGGGGCTTTCCTTGATAAAATCCGGAATCACATCTACTCCAACTCCTAAAGTTGTCAATGGTTTAGGCACTTCAAAAAGTCCCTGATTCGATCTGGAGTACCAATTACTTCCCAATCTCGAAACCAAATCGATTTTATGCTGATCAATGGCTCCGTTTTCATCTAAAATTGCTTCGTGAATATGAATCTTAACCACTTCACAAAGAATTAAATTCCCCGCACCACCCTGATCTCCTAACGGAATAATCTGAGTCACTTTACATTCAAATTGTACTGGAGACTCTTTTACGCGATAAGGTTTTACAAAATCAGACGGAATTTGCGTCAATCCGGCTTTTATAAATTCGTTTACGCCTTCACCATATTCTGTGCTCGCTAATGATGTTTGCTGTACCAGATCATAATTCACAACATTAATTACCACTTCGCGAGTTTCCTCCGCATTAATCAAAGTGTGTTTGACGGTATTATCGCGAACACGTCGGGCCGGTGAAAAAACCAAAATTGGCGGATTGGCACTGAACACATTAAAGAAACTAAAAGGCGACAAATTGGGTATTCCCTTTGCACTAATTGTACTTGCAAATGCAATTGGCCTCGGCCCTACAGCACTTTGTAAATAACCTTGTAATTTTGCCGTTGGTATTTCTTTTGGATCAATGCTAATCATATTTTTCTTTTTAATGGAACCTCATTTCCGTAGCTACAAAAATAGAAAAATCGTTTAATCCAAAGAAATAGTTTCAGACTTAAAAACAAAAAAATCTTTAACGCTCCACAAAATATTAAATGTGTATATTTCGTTATATTTATACCACAAAAAAATAGTTATGTCTTTTTCCGAGCGAAGAAATACAACACGTTGGATCATTATTTTTATTTCCTTTTTAATCATTTCTTTGATTCTCTGGAACACCTATACTTTTTTTCAAATCTTTAAAAACGAAGAACGCCTGAAAATGAATCTTTGGGCCAATGCACAAAAGACACTGGTCAATGCAGATGAAAATACAGATCTGGATTTACCGCTTGAAATCATCAACAACAATACCTCAGTTCCTGTTATGCTTACGATGTATGACAAGGTAATTAGTTCTGTCAATGTACCCGAAGAAGTTCTTCAAAATGAAAAAAGCACATTATCCTATCTCAAGAATCTAAAAAATGAAAATGAGCCTATCGTTATTGAGTATGCTCCTGGAAAACATCAGGCATTGTACTATGGAAACTCGGCATTGATCAACAAATTAAAATACTATCCGATTGCGTTATTGCTGATTATCTTTTTGTTTGGAGCTTTGATTTATAACTTTTACCGAAGTACCAAAATGGCCACTCAAAACAAACTTTGGGCAGGAATGGCTAAGGAAACGGCACATCAGATCGGAACACCTTTATCTTCCTTAATTGGCTGGGTTGAGATCTTAAAAACAGAAGAGATCGATCCGTCTATAACCCTTGAGATCGAAAAAGACATTGAGCGTTTGCAAACCATTACAGACCGTTTTTCTAAAATTGGATCGGTTCCTGTTTTAGAAGAGAAAGATATTGTTGCCGAAACACTGAACACCTACAAATACCTGCAATCCCGCTTTTCAAAACAGGTTTCGTTCTCTTATCATGCCCCTCAGCAAAGTATTTTGGCCATGATAAACCCCACGCTGCACAGCTGGACGATCGAAAATTTGATTAAAAATGCTATTGATGCCATGAAAGGAAAAGGGACTCTTGACCTTCAAATCGAAGAAGATTCGCAGCATGTAAAAATTAACGTAAAGGATTCCGGGACAGGAATTTATAAAAAACAGTTCAAAACTATTTTCGAGCCCGGTTTTACCACGAAAAAACGCGGCTGGGGTCTGGGACTTTCATTGACCAAGAGAATCGTTGAGGAATATCATGGCGGAAAAATAAAAGTTTTACATTCTGAAATTGGAAAAGGAACTACATTCCAGATTTCGTTAAATAAAAAAGTGTAGAAAGAGACTTCGACTTCGCTCAGTCTGACATTGTTTTATAAATTCGTCGGATTTCCCTAAATAAAAAAGTGCAGTAAAATTACTTTACTGCACTTTATCTTTTTATTTCGACTGTCAAATCGAGCGGAGTCGAGATTCTTTATGTTTAAGAGACTTCGACTACGCGCAGTCTGACATGGTGTTTTATAAATTTGACTGAATGTCTTTAGCCAAAGCTTCAAACTCTTCTTTAGAAAGCGAAACTTTATTCTGGAAACGCATCTCATCCATTTCGTTTAACGGAATCAAATGTACGTGTGCATGAGGCACCTCTAAACCAACAACCGCCATTCCGACTCTTTTACAGGGAACGGTTTTTTCTAAAGCAATTGCAATTTTTTTAGAAAACTTCATTAGCCCTAAATACAACTCGTCTTCTATCTCGAAAATTTTATCGATTTCTTTTTTCGGAATACAAAGTGTATGTCCTTTTGCATTTGGGTTTACATCTAAAAAAGCCAAATAATTATCGTCTTCAGCAATTTTATAAGCCGGAATTTCTCCGTTTACTATTTTGGTAAATATTGACATTCTATTTTCGTTTAATTGGTTCATTGTTCAACCGATTTAACGATTAAACAGTTACACTTAAAAAATTAGTCTCTGGTAATTTCAAGAATTTCGAATTTCAAAACTCCGTTTGGAACCGTAATTTCAGCTACTTCTCCAACAGACTTCCCTAGTAAACCTTTTCCAATCGGAGAGGTTACAGAGATTTTTCCTGTTTTTAAATCGGCTTCACTTTCGGCAACAAGCGTATATTTCATTTCCATTCCGTTGCTTTGATTCTTAATTTTTACATTAGAAAGAACCAACGCTTTCGAAACGTCTAATTGAGATTCGTCAATTAATCTCGCATTAGAATACACTTCTTCCAGCTTAGCAATTCTCATTTCTAACAGACCCTGCGCTTCTTTTGCAGCATCATATTCGGCGTTTTCAGATAAATCACCTTTATCTCTTGCTTCCGCTATATCTTGAGATGCCTTTGGACGCATTACACTTTTTAAATGCTCCAACTCATCTTTTAATTTTTTTAATCCTTCTGCTGTATAATAAGATACTTTACTCATAACTTCGTCGTTTATATAAATACAAAAAATCCCATCGGGACGGGATTTCTTATTACAAATATACTATTATTTTTAATAGTACATAATTATATGTTAATCATATAGAATTCAAATCTAAATAAATTATTTTTGTTTCACTAATTCTTATTAAAATAATGAAAAAATTCTGGTACTTAATTGTCTTTGTTTCTGTGCTTTTATCCTGTAGTGACAATAACCGAAGTAATAAAAACCCTTACATTCCAAGCTATACGGTTAACCTTTCTGTTGATATGAATTTGCCGGCCTATTCAAACCTTAAATTTGTAAGTAATGCTGTCATTGTTCCAAATTATGGTGCAAAAGGAATTATTATTTTTAATACCGGAAGCGGTTACAATGCATTTGATGCTGCCTGTCCTAATCAGCCCATAACAGCATGCACCGCCATGACCATCGATGGTATAAATGCTGTTTGCTCCTGCGATAAGACTGCTTATAGTTTATTTACCGGATTGGGAGGTAAAGAATATCCCTTAAAACAATATCGTGTAGAAGTAACCGGAACGGTGATTCACGTTTACAATTAAAATAAAAAAAGCCTGAAAAATTAACTTTTCAGGCTTTTTTACTTTTTAGAACTTCAATGTCAATCCCGCTAGGAAATTAATCCCGGCTTGAGGATAGTAGTAGGGATAAACGTCCCACATTGCTCCATTTGAAACATACTTTTTATCCAGAATATTGTTTACCAAACCTGTAATTAAAATGGATTTGAAAACAGATTTTGGTTTGATTTCATAAGAAACATTCAAATCGTTCACAAAATAATCCGCCAGTTTAGCAGCCGGCAATTCAATATTGTTCATGTATTGCTCACCTACATATTTTTGCAATAACGAAATGTGCAAACTTTGAATCGGACTGTACACAATAATATTTCCAGCAATAACCGATGGTGAATAAGCAATATCAGTTGTTCCGTAATGCTCTCCTTCAACCGCCAGATCAATATTTTTATTGCTGCTTAAAGTGAAGTTTGGTCTAAGAATAAACTTTTCCGAAAGCTGTATAGTAGCATCGACTTCCAAACCTAAACGGTAACTTTTTTCGGTATTTGCACGAATTGGTGCTCCAACATCGTCCAGTCTTCCGGTTAAAATTAACTGATCTTTATAGGCCATGTAATAAACATTTGAATTCAATTGAAATTTATCCGAATTGAATCTCCATCCTAATTCAAAATCATTTAGTTTTTCAGGCTTTACATTTCCACCTTCGTAATCGGTTCTGTTAGGCTCGCGATTGGCTCTGGCGTATGAAAAGTAAAGGGTGTTTTTGGAGTTAATTTCGTAATTCAAACCTGCTTTCGGATTAAAGAAATTAAAGCTATCATCTACTAATCCTGTATCTTTACCATTGGCTTTGTACTGTACATTTCTGTATTGCAAATCGCCATAAAAGCTTAGCTTTTCGGTGAACTGATAATTTGCTTTTGCAAAAATATTCCCGTCGGTTTTAGTCGAGAAATCGTCGTAATAGTGATCTCCTGGCAGGGCCTGAGAAGAATTTCTTGCCCAAATTACTTTACCAAAATGAGATCCCTCATATTTATTCCAGCCACCACCTACGATCACATCCAGTTTTTCTTCTTTGTATTTTACTGAAAAAGTTGTCCCGTAAAAATCATTATCCAACCATTTCTGACGAATTAAATCAGTACCAGGAACAAGTTCTCCAAGATCATTTTCTACCATTTTAGTAGGTTGAATTGGTCCATAACCTGCAACTGGCTCATTGTATTTAAAGTTTTCATAGTAGCCCTGCCCTTTTGTATAATGAACCGCTAAATTACTGCTCCATTGATCGGAAATGGATTCACTCCAATGCAATTGATAATGATTTTGTTTGTAATTGTCTGTTTCATTGTCATAGAAATGAACATTTCCTGCTTCGTCTTTATATTTTCCGGCTGAATTGTAAGTTCTGTTTGAGTTTAAAGTTTCGGCATCAATTCCGTTCCAGGACTGGTATGTTTTTTCAGTTCCTCCAAAAACGAGCGCTTTAATCAAAGTTGTTTTACCTACATAAGTCCCCTGAAGAAAGTACGATTTTAAGTCAGAACTTGCACGATCTACATAACCATCCGATTTAATGGTAGACAAACGTCCTGCCAGTTCAAAATGATCGTTTAATAAACCTGTACTGAATTTTACCGTATTTTTATTTGAATTGAAACTCCCGTAAGAGCTTGAAATTTCCCCGCTTGCTTTGGTCGCATAATTATCGGTCAGCATGTTCAAACTGGCTCCAAAAGCAGAAGAACCATTGGTAGAAGTTCCAACACCTCGCTGCAACTGTAAACTTTCAACAGAAGAAGCAAAATCGGGCATATTTACCCAAAAAGTCCCCTGACTTTCGGCATCATTGTAGGGAATTCCGTTAATGGTCACGTTTACTCTGGTAGCATCACTACCACGCACCCTGATTCCGGTATACCCTATTCCGCCTCCTGCATCAGAAGTAGTAACCACCGACGGCAGATAGTTCATCAGGATTGGAATGTCCTGACCCAGATTTCTAAATTTAATGTCTTTTTTATCGAGATTGCTAAAACTTACCGGGGTTTTGGTCGTAACACGAACTGCCGAAACTAAAACATCATCCAGTTTATTGACTTTAGTAGAATCCTGCTCTTGCGCGGAAGATAATTGAGAAAAGAAAATAGAAAATAGAAGAAAGAAAATCGATTTGGTTCTGCTCGATTTTTGAGCCTTTGAACCTTTGTAACTTTGCGCCTTAGCACCTAAAAAAAAAGTTTTCATCTGTAAAGAATTACAAATAAAAGGGGGAATTATTCTTTTTGTTAAATTAATAAATGTTTCACGACAAAGTATAGTGTATACGCTAAGATTGTCGTCTTTCCCTTAGCGACATTACTCGCTCAGGTTCTTTGGGTATGATCTCAGCTCGTTATTTAGAGCACCCCTTTGAGACGGGGTAAAGGTAGTATTAAAAAATCCAATTTTCAAATTCCAAATTCCAATTTTTGACAACGAAATCTAATCGTTATGATTGGAATTTGGTATTTAAAGAATTGGAATTTAATCTAAATTGGGTTTCTTTCTGGATTGCTTTATTTCAGAGACGTTCTTTTTATCCTTGATTCGTTTTTTAATCACTGATTTTGGAATCTTAGTTGCTTTACGAACTTTAGGAACATATAAACCTTTTTTAAGAAGTTCTAAAAAACGTTTTACAACAATATCCTTGTTTTTAAGCTGACTTCTGTCTTCATCACAATTTAAAATGAGAATATTTTCTGTCGTTAAACGGGCAGCAATATTCTTTTGCAAAAGCAGTTTTTCGTCTTCAGACAGCGCCTGCGAACTATTCAAATCAAAAGTCAGTACAACTTTTGATGATACTTTGTTTACGTTTTGTCCTCCCGCACCGCTACTGCGTACTGCTTTAAAACTTAGCTCTGATATAATTTTTTCGACATCCATTATTGTGGCTGATGTGCTGCTTTTAATAAATCGTTTACTGTTTTCACCGGATTAAAAGTAATTAAGGGTACTGCCACAAAGATAGTCAGCCAATTGGCCATTGCTCCGTTCCACAATCCTGGCAGTTCGTAGCTTTTTACTACTCTTCCTTCAACACTTTTTTCAACAATAAAACCTGTTTTTTGATCTACAAATTCCAATAGATCAAACTTTTCATTCCTATAATTTTTAATTCCGCAAACTAAATCAACGGGGTTAAAATGAGTTGCCGAAGCCAGGATTTCCTGTTGTTTTTTATTGGTCAGATCTATTTGTGAGGCTTCAACAATCTGCAATGAAACCGACCCTTTATCATTCATTACCCAAAATGGTCCACCACCGGGCTCTCCTTCATTTTTCACCATTCCGCAAACACGAATTGGCCTATCTAACAAATCTTTAATCTTACTGATTTTATTTTCAAAAGTAAATTTACTAAAATCGCTATTCAGTTCAATGTTAAGCTTCTTCAATAAAAAAGCAACAATCTCTTCAAGGTCTTCTTCTTTAACTTCTTGTTTTTCAATTGCAGTTAAATAACCGAAAACCTTTTGCTGAATTTCAAGTAAAACTCCCGCCAATGCCTTTTTATACAACGCAATTTGATCAATATGATTCTGAATTACATTGTCGATATTCTTAATAAAAATGACGTCAGAATCAAGTCCGTTCAAATTCTCGATTAATGCTCCATGACCACCAGGTCTAAAAACTAATTTATTATTTTTATCCCGAATAGGGTCGTTTACTGCATCGACACAAACAGAATCTGTGCCTTTACGCTGATACGAGTAACCAATTTCAATTTTAACTCCCGATTCTTTTTCTATTTTTTCTTTAAGAACTTTTATTTCGTTCTCAAACAAATTCTGATGTATCTCGGAAACAGTAAAATGCAAATTAGAAAATTGATTTGATGAAGCATAGTGAACGCATTCATTCAGATGTTCTTCAATTGGATTTGCTATATGTGTCTTGTATTGATGAAAGGGCAAAACTGCTTTTGGCTTATTCGCAAAATCAAAATATTCAAGTGACAGTAAAAGCTTTATGAAATAGTAATTTTTATAATCTCTGTCTAACGTTTCAAAATCAGGATAAATTTCTTTCAGCTTTTTATCAATAGTTTTAAAAAACGGAAATTTATCCATTGCCACGATAAAAATAGAGAGCTCTTTATCATTCTTCCGGTTGATATAAGCATTAATAGTCTCTTTCTCAAATTCAAAATCATTCAAAAAAGCGCTTAAAAATTTAAACATCCTACTCGCCGCTCCTGAAGCCGGAACAAACTTTTTAAGTTTGATTTTTGATTTTTGAGCATCAAAAAAAGCTGCTTTTTCTTCAAATTCCGATTCTGATAAGCTTAGAATACCATTGGTTATGGTAGCCGGACTAATTAAATTAGATTTGGTTATTCCGTTTTTAAAAATTTGCAGTTGCTGTAAAATCTTTTCAAAAGAAATTCCGTGCTCGTATATCTGAACGAAATCTTCTGATGAAAAACCATGTTGTTTTGCAATAGCCAATTGTTCTACAATAGCTACCGCTTTAGCCAAACGGCTTTCTTTATTTCCCGAAAGGGTTATAAAAGGCTTCTTCGTATCAATAAGGGTTTGTTTGAAGACAGAAAATACCGTTTCACGACCTTCCGGAGTATCTCTGATATCGTCTTTTTCCCATGGGACATCAATGTCTGTCAGGAAAAACAAATCGTATTCGTGCTCTAGTGCCGCCTCATTTAAAAGCGGATCACAAAAACCATAGTACATTTCAGAGAAAACCTTTGTCACCATTAAGTTGGTATCGCAAAAAAGATATTTTTTAGACAAACTAAGCTTTTGATTTTCTAAAGCTACTTGTCCGTAGGCAATAGGCAACATATCTTCAGCTACACAAATGTGCTGGTTCTCTTCCCATTTCTCCTGCAAATAATCGCGTGCAAATTCGGGAACCCATTCGGTTTCATAATATTCCGAAAGCTGTTTTGCCAAGGTAGTTTTTCCTGTACTTTCAGGACCAAATAAAGCAATTTTTATGATAGCTGTTTTTTGCTGTCTAAGATTTTTCTCCATTCTAAATAAGCTGAAATAGCCAAAATTGTAAAAATTAAATACTGAAGTGACAACATCCCTAAACCGCGATAAGCATAAAGGGGCACCACAATAATATCACCAATGATCCAAAGCGTCCAGTTCTCGATCTTTTTCTTCGCCATGTACCACATTCCTGCAAAAAATATTCCAGATGAAATCATATCGACATAATTGTCATTTTTGATTTCATAATCAAAGTATTTGTAAATGCCGAAAACTACAAAAACAGTTATAAAAAACAATACAATTCCAATTATTTTTTCGTTTGTGTTTGTACGTGTTATAGGCAAATTATCTTCTACCGTTCCTCCTTTGGCCCACACATACCAACCGTAAATACTCATAATAGAGAAATATCCGTTGATAATCATATCACCAATATAACCTGCAACATACAACAGATAAACCGAAATAACGGTGGCAATCAAACCTGTCGGATATACCCATATATTTTCTTTTTTTGCAAACCAGACACTCAAAATACCGCAGATAAAAACCAAAAACTCCAGAGCAATATGCCATAACGGAGTGTTTTTATAACTGTCCAGAAAAAAATCAATCATAATCGAATTGGTTATTTTGGGTTGGTTTTATTTTATGATTCAAAAAAATGACTGTCGTTTTCAAAAGCGGTTCCAATAACCACTAAATCAGCACCGGCATTATAAGCGTTTTGAATTCCGTGCAAATCTACAATTCCTCCGCCAACAATTATAGGAATCTCCACATTTTGGGCAATTAACCGGATCATTTCTAACGGAACTGCTTTTTTTGCACCGCTTCCCGCTTCTAAATAAATCAATTGGTTCCCTAACATTTCTCCTGCCTGTGCTGTTGCCAAAACCAGATCAAAATTATCCCGATCCAGTGGTTTTGTTTTACTTACACGTGCTACGGCCGTTTCGTTTCCGCTTTCAATCAAAATATAACCTGTCGAAATTACTTCCAAATTGGTTCTTTTTAAAATTGGAGCAGCCTGAACCTGATATTCTATTAAATAATCAGGATTCCGGCCTGATAACAAAGACAAAAACAAAATCGCATCTGCCTGAGGCGAAATCTGTGAGGGATCACCCGGAAATATAACAACGGGTAAATTGGTTTCTTGTTTTAATTTTGAAATTAAATCTTCTAAAATTGTTGCTTGTACAATACTTCCTCCCACAAATATATGTGTTGCGGGCGATTGATTTATTTTGAGCAATAAATGATCTAAATTTTCCCAAACAATCTTATCCGGATCTAACAGTATAGCCAGTAATTTTTGCCCATTCCTTTTAGCTTCCAAAATTTCTTGCCGTATGGTGAGTAATTTTTGTCTCATAATGGGCGTAAAAGTAAAAGTTTTTTGATGCAGAAGAACTATTTTGAATGAATTATATTTGTGTTATAGCTAAACAAAAGTATGATTGCAATTGATCTGTTGGAAAAATATGGCGCGTTGAAAAAGTCATTCGACAAAAATGAAATTATTTTTGAAGAGAATAACCTGCCCACACATTATTATCAAATTGTTTCAGGCGAGGTGAAAATGAGCAATTATAACGATGACGGCCGTGAGTTTATTCAGGGTATTTTTTATAAAGAGCAGTCTTTTGGAGAACCACCTTTGTTTTTAAATCAAAATTATCCCGCGAATGCCATTGCGGTTGAAGCCTCAGAAGTACTTCTGCTTTCCAAAAGCAACTTTATGAAATTGCTGGAAGAAAACCCCGGTATCAGTCTTAAAATCATCGAAAACCTGGCGCAGCGTCTGTACTATAAATCGGTTATGGCAGCTGAAATGTCGACTCAGGAACCGGAACATCGCGTTTTAAAGTTAATCGATCACGGAATTGCCTATTTCAATTTTAAAAAAAACGAAAATGGCTACCTCATCAACTTTACCAGACAACAAATTGGAGATCTAACCGGTTTACGTGTCGAAACGGTCATCAGAACCATAAAAGCGCTTGAGAAAAAAGGTCTTTTAAAAATTATAAACAGGAAAGTATACCGATAAAATAATTTAGTTTTTATGATTTAAGTCATAAAATGCACCCTCATAGTGACTGTATCTTTGTAGTATAAAAATCTCAATATCATGACACTATATCAAACAACATTCGAAAATTTCAATAAAAATTATATGGGTTCTGCTGCAATGGCGGTAATTGGTCAAAGCTGTTTAGGGGGCGCTGCGGCAATGTACGTTCTGGCTAACGGAACCTCAATACCACAAATGATACAACTTGCTATTATTGTTCTGGCTTGTGTCTTTGCCAATACTTCTATACTGGCGCAAATGAAACACAAAACGGTTTTTAACTTTATTATTGCAAGTGCCCTTTTAAGTGTATTTTTTATTCTGTTAAATAGTTTTATACTATGAGAAAACAAATAGAGAACCGGGCAGATGTCGAATTTTTAGTACATCAGTTTTACGCTAAAATAAGAGCCGATGAAGAAATCGGCTTTTATTTTAATACCATGATCCAGGACTGGGACGCTCATTTAGAGAAGTTAACCGATTTTTGGGAAACCAATTTATTTGCCGTCAAAAAATACAAAGGCAATCCACATGCGGTGCACAATGAGGTTGATTCGCATTTTGAGGGAAGAATCACTTCGAATGAATTTGGAATCTGGCTGAACTATTGGTTTCAGACTTTAGAGGAACATTTTGAAGGCGAAAATGCCGAAACGTTAAAACGACGTGCCAGAAAAATGGGTACTTTCTTGTTTATGAGTATGTTTGAGCACCGTAAAAAGATGAGTGAAACCTTGTAATTCTAAATACTAAAACATATCGTTTGTCATTTCGACCGCAGGGAGAAATCACACCGGATGCCCGACAAAGATTGGCGATTTTGTTGGCGGAGTTTCTTGTGTGATTTCTCCTTTCAGTCGAAATGACAAGACTAAACCTTGGAATTTGGATTTTTTTTATTGGAATTTTGTTTTTCAAAAGCATAAACCAAAGTAAAGTTTTGCCCTGTGCTGTCTGATTTAATTTCTTTATAATGCACATCAAAATCCAGTACCAGATCATTAAAATGGAGACTCGCCTCCGTTTGGTTTTTAGCTAACGAAAATGCATTTACGCTGATATGATCTTTAAAACTGATTCCTTTTTCGTTTCTGATTTTAAAAATAGCTTCTTTGGCTCCCCAGATTATCGTCAGTTCGCGGATGTAGTCGGGGGTATCTTGGGTGTTTAAATAACTGTTTTCGGTCTCTACAAACTTGTCGGCGATTCGAAGAATTTTTTCGCGTTGCAATTCCATGTCGATTCCTACTGTTTCATCGCTGATTATAATGGCTGCAAAATCATGCGAATGTGTGATCGAAATATAAGTGTGACCATTAAAATACGGTTTCCCAAATTCGTCATAGTGCAAATCATGATCTGTAAAACCCATTTCCTGAATGAGCATGCGAACACTCAAAAAGGCACGCTGGTGCATTTGAGATTTCATTCCGTCCAACCTTAACTGTGTTTTTTCTTTCAAAACTACTTGGCTCACTAACTCCTCAAATGATTCGGTTATGTGCCAAACTAAGATTTTAGTCGTTTCGTTGAATTGTATGGTTTGAAATAGAGGCATTCTTTTTTAATTATGAGTTATGAATTATGAATTATGAGTTTTTAGTTATGAGTTGTTTCCCTGATTTGAAAACGAAATTTCTTATTTAACGTCTCGTCTTTTAGCCCTGATGGAAACGGCATCCTTTTGTGGCGGGGTTCGCCGCAAAAGATATAGTGGACAGCAGGATTAGCTTCTTATTTTGACTATGCTCAATAGGACAGCAACAGTAATCCACTAATATTCTAAAGATTAAGAAATTAAACATTTCACAAATCTGACAGAAAGTAGTCAAAATTAAAAAGCTATTCCGTAAATTTGCAAAAATTTTACAATTACAAATATACTATAAATGAGTACTACAACTACGCCTTTTGTGGCTTTCAAAGTAAAAGACATCTCTCTAGCGGCTTGGGGAAGAAAAGAAATTGAATTAGCTGAAGCAGAAATGCCAGGTTTAATGGCGCTTCGTGCTGAATATAAAGACGAACAACCTTTAAAAGGTGCTCGTATTGCTGGATGTTTGCACATGACGATTCAAACTGCTGTTTTGATCGAAACTTTAATTGCTCTTGGTGCTGAAGTTACCTGGTCATCTTGTAACATTTTCTCTACTCAGGATCAGGCTGCTGCTGCTATTGCTGCTGCCGGAATTCAGGTTTATGCATGGAAAGGTCTTGATGAGCAATCATTTGACTGGTGTATTGAGCAAACTTTATTCTTTGGTGAAGACAGAAGACCATTGAACATGATTCTTGATGATGGTGGAGATTTAACGAATATGGTTATTGACCGTTTCCCTGAATTGGTTCCTGGAATTAAAGGATTATCTGAAGAAACTACAACTGGTGTTCACAGACTTTACGAAAGAGTAAAAGCCGGAACTTTACCAATGCCTGCAATTAACATTAATGACTCTGTTACTAAATCTAAATTTGATAACAAATACGGTTGTAAAGAATCTGCGGTTGATGCTGTTCGTCGTGCAACTGACTTAATGTTAGCTGGAAAAAGAGTGGTAGTTTGCGGATACGGTGATGTTGGAAAAGGAACTGCTGCTTCTTTCAGAGGTGCAGGATCTATCGTAACGGTTACTGAAATTGACCCGATTTGTGCTTTACAAGCTGCAATGGACGGTTATGAAGTTAAAAAATTAAACACTGTAATTGCTAATGCTGATATCATCATTACTACTACAGGAAACAAAGATATCGTTCTTGGAGAGCACTTCGAGCAAATGAAAGACAAAACTGTTGTTTGTAACATCGGACACTTTGATAACGAAATTGACATGGCCTGGTTGAACAAAAACCACGGTGCTTCTAAAATCGAAATCAAACCACAAGTTGACAAATACACTATCGCCGGAAAAGATATCATCATTTTGGCTGAAGGTCGTTTAGTAAACCTTGGTTGTGCTACAGGTCACCCAAGTTTTGTAATGAGTAACTCATTTACAAACCAGACTTTGGCTCAAATCGAATTATGGAACAACAGTGCTGCTTACAACAATGACGTTTATATGTTGCCAAAACATTTAGATGAAAAAGTGGCTGCTTTACACTTAGCTAAATTAGGCGTTGAGCTTGAAGTTCTTCGCGAAGATCAGGCTGCTTATATTGGTGTTGAAGTTCAAGGTCCATTCAAACCAGAATACTACAGATACTAAATAATTTTAGATCAAAGATTTCTGATTTTAGATTTCTTCGATTATATCTTTCAAATCCGACCGGTTTTTAAAAACGGGTCGGATTTTGTTTTTAATAGCTTTTCATGAATAAACGAGACCTATTTCTTAGGAGACAAAAGATTTCTGCCAAAAAAAGTTTTTTTTCAGAATAACTTTTTAATTTTAAGAATTCAAATAAGTCACTACTTCTCAACTACATAAACACCCTGCTCTTGAAAAAAAAATATCTTTTATTGATCTTCTTGTTTCTAGTATGTCTTCCGGGCATTCTTTTTTCGCAGGAAAAAAAACCTAAAGTCGTTTTAGTACTAAGCGGTGGTGGAGCAAAAGGAATTGCACATATTCCGCTTTTGCAAAAACTGGATTCCCTGCATATTGTTCCGGATCTTATTGTTGGAAACAGTATGGGCAGTATCATTGGCGGTTTATATGCCATGGGATATTCGGGCGATAGTATCGAAAAAATCACCAAGAATATTTATTGGGATAAACTCCTTGGCGGAGGTCAATCGTTGCAATCGGTAAGTGCCGAAGAAAAAAGAGAATTCCAAAGATATTTGGTCGGAATAGGCATTAAAGACGGAAAGCTCAATAGTGTAGGTTCGCTTTTAAACGATCAAAATCTTAGAGAATCTCTTTCCGAATTAACCTTTCCGGTCTATAATGTTAAAGATTTTGACAGTCTCCCGATACCCTTTAGAGCGATGGCTACCGACCTGGTTGAAGGCAAAGAAGTTATTTTAAGCAAAGGGAATTTAGCCTACGCCATGCGCGCCAGTATGTCTTTACCTGCTATTTTCAAGCCAGTACCTTATGAAAAAACGGTATTAGTAGATGGAGGTGTATTAAATAATTTCCCAACTGATGTTGCCAAACAAATGGGTGCCGACATTATTATTGGCAGTGATGTAGGTGGAGGAATGCAGCCAATGGGCAAACTAAATAATATTATGATGATATTAATGCAGACCAGTATGTTTCCGAGTAATGTTAAAAACCCGGCAAACCGTGATCTGTGTACCATATTAGTCGATCATATGCCCAACCTGCGCTTCTCAACAGCCGACTTTGCAGCCAGTAACGAAATCTACAAAGACGGTAAAGTAGCCGCAAATCACAATCTTCCGGCTTTAATTGCTTTGTCGGAAAAGTTAAAGGGATTTCAGCAACGAACGCACAAATTGCCGTATATGCCCAAAGAATTTGTTCTTGACTCCATCGTTTATAAAAAAATAAGCCCCGAAAATCTGCCTCTGGTCGTTGGAAGAGCCAATCTTAGACCTCATGTAAAATATACCTCCAAAGATTTAATCTCAGGTATAAACAGAGCTATGGGAACCAATCTTTTTGATGAAATTGGCTATAGCTATTTCGTTAAAGACGGTAACAAAACGGGGATCACCTTATTTGGATTTGAGCGTGCCAAAAACCAGCTGAACACCTCCGTACACTATGACACCTATAGAGGGGTTGGTATTATTTTTAATTACACCGCCAGAAATATTCTTGCAGATGCCTCTCGTCTTTTGGTAACTGCCGATATTGCGGAACAGCCAAAAGCCAGAATCAATTTTCAGAAAAATTTTGGAGGACGCAGAGAATGGTGGTGGGGAACTGAACTTTACGGAGCTCTCCTAAAACAAGAAATTTACATCAATGGCAGGGCCTCAGACAATATTCTTTATAACGCATTTGAATTTAGCAGTGAGATCAACCGAAATTTAAATTCGCTGAAAAGCTATTTTGGCTTTGGCTTAAACTATAATTACACCAATTTAAAACCAAAATATGATCGGGAATACGGTCCGAACACCATTTCACTAAAAAGCTACAACTTTAACAACATCGAATTCAACATGCATTATTCCTATAATGATATGGATAAAGTTTTCTTTGCTACAAACGGAACCATTATAAAATCAAATATTGCGCGATCCTTTCTTACCGATATCAATGCCTCCTTTTCCGATGAGGATTTTACGCGTGTTTCGGGGGCAACAAACGACTACACAAAATTTGGTTTTAGCTATGAAAAGAGAATATCCCTAAAAAAGAAAATTACGGGAATCATAGGATTTGATGCCTATTTTATTTTTCAGGATAAACTTAAAGACCATCAACTGCCGTTTACAGATTTTGGTTATGCAGCAAAATATTTTCTGGGTGGCATTATCCCAAGTTCTGGCAGCAACCGCTTTTCATTCCCGGGTTTGCATGAAGACGAACTCAATGTTACACAATATATGGGGCTTAAACTCGGATCGCAAATAAACATTACCGGAAAAATCTATCTGACCCCTCATGTTAATATTGCCTCTGTAGGTTTTGACACTTTTCGCGATTTCCGCGACAATGTGTTTAAGCCAAAAGGAAAATGGGATGATAATTTCAATACCAGTCTTCTGATATCTGGAGGAGCTGCTATCTCCTATCAGTCCATTTTAGGCCCAATTCATTTCGACACTTCATGGATCAATAATATCGATAAAGTCAGATTGTTTTTCAGTGTCGGATTGTCGCTTAATCCTTAGGAGAATTAAAATATTACTATCTTTCAAACCCGACAGTTTTTAAAAACTGTCGGGTTTTATTTTTAGTATCTCTTCTTATTCATAGACAAAAACTCGCTCAACAAAATTAGCTTCTGGTTTTTCTGAACTTAAGCCTCCCTCAATAAACATTTCGGTCCAGTTTTTTTGATTATCAATCTTAAGATATTCCAGTTTTGTACTCAACTTAACTTTCCCATCCCCGAAAAAAGTATCCGAACTTGATTCTTCTATTCTTCTATTATCGGAGTTGTATTTTCTATAAATTACCATTTCATCCAAGTACACAGAATCCTCTTTATTATTCTTCGAATGTTCTTCTATAAGATTTCCTCTTTCATCATACACTAACACATCCTCAGACTCTGAAATTTTCGTTTCTCCTCCCTGATAATCATAAGAAAAGCTTGTTTTTACAACTTGATTTTTATTATATACATACTTCACTAAACTTCTTAAAGTATCATTATCCGAAAAATAACTTTTCTCTTCCAATAATTTATTTCCTGCATCATAACTATAAATCGTTCTTCCGGTAATCTTTTCATCATCATCGTAACCTATTGATTCGATCTTTTGCTTTAAGCTATTGTACTTGTTCTCCGGAAAATCAGACTTTTTAGGAAACATTTTATCTTCAACAAACTCCCCATTCGAATTCTTTTTATAGGTGGTATAATTTTGCATTTTCCCTTTTACATACTTGCCGTTCTTTTTTGTTGCATAGTAAAAGTTCTCTGTGTATTCTTTAATATTTCCGAATAGTTTCTCATTCCAATCTGCAGATAATTGTGGCGCATTGTAATCTTCTGCCATCATTTTTTTTGGTTCAGGCTCTTTCAGATTCGGAACCATCTCAAAAGACCTGTCTATACCATAAATAGGTTCAAAAAGAACAAAATCATTTTTAATTGGAGCAATAGTCTGAATAAAGATGTAGTTCTTTTTTTCATTTATTATATCGTCTATCGAAAATAATTTTTTAAATTCTTCAAAACTCATCGTAGGATTAGCTTTAAAAGCCTCAAAAACACGTTTACTGATGTTACCTCTTACATCACCAAAACCAGCCCTTTCATCATTGATTTTTTTATTTTTCTTCTTTAATTCTGCTAGTTCATTGTGGCTGTAACTGACCAATACATTGCCCAACTCATCATAATTGATCATGCGCATCTTATTTTTTCGATCGCTATTCAGATCAACGGCCTCTATCAAAACTACATTGTTTATAACATCTACTAAATTGTACTCAATGTTATTCAGCTTAAACCTACTTCCTATATCCTTTTGGGAAAGCTTTACCTGAGCATAATCTGTAATGAATTTAATATTGTAAACCACACTTCCTTTAATTTCATCAAGTTCGTTGTTGTTTTTAAAATCTATAGCATTGTTGATCTGATCCTGTTTGCGCAGCGTCGTAAAATTCAAATTAACCTCTTTTCCGTTCTTGTATTTATACAAAAACTCGCTTCCAAAAGAAGTTCCTCCAACATGCTGAATTTCAATCAACTCTTTTTTCAGATTAAACAGCTTGCTCGTTACAGGGTGAAAATCTACAATAGAAGGTTCATCATTTTCTTTAAAATAGGAAGGAAAGCGTGAATTAAACAACAGGTCGTATCCATACCTAGATTTTTCCAATTTCAAAATTCCTCTTGAAATAATTGTATCTATTGAAGAATTTATCACTTCAGCAGATTGAATTGCTTTCTTTTGAATTTCATCCATTTTTCCCTTTACTGTTTTAAATGGAAAATTAGGAGCTTTAAAAATTTCTTTATTTACATTATACGTAACTTCATAAATCATGTCTTTCTCCTCTTTACTTGGTTGCTTTTTTTGGGAAAACACAGAAAGACTAAAGCTCATCAAAATCAATACAATTCTATTCATTTATTTATTTTTCTTGAAAAGTACATTTTTTTGTTCCAAAAAACCAATATCTTTTTTTCAAAAACGTTATCCTTATCTTTACTGTAAATTTCTTTTCATGAAACGTCTGCTCCTTCTTTATGTGCTCTTCTTTACTAATTACGCTGTACTGGCTCAAAACAAAGACAGCTGGATTGCGTTTTGGGACAAAGACACTACGCATATTGGATTTAAAGACCTGAACGGAACTATTCAGATACCGCCAAAGTTTATGGGATTTACTACTGCCCGTAAATTTGACAAAATTATTGCCGTAACCGAAGAAACTGGTGAAAGCTGGAAGAGTTATTATCTCAGCAAATCCGGTAAAATAGTCGGACGCGACAGTTTGTATATTTTTGACAATGGTCCTGATTGCGAAAACGAAGGTTTTATTCGTTTTACAGACCCTAAAACAGACTTAACAGGAATGTTTGACGGTGACGGAAAAATTGTAATCCCTGCGGAATATAGCGCCCTGACCAAAGCCAGAAACGGAATGATTATCGCCTTAAAAGGTGCTGTTAAAAAGAAATTTGGCGACGAACACTTTAGCTGGTCCGGGGGAAAAGAATATCTGATTGACACCCACAATAAAATCTTAATTGAGAATTTTGCCTATCATGACGAACTTAATTTTTATTCTTTAGAAAAATCAAAAGCCCCAAGTAAAGACGAAACAAGGGAAAATTTCCCCGGCGTTGACGGTCAGTATTATTCGTTCATCAATTATGAGAAAGAATTTAAATTGTGGTTAAAAAACAGTTTACTTTCTGATTTATCAAAAAAGAATTTAGAGCAGCACTCCTTTGATAAAATCACCTACTGGAAAGAGCCAACTGGCTGGACAAGTGAACCCAAAGCTACCTTTATCCATCAGAATTATACTTATCTAAAGTTAAAACTTGAAGAATTAAAAAACGCTAAAACGGATTATTTTGTATCAAATGACGGACTTAATCCATTTATTTTTGAAACAGATGAATATACAACTTACTTCAACAATTGCAATGAAGCTAAAGAATGGATGTATCCTGTTAAAAACATAGTCATTAATTCAAAAAACAAAGCCGACTTTAAACAGGATCATCTTGAATTTTTAAGAACCGAAAACGGTTATAAATTAATACTTGTTGCTGCGGGACAAAATAATCTTAAATAATTTCAACTAACTTTATAAAAATAACAAAAGCATGAAAAATTTCTTTTTTTTAGGAATTGCCATTCTGTTTGAAATCATTGCTACTTCAGCTTTAAAAAAATCGGAAGAATTTACAAAACTGATTCCAAGCATTATAACCATTATTGGCTACTGCGGTGCATTTTACTTTTTAAGTTTTGCAATCAGAACCATTCCGGTTGGAATTGCCTACGCCATTTGGTCGGGAGTCGGGATTGTATTGATTACCATTATTGGTGCTATTTTCTTCAAACAAATACCTGATTTACCGGCGATAATAGGACTGGCTCTGATCTTAATTGGTGTTGTTGTAATTAATGTTTTTTCGAAGACAACGGCACATTAGGGCATTTTAAATCAATAATTGATAGTATCATTTGATACTATCAAGACACGCATCACACTAAAAATCAATACTTTGACAACTTTCAAAAAAGCAACAATTTCAGATTTACCGGAAATGCAGCAATTGTATACCGAAACCATACAAACCGTTTGTAAGAACGATTACAATCCTGCACAAATTGAGGCCTGGATTTCTGGTGTTCAAAATACCGAGCGCTGGTTAGCCGTTATCCATACACAAATTGTTTTACTGGTTATTATCGAGTCCAAGATTGTTGGTTTTGGAACTTTGAAGGACGGAAATTATATTGATTTCTTCTACATCCACAAAGATTATCAAAGACAGGGCATCGCCAATACACTCTTAACCGAATTAGAAGGTGAAGCGAAGAAACAACATTCAAAAATCATAACCTCTGACATTAGTATCACCGCTAAACCCTTTTTCGAAAAGAACGGTTTCACCTCAATAGTCGAACAGCGAAATCTAAGATTGGGGGTTGAACTGATTAATTATAAGATGGAAAAAGAACTGTAGCTGTGATTGTTTCAGGTTTCAGGTTTCAAGTTTCAAGTTTCAAGTTTGAACAGAACGTGAAACCTGAAACCTGAAACAAAAAGTCACTTCCGCAAGTTTCGGATTTTATACCTGTAAAAACCTGTCGATATTTGCCTTATAAAATGGAACGAAAATGAACACACAGGAAAACATTAATTATAATCGGATTGCTGATGCAATTGATTATATCAAAGCCAATTTTAAAGCGCAGCCCAATCTTGATGAAGTTGCCGAAAAAGTGCATCTAAGTCCTTTTCACTTTCAGCGTTTGTTTACGGAATGGGCCGGCACAAGTCCGAAGAAATTTTTGCAGTACATTAGTGTTGAACATGCCAAAAAAATACTTCAGGAAGACCGTCAGGCGACTTTATTCGATGCCGCTTTTGACACTGGTCTTTCGGGTACCAGCCGCTTGCACGATCTGTTTGTCAATATTGAAGGTATGACACCTGCTGAGTATAAAAACGGGGGAAAGAACTTAGAAATCAATTTCAGTTTTGCCGAAAGTCCGTTTGGAAATATCATTGTGGCTTCAACCCTCAAGGGAGTTTGTTTTATGGCTTTTGCAGAAAATGAAGCAATAGGCTTTGAGGATTTAAAACATAAATTCCCCAACGCCATCTTTTCCCGAAAACTGGATTTAATACAGCAAAATGCACTGTTTATTTTTCAAAATGACTGGAGTAAATTATCCGAAATTAAACTGCATTTAAAAGGCACCGATTTTCAATTGAAAGTTTGGGAAACGCTCTTAAAAATTCCAATGGGACAACTTTCTACTTATGGCGCTATAGCGCAGCAAATTGAGAAACCAAATGCTTCGCGCGCTGTGGGAACTGCTATTGGAAGCAACCCTGTCGCTTTTCTGATTCCCTGTCATCGCGTAATTCAATCCACCGGAACTTTTGGGGGATATATGTGGGGGAACACCCGTAAAACGGCTATTATTGGCTGGGAAGGCGCACAAATAAATCCTTAATTCTTCTGCCATGAATTCACGAATTAAACTAAAGCTACTGTATAGATTTTCTCAAAATGCGAAAAATTAATTCGTGAATTACTTCATCTGTTCGTTATCGCTTTGATAGCGGCAAAAAAACCTCAATCTAAAATTATTATGCAAAATATATCCTCAAAAATTGCTTCCCTTCATTGGGACAGCATCACCGAATCTATGCACGAAAATGGGTTTGCAATCATTCCGAATGTGCTTCATAACGATCAATGCGAAGCTTTAAAAGCCGAATATTCCAATCCGGATTTATACCGAAAGACGGTCGTCATGGAACGCTACCGCTTTGGCTTAGGCGAATACAAATATTTCAATTATCCGCTGCCTGATTTAATCCAGAGCCTGCGTACTTCTATTTATCCCAAATTGGCTCCTATTGCAAACACCTGGATGAAAGCCCTTAATATCCCGACTGTTTTTCCCGATACGCACGAAAAACTACTGGAGCAATGTCACGCCAATCATCAATTTAAGGCGACTGTTTTAATTTTAAAATACGGCAAAAGCGGTTTCAATACGTTGCACCAGGATTTGTACGGAGACGTTTATTTTCCAATTCAAATTGTACTTTTCCTCAATGAACCCGACGAAGATTTTACAGGTGGTGAGTTTGTATTGACACAGCAAACACCGCGGGCACAATCTAAGGCCATCGTGCTAAAACCTAAAAAAGGAGACATTCTAGTTTTTACCACCAATTTCAGACCCGTAAAAGGAACAAAAGGATATTATCGAGCTGCTATGAAACATGGCGTTAGCGAAATTCATTCGGGTGAACGACATACATTGGGGATTATTTTTCATGATGCTTTGTCTTGAGGTTCTGAGGTACTAAGGCTCTAAGATTCTAAGTTTTTGCAACTTAAAAATAAATGCCTTGACACTATTAAATCTCTGATTGAGATTTAAAAAAACCTTTGTCCCTTTGAACCTCTGCTCCTTTGCCCCTCAGAATCTCAGAACCTCAGCACCTCAAAAAAAATGCTCCAACACTCTAAAATTTCCGATTCGGATTTACGAAGTAAAATTAAAAATGTAGAAATTTGCTTCGGTGGAAACCGAAAACTAAAGATCTACGGAACGCTAAAATGCAATTCCGGGAAAAGAATGAAACGAGAAAACCGGGTTTTCTTTTCTACTCTGGAAGAAGCCGAAAAAAATGGTTTCCGACCTTGCGGACATTGCATGAAAACCGACTATCAAAACTGGAAAAATGGACTTATTTAATCCGCATACCGACGAAACAACGAATCTGCTTCCTAAAGACGGGACGGTTAATTATTACGGAAAACTCTTTTCGAGAGCAGACTCAAATCGTTATTTAGAGGTGCTTCTCGACACGATTGAATGGAAAAATGATGAAGCAGTTATCTTTGGTAAATTAATTTTAACCAAACGAAAAGTAGCCTGGTATGGCGATTCGGGTTTTGAATATACGTATTCCAATACGACCAAAAAAGCACTTTCATGGACCGCAGAATTACTTGAACTAAAAGCGATCATGGAAGAAAAAACAGGAGAAACCTTTAATTCCTGTCTGCTCAATTTATATCATTCCGGTGAGGAAGGAATGGCCTGGCACAGTGATGCCGAAAAAGATTTAAAAAAGAACGGAGCCATTGCCTCAGTGAGTTTCGGCGCTGAACGGAAGTTTGCCTTCAAACACAAAGAAACCAAAGAAACGGTGTCTTTGCTTTTAGAACATGGCAGTTTACTAGTCATGAAAGGCACTACCCAAACCCATTGGTTGCATCGGTTGCCTCCCACAAAAACGGTTTCAAAACCCAGAGTTAATTTAACGTTCAGAACTATTGTAACACCTTAGCGCAACACTACTTTTTTTTGAATGCCACAGTTTGATACGAAAGAATCAAAGCGTCCTCAAACATTTCGGGTCTTACTTTTGAAAGCGCTACAATGGTCCAGCCCTGCTTGCCCCATTTGTTGGGAACCGGGTAAAAAATCATCTCGCTCGAAGCACAAAAAACGGACTGGTCGATTTCATTTAATTTTAAAACGGCGGTGTTGTTCTTTTCATCAAAAGTGGCGAATATTTTTTTGCTGATACGAAAAGATGTTTTCTCAAAATGAGGTTCTTCTGTTGCGTCCGGAAAGGACAATGCAAGGGTTCTGAATGTTTCAATTGTAACCATATGTAACTCTTTTTTAAGATTCTATTGCTTAAAATTGATAAAGTCCCCTCTCTTACCACCCCTGATTCAATCCGTTTTTAAGGACTTCTTTGTATTTATCGGTATCAAAAGTATACAAGTTCGGTGCTTTGTGTGCAACGTTGCTTTTCTTTTCGTCTAGTTTTTTCAGGATCCCGATGTTGGTGATTTTACGCAAAAAGTTTCGTCTGTCTAATTTTCGATCCAAAATGGTTTCATACAACTTTTGAAGCTGCGGAATCGTGAATTTTTCAGGTAACAGATTATAACCAACCGGCATTAAATTCAGCTCAATCCTAAGGGTAGTCAAGGCTTTATCGAGAATTTCTCTGTGATCTAAAATGAGTTCGGGAACTTCTTTGTGATCGATCCATTCTATAATTTCCTGACTGTTTTCTTTTTGTGGCACCGCTTTTAAAAAATCAATCAAAGCATAATATCCAATGGTTATAAAACGCTGGAGAAGCCATTTTCCCTCTTCTCTCGGAATATCATAATGATCCAATACTGCATTTCCAAAATCCTGATCGTATCGATTTACACGTCCAAAAGTAGCAAACTGTCTTAAAAAAATCCCCTGCATTCCGGTGCGTTCTTTTAAAACGGTAACTGCTGCGGTGTCAATATCCTCCTCAAGGGGTATAAATCCTCCGGGCAAAGACCATTTGTCATCAAAAGAAGTTTTGATGAGTAAAACTTTAAGCTGATTGTCATGAAAGCCAAAAATGACACAGTCAATCGAAAGTCCGGGTTGATAATTTTCGCTATTTTCTATTATTTTTTTCGGCATTCCGTATTTCTTAAATCAGCAAGTTCTCTAATAGTCCTTGCAATTTAATGCATTTTTATAAATCCAAAGCCTTTTTAGACAACTGAGTTTTTGTTATATTACGGATTTCCGTAAAAGACAAAGCGTGTCATTATCACAATTTTTGCTTAAAATAAAAATGGAGTTAAAAAAAATAATTACATTGCGTCATAATAACACATTTGAAACGTGTTTTGTTCGTTTTTGAACAAAAAACCACAAACACACTGTAAACCAACACCCTGTTTATCCTTTTTAATCCAACAGGAAACGTAGAACACTAATGCAGGAGATATGAGTAACAATCCGTTAAAAAATATAAATGAAAAAATCAGGAATAAAATCTGGGAGTCATTCGGGTTTGTTTCTAAAACGTATCTTCTGGAAGCTTCTTTAAAATATAGTGAAGAACAGGAGCGAATTTTCAATGAAATGATTGTTGAAACGGAATCGAAAGATAAAAAAGCAAAGCGGGAAGCTTTTGACAAAGCCCTCTATGCCTCTTACAAAGGAATTGGCGCCATGGATTTTATCCACACCGTTTTAAAATAATTCTTAGTCGGCATGCTATAAAAAAAACGGAGGTGTTGCTACCTCCGTTTTTTATTAGTATCCGTCTAGAAAAATCTGGGCGACATTATTGATTTTTGATTTTTGAACAATTCGAATCGCAGGAATATCTCGTGTGAACCTGAATTGTAATTGCGCAAAGCGGTGGTGTCAAAATCGTATGCATATCCTACGAACAGGCCTTCTGTAATTTGAAACCCGGCCAGAGCACTTACGGCAGCATTTGATCGATAAGCCGCTCCAAGTACAAACTTCTCGTTGTACATAAAGTTTGCCGAAAGATCTATCTGCAAGGAAGCCCCTGCGCTCATTTTGGTCAATACTGCGGGTTTAAATTTAATTGAAGGAGACAAATCAAATACGTAACCACCTATCAAATAGTAACATATTTTGTCCTTGTAAATGGATACATTATTATCGTTGTATCGATTGGTTTCGATAAAAGCAGGGATCGACAAACCAATGTAAGCCTTATCGGAATACCAATATACACCGGCTCCTATATTGGGAGAAAACACGCTTTTTAAATTTTGAAACTGTGGGTCTCCCTGTCGTTCGGGACTTAATTTATTGGGATCCAGACTGAACAAATTACCTGTTCCCCTAATCCCAAAAGAAAGATTAAAGGTGGCCGATGTGGGTACTGTATACGATATATCGGCCGATAATGTGTTCTCATCCGTTGGCCCTATTTTATCGTTTACCAACGAAACCCCCATTCCCAACTTGCTATTGTTCAGCGGTGTATGCACCGAAAAACTGCCTGTTTTGGGTGCTCCTTCAAGTCCAATCCATTGGGTACGGTACAATCCGAAGATACTCGTTGTCCCTCTTGAACCAGCATAAGCCGGGTTTATAGTAAGCGTATTGTACATGTATTGGGTAAACTGTGAATCTTGCTGTGCAAATCCAATTGTGGAATAAATTATACAAAATAAAAATAATTTTCTCATGTCCTTTTTTTTAAGAAGGGCTCAGCTTTGTTTGACTGAGCCCTTTTTTGGTTTAATTATTATTTACCGATATATAAGTATCCTACTTTTTCATGCGTTCGAGACTTGTCATCAGTGTATCTTATGACATAATAATAAGTCCCAACCAATTCGTCATTTCCTCCTCTGAAAACACGATCTACATTATTGTAGTGCTTACATTCGTATATCAGCCTGCCCCAGCGATTGTAGATTTCTACGGTATTATCCGGATAACATTCGAGACCATGGATATAGAAACGATCGTTCTCTAAATCTCCATTTGGAGAAAAGGCATTGGATACCTTAATCGCGCAGGCGTCTGTTGGTCCTCCAACTTCTATTTTAACGGATCCGGTAGTACAATTTTTAGGATTGCTCACCTGACAGATCTGATAATCTACCGTATAAATTCCTCCCGGTGTGTTTGGCGGAACCGTAACCGTACCATCAGGGTTCAGGATAAATCCTGGAGGCGCCTTTGTAATGATAATCGTTACGTCGCCCGGATTTGTTCCGATCACTACTGGCTGATTGTTTATTTTAACATCGGTTACTAGTGAAGGCGTGGTACCCGTTTTAGGATCCACCACAACGGTTGGCGTTTGGGTTGGAATTTCTACTTTTGGCCCTACAACCTCTACTTTAACCGAACCTGGAGTACAATTGGCAGGGTTACTCACTTGACATACCTTATAGTCTATCGTATACGTTCCTCCCGGTGTGTTTGGCGGAACGGTTACCGTACCATCAGGGTTCAGGATAAATCCTGGAGGCGCTTTTATAATGGTAACGGTTACATCGCCCGGATTTGTTCCGATCACTACTGGTTGATTGTTTATTTTAACATCGGTTACTAGTGAAGGAGTGGTACCCGTTTTTGGATCCACAACCACTGTTGGCGTTGTAACCGGGGTTTCTATTTTTGGTGCATCCACGGTTACTTTAACCGAACCTGTAACACAATTGGCAGGGTTGCTCACTTGGCATACCTTATAATCTATCGTATAGGTTCCTCCCGGTGTGTTTGGCGGAACGGTAACTGTACCATCAGGGTTCAGAATAAATCCTGGAGGCGCTTTTATAATGGTAACGGTTACATCGCCCGGATTTGTTCCGATGGTTACGGGCTGATTGTTTATTTTAACATCGGTTACTAGTGAAGGAGTGGTACCCGTTTTAGGATCCACCACAACTGTTGGCGTTGTAACCGGGGTTTCTATTTTTGGTGCATCCACGGTTACTTTAACCGAACCTGTAACACAATTGGCAGGGTTGCTCACTTGGCATACCTTATAGTCTATCGTATACGTTCCTCCCGGTGTGTTTGGCGGAACCGTAACCGTACCATCAGGGTTCAAAATAAATCCTGGAGGCGCTTTTATAATGGTAACGGTTACATCGCCCGGATTTGTTCCGATGGTTACGGGCTGATCGTTTATTTTAATATCGGATGTTATCGGAGGAGTGGTACCCGTTTTTGGATCCACCACAACTGTTGGCGTTGTAACCGGGGTTTCTATTTTTGGTGCATCCACGGTTACTTTAACCGAACCTGTAACACAATTGGCAGGGTTGCTCACTTGGCATACCTTATAATCTATCGTATACGTTCCTCCCGGTGTGTTTGGCGGAACCGTAACCGTACCATCAGGGTTCAAAATAAATCCTGGAGGCGCTTTTATAATGGTAACGGTTACATCGCCCGGATTTGTTCCG
>JAHEZJ010000062.1 GCA_023251135.1 Flavobacterium sp. | reverse complement strand
TGCGCAGCTCTGCGAATATTTCGTGTATCGCTGTGCAATAACTCTCGAAATAACTTTAGAATCAACTTTGTCGTGATCTTAGGAAACATTTCCTTAAATTTGCTTCCATTATAAAAAAAATACAATAGTTATAAAAAACAAGCTATGTTACAAATCGCATTTATTAGAGAGAATCAGGAGAAAGTAATCAAGGCTTTAGCAAAACGTAATATCGATGCTAAAAGCGTTGTGGAAGAAGTGGTGCAATTAGACGAAAACCGTCGCGCAACACAAGTAGAATTAGACAACACTTTATCTGAATCTAATAAATTATCCAAAGATATAGGGGAATTGATGAAAGCGGGAGAGAAATCAAAAGCGGCAATCTTAAAAGAAAAAACAGTTTCCTTAAAAGAAAAAAGCAAAGAATTGGGCGAAAAAGCAGAAGCTTTAGCTGCCGAATTAACCAATAAATTATACACTTTACCAAATTTACCGGCTGATATTGTTCCGGAAGGAAAAACACCGGATGACAATTTAAATGTTTTTCAGGAAGGAGATATTCCGGTTTTGCATGAAGGTGCACAGCCACACTGGGAATTGGTAAAAAAGTACGATATCATCGATTTTGAACTGGGTGTAAAAATCACAGGAGCAGGATTTCCGGTTTACAAAGGTAAAGGAGCCCGTTTGCAGCGTGCTTTGATCAATTACTTTTTAGATAAAAATACGGCTGCCGGATACAATGAAGTTCAGGTACCACATTTGGTAAATGAAGCTTCAGGATATGGAACAGGACAGTTACCGGACAAAGAAGGACAAATGTATCATTCAACAATTGATGATTTGTATTTGATTCCAACAGCTGAGGTTCCGGTTACGAATTTGTTCCGTGATGTAATTTTAAACGAAAGTGAATTGCCGGTTTTATATACCGCCTATACGCCATGTTTCCGTCGTGAAGCAGGTTCATATGGAGCTCACGTACGTGGATTAAATCGTTTACACCAATTTGACAAAGTAGAAATTGTACGTGTTGAACACCCTGAGAAGTCTTATGAAGCATTAGACGGAATGGTAGAACATGTAAAAGATATTTTAAAAGAATTAAAATTACCGTACCGCGTTTTACGTTTGTGTGGTGGTGATATGGGTTTCACATCGGCTTTGACTTACGATTTTGAAGTATTTTCTACAGCACAGGATCGCTGGTTAGAAATTAGTTCAGTTTCTAACTTTGAAACTTTCCAGGCCAATCGTCTGAAATTGCGTTTCAAAGACAAAGATGGGAAAAACCAACTGGCACATACCTTAAACGGAAGTTCATTGGCATTGCCAAGAGTTTTGGCCGGAATCATAGAAAATTACCAAACCCCGGAAGGAATTGTAATCCCGGAAGTATTACGACCTTACTGTGGATTTGATATTATAAACTAAATTTTACAGTACTTAGAATTAAACCTAACAGGTTCCAAAATCTGTTAGGTTTATTAATTTAGACTAAGAACTACAACTAAAAAAAAGAGGAAGATGAAAGGGATTTTAAATTGGGACGCAGATCCCGTTATTTTTTGGATAACAGATAGTTTTCCGTTAAAATATTATGGTGCTTTCTTTGCCTGTGGATTATTACTGGGCTACGCTATTGTGCGAAACATTTACAAAAAAGAAAATCTTTCATTGGACAATCTCGATAGTTTACTGGTTTATGTAATCGTTGGGACAATCCTGGGAGCGCGATTAGGACACTGTTTTTTTTATGAGCCGTCCTATTTTTTACAACATCCTATAGAAATTTTGCTACCCATTCAGAAAGTGGCCGGAGTTTACAAATTTGTTGGATATCAGGGACTGGCGAGCCATGGAGGGTCAATTGGAGTTTTAATTGCGATGGTTTTGTATTGTCGAAAATATAAAGTGAAGTTCTTATGGCTTTTAGATAAAATGGCAATTGGGGTTCCGGTTACAGGAGCTTTTATCCGATTTGGGAATTTTATGAATTCTGAAATTTACGGAAAACCTACCAATGGAGACTGGGGTGTTGTTTTTCAAAGAGACGACATGATTCCAAGACATCCCACTCAGCTGTATGAAGCATTTGCTTATCTGTTGATTTTCGTAATTTTGTATGCGATGTACAAGTCAGAGAAAATTCGAAAAGCCGACGGGTTAATCTTCGGGTATTTCCTGATGTTATTGTTTCTCGCGAGATTTATAATTGAGTTTTTCAAAGAAAATCAGGAAGCTTTCGAAAACAGTATGCCAATTAATATGGGACAAATATTGAGTATTCCTTTTATTTTGATTGGTTTGGGATTGATTGTCTGGAAATCAAAAGCTACCGTTTACAGTCACGACGTTCAGTAAGCCGTAAATGTTACTGTTACAGTTGAGGTTTTTAGTAGCTGTTGAAAATTAGATCATTACCGAATATATAAAAGACTAAAATATGAAAAACTGCATCATCTATATCGTTTTGTTCTGGTCTACTTTTGCATTTTCACAGAATGAACAGCTTGCACAGTATTATTACGATAAAGGTGATTTTGAAAAAGCTAAAATCAGTTACGAAGAGCTTTTAAATAGTGCACCATCGAATACCCAATACTTTTTAAGGACGATCGATTGTTATCAGCAGTTACAGCAATTTGAGAAAGCGCAAAAAGTAATTCAGGATCGCTACAACAAATACAAGCAGGGCGTTTTTTTGGTAGAGTTGGGATATAATTTTCAACTGCAAAAAAACGATGCCAAAGCCAAAAGCTACTACGAACAGGCGATCGAAAAAATCAAAACCAATCCGAATGATGTTTACGGAGTGGGCAATTCTTTCGAGAAAAAAGTATTGCTCGAATATGCCTTAAGCGCTTATCAGACGGCAATGCTGGTGCAGCCCAATTACAATTTCAATTTTCAAATCGGAATGTTGTACGGACAATTGGGAAAAACCGATCAGATGATTGATCTTTTGCTGACGGAATCGTATAAAAATCCGCAGAATGCCAATTTAATTCAGACACAGCTATCGCGTTTCATGAATGGTGAAACCGATAATACGGCTTTTAAAGATGCGATGCGTAAAGCTTTGATTTTGAAAACACAAAAAGATCAGGATGTGTTTTGGAATCATTACCTGAGTTGGTTTTATGTACAGCAGAAAGAATTCGGAAAAGCTTTCATTCAGGAAAAAGCAATCTACAAACGTGAACCCGAATCACTATCGAGCATTGTTAATTTAGGACAGTTTGCATTGAATGAGGACGACACCGAGACAGCAGAAGAAATACTGAATTTTATTCTTCTGAACACCAAAGATCTTGATTTACTCATTCAGACAAATTCGTCTCTGATGCAGATTAAAATCGATAAAGCGCAGGAAAAAGACTATCCAATTATTAGTACCGAGTTACAACAATTGCTTACAACCTATGAAATAACTCCTTTTACCTTATCTTTGCAAATAATTCAGGCGCATTTCCTGGCCTTTAATCTTAAAAAGACCGAAGAAGCCAAGGAAATTGTTAAGAAAGCGCTGGAGTTAAATTTGAATGCTTATCAGCAGGCGGATGCAAAGATGGAGTTGGCTGATATCCTGCTTTTGGAGGAAAAATTCAATCAGGCGCTGATTTATTATTCGCAAATTCAATTGGATTTAAAGAATGATGTCATGGCGCACGAAGCGAGTTTAAAAGCAGCCAAAACGAGTTATTACAAAGGCGATTTTGAATGGGCTTTGAAACAGTTTAAAGAATTGAAAGCTGCGAATACGCAATTAATTGCCAATGATGCGCTCGAGTACTTTTTACTGATCAACGATAATACGGTTGCCGATTCAACACAAACCGCGTTAAAGCAGTTTGCCAAAGGCGATTTTTTAATGTACCAGAATAAAAAGCAGGAAGCAATTGCTCAGTTTCAGGGGATATTGAAAAGCTTTAAAGGACAAGAAATAGAAGCTGTTACAATGTTGCGTTTAGGTAAGATTTACGAAAGCCTGAAGGATTATACCTCGGCTTTAGGGCAGTATCAGCAGATTATTGAGCATCATGGTGATGGAATTTATGTAGACGAAGCCTTGTTTTTCTCGGCAGAAATTTACGACGATGAACTGCATGATGCAGAAAAGGCGAAGCCATTATATGAGAAGGTAATTTTTAACCATCAGGACAGTATCTATTTTGTAGATGCGAGAAAAAAATACCGACAGTTAAGAGGAGATAAGAATTTGTAAATTCCAAAAAGCAAATTCCAAATTCCAAAAAAAGAGAATTAGCAATACGATGATTTGTTTTTAAGGATTTAGTAAAAAAAACTCAGAACCTTAGAATCTTAGAATCTCAGAACCTTTAAAAAGAAATGATAATTTACAACGTTACCACCAATATACACGAGAGTGTTCACGACCAATGGCTGAAGTGGATGCAGGAAAAACACATACCTGAAATTTTAGCCACAAAGAAGTTTTCTTCGGCGAGAATTGTCAGAGTAATGATAGAGGAAGAAATGGGCGGAATTACGTATTCTGTTCAATATGTTACAGACAGTAAGGAGACTCTGGATCGCTATTATATCGAAGACGAACCTGAGTTTCATAAAGAAGCACTAGGATTGTTTGCCGATAAAATGCTTTCTTTCAGAACAGAGTTAGAAGTGATTTCAGAACATTAAAAATCTAATCTAGGGAAAAATGGAGATTCGATTTCAAACCTTAGAAGAAAGTAATAAACAGCGACAGGAAGATTTTTTGAAGCTGTCTAAAACAGAGCGGTTTTATAGTTTTTTGCGCTTATGTGAAAGAATAAGCAGATTTCCTGTGAAAAATAAAGTGGATAAAAACAAAGACAATTTTATAATTGTAATTGATTTGGAAAAGAAGAAATAAAACTTTGTGTCTTAGCGCCTTTGTAGCAAAAGACCCTAGTGCCTTTATGGCAAACAAAATAAGAAATAGATTATTTGGTTTTTGGATTATTCGGTATTTTGAATGTCTAATAATCTAAGAAGTCTAACAATCTAAGAATCTAGAAAAGAGAATGGAAAAAGTAAAAGCCAAAAAACATTTAGGACAGCACTTCCTGAAGGATGAAAGTATCGCCAAAGCGATTGCAGATACCTTAAGCCTTAACGGATATGATGAGGTTTTAGAAATAGGACCGGGGATGGGTGTGTTGACTAAGTATTTGCTTGACAAACCAATTAATACACATGTGATCGAGATTGATACCGAATCAGTGGCGTATTTAGGTGAAAATTATCCAAAACTAAAAGATAAAATTATCTCTCAGGATTTCCTGAAATACAATATTAACGAGGTTTACGAGAACAAGCAATTTGCTATTATCGGAAACTTCCCTTATAATATTTCGACGCAGATTGTTTTTAGAACTTTAGAATTCAAACATCAGATTCCAGAATTTTCGGGGATGTTTCAAAAAGAAGTTGCAGAACGCATCTGCGAGAAAAAAGGCTCAAAGGCATACGGAATCTTATCTGTATTGGCCCAGGCTTTCTATACTACAGAGTATCTGTTTACGGTAGATGAAAACGTTTTTATTCCTCCGCCCAAGGTCAAGTCGGGTGTGATGAAAATGACCCGAAAGGAAGACTATAGCCTTCCATGCGGAGAAAAGTTGTTTTTTACAGTAGTGAAAACGGCTTTTCAGCAAAGACGAAAAACATTACGTAACAGTTTGAAAACATTAAATTTAACCGATAAGTTGCGAGAAGACACTATCTTTGATAAACGTCCGGAACAACTTAGTGTAGAAGAATTTATTGCTTTGACTCAAAAAATAGAAGCCGATGGAGTTTAAAATAAGTAAAGAGCTAATTAAAAAAATTGCTCAACTCATCCAAGCTAAAGACAATAAGGAGCTTGAATTTTTATTAAATGACATGCACCATGCGGATTTCGCTGAAATCCTCGATGAAATTGACATTGATGAAGCAACTTATATTTTTAAGGTTTTAGATAGCGAAAAAACAGCCGAAATTCTTCTGGAATTAGAGGATGATTTGCGGGAACAAATCTTAAACAGACTTTCGCCAAAAGAAATCGCTGAAGAGCTGGATGAACTTGAAACCAATGATGCGGCAGATATTATTGGTGAACTTTCAAAAGACAGAAAAGCAGAGGTAATCTCGGAGCTTCAGGACGTAGAACACGCAAAAGGAATCGTTGATTTATTGCGTTACGACGAAGATACTGCCGGAGGTATCATGCATAAAGAGTTGGTGAAAGTCAACGAAAACTGGAACGTACTGACTTGTGTGAAAGAAATGCGTATTCAGGCAGAAAATGTTTCCAGAGTACATTCGATTTATGTTGTTGATGATGAAAACAGACTTAAAGGCAGATTGTCGCTTAAAGATCTGTTGACAACATCGACCAAAACGCAAATCTCCGATATCTATATCCGAAAACTGTATTCGGTAAACGTAGAAACACCCGATGTTGAAGTCGCCAGAATGATGGATAAATACGACCTGGAGGCAATTCCGGTGGTAGACGAACTGGGACGTTTAGTGGGCCGAATTACGATTGATGATATTATTGACGTCATAAAAGACGAAATCGAGAAAAGAGATACCGAAGACATTCAGAAATTCGGGGGATTGGAAGCTCTTGAATTGCCATACGTTCAGACACGTTTGGGCGAAATGGTCAAAAAAAGAGCCACTTGGTTAGTGGTTTTATTTATTGGTGAAATGTTTACAGCTTCGGCAATGGGTTTCTTTGAAGGCGAAATTGAGAAAGCAGTAGTTTTAGCCTTATTTGTTCCGCTTATTATTTCGAGTGGAGGAAATTCGGGATCACAGGCAGCGACCCTTATCATTCGTGCTATGGCATTGAAAGAACTTACCTTAAAAGACTGGTGGTATGTAATGAAGAAAGAAATCGCATCAGGTTTTTTACTGGGTGCTATTCTGGGTATTGTTGGTTTTATCAGGATTCTGGTTTGGCAGCAAACGGGTCTTTATGAATATGGAGAACATTGGTTAACAATTGGTTTGACCGTTTCTCTTTCCTTAGTTTTTATTGTTTTATGGGGAACGCTTTCGGGATCTATGATACCCTTTTTGTTAAAAAGACTCAAACTGGACCCCGCAACTTCATCAGCACCGTTTGTGGCTACTTTAGTCGATGTAACGGGATTAGTTATCTATTTTACTATCGCTTCCTTACTGTTAAAAGGGAAGTTATTATAAAAACCAAATACAGCCTATTGATGGTGTAATTCATAAAAACTTTATTGAAGTAAAAATGAATTACACTCCATTGCTGCTGTATTGAAATGATTTAAAGCTATTAATCAACCAACAATAATTCAAAAAACAACCAGTATGAAAATACACATTATAGGAGGAGGAAACCTTGGGGTTTCTATTGCCTTGGGAATTGCCAAATTCTCTAAACACAACCAGGTTACCGTCACAAGAAGAAACACGGCCAGTATTCAGTATTTAACAGAGTATGGAATTACGGTTTCTTCAGATAATAAACATACTATTCAGGAAGCCGATGTGGTTATTTTAACCATAAAACCGTATCAGGTAGATGTAGTGCTGGCGGAGATTTTACCCGTAATAAAAGGAAAAACAATTGCCTCGGCTGTAAGCGGATTGTCTTTGGACATGCTTCAGTCAAAAACAAACAATGAATTTGCAGTAGTGCGAATTATGCCCAATATAGCAGCGCAGTTTGGTGAATCGGCGACCTGTATCTCTTTTCCTGAAAAGGACAAAGAAAAAGCATTGCCAATTGTGGAGTTATTTCAGGATCTTGGAACGGCTCCGGTTATCGATGAAAAATTAATGGATGCTGCAACAGTACTTGGTGCCTGCGGAACAGCATACGCCTTGAGATATATTCGTGCTTCTATGCAGGCAGGTATTGAAATCGGATTTGATTCTAATACCGCGTTGGCAATTGCGGCTCAAACGGTCAAAGGAGCAGCGAAAATGTTGCTGGAGGAGAAAGTGCATCCGGAACAATTAATCGATCGTGTTACGACGCCTCAGGGCTGCACAATTGTAGGTTTGAACGAAATGGAACACAATGGTTTCAGTTCGTCTTTAATAAAAGGAATTAAAACCTCTTTGAAACAGATTAAAGGATAGGCATTAAATCCCAATAGTAAAAATCCCAAATTCCAAGTTTTAGTAAATTGGAATTTGGGATTTTTTATTTTATAGCTATTATAGCTATGATCAAGAAATGTATCGTTAATCAATAGTGTTGGAGTTTGGAATTTTTAATATTGGAATTTAAACCTATTTCCTGTTTAGCGTATATTTCAGATAAAACAAGCCAAAAAGCCCCGAAAGCACAGAGGCAATTAGAATCGCTATTTTAGAGAAAATAATAGTTTCCGGATCTGTAAAGGCCAGGATGGTTATGAAGATGGACATGGTAAAACCAATTCCGCCCAGCATTCCGGCACCTAGTATATGCGCCCATTTTAAGTTTTTAGGCAAACTGCATAATCCAAGAATTACACCAATAGACGAAAAAAGTAAAATACCTAAAGGCTTACCAACCACTAAGCCCAGAATAATTCCATAGGTGTTTGGGTGATTCAAACCTTCGTGCCAGTCTGACTGAATAGCGATGCAAGTATTGGCTATAGCAAACAAAGGTAAAATAACAAAGGCAACGGGTTTGTGCAAAAAGTGCTGTAGTCTGTAGGAACTTGAGTTTTCATCGCCATTTCCAAACGGAATTACAAACGCCAGAATAACCCCCGTAATAGTAGCATGAACACCTGAGTTTAGCATGAAATACCACATTACGACACCTCCAATTAAATACGGAATCAAGTTTTGAACTTTCATGCGGTTCAGCACAAATAAGAAGATCCAGATTCCTAAAGCAATTGCAAGATTTACAAAGGCTATTGAGGTCGTGTAAAAGATCGCGATAACAATTATAGCGCCCAGATCATCAATAACGGCTAAGGCTGTTAAAAAAACTTTTAGCGATGAGGGAACTTTTTTTCCTAAAAGAGATAAAATTCCAATTGCAAAAGCAATATCGGTTGCCATCGGAATTCCTGCTCCGTTTTGAGTTGCCGTTCCAAAATTTAAAACCAGGAAAATAGCAGCAGGAACCAGCATCCCACCCAAGGCAGCCATGATGGGTAAAGAGGCATTTTTAATATTAGACAATTCACCGTGGTAAATCTCTCTTTCCAGTTCTAATCCAATTAATAAAAAGAAGATAGTCATCAAGCCATCATTAATCCAGTGCGTGATAGAATGTCCGTTCAGGTCTTTTTCCCAGAAAGCAATATATTCAGTTTGAAAAGAGGAATTGGCGAGGTAAAGCGATATAATGGTAACAAAAAGCAAGAGTAGTCCTCCTGATTTTTCGTTGTTAAAGAAGGCTTTAAAAGTTTTTGTTAATTTCATTTTTGTTGAAGTTCAGGGGATTTTGAAGCGATTTTTTTAAGGCTTATATTTTCAAAGTTAAAAAAAAACTAACGAATAAAAAATTAAGAGGCTTGGCGCTGGTGTTTTGGATTGTGTTAGAAACAAAAAAACCGCCAATCAGATTAGCGGTTTGGAGTGTTTTTTAGAGGGTTGCAGCCGCTTCTAAAATTAAGGCTGTCACTTCTTTAGGATGTGATGCCAGCGAGGCGTGTCCTGCATCTAAGCGAATGATTTTTTTAGGTTGGATTCGCTCTGCCATTTCTTTTTCTGTTTCTGGCGGAATCATATTGTCGAAGTTGGAAATTTGATACCAACTTGGTTTTGTTTTCCATGCCGGTTCACCTGCGATATCTCCAAAGCATTGACCGTGGATAGGTTTTTGAGCCAGCGATAAGATCAGAGCCTCTTCTTTGTCTAAATCCTGAGCAAACGCTTCGTGAAACTCATCGTATTTAATCCATAAAAAACCTTTTGGGTCGGGATAGATACTGGCTCCGCCTGATCCGGGTCTTCGTCCTAAAAGAGCTCCAAGACTATCTCCTGCATCAGGAGCAAATGCGGCAATGTACACTAAACCTACAACCTTATCATGATGTCCTGCACCTGAGATTACTGCTCCTCCGTATGAATGGCCAACCAGAAGTACTTTTCCTTCCTGTGCATCAATCAAATCCTGAGTTTTATTAATATCATCTTGTAAAGAAGTCAATGGGTTTTGAACGCTTCGTACTTTATATCCCTCTTTTACTAATCCTGGAATTACATGCTGCCAATGTGAACCATCTCCCCAAGCGCCGTGGACTAAAATAATAGTTAAATCTTTTGTTGCCATAATTACTGATGTTTAATTGATTAAAATATAATTACTTATTTAAAACTCAATGTGATGAAGCAAAATGGGGCCTATTATTTTCTGAAATTTAATTTCACCCATAAAAGTATGAAATTAAATAGCTTGATCATGTTAAGTTTATGAGAACTTTAGTGTGTAAGAGGCTTAATTCCAGTGGTTAATGTCTCTGCTGTGAAACTTAGAATAGAAAAATTGATGATTTTTTTAAAACATCTTTAGAAGTGGTCGCTTTGATTTTTGAAGATTAATAGTAAAAACGGCAAACTTAAAGAACGGCTTAAATAAAGAATAAGCTGTATTTTTGTTTGATAAAAATAGAATACAATGAGCATAAAAATTCTTCATATTGATAGCAATCATCCAATTTTATGGCAACAACTGGAAGATGCCGGTTTTGAAAACCACGCCGATTTTAAATCTTCTAAAGAAGAAATTGAAGCAAAAATTCAGGACTATAACGGAATCGTCATTCGAAGCCGCTTTAAAATTGACAAGAACTTTTTGGATCATGCGGTCAATTTAAAGTTTATTGCCAGAGTAGGAGCAGGTTTAGAAAGCATCGATTGCGAGTATGCCGAAACAAAAGGAATTCATTTAATTGCCGCCCCGGAAGGAAATCGCAATGCTGTTGCAGAACATTCTTTGGGAGTGATTTTGTCTTTGTTTAACAATCTCAATCAGGCCGATGCTGAAGTAAAAGCAGGACACTGGAACCGCGAGAGCAATAGGGGGCATGAACTTGATGGCAAAACTGTGGGAATCATTGGTTACGGAAACATGGGAAAAGCATTTGCTAAAAAACTTCGTGGCTTTGAGACCGAAGTACTGTGTTATGATATTCTCGACAATGTTGGAGATGAAAATGCAAAACAGGTTTCACTGGCAGAACTGCAACAAAAAAGTGATGTGCTAAGCCTGCATCTTCCGTGGACTCCTGAAACCGATAAAATGGTGAATGGAAATTTTATAAATGCTTTTGCAAAGCCTTTTTGGATTATAAATACCTCACGCGGTAAAAATATTGTGACAGCAGATTTAGTGGAAGCCATGAAGGTTAAAAAAGTCTTAGGCGCCGGTTTGGATGTTTTGGAGTATGAGAAATTATCCTTTGAGACCCTGTTTCAGGAAGAAAGTACGCCCGAGGCTTTTAAATATTTGCTCGAATCTAAGAATGCTTTACTAACGCCTCATATCGCAGGCTGGACTTTTGAAAGCCACGAACGGTTGGCGCAGGTAATTGCAGACAAAATAAAAGCGGTCTTTCAGAGATAGTTTTACGGGTGAAGCACAACGATTTGGGCTTGTTTTTACAATTAAATAACGAGTCTTTTCTGTAGAATTATGGGCGATAATTAGTTTTTAAAGTTAATTTTTAATAATATTGTTTCTAAATAGGAGGAACCGAAAATCCGAAGAGTAGGACATAACCAATTAATTTTAACTAAAAAAAATGGAAAACGATTTAAAAGAAACGTCTAATAATTTTAATGAACCAATTCCGGTATTTAAGGTAGATCCAGTTATGGTATTGCTTTTTGGATTTTTAACATGCGGATTATATTTAATTTACTGGAACATTAAAGTATCTGAGGTTTTAAATGCCGTTGCAGGTAAAGAAGTTATCTCACAGCCGATTGCAATTTTTGCAGGATGTTGTACACCGGTAAACATTTATTTTTATTACTTGGCTGGTAAAGAAGCATTGCCAAAAGTTTATCAAAGAACTGGAGAGCTTCAAAAAGACCAATCCACTTTATTAATTGTTTTAGGGTTCTTTTTCCCTTTTGCAGCAGCAATGATAGTACAAGGTGATATCAACAGATTATACAAATAATAGTAGAACAAAACGTAAAATTTACGGAATTATCGGTGCAGCAATTACACTGATAGTTCCGTTTTTTTTAATGCTTGACAATCATAATAACCATCTGGAATCAGATCAGTCCTTTTGTCCTTTCAAAATGGTGACTGGTTTTCCTTGTCCGGGTTGTGGCATCACCAAATCACTGGTTTATTTCTATCAGGGTGACATCTACAAATCTCTTAGTTACCATATATTGGGGCCTTTTGTTATCGTATTCTGCTGGCTTACCATCATTATACTGACAACTGAACTTATTACCAAAAAAGAATATTTTTCAGGATTGCTGTACAATAGAAAATTAGCCTACAATATGGCTTATTTTTTAGCCTTTTATCATTTGATACGATTGGTTCTTTTTATCCGGGAAAGCTCTTTTGATGATATTTTGCATCAATCGATTTGGTTTTAAGACCTCAGAATTCCATCCTCATAAAGTTGAATTAGCATAACTAAAAAACACTATAAAAATGGAAAACAGTAAAACAGAACATTGGAATAATCCTCCGGTTCATCGGGAAGAGAATAAAAAAGTAGTGGCAGGAATCTTAGCAATTTTGTTAGGTTTTCTGGGTATTCACAAATTCTATTTGGGATATAATAAGGAGGGAATTATCCAGCTTATTCTTGGATTTGTATTCGGAATAGGAGGTATAATAGGTATTATAGAAGGAATAATTTATCTGACAAGAACAGACGAAGAGTTTTATCAAACCTATCAGGTTGGTCAAAAAGGCTGGTTTTAAGCCGTTTTAAAGCATAAAAAAATCCCATTTTAAAGATGGGATTTTTTGTTTTGTATAGGTGATGCAATTAATCTTCTTTCTCCGATAATTTGCGTTCCAATTCTATTTGAAATTCTTCAATAACAGGTTTCATCGTGCTTTCAGGAATATCTGCTATTCTAATGTACATTAAACCGTCTACCGCATTGTTGAACAAAGGATCAACGTTAAAAGCAACTACACGGGCATTCTGCTTGATATACTTCTTGATTAAAACAGGCAAACGTAAGTTTCCAGGCTCCAGTTCGTCAATAATCTTATCAAACTTGTTCAAATCAGATTCTGCTTCGTCGAAGATAAAGTCTTTATCAGCGTCTTTTAATTTTACCTTGTACGCCTTTTTCGGGTGAATGTACTGTGCAATATAAGGATCGTAATAGTTTGACTTCATGAACTCAATCATCAATGATTTTGAGAAGTCAGAAAATTGATTACTGATACTTACACCACCAAGCAGGTACTTGTGTTCCGGATAACGTAAGGTGGTATGAATAATTCCTTTCCACAACAGGAACAAAGGCATTGGTTTTTGTTGGTATTCTTTGATGATAAAAGCACGACCCATTTCGATCGATTTATGCATCATATCGTGTAATTCCGGCTCAAATCTGAAAAGATCGGTTAGATAAAAACCTTCAATACCATGTTTTGGATAGATTTCTGAACCCAATCCCATACGGTAAGCGCCTGCGATTTTTTTGGTTTCATCGTCCCACAAAAACATATGGTGGTAGTATTGGTCGTACTGATCTAAGTCAATAGATTCATTGGTTCCTTCACCTACTTCACGGAAAGTGATTTCGCGCAAACGTCCAATTTCGTGTAAGATATTCGGGATCGACTTGGCACGGGCAAAAAATACTTCGTAGTTTTTACTTTGCAATAACCTGCAATCGCTGTCTCTTAATGCATTGACTTCGTCAATCATTTTTGATTCATTTGCCGGTGTTGCAATTTTTTTAGGTGCTTTCGGAATTTTTAAGCTTGCGGTATCTAACAATTTACTGTCTTTCTCAAAAGGATTGGCCAGCATATATGTTTTCTTTCTTAAAAACTCAGAGTAGTCTTCAAAGGATTCGATTTCGTTCTGTTCGTTTACTGAGATTGGTTTTCCAATACGAACTTTAATAACACGATCTTTTTGCGTTAGCAACTCCGATGGTAATTTTGCCGTACGTAAAGTGTCGTCAATCTTAGAAAGCCAATAAAACAATTTACTGTTTTTGGCATGGAAATAAATAGGGATAACCGGAACTTTGGCTTTTCGAATTAATTTCAAAGCGCCTTCTTCCCATGGTTTGTCGACCACCAGTTTTCCGTCTTTGTAAGTCGAAACTTCTCCGGCCGGGAAAATCCCAAGTGGTTTTCCGTCACTTAAATGACGTAAGGTTTCTTTAATTCCTACCACACTTGACTTGGCATCCTTATGATTCTCAAAAGGATTGACAGGCATGATGTATTTTTTTAGCGGAACAATTCTATGCAGTAAAAAGTTGGCGATGATCTTAAAATTGGGTTCTCTTTCAAGCATCAATTTTAAAAGCAAAATACCATCAATTCCGCCCAGAGGGTGATTGGAAATGGTAATATAGGCGCCATCTTTCGGTAAACGTTTTAAATCTTCTTCGGGAATTTCAAATTTGATTTCCATCTCATCTAAAATTCCGTTTAAGAATGCAACATCTTCTAAATGCTTATTGTGGTCGTAAATTTTATTAAGGGTAGATATCTTAAGAACTTTCATAAGAATCCAGCCCGAAAAAGTACCCAAAACTCCGTACTTATCAACATTTATCGCTTTTGCAACTTCTTTCGCGGTAACTAAACCCATGTACTATTTTTAATTTATTAGAGCAGCGAACAAAGATAACAAAAAACTCTACTTTTCGCTGTTTCAAATGCAAACTTTCCACTTTTTTATTACATTTGAAATCCTAAAAAAAACGCTGATGAAAATTATTTCTTATAATGTAAACGGAATACGTGCCGCAATTACCAAAGGCTTTATCGAATGGCTGCAACAAGCGAATCCTGATGTGATTTGTCTTCAGGAAATAAAAGCTACCCAGGAGCAAATTCCGGTAGACGATATTACTGCCGCAGGTTATCCGTACCAATATTATTATCCGGCAACTAAAAAAGGATATAGTGGTGTTGCCATCTTGTCTAAAACAAAACCCAATAATGTGGTTTACGGAACCGGAATTCAGCATATGGACTTTGAGGGGCGTAACCTTCGTGCCGATTTTGATGACTGCTCTGTAATGAGTTTGTACTTACCGTCAGGAACTAATATTGAAAGATTGGATCATAAATTTATGTTTATGGATGATTTTCAAACCTATATTAATGAGTTAAAACAAACGATTCCGAATTTGATCATTTGTGGTGATTATAACATTTGCCATGAAGCTATTGATATTCATGATCCCGTTCGCAACAAAACCGTTTCTGGTTTTTTACCTGCTGAACGTGCATGGCTGGACGGATTTATGAAGTCTGGTTTTATAGACAGTTTCCGTCATTTTAATAAAGATCCGCACCATTATTCGTGGTGGAGCTACCGCGCAGGGGCCCGAGGGAACAATAAAGGCTGGCGTATTGACTATAATCTGGTAAGTGATTCTATGGGACACAGGTTAAAAAGAGCTGTGATTCTTCCGGATGCCGTTCATTCCGATCATTGCCCGGTTTTAGTCGAAATCGAGTAAAAGTGGTATTGTTATTGTTGAATGAATTGCTGTTTAAATTTAAACATTGCCATTGTCATCGCTATTAAATTTAAACATTAGTATTAATGCCCTCCAAATAAAACAAAAAATGATTAAAAAGACCTCTATCGGACTATTGGTCGTAGCAATGTCTATGACTTCTTGTGTGTCTAAGAAAATTTACAACGATCTTGAAACCAAATATTCGGATCTGAAAAAAGAAAACCGTTCAATTGCTGATGAAAATGAGAGTCTGCAAAAATCAAAAAATCAGTTAGAACTGGACCGTGATGCTTTAACAAAAGATTTAAACGCGACCAAAACCGATCTTGAAAAACAAAAAGCGGATCTGGCTGCTCAACAGAAAAAATATAAAGTACTTCAGGATTCTTATAATGCTTTAGAGAAAAACAGTAACGATGCTTTAGAAAGCAATATGGCTAAAAACCGTGAATTGTTGGCACAACTGGAGGCGAAATCTAAAAAATTAGCAGAAGAACAGGCTCGTCTGGATAAAACAGCAAACCGCCTGAACGAATTGGAAGCAATGATCGCTGCAAAAGAAGAGGCCATGCGTAAATTGAAAGAGACATTGTCTAAAGCTTTAAACGGTTTTGAAGGAAAAGGTCTGACTGTAGAACAGAAAAACGGAAAAGTATACGTTTCTATGGAGAACAAATTGTTGTTCAATTCAGGAAGCTGGGCTGTTGGTACCGAAGGTAGAAAGGCAGTTGTTGAATTGGGTAAAGTTCTGGGCGATAACCCTGATCTTTCGGTTTTAATTGAAGGACATACGGATGATGATCCGTACGCAGGTTCAGGGCCAATTGCAAATAACTGGGATTTGTCGACCAAGAGAGCTACCGCAATCGTAAATATTTTAAGCGAAAACGCTAAAATCAACAAGCAAAAATTAACAGCAGCAGGTCGCAGCGAATTTTCTCCATTGGCAAGTAACACCACTCCGGAAGGAAAAGCGAAAAACCGTAGAATCGAGATCATCTTAACACCAAGATTAGATGAAATCGCGGAGATGCTTAATAGTATTAACTAAGACGCTAAGGTTCTGAGAGACTAAGTTTCTAAGATTTTTATGAGAAGGTTCAAAGTTTTACTTTGAACCTTCTTTAGTTACGTGAGTAAGTGTATATAATTTTAGGGACTTCGTATTTCAGTAGCTTAAAGAAATCTTGTAATTTTTTTAACTTTTGTCAAATTTCTATTTGAGAAATAGCATCGTATCTTTGAATTATTAGAATTTTAAAGA
>JAHEZJ010000078.1 GCA_023251135.1 Flavobacterium sp. | reverse complement strand
ACGGGAAATTGATGGGAAGTCTGGAATTCGACAATGATCTTCCAAATGGAAACTTTGTGTTTTTCGATCCTTGGAAAGGAGATACTCTTACTTATAAATATTTTGAGAAAGGTCTTCCTTCAGGATATTACGTGGAGAAATTCGCTGGCAAAACAATTACACATAGAGGAAAAATTCCTTCTTATAGCGATTATGGTTGGGAAGAACAATTTTCACCTGAAGGAATACCTACATCTAGAAGAGTGTTCAATAAGGATCAATCAAGGCAAATTGAGTCGACTGATTACTTTCCTGATGGTAAAATCAAATCGATCAATAACAATTTAAATGGAACATCAGCGTACTATAACAGTGATGGATCATTGCTTTTTCACACTGTCTTGTTAAATGATACTTTAAAACATTACAGAGAATATTATGCTGGTACTACTATTGTAAAAACAAGCAAGTTCATGCTAAATGGCAACTTGGATAGTTTATACTCTACATACTATCCATCAGGAAAACCGCAAACGTACCAATATTACAAAAACAATAAACGAGAAGGGCTGTTTCAAACCTTTAATGAAAAAGGTGAAGTAACCTACTTCGGAAAATTTGTGAACGATTTACAAGAAGGGGCGTTTATTGATCAGCGGTCAGGCAAAAATGATACATTACTATTTGTTTCTGGCAAGTTGCAAGTCAAATCTACAAACATTGAGTGTGCTTGTCTTGATACTGCATTCTCAACAAGTAAAATGCGCTTTGCACAATCAATAAGTTCATTAATTGAGTACCCACAATTAATGAATTATATTTCTCCTTCCTTTAAACTAAAAGATAGTTTGAACTTTAATTCACTCTTCTTTACGAATCTTCAAACAGACAATAACAATAATGCGGGTTTTGCAAGTTTTAGTCTACAAATGTTCAAAGACTTTTCTATTATGATTCCTGCAGACGAGCAATTGATTCTAAATTTTAATCCCTGTAGAACAAACGGCTACCTAAGTAAAATGGATTTGCTGGTCCATTATGAATCGGATCACAAAAACACGTACGTTACATTATATCCTAAACGAATCGCCTTATCATTTGCTAAAGGTCCTTTAAAAAGTAGCAATACAAACTATCCATTCTTTACAACATTCTTAAACGTAGATGATGTCGAATATCGTTACAACAAAGAACTTGTAATTAAAGAATCGAAAAAGGCCGAATACTGCTTTACTTCAGCTCGCCTAAAGGATTTCCTAGATTTAAAATTTATTAAAGGAACCGTTTCATTATTCGATAACCCTTTGCCTTTACTAGATGGAACATTTGAGGAGTTATCTGGAATTAAGTATCCAGAGTTGAATACATTCTTCGGAATTGTAGCAGATAACGTGGATGTAACATTTCCCTTAACTACATCGAAAGGACTAAACACCTATTATGCGAAAAGCACAAAAACATTAGCTGGTGGCAAATATGTTTCAGGGAATATCATTATAACTTGTAAAAAACAATCTAATGATGTCTATGAAATAAATCGTGGTTATGGAGCAGAAACTTTTAGTTTTAAAGAATTAAAAGCGAACTGGATCAAACATGGGTTTACACGTATCAAATCCTCCTTTAATGAAAAGACCAATGAATTAACAATTTACTATTTCGCCGAATGAGAAATCAACTGTCAATATATACCAAAGCGGCATTAATTGTAGCTTTAATCCTAATTCAATTTTCCAAGTTGAATGCTTCCGATTTACAAATTATTGATGTCTTCAATAATAAGACATATTCCTTTAAACAAATTTATAAAGAAGTAAAGTCTACTCAGATAAATGTATTTGGAGAAACGCAAGTAATAACATATGTTCCTGAGAATGCAAACACAATTCCCTTAAAAAAGATTTCTGATCGTATGTTTGCGATTACCAATATTGAATGGAACAATGAAGGTTCTTTTTTGCTATTGTACAAGGAAGCTAAAAACAAAATTTCGGTTTATCTAGAATTAATTAATAGTCGGAATTACCGCAACGACTATGGTGAGTATGATGAAGAGAACAGATCGATTCCTCGATTGAAAGAAATCGAATGTAAACCCATTTCAGTAACCGATCAATTAATTTGGTATCGAATAGAATATACTTTTGAAATAAGCAGTAGGAATCGCGATGATCAGCATGAAGTAAAAGTTATTCATTTTTATACTGCAAACGGCATTACAGGCCAAGTGAATCAAATTAGAAATACTTTAAATCAAAATTCGCTCGAGACAGTAACAAAAAAACTGGTGCCTTATTTCACTCATGACTATTTAATTCGCACTGAAAAATTAAGCGCCCCTGAAATTGTTGAAAGTGTAAGTGGTGAAGGCGAATACGAAGAAGATCAAGTCGAAATTGTCGACAGAATCCATCATCCTATGCAAAACATGATAGGAAAAGACAGTACTCAAATTTGCAGCGATCTTTGTGAGCATCTTAATTTCAGTGAATCTGAATTTTATTTGTTTGGATGGGGAATTGTAGTTGAATTTCCACAATTTTCTGTGAGCAGTAAAGTATATGGAGGCGATGCTTTCTCCATCTTTTTACCATACAATAAAGTAGAATTCTTAAGACCATATCTGCCTACCATATATTTTCCTGCAACTGGCAAGAATATATCGTCAACAGTAAAAGGATTTAACGAAAAAAAGTTGATTGAGAACATTGGTAAAATCAACAACTTTCCGTCCATTGAAAATATTGTAGCTCAACAGTCGGGGAACAAAAAGGTAAAGTCCATTTTTATCAATAGCTATCAACTTTTCAAAGACGACAAGAGTAACTATAGAGGGCGGTTCACTATTAAATATGATAGCACAGGTAAAATAACAGAAAGAACTTTTGAAAATGAGAATAAAGTACTTTCATCAAAAGAGTTTCTGCACTATGACAAACTAAATCGACTAATAGAATCACGAAGGACTGGCGATCGATACTATACAGAAGACCATTATTATTTTTATGATACTAATAACAATTTATCGAGTCATTATTCATATGATGAAAACAGCACGTATGCGGAGTATTTCTTTTACAATAACAATTGTGTTTATCGAATCAACATTGGAAACTTAATTGTGAATAGCAGCGAACCTATAGCAAGCTATACGATTAATGGTAATGAAATTACATTTGGTGGTGTAACGTATGTTATGGATCAAAACAATTGTCCGACAGGCATGCGAAAGGCCAAATATTCTTATCAGCAATTTCAAGTGGGGCATGATGATAAAGGAAGAATAATAGAATCGCATTTCGAAAACGACAGAAGAAACTGTTATTTTGATTATGACAAAGAAAACAGAATAGCGCGTTGTCAAAATTTCGAATTCCAAAACCCCTCAGTTGTTTTAGATTATTTTTATTCGGAAAACCAGCCCCTTCCAATAAAAAATCTTAAAAGGTCGATCCAAAATAATATTTTAGAAAAGGAAGAGTACTCGTACGAGTATTTCGAATAGATTAACTTCTTTAAATCACTTATCTTTACCCCATGTTTGCTATTATCGACATAGAAACTTGCGGAGGGCGATTTGAGTTCAAGAAAGGCCGTATTACTGAGATTGCAATTCTGATTCACGACGGGTTATCTGTTGTTGAGAAGTTCAGCACGCTTATTAATCCGGAGTGTTATATCTCCCCTGCTTTTGTGAGCATATCGGGTATTACCAATGAAATGGTGCAAGATGCTCCTAAGTTTTATGAAGTAGCAAACAAGATTATTGAAATGACAGAAGGGCGCATTTTTGTCGCCCACAATGTTGGATTCGATTATGGATTTATCCGCGAAGAGTTTGCCTCACTAGGATACAAATACAAAAGAGATACGCTTTGTACTGTTCGTTTAAGTCGAAAGTTATTACCCGGAAAAACATCTTATAGTTTAGGAAAGCTTTGTGATTCATTAGGTATAGTAATTGAAGCGCGGCATCGTGCCGAAGGCGATGCTGTTGCAACTGCCAAGCTCTTCGACTTATTAATGCAAGCCAAAAACAACAATCCTCAATATAAAAACAAAGGTGTTGAAGATTTGATGGTTCGTCGAATTGATAAAATCAAACAATACGTACTCAATAAACTCCCTGAAGATTGCGGGGTATATTATTTTCTCGATCAAGATCAAGAGATCATTTATGTAGGGAAAAGCAAGAATGCATATAATCGAGCAATGAGTCATTTCAACAGCAGCGAACAAAAAGGTCGT
>JAHEZJ010000032.1 GCA_023251135.1 Flavobacterium sp. | reverse complement strand
TTCAGAACTATTGAAACTCAGGAAGACAAAATCCTCCTGAATGGAAAACCAATCTTTCTGCGCGGAATTTCGATTCATGAAGAAAATGCAAAAGGCGGTCGTGCCCATACCGAAGAAGATGCTTTGCGTCTTTTAAACTGGGCGAAAGAACTGGGCTGCAACTATGTGCGTCTCGCCCATTATCCGCATAACGAAAATATCATCAGAGTAGCCGATAAAATGGGACTTATGGTTTGGGAAGAAATTCCGGTGTACTGGACGGTTGAATTCACCAATACAGACACTTACAAAAATGCCGAAGAGCAATTGACTGCAGCCATTACAAGAGATAAAAACAGAGCCTGCATTATCATCTGGTCGATGGCCAATGAAACCCCTATTTCGGATGCCCGAAATACATTCATCAAAAATCTGGTGGATCACACCAAATCTTTAGACAATACCCGACTCATCAGTGCAGCTTTACTGACGCAAACCGGAGCAGACGGTTTTGGAACAATCAATGACGAAATTGGTCAGTACCTGGATCTTATTTCCTTCAATCAGTACTTAGGCTGGTATGGCGGGAAACTGGAAAACGCCGAAAAGATTTTCTGGAAAACCAAATACAACAAACCCGTGATTGTCTCTGAATTTGGAGGTGATGCCAAACAAGGTCTGCACGGCGAAAAAAACGAACGATGGACAGAGGAGTATCAGGAATACCTGTACATTCAAAATCTGAAAATGATCGAAAACATACCACATCTGAGCGGCTTAAGTCCGTGGATTCTGGTTGATTTCAGATCGCCAAAACGACTTTTACCCGGAATTCAGGACGGATACAACCGAAAAGGACTGATCTCCAATGACGGAAATAAAAAGAAAGCCTTTTATATTATGCAGGATTGGTATGCAAAGAAGAAAAAAGAATATTAAAAAAATTTCCTTATAAAATGATAATTTAGGAGAAAAAACAGCTGCATTCTATATCATTCTAAATGAAACAGAAGAACCGTTAGCAATTCATTAACAAAAAACAAACCTTAATTATATGATTTTTATTCATTATTAACTTACTTTGTAGATATTCTAAAAATTGTAATTCTATGAAAAAATTAAGTTTAATGGCAGTTACTTTATTTGCTGCCTTTACAGTTCAAGCACAGGATTTAGTAAAATTTGCTCCGTTAGACGCAAGTCCGGTCGACATTTCGTATTTCCCGAATAAAGCGGTAAAATTCAAAAAAACCGATAATCCTGCTCCGGCGATTAAGGTTATTTACGCAAGACCTTCTGCTAAAGGACGTGCTATTTTTGGTGATTTAATTAAATTTGGTGAAGTTTGGCGTGTAGGTGCAAACGAAAATACCGAAATCAAGTTTTACAAACCGGTTACTATTGGCGGCGTAAATATTCCTGCCGGGACTTACAGTTTGTTTGCCATTCCTGAAAAAGACAAATGGACGATCATTATCAATAAAGAAATTGATTTGTGGGGTGCCTATGCATACGATGAGAGTAAAGATATTGCAAGGGTAAGCGTTCCGGTGAAACCGGTATCCAATACAATCGAAGCCTTATCGATTGCTTTTACCGCTCAAGGCGCTGTAGCGAATTTAGTAATTGGCTGGGACAAAACAACTGTTGAAGTTCCAATAACCATAAAGTAATTGTTTAGCGGCAGAACGATATACCAAAAGAGACACTAGTTTTAAATTAGTGTCTCTTTTTTTTTCACTCATTAACATCAACCTCAAAACCAAAAAAGATGAAAAACACCTATTTATTCTTGTTTTTTTTAGGGGCAATTTGTGTCGGACATTCCCAGCAAAAGTTCAAAATTACCTATGAACAGCTAAAAGAATACGAAGGCCTTTATGAGTACCAAAACAATACCACACTGCAAATCGCGGCTTCACCAAAAGACACGCTATTGTATGCAATCATCAATGAAAGCAAATATCCGCTGACGCCTTCGGAGAAAGATACTTTTCTAAATTCCTCTAATGAAAAAGTAACTTTTGTACGCGATAAAACTTCTATCCTCAATGGCTATACCACTGATGAGAAGAGGTTCAAACTAATCAATAAAAAAGTCATTTTCCCCAAAGAAATGTGGTATCCCAGACTCAACGTACCGAAAGATTACGTATACCTGTACCAACAACCCAAAAAAGAGAATGACGGTCTCATGACCGGAAGCATTGACAATACAGGGCTGGACAAGGCATTACTGGGCGAAATGATGCGAAAAATTGTCAACGGATCGTACCCAAACGTCCACAGTGTGCTGATTATTAAAGACGGAAAATTAGTTTTTGAAGAGTATTTTTATGAGTACAACAAAACCAAATTGCACGAACTGCGTTCGGCAACCAAAAGTTTTGTTTCGGCACTTACCGGAATCGCAATTGATAAAGGATACATTAAAAGTAAAAAAGAAACGGTACTCTCCTATTTCCCCGGTTACACTTTTAAAAACCTCAACGAAGACAAAAGACAAATTACAATTGAAAACCTGCTTACCAACCAAAGTGGACTCGATTGTGATATAAGTAATCCGAAGTCTGCGGGGGATGAAACGAGCATGAACTCTTCTGACGACTGGGTTCAGTATACACTTGATTTGCCCATGATTGATGTACCCGGAGGCAAAGGAATGTACTGCTCCGGAAACCCCATTACACTTGGTAAAATAATCGAAAAAGCATCCAAAATGCCGTTGGCCGATTTTGCAAAAGAAACACTTTTTAAAGAGCTCAGCATTAAAAACTTTAAATGGAATTTTAAACCCGATGCTTCAAGTGCCGAGACCTTCTGTCAGCTATATTTAAGTTCCAGAGATATGGCTAAACTTGGTTTGCTGTATCTCAATAAAGGCGTCTGGAACAGCAAACAGTTAATCTCTAAGGAATGGATTCAGGAATCCTTAACCAAACATACCGAAATTCAGGGGGTTAATTATGGTTATTTGTGGTGGCTCAAATACCTGCAAGTCGATGGCGTCAAATATTACGGAGCAGCAGCACAGGGAAATGGTGGCCAGAAAATCTATATTTGGGAACAGCAAAACATGATTACCATTATTACAGGAGGAAATTACAACTCACAATCCCCAAGTGACGAATTGATTCAAAAATACATTTTAAAAGCTTTTAATAAAAAATAAGTCAAAGTTACAGCACTGAAATTGGAGTGCAAAGCCTTGTTGCTATTGGCACAGCTGTATTTGATTAAGTATTTGATTTATTTTTTCATCCGGTTATGCTTTATACGATGAAGTTTTGTAATTTTATGAATATCAAAGAATTTAATTTTTAACTTAATCAAAAAATAGATGGGAAAATTTGTAATTACTAAAAGAGCCAATGGTGAATTTCAATTTAATTTAAAAGCTGGTAATGGGCAAACTATTCTAACAAGTGAAGGTTATACTACGAAAGCGGCCTGCTTAAACGGAATTGAGTCTGTTAAAACAAATTCGCAAGACGATGGTAGATTTGACAAACTGGAATCCAAAAGTGGAAAACCTTATTTCAACTTAAAAGCCAGTAACGGTCAGATTATCGGAGCAAGCGAAATGTATGAGAGTACAGCCGCCAGAGATAACGGAATTGCATCGGTAAAAACAAATGCACCTGAAGCTGATACAGACGATCAAACTGCATAAATACGATACAAAATAGAAAAAGATGGGGTCTTGTAACCCCATTTTTTTGTTCCAAACTTTACCAACTAAAGCTCTCCAAATTTTTCTTTGTAACGACGTAATTCTTCTTCGGTTTTGCTTAATAATTTCTCGAGCAGTCCAATTTTATCTTCATACAAAACCTTTAAAGCGGCACTATTGTCTGAATTGATCTGAATACTTCCATTATTGTTCCCTCTCACCTTATTAAAACTGTTGAAGTATCTCTGACTGTCAAAGCTGATTACATCTTCTACACTAACTTCTAAAATTCGGGCAATCTCGACCAGTTTTTCATAAGAAAGAATGGTTTTTCCCTTCTCAATTTTACTATATCCTGCCTGCGTAACACCTAACTGATCTGCCATATATTCCTGCGTATAATTTTTTAATTCTCTTATGCTTTTTATTTTACTTTTTATTGAAGTGGAAGCGGTCATAATTTTATTTGGGGGTATTTTGTATCGCTAAAAACCGACCGGTATGAAACTTTTAGTATTACCGCGATACTTTTTTAGTATACTATCCTACTACTCCAACTGGTAGGTTTATGAAGTAGCCGATTTTCATTTTTTTCTGGTGGTAATAACAAAACCATACAATAAGGCAAGCGTTATCACCAGCAGATCATTTTGAGAGATTTCATCTAATAACATTATAGATTTGTTTTTGTTTTTTGCAAAAGCCTGTTAAAATTCAGGTTTAGAAACTGATCAATCTGTTTCCCTATTTCGTGACGATCTAAGACTTTGATTTTTACTTTTGTTTCTTTTTTATAAACATCTCTGACAATAACATAATAGTCAAATTCAATGGTATTATGGAATCTTAAAATGATAAGAATGGTATAAACTAATATTGTGGGGCCGATATAATACAGCTCATTTAAATTTGAAAAAACCATCGCATAATAAGCCAAAGCGGTAGCCAGAATAAAAGCTCCGTTTTCAAGAAGATAAGTCTTCTTTTTTTTGAGTAAACCAAGTTCTGCAATTTCATTAAAACAGTATTGCCATCGTTTTGAACCATACTGAAACTGGACCTGATCCTGAGTAAGGGTAATGAACATAGTAATTAAAGGTTATTAATAAAGACAAGAAATAATTATGCTGAATGTTTAATCGTAGCGACAATTAAAAATGAATTTTGCGCTTCAAAAAGAGGCAGACTGTTGCTCTTTTTTTTGAATAAAACTCTCATTCGCAATATTACGCATTCTATGCATTTTCTTTCTTACAAACCACCTTATAGAATATAACTAAATGTTGTAATTAAATCTAAAATGTCAATTTTTACTGATATTCAGGCGCAACTGCCGATTATTTTACCTTCACCGGTCTACCCCTCTTTTCTGTCCTTACTGCTACAAAAAACTAAAAAACCCTCAATCAAAATTTTGTTTAAGGGCTTACTATTTATGGCCATTGGAGATTATTTTTCCCCTCTCAGGAGGCTTTCAATTTTTGAAGTTGGAATTTTAGGATTGGCTCCCGGCGAAGCAGCAACCAAAGCTCCTGTCGCACACGCAAAATCGATTGCATATTGAGGTGTTTTTCCGGTAAGCAATGTCGTAATCAAAGCGGCTAAAAAAGAATCGCCTGCTCCTACTGTATCGACAACTTTTACAGCATAGCCGTCGTTCTCATACAATTGATTTTCCCAAAGTAGTAGTGCGCCATGCTGCCCTCTGGTGACGCAAATGGCATTGGTATTGGTTTTCCCGGCAATAAAATGAATATTTTCTTCCAGTGTAGTAAAAGGCGAATGCAGTGCGAGAGCAATTTCGGCTAATTCTTCGTCATTGAATTTAATAAAACTGGCAGAATGCATCAAACGCTCTAAAATCTCGTACGTATAATGAGGTTTTCTTAGATTGACATCAAAAACTTTGTAAACATTGGTCTTCAATAATTCTTCAAGCGACTTCCTTGATACGGCATCTCGGCAAACCAGACTTCCAAAAATCAAAACATCGGCATTGGCTGCCAGATTTCTGGCAAAATCACTCAATATAATCTTGTCCCATGCCGCCGGATACTGAATAGTATAACTCGCCGAACCTTTATCGTTTAAGCTTACTTCAACCAAACCAGTTGAAAAATCTTCTGACCTGATAATCGCATCCGTTTCAAGTCCGAAACTTTTTATATGATTGATCAGAGCGGTACCGTCTTCATCATTGCCTACACTACTAATCATAGCCGCTTCGCAACCTAACGATTGCATTCGCAAGGCAACGTTTAGTGGTGCGCCGCCAATCTTTTTTTCAGTAGCAAAAACATCCCAAAGTACTTCTCCATAGGCTACTGCCTTAAGGTTATTTCCGTCACTCATTCTAAAAACATTTTTATATTAACGGGCTTGTTTAGTACAGTTTAGCATCGATTTTTTTTCTAAAAATGGAGTAGTCAAAAAAACACTTCTCCACACATTCGACCTTATTGCAATATAATGATAAAAAGCTTTGGATATAATTAGAATCAGGTTCAAAAGTTGTGGAGTCCTAAAAAATATTTTCCATAAAAAAACCTCGTTTAAAATTCATTAAACGAGGTCTTTTTTTGAAATAAAAATATTATTTTTTAGATTCTTCGATAGAAACTTTTCTAAACTCTTTTAAAAGTTTTTCAATTTCTAAAGTTGATTTACGCGCTCTTGGACCAGCAGCTTTAACACCTTTTTCCGTTAATGATTCAGCCTCTGCTTTAAATGTTTCAATTTCGGCGTTGATTTTTACTAATAGATCGTTCATGCTTATAATTATTAAATTAAGACGCAAAAATAAAAGTTTGCATGGGAGTTACAACACTTTTGCTGTTAAATTTATCCCCATTTTTCGGGCCTTAGCTTAACAATAAATTTACTTCTTCTTTTTTTAGCATCCCGTTTCACACAATAAACTAATAGTCAATATCTTATTTTTTCAACCCGATAATTCCTGCCTTGTAGCGCACTCAAAAGTATTTTTTATAAAATTTCATTTTCTCTCTTTAAAACGTCAAAAAAGCAACTTTTTGCACCATCCTGCAACTGTAATTTGCTGTTTTATTGAAGAAAATCTACCCAAAATGTACCTGATTGAACTAAAAATGATTGAAAAATGATTGTATTTAGAAGGAACGAAGAGAACATAGAAAAGTTTATTTCTTTATTTCAATTTTTACTTTTTTCGAAAGCTGTTCCTCCAAATCAGATTCTTTCTACAGGAGTTACGTTGCCATCTATAAATGCAATTAACTCGGCTATTTTATGACAGCAATTGTCTTTAGTAGAAATTGAAATGATGTAGGCATTTTTGTCTCTGATGTATAATAAAAAGAAGTCTTTGGTGAGAATCGCCTTTTCAATCTGACACCATTGATGGGTGAACCCGCCTAATGGCGAATGTACTCCAATAAATGAATTGGTAAAACTAAATTTATACCTGCGTAAAAGACGGTCAAATTTCAATAGTCTTTTGATTACCCGAAAAGTTACTTTACAAATTGTGTTTACAATTAAACAGTGAAAAAGTAAAAAGAAAATCACCAGAATTAAATCTCTTAAAATCCATTGGAAAAAATCATGGTTATGGTCCCCGCCCAAAAAAACAATTCCTAACAAGACGATCGCCAAAAAAAACGTTACTCTTTTTTTGTACAAATCTTTGAAATACATTTTATTCATAGTACGTATTTCCGCATTATTCAGATCAAACTCTAAAGAAAAGGCAGAGGTGCTCATATGCTGTTGTTCTAATTATTTTTTAATAATTAATTTTCCTTTAATCCAATCTTGTTTTCCTGAAAAAACGATCCGTTCATAAAGTTCTGAGCAAATTTAGACGCAACTTTTTTTTTCGGGCACCGCTAGAAGCCATTAAACTATCGTGATAAGACAAATCTGCAATTGGTACACACAAAGAACTTTTACACCTGTTTAACAGCCACTTAAAAGTGGTTCTGAGTCACTTTCAAAATAGTCCTAAACAAAAAAAAGAGAGAACCTTCGTTCTCTCTTTTCTGAAAATATCGTCTTTAAGCTGTTTTATCTGATTCCCTTTTTAAGCAAAGCTAAAGCAGGATCTGTACTTATTTTTATCTGGTTGATTACAAGCTGAGCAATTGCTGTTGCTCCCTTTAATGACAAATGGGTATCATCACTTTTATCTTTGTCGTAATAGGCATTTTCACCGGCTTTAAAATGCAAATGCAGCTGTTTCGATTGCTCGGGTCCATAAGTTTGTTCCAGTATTTCTGTATAGTATTCCAGGTCAATAAAAGGAACTTTATACTCCTGGGCTACCCATCTGGTTTCTAGAGGATAATCGCCATGTGTAGGTACTAAAACTCCTTTCTCATTAAAATTGCGTCTCGCGATAGAGGTCAATAATACAGGGATTGCCCCTTTTTCCCGACTTTCTTGTACAAACTTAATCAAGTTGTAGCGGTAGCTTGTATGAGGATTTGTATAACGGGTTGAATCTTCTATCTTTTCGTCATTATGTCCAAACTCAATAAAAACGTAGTCTCCTTTTTTAAGCTTTTTATAAATAGAATCCCATCGCTTTTCGTTGATAAAACTTTTTGTGCTTCGTCCGTTTACAGCTTTATTCTCCACTTTTACATCTTTGGTAAAAAAAGGCTGTAACACCTGCGCCCATCCATGTTCCGGATTACGTTCAGGGTCTTTTTTATTGGCCATCGTAGAATCTCCAATCGTATAAAGTGTTGTTTTCTGGGCGAAACAAACCGCCGAAAGCAAACACATAAGTAACAGATAGTATTTCATCATTTGATTTATAATTAATGCGTTGGTGTAAATATTCAACACCCAGAAACATATTTTCTTACTACAAAAAAGCTTAGCACCTCAGTATCTCAGCATCTTAGTCCCTCAAAAAAAAATCTACTTCGCTGCTGTTGGTACCGTTGCTTTCTCTCCGATAACCACTTCATTGAGCAGCACATTTTCGGCATTCTCACTCGAGATGGCATTTTTTGCCCATTTGATATTAATATGGTTTAAAGAAATGTTACGAACTTTTTTATCGGGAAACCCCTGAATGACGATTCCCGATTCCGTGGCTTTATTACACGTAATATTCGAGAAAAAAATATTGGATAGGTCAGACTGAAAACCACTTCCTTCCCCATGATAGTTGGCCGTGATGTACAAACAATCTTCTACCTCACCCATTGTTAGATTGCGGACAAATACATTTCTGATGAAACCCCCACGGTCAGCATTAGTTTTCAAATAAATACCTCTCTTTAAATAGCCTGCCGTTTTACAGTTCTCTACAAATACATTTTGAACTCCAGCCGACATTTCACTACCAATTACAACGCCGTGAAGTCCTTTGAAATTACAGTTTCTGATCACAATATTTTCACTTGGCGTAGCCGAATTAGCTCTTCCCTCATGATCTCTTCCTGCTTTGATCGCCACATTATCGTCACCATTATCAAAGGTTACATTTTCAATTAAAACATCTTTTGCATACTCAGGATCAATTCCGTCGTTATTATAATTCAATGATTTATAACGAACCCCGCGTACCGTAATGCTTTGTGATTTCAATAAATGCAAACACCAAAAAGGAGAATTTTCAATTCGAATATTTTCGACTAAAATGTTCCTGCAATTAAAAAACTGAATCATTTGCGGACGCAAAAAAGAGTCATCTCCAAATTTCCTGTCCTTTAAAGCTACGTTATTATGATTCATGTCGCGGCTTCTGTTTTTTCCGGGGCCTTCTTTCGCCTTAAAACTTTTCCAGATTTTTGCTCCTTCTCCATCCAGAGTTCCTTCTCCCGTTATGGCAATATTCGAGCAGTCATAAGCATAAATCAACGGACTGTAATTGTACAGCATGGTCCCTTCCCAACTCGTTAAAACCATTGGTAAATAATCTTCCGGGCGATCACTGAACTTAATTTTGGCTCCTTTTTCCAGTTTAAGATTGACATTACTCACAAAATGAATCGGGCCATTTATTTTATAGATTCCTTTGGGTACAACAATCGTTCCGCCATTATTCTTTTTACACAGCGCCATTGCTTTGTCAAAAAAGGGTTTGTTATTGGTAATGGAATCTCCCTTTGCCCCCAATTTTTCAACATTAATTTGATACGAAGGAAATACAGGAAGCTGAATCCGATTCACAATTGAATCTACTTTTGCTGATGGAAATTCGGTATGCTGAGCCACAGAAATCCAGGTGATGAAGAGGAAAATAACGTATTTAAAGTTCATGATTTTTTGAGGTGCTGAGGTGCTGAGGTTCTAAGTTTTTCTTCTATTGCTTTACAGTTGTCAGGCCTGAATACCAGTTGGCAATTGAATCTTTCAAAATGTTGTCTATCGTATATTTTTCTGCCTCTTTTTTCTCAAGCTGATGCGACCACAAAACTCTTTTTGCAGACGAAGCTCCTTCGCCTTTGCAATTGTATTCGGCATAAAAAGCTGTTTTTTCCGCTTCGGGTTTCGACCAGTTTTCCCATCCTTCGGGTCTGATATGCTTTGCCATGTCGCAATCGATATACACCGTTTTGGCAAAAATACGCCAGGGTCTGCCGAGATAAACTGCCGTTGCTGATGACGCTGCTGTAAGTCTGCAATTTTTAAAAACAAATCCAAAAGCAGTTCCTTCGGGCGTTGAAGCGGCAGTAATATAGGAGTTTTTGAGACTGCGGATTTCGCAATTTTCAAATAAGGCTGTTGCGCTTCCAAAAATAAAATCGGTGGTCCCTTCAATGTAACAATCTTTGATATACTGTTTGGCTTCTTTCCCTGACAGGTATAAGGTATCCTGATTTCCCAGAATGTTACAGTTTAAAATCTGTACCCGATTGGCTACAACAGACAGTGCGATCGCCTGACCATTGTCGCCCGAAGCATTTTTAATCGTTAAATTTGATGCCGAAAAATCATCCCCTTCTACCAAAACCGTATAGGTATAAAAAGTACTGTTTCTCCCCGTATTGATTTTGGAAAAATTGTCATCAAAAACGATCACTGTGTTCTCTTTACTTTCACCCATTAACGCCAGCTGTGTATTCCATTCCGGGATTCTGATTTTTTCATTGTACGTTCCGTTTTTCACAAAAACAGTGATTTTCTCGTAGGGAAATGATGGGGCAGCATTTATAGCGTCCTGGATTTTTGTAAAATCACCTGAACCGTCTTGAGCGACCGTAATGAAGTTATTCTTTTTTTTTTTCCGACGGTTCTTTAGCTGAAATTTTCAGTCCGTTTTTTGCTGCCCAGGCCGGATATTTTTTAAGTACTTCTTTGGGTGCATCAGAATACCAGGAATAACCGTTTCGTCTTTCAGCACCAATCTCTTCTAAAGATTTTTTCCTGATTCCGTCACGATCGCAGAAAAAGGGTTCGTTGGTCGAAAGATCCATAAATCTTGCCCAAATTGGAGCCGAATTCTGTGTTACGATCATTTTTTTATCAATGATTTTTCCATCCTCATTTAAAATACGTTTTTCTTCAAGAATGGTAATTTTTGTTTTTTCAAACCAGGCCTGCGCATTTTGTACAGCCGTTATAATTTGTGGAGAAGGCTTTTCTATTGCCATTAAAAGCAGTACAATCTTTGCCGATTCAGAACCACTTAACGACGCCAATTCGAATGCCCTTGCATTTGCTGGCGCAAGAGTAACTTCATCGTGCTGTGCACACCAGGCGGTTAAAACGCCATTTTGCCTGTACTGTGTTTTTAAAATACAGTCGATTCCTTTTTCGAAAGCTGCTTTCGCTTTTTCAACAATTGCTTTAGCCGGTTTTATACTAAAATAATTCGTTTCCTCACTCACTTGTTTTATGGTGTTCAGGATGTTCACCATAGAGTCATCATTGTAGGTAATGTGTGTGTAATAGCCTTTTTTTAAAGGATAAAACTGAGGCCATCCTCCATTTTTGTATTGAGCATCCAGCAGGTACTGAAATCCCTTTAAAAAAGATTCCTGGTATCTATCGTCTTTTACCTGCGCGTACATTTTCGACATGAAAAGCATTTCCTGACAAGTTGCTCCATTGTCTGTCGTTGTTTCTGCAGTTGTTTTTTTGAGTGCAAGCAGCTCCTTTTTCTGCTCGGGCGTTAACTCTTTCTGCATCTGAATGTTCTTTGGCCAGCCGCCTATATCCCTTTGATACAGTAAAACATTCTCTGCTATTTTTTTTGCTTCATCGGTACCAAACCAGGCTGCATCGCTTTTCCGAATAATATCAGGCCAGTTTTTATAGCTGTTCTGTGCCTGAATACCAAAACTCAGAAGCATACCAAAAAGCAATAGGATATTTTTTAACTTAATCATTATAAAATTTTATTTTGTTACTATCATCCCATTAAACCCGACAGGTTTTAGAAACCTTTCGGGTGGTTTTATATTATCTGTTTAATTCGACAGCTGCCAGAATAAACGGTCCGGTCGCTTTAGGATCGTTGTCTTTTTTCTTTTCGTTTACGTAGTAGGTGTACGAACCATCACGATACGGATTACCTCCTAAACCTGCCACCTGACAGGCTTGTGTAAGTGTAATTCCACCATCAGCATCTACCTTTATCAATTGTTTGATCAAACCGTCAAAAGCTTTATTGGCCAGACTTTTGTATTTTGCAGGCAGGTATCCTTTATTGGCTCCTTTTGCAAAAGCATAGGCAAACATTGAGGATCCGGAAGCTTCAAGATAGTTTCCTTCTGCACCACCTTTGTCTGTAACCTGATACCATAAACCGGATTTGTCCTGATATTTAGCCAAAGCTGCCGAAACACCATTGAGATATTTTACCAGTTCTTTTTGTTTTGGATGATTTTTAGGGAAATAATCGAGGGCATCAACCAATGCCATCGCGTACCAGCCTAAAGCTCTGGACCAAAAGTTTGGAGAGGTTCCGTTTTCTTTATTCGCCCACGGCATAACTTTGCTTTCATCCCAACCGTGGTACAATAATCCTGTTTTGGGGTCTGTAGCATGCAATTGAATTAATTCAAATTGTTTCGCAACATCATCAAGATTTTTTCCTCCTTCAAAGGTAACGGTATATTGCGCATAAAATGGTTCTCCCATATACAAACCGTCAAGCCACATTTGGTTGGGATAGATTTGTTTGTGCCAAAATCCGCCACTTGCTGTTCTGGGCTGTCCTGCCAATTGTTTGCGTAATAATTGAAGTGCTTTTAAATATTTTTCTTCCTTAGTAGCGGTATAAGTCTGAAACAACAAACGTCCCGGCACAATTAAGTCAATATTGTACTTGTCTAACTCATAGGTTTTAATGGTTCCATCGTTCTGAACCAAAGTATCCACATAACTTTTTACATAAGCCGCGTACCTTGGATCCGGATTCTTTTTGTACAATTCTGCAATAGCATGCAAAACCAATCCATGAACATAATCCCATTTTGGTGTTTTCGAATCATCAATCTGATAACTTTCAGGATGGCGTTTCATTAAAGTCAAAGTCATTTTATCGGACCATTTTAGATCTTTACCAATGACAATTTCCTTTTTTGACGTTTCCTGAGAAGTCACTTTACAGCTTGTAAAGGCTATCAGACAAACTAAAGCCACCGCTGTAAAACAACCTTTCGTTCTATTATTTTTCATTTTTAAACTATATTTTAGATTCTACTATTTTTCCAATTCTAATGCACTCAGCAAAAAGGCTGCAAGCGCTGGTGAGCTATTGTCCTTTGTTTTGCTTTTGATATAATACTCATTTGTTCCGTCCCGAAATGGTTTTCCTCCTAAACCTACATTCGAAGATACTTTTGAAATAATGATGTGTCCCTGATTGTCTTTGCTTACAAATTCTTTCAGATAGGCTTCAAATGATTCTTCGGCTGTTTTTTTATATATCGGTTTCAGGTATCCTTTATTCGTCCCTTTCGCTAAAGCATAAATAATCATAGCCGATGCCGAAGATTCTAAAAAATTCCCGTTCCTTTCAGGCTTATCTGCAACCTGATACCACAAACCTGATGCACTTTTATGCTGCACGACACTTTTTGCAATTTGATTCAGATCTTCTGTCAGCGCTTTATATTTGGGATGTGTTTTTGGATAATACTCCAAGGTTTCAACCAAAGCCATCATGTACCAACCAATGCCACGCCCCCAAATCGTTGGTGAAGTTCCTGTTTCTGGATTTGCCCAGCCAATTTCTTTGCTTTCATCCCAAGCCTGATAAACCAATCCTGTTTTTTGATCGACTAAATGTATCTGTACCAATTCAAATTGCTTTGCAATATCGTTTAAAGCTTTACCATTTTCAAATCTAACCGTATACTGGGTGTAAAAAGGTTCAGCCATGTACAAACCGTCAATCCACATTTGATTGGGATAGATTTGTTTGTGCCAGAATCCGCCACTGGCTGTTCTGGGCTGGTTTTCAAGCTGTTTTCTTAATTCCTGCAATACTTTTAAATAACGTTTGTCTTTCGTTTCGTCGTACAGCTTAAACAGTAATTTTCCGGGATTGGCACAGTCAATATTGTACTCATCTCTCTCATATTTACTATTATTTCCCTCGGCATCAATCAGTTCGTCTGCATATTCTTTGATGTAATTGAAATATTTTTTATCGTTTGTTTTCTGATATAATTTTTCAAAAGCCGACAATACTAATCCCATTTTATAATCCCATTTGGGCTTTTCGGTGCCATCGATTTGCCAGGCTTTCGGGTATTTATCCAAAATAGTAAACGCTGTTCTCTCCGACCATTTTAGATTATTGGGCAAGACGCTATTTTCATGTGCCTGTGCTATTGTTTTAGTACTGATAATTAGTAGCAAAACAATAAGGTTAATTTTTATAAAAGTCGGTTTAAGCATAAAATTATATTCTTGCAGTTGATGTATTTTTGCCACAGATTACAACGATTAAAATGGATTAAGTTAACTTGTGTATTAAATTGTGAATATTTTTCTCTCGCAGATTATGCAGATTTTTTAATCTCTCTAATCCTTTTAATCTGTGGCCTATTTTTAAACTACATTTCACATCTTACATCCCACATTTCACATATCACATCTTCCCCTTCCTATTCAGCACCTCTAGCTTTTCATCTAAATATTTTACAAATTCTTCTTTCGATTTAATTCCGTTTTGTTCTTGTTCCCAGGCGCCTAAAAGGTAAAAAGAAGTCGCTTTTGTTGTTGGTTTGAATACTAAAAGATAATCTAAATCTGTATCCGGGGCACTCTCAATTGTGTTAATTTCATAAAAAATAGCCATTCCTAATTTATCCGGAACTAATGACTGCTGCCCGTATGTTGCCAAATAAGCCCATTTTTTATTTTTGCTTTCTTTTTTAAGAAGTTCTGTGTTTTTCTGCTTTACAATTCCGGTGCAAATTCCCTGAATTTCTTTGGATCCCTGAATGGTGTGTTTGGTATACAGTTCGTTTGGTTTGATGGTCAAAACTGATGTGAAATCAATTTTATCAGAGGCGGTTTTCCAACCATAGTACTGCACTTTTACACCCGATTCATTGGTTTTGTTTACTACTGTTGCAATGGTAGAATCCACTTCATGGAAATGTAATTTTTCATTGTTTAAATAACGGTCTATTGAACCAATTCCGATTCCTTTTCCGGCTTTCAGAATATCGGCACCCCAATCGCTCATCTCGTGGTAAGAATCAAAATTATCCTGTCCCACTTTTGGCAGAATAATTTCTGTTGTTTTTTTTCCAAATATGTCAATCGCATTTCTCCAGTCTAAATACAAACGATATCCAATGCGGTTATTTTCCCAACCCGGTCCTTCGTAACGAATATCAAATGAGTGATCGGTATGTTCGGGCGACAATTTGAGTCTGTCAACATTTTTGAATGCTGTTCCGCCAATGTATTTACGACCTTCCCACTTTCCGTCTGTTTTAGCAGATATCTCGGCATAGGTTTTAGCGATTTTTAGATCCTGTTTTTGCGCATTAACTGCTGTAATACCAACTAAAAGTAAGGTCGCTAAGGTGATTTTCGTTTTCATTTTTATTGTAATTATTTAAATACTTTGTTTAAAAATTGTGTGGCATAATAAACCGTTTCATCCAACCACGGCTGAAAAAACCAAAAGGAATGCGGTGAATTCTGAATTGTTCTGACCTCATTGTAAATTTTATGCTGATTTAAAATCGCAATCATATCGTCTCTGCCGGCATGAAACCGATCAAAACTACTGTTGATAAAGAGTATTGGCGGCGTATTTTTATCCGTATGCCTTAACGCTGCTGCCTGCTCCCAATTCTCAGGATTCTCCTGATAGGTTCCATTTAACCAAAAAGCTGCCATTTCTCCTTCTTCCGATTCGGGATGTTTAAAAGCCAGAATTCCGTCTACATCAAGTATTGCCTGTACTTTTGACGAAGATGTGCTCCTGTTCCGAGAATCCTCAAAAGCTAAATTCTCATTTGTGGTACCAATCAAAGCTGCCATCTGACCTCCTGAGGAGCATCCTAAAACAGCAATTTTGTCCGGATCTACATGGAATTTTTTCGCATTGTCTTTTACAAATTTAATGGCATTTTTTACATCATAAATCGCTTGCGGATATTTTGCCTCCGGTGATAATCTGTATTCGATTGCAAAACACGAATATCCTTTTGCGCTTATTGCCTGTCCTAAAACCTCAAGCTGCTTTTTATTCCCGGATTTCCAGCCTCCTCCATGAATCAGTATGACTCCCGGATTTGCCTTTTCACTTTTATTCCAATAGGCGTCCAGATGTAACTCTCTCTTTTCAATTTTATCATAGACTATGTCCGCTATTTGAAGAACATTTGCCTTGTTATCTGCTTCCGCTATTTTTATAAACGGATATTTCTTAATTAGTTTTGCATAAGTGCTTTTTTCGGTATAGGAGGTATCAACAGCATACTGGTTTTGTGCCAGCATGACCTTCGAAAAAAGCAATAAAACAATCCCCATTCTTTTCATTTACCCGCTCTGGTTTTTAGTTAAAAGGAGTCCGATTCCGGGTCGAACCCCTTTTTAACTGCCTCAAAAAAAAAAAAACGAACCTCAAAATTTTTAAACTACTAATTATAAAAGCCTGTTAATAAGCCGGGTTTTGAGGGTAATTTTTACTTCTGTTCAAATCTAATGCTGACTGAGGGATTGGTCTTAATATTTTAAGATTGCCATTTTGCCCGCTAAAAACGTTTGCATTTGTGATTTTAGGATTGTATAAAACCGCTCTTTGCACTAAGGTACCGGTACGTTTCAAATCAAACCAACGGTGGTACTCGCCTAATAATTCTCGTCCTCTTTCATCTAATATGGTGTTGATATCGATGGTGGTCATTACCGGAATTGCTCCGACTACTCCACCACCCGCTCTTCTTCTTACTTCATTCAAACGTGCTAAAGCTGTTGCAGGCTGACCGGCTTTAAAATAAGCTTCGGCGGCTACTAAATAGGTTTCTCCAAGTCTTGCTACAATAAAATCACGGCTACTGCTTCTGTTGGTTGCCGGTGTGATCGGTGTGGTGTTGTAGTTTGCACTGGTTGCGCCGCTATAGGGAGCGTTTGGATCGTCAAATTTACGAACCGGAATCAGGTTGTAGTCACCCCCTGAAGCTGCTGCTGAAGAATAGGTTCCCCAATTGTGATATCTGAACGTTGCTGCATTTGCTTTTCTTGAAGCATTAGCAGTATTCCAGGCTGCTCTATCGGCCAAAGTAAACCAACGAGGCTCATAAAAATCTGTAATTTTTAATGCTGTTTTATCGGTTACGGTATAAAAATCATAGTATTTGCTATAGATTTCTGTCATGAAGGTATTCTCCCAACGTTTATCGCCCTGCTCATACAGCGATAATGCATAAACCGTAGGGCAAAGTGTGTAACTTCTGTTTGGATAAGGATTACCTGCCGCCGCTGCTCCTAAATACGAGCTAAACCAGTAGTTTTGAGAACTTCCCAAAGCTGTTGGACCGGTAGCATTTGACGCTACAGAAAACTGAACAGAGAAGATCGTTTCGGCATTCATTTCGTTTCCTGGTTTTACTACGTCGGCAAAAGAAATATTAAGTGGCTGTCCCGCAATTACCTGATCGGCTAAATTGGCCGCGGTTGTAAAATCTGCCGCAATTCCAAAAGTTTCATAACCTTTGGTCAAATATACTTTTGCCAGTAAATCCTGAACTGCTCTTTTATTAATTCTTCCTGTATAGGCGCCAGTAGCCACTGCGGGTAAGGCTTCGTTAAGATCTTTTAAAATTTGAGTGTATACTTCTTCTGCCGAATTTCTGTCGAAAGAAGTCACAGCAGTGTTGATATTTTCCAATACAACAGGAACACCTCCGTAAGTCTGAACCAAAAGAAAATAAGCGTTTGCTCTTAAAAATTTAAGTTCTCCCACTCTTGTATCTACGGTATTTGCTTTTTCAGTAAGGGTAGAATAGTACAGTCCTTTGTTGGCTTGCTGAATGGCCATGTAACAGGTTCTGTATAACAAATCTACTCCTGCAGAAGACGAAGAAAGGGTTAAATATTTAGCCAGTCCTTCCGGTTCCTGATTTCTTCCCTCAGAATACATATCGGTACCTGCTTCAAACAGCCACGGATCACCTCCGTAAATGTCTTTTAAAGTTGCATAATTGGTGTTCACCAAAGACTCAAACCCGGGCGCAGTAAGAAAATATTGTTCTGCCGAGCCGAAGGCACGATTGTCTTCCTCTATAAAATTGGAGCACGAATTTAATGTCGTCACCAGTATTCCTAAAACTATTAGTATTTTTTTCATTTTTCTTACTTTAAAATTTTAAACTTAATCCCATCTGAACCGTCATTGTTGCTACACGATTTACCGCTAAAGCTGCAGTTGCCCATTCAGGGTCGTATCCTTCGTAATTTGTAAATACAAAAGGATTCAACACATTCACATAAAGTCTTAAACTTTTAATTTTTAATTTACTCACCAAATCCTGATCAAAACTATAACCTAAAGCAATGTTTTGCACTTTTACAAAAGAAGCGTCTTTATAAAATGCTACGTTATTGGTATCGTAGTAAACTCCCGCTCCACGTGGTAACGGATTTGTGTTTGAATACTGGGCAGGCAAACCTGCACCATTAGCCGGAACATACCAATCGCCAAGATCAAACTTCTGACGTCCTCTGTCGGTAACATCGGCAAAGTTGTCGTGAAATCCGCTAAATACGGTCATTCCCTGATTGGTAATCAAAGACATCGAAAGGTCAAATTGTTTTACTTTTAAAGTGGTAGAAAAACTTCCGGACCATTTAGGATCGTAGTTTCCTAAAATAGCTCTGTCGTTATTGGCATCAATTTTACCATCGTTGTTCAGGTCTTTTACTTTTGCTTCTCCCGGTTTCTGACCGTAAGTAAGGGCCTGTGCTGCTTCGCTCTCCTGCCATACGCCATCAAAAACATAGTTGTAATAAGAGTGAACGTTTTCTCCGATAAATAAGTTATTTCCAACATCACTTACCTGATCCTGTCCATAAATCGATTCGAGTTTGTTTACGTTTTTAGTAAAAGTAAAACTCGTTTCCCAACTCACATTTTTAGTCTGAATATTTTTAGTAACCAAGGCAACCTCAATACCTTTATTTCTGATCGAACCTACGTTAGAGGTAATAGTTGGCACTCCAATTTCCAATGGAAGCGCTTGTTGAAACAATAAATCTTTTGACAAACGATTGTACACATCCACACTACCAGAGATTCGGTTATGAGCAAATCCGAAATCTAAACCTAAATTCACCTCTTTTGTTTTTTCCCAGGTCAGATTTGTATTTCCTAAACTTGAAGCCGTGTAACCATTTGCGATGGTACCATTAAAATCATAATAAGTAGGATTTTTTAAAACACTTAAACTTGAATACGGGCTTACGTTATCGTTTCCTGTGTACCCAATACTTCCTCTTAGTTTGAAATTAGAAACAAAATCTAATTTTTTCATAAATCCTTCTTCATGAACATTCCATCCTAAAGCTACAGAAGGGAAAGCCGTCCATTTATTATTTTCTGCTAAAACTGATGATCCGTCATAACGTACCGAAGCGGTTAACAAATAACGTCCCTTGTACGCATAATTAAAACGGGCAGCATACGATTCTAAAGTGTTTTTAGAGTAAGGTGTGAATACTCCCGAAGGAATTAAGGCGATTGTCCCGGTTGATGGTGTCAAGGAGTAAGTAGACTGAACTCCTGAACCTAAGTTGTAAAAACTGGTTTCAAAAGGGTTTTCTCTTGAGGCTGCAAAGTAAGTTTCGGTAGTATTAGAGTAGAAACTCTGAAGTCCTAAAAAGCTAAAAACGTGGTCTTTGTTTAAAGTATAGTTGATGTTAAACTGGTTGTCCCAGGTATAATTAAAATTGTTCAGATTCGTTACGTCACCGGATGGCAAACTTTTGTTTTTAAGACCAAAATCGGTTTGAGCGCCAAATGATCTTCCTTCTCTGGCATCCATTTTTCCTGCTGAAAAAGTAGATCGGAACGATAACCAGCTGTTGATTTTATATTCTCCGAAAATATTCCCGATAGTGGTGAATCTTTCTATTTCATCTGCCGAATTTGCAATTTCTAAAAGCGGATTATAAGAACCCGTTTTGTTAATCGCCAAATTTCCGTTCGGATATCTTAATGTACCAGGTTGCTGCGCATAAGTTCCCACAATTTCATTACCGGCAGCATCGATAGCCCAAGGCGACGTATACGGATTTTGTCTGAAAGCTTCCTGCATGGCCGTTGGACTCCCTAACTGTTCGGAAGTCTTAGAAATGGTCAGGTTTACTCCAAATGAAATTTTATCGTTTACCTTATGGTTCAAACCTGCTTTAAAATTGTACTTATCAATTCCCTCATTGTCAATTACTCCGGTTTCTTTCTGAGCTCCCAAACCAATGTTGTAAGACAGTCCGTTATCAGCACGGCCCGAAACGTTCAGATAATTGTTTTGTGTCATTCCGCCTTTAAGAACTGTATCCTGCCAGTTGTAGCTTTGATTTTTAGCTACTCGCTGAAACAAAACAGGGTTTGTACCTGCCTGTCCTACAGCTGCATTCAATTCTGAAGCATCAATATCATTATAGGTTGGATTTGTAGCTGAAATAGTGGTTGCCAAAAATGCCGATTGATGGTAATACCACCATTTTTCAGGACTCATTAGTTTTGGTAATCGTACGGCCTGTTTGTTACCGTAAGAACTGTCAAATGTAACGGTTACACCCGACTTAGCGCTTGTTCCGCTTTTGGTGGTTACAATAATAACCCCGCTTCCTCCTCTTGAACCATAAATTGCAGCAGAAGAAGCATCTTTCAGTACATCCATTCTCGCAATATCCTGTGGATTCAGGAAGTCAATATTGTCACTCGGTACACCATCAACCACAAAAAGCGGTTTAGAACCATCTTTATTGATCGAGTTTGTTCCTCTGATCACCACATTAAAACCGTCTCCGATTCGGCCACTGTTTGAAGTTACCTGAACTCCGGCAATACCACCCTGAATGGCTTCCATTGGATTTGTCACGTTTCTTTCGGTTATTTTAGCTGCCGATAAGGTATTGACAGCCCCTGTAAGATCTGTCTTTTTTGCTGTACCATACCCTACAACCACCACTTCATTAAGTGAGTTCGATTGTTCGGCAAGGCTAACATTTACTTTCGATTTTCCGGCAACACTCACTTCCTGCGTCTGAAAGCCTAAGTAGCTCACAATTAAAATAGCTTTGTTACTGGTGACATTTATTTTAAAACTTCCTTCAAAATCTGTAGAAGTTCCATTTTTAGTTCCTTTTTCCTGAATGTTTACACCTGGCAATGATAAACCCGCAGCATCTGTAATTTTCCCCTCTATTGTAGTCGACTGCCCATAAGTGGCGGTGCTCAACAGAAAATTCAGGAAAAATAAAAATACAAGACTGTATTTTATTTTTTTCTTTAATAATGGTCTGATATTCATAATTTTTTAAAATGGTTTGGTTAATTGATAGTTTTTGTTTTATAAGTTATTCTACTTTTTTTTCATTGATATAGGTATTCATAAATTTGATGTTCTTTACATTTTTAAGCAGGTGTACGGAGTCTACTTTTTGAATGACTACGTTTTTAAGCGTGATATTTTCAACGGGAGATTGTGCATAACCCTCTGCCCAGACTCCATATTTCCCTCCATTTTTCACTTTTACATTTTCAAGGCTTATGTTTCGGATGGTCGGAATAAAGTTGCCCGTTTGTGATCCGTAGACGTTGTAAAACATGTTTAATTTTAAAACACATTCTTTTACAGTTCCCACTTCAAGATTTCGGACATATACATTTTCTATGACTCCACCTCTTTTTGAATTGGTTTTGATCCGAATGGCGCGATCTAGATTGGGGCTGTCCATGACACAGTCTTCTACAAAAACGTTGTTGACACCGGCCGATATTTCACTGCCAATTACAACTCCGCCATGCCCGTCGATCATTTTACAGTTCTGAACAATAATATTCTTACTCGGAATGGCTACACGTCGGCCATCAGCATCTCTTCCTGCTTTGATTGCGATACAATCATCTCCAGTGTTAAAAGTGCAGTTTTTGATGAGTATGTTTTGCGAATATTCGGGATCGCAACCGTCATTATTAGGCCCATGACTGTTTACGGTAACACCGTCAATAATAATGTTCATGGATTTTAGAGGATGTAAAATCCAAAAAGGAGCGTGTATGATCGTAATGTCTTTTACCAGAACGGTATTGCATTCAAAAAACTCAATAAAATTAGGACGCAAGTAACGTCCCTCTCCAAAAATTCTTTCGGGAACCGGAACTCCCTTTTCGGCCATATCTACCAAAAACTCACGGTTCTGCGGGTCATTTTGCGATGGAATTCCTTTTTTCCAGCCGTAATCCTTACCTCCCGACCAAATCCACCAATTGGTGCTATCTGCCTGTCCGTTCAGCGTTCCTTTTCCGGTTATGGCGATATTGGTTTTGTTCTTTGCATAAATAAGAGGGGAATAATTCATCAGTTCGGTTCCTTCAAATGAGGTATGAACTATAGGATATTCATTTGGATTGATACTAAAAAGAATTTCAGCATGATCGTCCAGATGCAGATTTACATTGCTTTCTAAATGAATGGCACCCGTTAGATACTTCCCGTCAGGAACCAATACTTTTCCACCACCATTTTGAGCACATGTTTTTATTGCTTTATCAAAGGCTAAGGTGTTTGATGTTTTTCCGTCGGGCACCGCTCCAAAGTCTTTAATATTATAAGTCTTATCCGGAAAACGGGTTTTAGGAATGCTGTTAACGATGGCCTCTTTCTCTTTCCAGGGATCCGATTCAGGAACTGCCAAAACCTGCTTCCCACAAGACAGCATAATGATTCCTGCTGCCGCCGCCATTAAAACTGATTTAAACACTAAAACTTTCCCTGTAGTCATTTGTATGATATTTTTTGGTTTGATTTCCAAAACAATGCAATTATGTAATCGATTACACGAAAGTAAAAAATAAGTTCCAATGCACCAAATTTATTTGAAAATTAATTATATATTTAATTTTTATTGGGAATTATAATTACACTTAATGTAAAAAAACATATAATTTATTAGCATTGTGCAACCGAAATCGTTTTAATTATAAATTATGGTAATCGATAACAATTTGTGTAACGTTATAAAAAAATATGTATTTTTGTCAGAGATTAATTTGAAAAAACATTTTTCATGAGCGAAAAAATAACCATTTACGATATTGCCGAAAAATTAAATATCACCGCTGCTACTGTTTCCCGGGCGTTAAACAACAATCCGAAAATAAAAGAGAGCACACGTGAGTTGGTTATTAAAACTGCGGCTTCAATGAATTACAAGCAGAATAAGCTGGCGCTCGCCTTAAAAAGCGGCCGTAGTAATAATATTGGCGTTATCGTTCCGCGTATCGACAGCAACTTTTTTGCTTCGGTGATCAGAGGTATCGAAGAAGAACTTCATCCGCATGGCTATCAGGTTATTATTTGCCAGACGCACGAAAGTCCGAAAAGAGAAAACGAAAATCTATATACTTTAATAGACGCTCAGGTCGACGGCATCATCATGTCGGTTACCGATGTCACGGGAGAAAACGACGGTGCTTTTCAATATGTCTTAGAAAAAAATGTTCCGCTGATCTTTTTTGACAGAAGCAAACATATTGACGGCGTAAGCTCCGTAACGATAAATGACTTTAGAGGCGGTTATTTAACGACCAAACATTTGATCGACGAAGGCTGCAAACAAATTGCACATTTATCCGGAGATCAGTCGCTTGAAATTTTCAAGAACAGGTTCCTCGGCTACAAGCAGGCATTACTGGATAGCGGAATCCCTTTTAATGAAGCGTACGTTATTCCGGTTAAAAGTACGGTTGATCACGGAAAAGAGGCTGTTGACCTTTTACTTCAGCTGGAAACTCCTCCTGATGCGATATTCTCGTCGAGTGATTTTGCTGCTTTAGGCGCTATTCAGGAGTTAAAAGAAAGAAACATCAATATTCCGAAAGAATTTTGTGTAGCCGGTTTCAGTAATGAACCTTTTACGAAATTCATGGAGTTATCCATTACCTCTGTAGATCAGTCTCCTTTAGAAATGGGAAAAATGTCTGCACGTGTTTTTCTGGAACAGGTGGATAAAACTGAAACTATTAAAATCGAAAAAAAGGTCGTTCTTGCGCCGGAATTACACATTCGTAAGTCATCGTCAAGAACTAGCTTTTAGTTTTTTTTCACCATTAAGATATTAAGGCAAATTAAGTTTTTGCCTTTTTTTATCAAGCGAGTAAGTAGATTAAGCTATGCAGATTACTTCTTAATGAAACTTAATATCTTAATGGTTCAAACAAAAAAAGCTCACTGTTTAGTGAGCTTTTTTTTATTACAATACCTTCCTTTTATTAAAGTGAAACTCCTCTTTTCCAAGGAATAAAATCGTTTTGATTTAAGATTGCTGCTTTGGTTTTAATGGTACCGCTGGCAACATCGATGATAAATTCCAACATTTCGTCGGCCATTTCGTCGATCGTTTTTTCTCCGGTGATAATTCCGCCGGTATCAATATCAATGATGTCCGACATTTTTTTAGCCAGATCTGTGTTGGATGAAATTTTCACTACGGGTGCGATCGGGTTTCCTGTTGGAGTTCCTAAACCTGTCGTAAACAATACCATATTAGCTCCTGAACCTACCATTGCTGTTGTACATTCAACGTCATTTCCAGGCGTGCAAAGCAAGGTTAATCCCGGTTTTGAAATGTATTCACCATAATCAAAAACACCCGTAATTGGCGATGTACCGCCTTTTTTAGCTGCTCCCGCAGATTTCATCGCATCGGTAATCAATCCGTCTTTGATATTTCCCGGAGAAGGGTTCATATCAAATCCTGAACCGGCATCGACCACCGTTTTTTCATACCATTTCATCAATTCCAGAAAACGCTCTCCGCCTTCATCTTCCACGCAACGATTTACTAATTCCTGTTCTACCCCGCACAATTCAGGAAACTCCGAAAGAATGGTAGTTCCTCCTAAAGCAGCCAGTAAATCTGACGTTACTCCTAAAGTCGGGTTAGCCGAAATTCCGGAGAATCCGTCTGAACCACCACATTCCAAACCAATTTTTAGTTTTGACAAAGGTGCCGGAGCTCTTTGTACTTCATTGGCTTTTTTAATTGCTTCAAAGGTATCTTTTACCACACTGCTCAACATGGTTTCGATAGTTCCGATTTGCTGCTGATCGTAAATCAGAACCGGTTTTTTACTGTTTGGGTTTATGGCATCTAGAGCATCTTTAAAAATCTGAATCTGCAGGTTCTGACAGCCCAAACTCAAAACCGTTGCTCCCGCCACATTCGGATTGTTTACATAACCCGCCAACAATTTGGCCAGACTATGCGAATCCTGACGAATACCGCCACAACCACCCTGATGTGTGATGAATTTTACTTCGATGTTGTTGAATAAATTGGCTTCATTTGAAGCTGCTTCATTTCCTGCACCACCCGTTTCTGATTTAACCAAAGAACGAAGCAACAATTGATAATCGTTTTCCTTCGGTTTCATTAGTTCTTTCTCGAAAATGTCTTTTAAGATTTCGATGTTTCGGTTTTCACAAAATACCAATGGAAAAAATAACCATACATTCTCTGTACCAACTTGTCCGTCTTCTCTGTGATAGCCCATGAAAGTTCTGTCTTTCCATTTGTCAATATTAGGAGCTGTCCAGCCAATGGTTTCTGTTTTTCCGGTTACCTTATCGCTTTCATGTTTGACATTTGCGGTTGAAAGCAAACCTCCCTTTTCAATTTTGGCACTGGCTTTCCCCACCAAAACACCGTACATAATAATCCTGTCTCCTATGTTAAAAGGAACCATCGCGATTTTATGTTTCATTTTCACATCACTCTCCACAGTAACAGCCGAGCCTTCAAAATCAATCACCTCACCAGCTGAAAGATTCACTAAAGCTACCGCTACGTTGTCAGTAGGATGAACTTTTATTAGTTTTTTTTGCGTTGCCATAACTAAACTTTCTGGGTTACCTTGTTTATTTGTTTTTGAAAATTGGCAAAACCATTTTCAACTCCGTTTGCATCAATTTCTTCCAATGCCACTGCAATTGCATTTGTTAATCCCGGCAGTAGGGTTAAATCCTCGTCCCAGAAATTTTTATTTTGCAAAGTCAGTCGCGCTATTTTTTCATAATCATCCGATTTCCAAAGACTGTCAAAAAAAGAGACGATATCCTCACTGTCATTAACCGGCAAGACCTCTCCTTTCCATGTTCCTTTGTAGAAACGAATTAAAGCCGCAAATGCAAATGTTAAATGAACCGGAAGTTTCTCGTGAATCGCTACATAACCTGTCAAACTAGGCAATACTCTTACTTTGAATTTTGAAACTGAATTTAATGCAATGGACGAGAGTAAATGCTTGATAAACGGGTTTCTGAAACGATCCAGAATTTCTTCAGAGAAACTGGCCAATTCTGCTTTGTCCATGTTCAACGTCTCATTAATCTCCTCAAAAACAGCTTTGTTTACAAAAGCTCCCGTAAAGGCATTATCAACCGTTTCTTTTACTGTTTCGTTGCCATAAAGCATTGAAAAAGGAACCATGGCGGTATGCGCTCCATTCAGAATTCTCACTTTACGCGTGCGATACGGCTGCATGTCTGCTACGATTTTCACATCTAAAGCGGTTTGATCAAACGGAAGTTTTGCTTTTAGCTGATCATCTCCTTCAATCACCCATAAAAAGAAACTTTCGGCACTTACAATCAAATCATCTTTATAAGGTAACTGGCTGTTGTATTCTTCGATCTGGTCTTTTGGATAACCCGGTACAATTCGGTCTACCAATGTGTTATGGAAAGAACAGCTGTTGGTTAACCACGAAATAAATTCTTCTTCCAGTTTCCAATCGGTACAATATTTTAAAATAATTTCTTTTAAAGTATCTGAATTGTAATTGATTAATTCGCAAGGAATAATCGTTAAAGCTTTATCTGCCGCACCATTAAAATGTTTGAATCTTTCATACAAAAGCACTGTTAATTTAGCCGGAAATGAAACCGGTGGCTGCATCGTCAGCTGATCGGATTCGATGTATTCGATGCCTGCTTCGGTTGTATTTGAAATGATAAAAGCCAGTTCTTCTTCTTTGGCTAAAGCCAGATATTCCTGAAAAGAAGCATAAGGATCAACTGCTTTCACGATATTGGTAATCAATTCTTTCTCCTCAATTTCTTCTCCTTTTTTAACGCCCTTCATAAACAGCGTATACAATCCGTCCTGAGCATTAATCATATTCACCAAACCTCTGTCAATAGGCTGTACTACGGCAATTCCTGCATTAAAACCAGCTTCCTGATTTAATTTTTGAAAAGCGTATTCGACAAAGGCTCTTAAAAAGTTACCTTCTCCAAACTGAACTATTTTTATAGGAAGTTTTTCTGAAAAACCTGAGTTTTCTCTGTTTATTTTTTCCATTACTTTTCTCTTAAAGTGTTATAAATAACCACATTTAATCTCTTACTTCCGCTCCTTCTCTCGTCTTGTAAAAGAAACATTACGCTTGTGTGAGGAAAACAAATCTTGCTGTGAGGATTCACAAGATTTATTTATCAAGCGTAATGCTCAATTACAATTTCTAAAATCTAAAAAAACGCATGTTAAATAAGGATTGGCATGATTACTCCTTATTTATTTTTAATATTTTTTATGATCTCAAGAACCTGACTGACTTTTGTTTTTAGTCCGTCAAAATCGTTGTTATCTAATATGTCTTTTGAAATTAACTGTGACCCGATCCCAACACAGGTTGCTCCTGCATTAAACCACGAAGTCAGGCTGTCTACTGTAGGCAAAACTCCGCCGGTAGGCATAATACTTGTCCACGGACAAGGGCCTTTTATAGCCTTTATAAATTCCGGTCCGTAAATATCCCCCGGGAACAGTTTTACGATTTCGCACCCTAATTCTTCGGCTCTCGCGATTTCCGTCAAAGTTCCGCAGCCCGGAGACCAAAGCACTTTTCGGCGATTACAGGCGATTGCTATATCTTCTCTAAAAACCGGTGTTACGATAAAATTTGCTCCTAAACTCATGTACAACGAAGCCGCAGCCGCATCTGTAACAGAACCCACACCAAGCATCATTCCCGGTAATTCTGCCAAAGCATATTTGTTTAAAGCGCCAAAAACTTCATGGGCAAAATCTCCCCGGCTTGTAAACTCCATTAATCGTGCGCCTCCATCATAACAGGCTTTTAATACTTTCTTGCTTATTTCGATATCTGAATGAAAGAATAACGGAACCATTCCGTTCTCTTTCATCGTTAAAGCCACTTCTATTCTTGAATATTTTGCCATATTTAAATCAATTATCTGGATACTAATCCGGCAGAATCACCATCTATTATATTTTCAACTTCTTTTAAGGTTACCAGATTATAATCTCCGGCTATGGTATGTTTTAAACAGCAGGCGGCCACTGCAAAATCTAAGGCCCGCTGATGGTTATTCTGATATTGTTGCAATCCGTAAATTAAACCTCCCATAAAGGCATCTCCGCTTCCTACCCGGTCTACCACTGGCGTTACTTCTTTTACGGCTGCCTGGTAAATGCCTTTTCCGTCAAACAAAATTCCGCCAATTCTCTGGTGTGAAGCACTTACAGAATAACGCAAGGTTGTGGCTACTGTTTTTAAATTCGGAATCAAATCAAACAATTTACGGTACAAAACCGAAAGCGATTTCTCCTCCTGATAATCCGGATTGACTTTCGGAATTCCGAGCATAAAATAGGCGGTATCAATATCTCCTAAAACAACATTGCAGTATTGCAAGAGCTCCGGCATTACATCGGCTGGCGTTTTTCCATATTGCCATAATTTTGATCTGTAATTCAAATCACAGGAAATTGTAATTCCCAGCTTATGAGCTGCTTTCACTGCTTCTAAACAGGCTTCGGCAGCACTTTGGGAAATTGCCGGTGTAATTCCGCTCCAATGAAACCAGCTTGCCCCTTCGAGCACTTTCTCCCAGTCAATCATTCCTTTTTCAATAGTTGCCATGGAGCTGTGCGCACGATCGTAAACGACATTACTGCCACGTGTTCCCGCGCCGGTTTCCAGAAAATAAATCCCCAAACGTTCGCCTCCGTACACTACGTTACGGGACTCTACATTCATTTTTCGCATTTCTTTTAAGGCCGAAACCCCAATTTCATTCTCGGGTAATCTTGTTACAAATTCTGCATTGATACCATAGTTTGCCAAAGACACACAAACGTTAAATTCGCCGCCTCCATACGTAGCACCAAATGCTGTAGCTTGCGAAAAACGCAAATGCCTTTCGGTCGACAAACGCAACATGATTTCCCCAAATGCAACTACTTTATTCATATTTATTATTATTTTTTTTGCCAGTAAAAAATCTTCTCTACCATTAAGATGTTAAGAAAATTAAGCTTGCTGCTTTTATTTGCCACAGATTACACGGATTAAAAAGATTCTAAAACTCTTTCTTCACACATTCAACATCTCACATTTCACATCTCACACTTCACATTTCACTAAAAACCGAAATATTCTTTTGCGTTGTTATACGAAATATCAGCCACTAATTTCCCAATCCATTCCATATCATTCGGAAGCTCACCGCGTTGGATTTCATCCCCCAGAAGATTACATAAAATACGTCTGAAATACTCATGCCTCGGGAAGGACAGAAAGCTTCTTGAATCTGTCAGCATCCCCACGAAACAGCTGATTAATCCCATATTGGAAAGAGCATTTAATTGTTTCGTCATTCCGTCTTTCTGATCTAAAAACCACCAGCCTGATCCAAACTGCACTTTTCCTCTGACACTACCGTCATTGAAATTTCCAATCATGGTTGCCATGACCTCATTATCAGCCGGATTTAGGTTGTAAATTATTGTTTTGGTCAATTTATCCTGACTGTCCAGGGCATTTAAAAAGCCGGATAGTTTTTGTGCCTGCGGATAATCTCCTATAGAATCCCAACCGGTGTCTGGTCCTAAAATTCGGTGCATACGGGCGTTGTTATTTCGCAATGCTCCCAAGTGAAACTGCTGTACCCATCCAAACTCATGATAGGTTTCAGACAAGAATAACAATACAGCGCTTTGGAATTTTAAAATTTCTTCAGGGCTTAAAATTCTGTTTTCTCTTTTCTTTTTGAAAATGGTGTTGATTTCACTTTCTGTAAAATCTTCAAAGTAAATCTGATCCAGACCATGATCGCTCAGTTTACAGCCATTTTGATTGAAAAACTCAATTCGGTTTCTTAAGGCACTGCACAAATCTGTGTAGGTGTGTATTGCAACTCCGGACACATCCCCTAATGTGTCCAGATATGCATTATAGCCATCATTAGAAATTAAGATCGCTTTATCAGGTCTGAATGCTGTACTCATTTTGGTTCCAATTGGATTTTTTGCCAGTTTCTGGTGAAACTCCAGGTTATCAATAGGATCTTCGGTGGTACAAACCAATTCAGCGTTTACTTTTTTAAGCAAATTTTGTGTGCTGTAGGCTGGAGAATTAATTTTCTCGGTGGTTTCTATATAAATTTTCTCTGCCGATTTTTCATTCAGCAAATCATAAATATCAAAATAACGGGCCAGTTCTAAGTGTGTCCAATGATACAAAGGATTACGCATGGTATACGGAACTGTTTTCGCCCAGTTTAAGAACTTATCTTTGTCGGAAGCAGTTCCGGTTACAAACTGCTCGTTGATCCCTAATGTACGCATCGCACGCCATTTGTAGTGATCTCCGTTAATCCATACCTTTGTAATGTTATCAAAAATTTTATCTTCGGCAATAAACTGCGGGTTCAAATGGTTGTGGTAATCTATAATGGGCTGATTTTTAGAGTAATTATGATACAACTCTTCAGCAAATTTATTTTCAAGTAAAAAATTATCGTTAATGAAGGTATTTGAACTCATGTTTCTTTAATATAATTGAACTAATTATTCGTTTGACGGCTTACCAATTGTTGCCAAAATTCCACCATCGACATACAAAATATGACCGTTAACAAAGTCACTGGCTTTTGAAGATAAAAATATAGCTGCTCCTGCTAAGTCACTGGCTTCTCCCCATTTTGCGGCCGGCGTTCTGCTGATGATAAAATCGTTAAACGGATGCCCGTCAACGCGAATTGGTTTGGTTTGCTCGGTAGCAAAATAACCAGGCCCAATACCGTTGATCTGAACATTGTATTTGGCCCATTCGGTAGCCATGTTTTTAGTAAGCATTTTCAAACCGCCTTTTGCGGCAGCATAAGCTCCTACTGTACTGCGGCCTAACTCACTCATCATCGAACAAATGTTGATTATCTTGCCTTGTCTTCTTTCAATCATTCCTCTCACTACATGCTTTGATACAATAAACGGACTTACCAGATCGATATCGATAACTTCCCTAAAATCGGCGACTTCCATTTCGATCAGCGGAATCCTTTTGATAATCCCGGCATTATTGATCAGGATATCAATGGGACCCACCTCATTTTCAATTTGTCGAACGGCGGCGATCACTTCCATCTCATCGGTTACATTAAATTTATAACCCACCGCATGAATTCCGTCTTTTTCAAGTTCAGCTACAGCGGCATCAATTTTTTGTTGAGAAGAGTTACCGTTTATTACAATTGTTGCACCTGCCTCACCCAATCCTTTTGCCATTGCCATTCCCAGTCCGTGTGTACTTCCTGTTATCAGGGCAACTTTTCCTTTTATATCAAACAATGAGTTTACCATAATTTCTATCTTAAATCGGTGATTTTACACACATCCATATCTCCATAATCTAAATTCTCACCGGCCATTCCCCAGATAAAAGTATAATTACTGGTTCCGGAACCGGAGTGGATGGACCAGGGCGGTGAAATAACGGCCTGATGATTGTTCATCCAAATATGTCTTGTTTCCTGAGGCTGCCCCATAAAATGGCAAACGGCCTGATTTTCGGGAATGTCGAGATAAAAATACACTTCCATTCTGCGATCGTGTACGTGTGCCGGCATGGTATTCCAAACACTTCCGGGTCTTAACTCAGTCATTCCCATCTGCAATTGGCAGGTGGTTACAACACCTCCAATAATCATTTGGTTTACGGTACGGTGATTGGCCGTTTCCATAGTACCCAACTCCAGTTTATTGGCTTCCGCCAGACTCACTTTTACCGTTGGATAGGTAGTGTGGGCCGGAGCCGAATTGATATAAAATTTTGCAGGATTCTTACTGTCATCACTTTTAAAGATCACTTCTTTGTTACCGCTTCCGATATACAAAGCATCTTTAAAATCCAATTCAAAAGAAACTCCTTCTACTACTACAGCTCCCTTACCTCCTACATTGATGATACCTATTTCTCTTCTTTCCAGAAAATAACCTGCTTTAAGCGGATCAATACTTTCTAAAGTCAGATCCTTTAACGGAACTGCCGATCCGGCTATGTATCGGTCATAATGAGAGTAGGTTAATACAATCTCATCTTCCTGCATCAGATCATCAATTAAAAATTCATTTCTCAATTCCTGAGTATCATACTTTTTCACCGCTTCGGGGCTTGACGCGTATCTTGAGCTATATTTTGTCATAATTTTATTTTAATGTAATCGATTGCACAAAATTAGATTTTTATCCTTAAAAACCATAATTGAAACTAAAAATTTATTTTATTTTTTATTAAAACTTCTCTTTTCTATCCTGATACTGAACGACAGTCTAAAATCCTAAAGATTGGTTATCGGGCTGTATTTTGGTACTAACGTTTTCATTACAGACCAGCCTGTTAAGTAACAAACGGCACAAATAGAGAAAATGATAAAGTAGCCGGCCTCAATACCCTGAAAGCCCATAAAAGACATATTGTTTTCTTTGGCATAGTCAAACAGCATTCCTGATCCCTTATTGATAAAAGTTGAACCAACACCTCCTGCTAAACCTCCAATTCCGGTAATCGTTGCAATTGCTTTTTTAGGAAACATATCTCCTACAGTAGTAAAAATATTAGCCGACCATGATTGGTGAGCCGCCCCCGCAATACCGATAATAACCACAGGAATCCAATAACTTATGTACCCCAAAGGCTGTGCAATTAAAGCCAGTAACGGAAAGAATGCAAAAATCAGCATGGCTCTCATTCTGCCTTCGTACGGGTTCATTCCTTTTTTCTCCACAAAATAGGTGGGCAACCATCCTCCAATAATAGACAGCAGGGTGATCATATACAAAACAAATAAAGGTAAAGCGGCCTGTGTAGAATCCATTCCGTAAACAGAGCTCAGGTAAGCCGGCGTCCAGAATAAGAAAAACCACCATACGCCATCGGTCATAAACTTTCCAAAAGCGAATGCCCAGGTTTGTTTGTATTTAAAGCAATCTACAAAAGATACTTTGTCTTTGGTTTCCGGTACATATCCCTCTAACTTACTGTCTGCTAAATCATCCTGTTGGATATATTCTAACTCTGCAGCACTTACTTTTGGGTGTTTTTCAGGTTTATCATACATGAAAATCCAGAATCCCATCCAGACAAAGCCTAAAGCTCCAATTATGATAAACGCCATTTCCCATCCGAACGATTTTGCAATAAACGGAATGGATATAGGAGCTGCTAATGCCCCAACAGTGGCACCTGCATTAAAAATACTGGTTGAAAATGCCCTGTCTTTTTTAGGGAAATATTCGGCTGTTGTTTTAATAGCTGCCGGAAAATTCCCTGCTTCTCCTACCGCCAGAACAAAACGGGCGAAGATGAACAAGGTTACACTTACATTGATTACCAATCCGGTATCTTTCACAAGATGAATCGCTTCCTTTGCTCCTTCAAAGCCTACAAACCAGTTTCCTGTAATGATTCCGGCTGTGGCAATACCACAAAAGGCATGCAAACAAGCTCCAAAAGACCAGATTCCAATCGCCCAGAGAAAACCTTTTTTGGTATCCATCCAATCTACAAACCTTCCTGCAAACAGTAGTGAAACAGCATAAAATATAGAAAACAAGGCGGTTATATTTCCATAGTCATTATTCGTCCAATGAAACTCCGGCGCAATAAAATCGCTCCAGGTTAAGGAAAGTACCTGTCTGTCTAAGTAATTAATGGTTGTAGCAAAAAATAGCAACGCACATATACTCCAACGATAACTTCCTGTAATTTTTTTGGTTTGGCTCATAATAACTGCATCTGTTTGGTTCATGGTAATGGTTTATTATAAAATTGATATTTTTTCGGGTAGTTTAATCTGTAGTTAACACACGATACAAAAACGGCAGCACCTTTGAATTTAATCTAGCAAAATTAAACAAATGTAATCGATTGCACAAATATAGTTTTAAATCTTTATATTCCAAATAAATTATAGAAAAAATTAATTTAAACTCATAATTAAACATATCAATCAAAAAAAAGAACTCAAAATTACAGATTAAACAATATATTTGTTAAAAGCTATTGTGTGAAATTTGTCCGTTTTATGTATCAAAATTGTCCAGAAAACTTTCACTTTTGATGAATCTCCAGTAATTCTGCAATCTCCAGGGCAAAAGTCATTTGTTACATTATTACCGGAACTAAAATCTGATCTAAAATTTTGCGATTAAAACTCCCATTTCATTCACTTAAAAATTCTAATAATTCATGAAAAAATTGCCTTTTTTTAAACACTATACCATCAAAGAAGTACTTCTAACGCTATTTTTACTCACCATAATGCAGTCTAAAGTACAAGCACAAGATCAAATCATACCGTTGTGGAATACAATTCCCGGAGCGCTAAAAACTTCCAATTATATAGAAAATGAATCTCTTAAAGACGGAAAAGTGCAAAGCACGAGTTTGGTCAGCATTCCAACACTGAGTATTTTTTTACCAAAAGATCCTAAACCCAATCAGACTGCTGTTCTTATTTTCCCGGGCGGAGGATATCAGCATTTGGCAATAGACAAAGAAGGTACAAAAGTTGCCAACTGGCTGAATCGTTTAGGAATTGCCGCTTTTGTAGTCAAATACAGATTGCCCAGTGATCAGATTATGAAAAATAAGAATACCGGCCCATTACAGGATGCGCAGGAAGCCATGCGTTATGTGAGGCAAAATGCAGCCAAATACGGCATAGACAGCAACAAAATTGGTGTTATAGGCTTCTCAGCGGGAGGACATTTGGCCTCGACCTTAGCCACTCATTACGACGATGTGACCTACGAAACAAATTCTACAATAAGTGCGCGTCCTGATTTTTCGCTATTGATTTATCCGGTAATTTCGATGCAAAATGATATTACGCACAAAGGCTCTCAAACGAGTCTGCTTGGAAACCATCCTTCTCAGGAATTACTGGATTTTTATTCGAATGAGAAGAAAGTTAGTTCAAAGACTCCTGCAACTTTTTTAATTCACGCTACCGATGATACGGTGGTTCTAGCTGAGAATAGTATCAATTACTACCTCGCACTCAAAAAAAATGGCGTTCCGGCTGAGTTACATCTTTATGAAAAAGGAGGACATGGTTTTGGTTTGGGGGTAAACGATACCAGTAAATTCTGGACTAAAGATTGTGAAGAATGGCTTAAAGTTAATGGTTATACCACATTTTAAAGAAAAAATAAGAAGCAAAAAAAAAAGGGTCTTTAGACTCGGTTAACCAACCAACCAAATCTAAAAACCCTATAAAAATAAGACTCTTTTGTACTCTTGCAAATTCATACAAAGCTTATACCCACGATCAAATGAATAAGTCAAATTTTCATTGTAATTAAAAAAATTGTTTCTCCAAAAACAGTTAATTATAGCAACCTACATGCCGCATAAAAGGTAAACACGACATAACCCACGGTTTCTACGGCGCAAAAGTACATGCAACTTTAGAGAAATCATTACGCCTTTCCACATTCCAAAAATCTTTTTCGCTCTCCTACCGCTAAGTCACTGACTGTCTGAATCACCAGGGCTGGAAAATCTTTTATTTTTTTCTGAGGTACTGAGGTTCTAAGGCTCTGAGGTGCTAAGGTTTTTAAAATTTTGTGGTTTTCTTATTCTAGATTAAGTTGTAACAAATTCTTTACTAGTACATTTGTCAGACACATATCTCTTTTATAAAGCGCTAAGTACCTTAAGGTTATCGAATCTAAGAACCTTAGAATCTTAGTACCTCAGAACCTTAGAAAAAAAACTCTACAGTTATGAAAACATACGAATTTTTAATACTTGGAAAAAACCAGGCGATACTGGAGATCTTGCTGCGATTAGTCAATGCTTATGAAAACTGGAATGCAGTTGGTTTCAGTGACGAAAAATTAGCTCAGGAGTATTTTCTGAACCACAAAATAGATATTGTTCTTTTGAGTTCAGGAATTGAAGATCATATCGAGAAGGAATTTACCTCTTTCTGCCTGAAAGAGCAGCCAAATGTCGAAGTTATTGAACATTTTGGAGGTGGAAGCGGATTGTTAAAATCAGAAATAGAGTATCGACTACATCTTAAAGGAAATTTATAGACCACAGCATTTCTTTTGTATGTAGCCCCTCGTTTTAAAGGTACTGATCTTAAACCGTCCGAATCCAAACGGTTTTTTTAAATTTGTACCAAAGCAAACGCCAAAAATGGAAAAGAAATATTCAGTTGTTATTCATCCGTCACCAGAAATAATTGAGGCCATCAAAGTAATGAAAGAACTTTTAGCCGCTGAAATTGGCTGGTACAATAGTAAGAATTCAATAGCGCATATTACGATCTGTGAATTTTCAATTGACAATTCTCAAATAGATAAATTCAAACAAAGGCTTTTAAAAGCTTGTGATAGTTTTACTCCTTTTCAGGTGTTTTTGGATCGTTTTGGTTCGTACGAAAACGGTGCTTTTTTCATTGCTCCAAACGAAGAATCAAAGAAGGATTTAAAACCGATTATGAAAAAAACACAGGAGGCATTACTGCTTTCTAATCTTAAAAAAAGCAGCGATCCACATATTTCTATTGGCCGGAAACTGGCTCCCGAGCATCTTAAAACAGCATCACAGCTTTTTACCACAATTGCAATGGATTTTTTATGCGAAGCAATAGTTCTACGCGAATTCGACCCCGTAAAAAAACAGTTTTTTGTGATTGATTCTCTCCCTTTTGGCAGTAATCCCCAACCGGAATTAATTCAGGGAAGTTTGTTTTAAATGTGAAGTCTGAGATTTGCTTTGCCTATTCGCTATCGCTCGAGTCTCGTTCCTCGAAATGACAAGATTGCGCAAACCTGAAACTTGAAACCTGAAACTTGGTATTTGGAATTTGGAATTTGATATTTAGAATTTCCGTATATTTGAATTTTACAATTCTCTACTATGAAATCACTGGATTCCTTTTACAAAGATATTACTGAAGGCTCGTCTGTTGAACCGAGTTCTTTATTGCCTAATGACATTCAAAAAGAAATTGGTCATTTTAATGTGTTTGATATTAAGGAACTACTGGAACGGCTTCAGGGAAAGGCGGTCATGCCTTACGACCGACGTGCTTATTATAAAATCAGTTTGATTAAAGGCCGGAACCGCGCTGAATATGCTGATAAAATAATCGAGATTGAAAAACAAGGGCTTCTGTTTGCTACGCCAAAAATCCCGTACAATTATTTGCCTCAGGATACCAATCAATCGGGACAATTTTGTGTGTTTACCGCTGAGTTTTTATCGAAAACGAAAAGCGGAATTGATTTAGACGAACTTCCAATTTTTGCCTCAGACGGTTATCCCGTTTTTCAGCTAACGGACGAAGAAGTGATCGAAGTAGAATTGATTTTCAACAAAATACAAAAAGAAATCAACTCCGATTATATTTACAAATACGATTTGATTCGGAATTATGTCGCTGAGTTAATTCACTTCGGGCAGAAATTACAGCCTATAACGGCCTTGTATTCGAAACACAATTCGGCAGCCAGAGTTTCCTCTTTATTTGCTGAACTGTTAGAACGGCAATTTCCTATAGAATCTCCAAATCAGCGATTACAACTCAGAACCGCCAAAGATTTTGCAGAGAGATTATCGGTTCATGTGAATCATCTCAATAAGGTTCTAAAAGAAAATACAGGAAAGACTACGACCGAATTGATCAGCAGCCGTTTGACCAGTGAGGCCAAAATTCTTTTAAAACAAACAGACTGGAATATCTCTGAAATTGCTTTTTCTTTGGGGTTTGAGGAATTAGCCCATTTCTCGAATTTCTTCAAAAAACAAACCTCGTTTACCCCTTTAGCCTTCCGTACCTAATTTCATGATTTGAATTTTGCAAACTTCGGTTTGATATTTACAACTCCCCACAGCTGCTTCGCTCCTACCTTTGTATTATGAATTTAAAGAATGATTTCAACACAAACAATCATAATAAAAACAAGTATAAAATGGCAGTAAACACAAAAATTGCTCTGGTTACCGGTGGTAGCAGAGGTTTAGGGAAAAATATGGCAATCGCAATTGCCAAAAAGGGAATCGACGTGATCATTACTTATAACAGTAAAAAAGACGAAGCCGATTCGGTTGTAAAAGAAATTGAGGGTTTAGGGCAAAAAGCAGCCGCTCTTCAATTAAATGTGGCTGATTCCGGTACATTTGATCCCTTTTTCAACTCTATTTCAGAAGCTTTGAAAAGTACTTTTAACACGGATACGTTTGACTTTTTAGTAAACAATGCCGGAATTGGACTCCACAATTCGTTTATAGGAACAACAGAAGCCGAATTCGACCAATTGACTAATATACAGTTTAAAGGGCCTTTTTTCTTAACACAAAAAGCGCTAAAGCTCATGAATGACGGTGGTGGAATTGTAAATATCTCAACCGGTCTGGCAAGATTTTCTTTTCCGGGTTATGCAGCCTATGCCTCTATGAAAGGTGCTATTGAAACGCTAACAAAATATCAGGCCAAAGAATTGGGCGAACGAAAAATCAGAGCCAATGTAGTGGCTCCGGGCGCCATCGAAACCGATTTTGGTGGCGGAGTGGTACGCGACAACGAACAATTAAACAAAAACTTAGCTGCAGTTACCGCCCTGGGAAGAGTAGGTTTACCAGACGATATTGGCGGTGTAGTAGCTTTTTTATGTACCGAAGAAGCACGCTGGGTAAACGCGCAACGCATCGAAGTTTCAGGCGGAATGAATTTGTAATTTTTATTTTGCGAATCTATAATTAAACCCGACAGGTTTTAGAAACCTGTCGGGTTTGATAAACGGAGTTCAACTATTTCGTTTTAAATAACTTATTGCAGTACTAAAAAACTAAACCCGACAGGTTTTTGAAACCTGTCGGGTTTGGTAAACGGAGTTCAACTATTTCGTTTTAAACATTTATTGAAGTACTAAAAAAACTAAACCCGACAGGTTTTTGAAACCTGTCGGGTTTGTCCTTTTTAATATATTGAGTTAGTAAGAATGCTTTTTAATCTTTTTCGATGATGACATCAAAACCTCCATTTTTATCAAACACCACATCGTAGAATTTGGAGTTTTTTTGTACTCCGACCTCGTAGGTGGTTTTATTTTTATCATCAACTACAACCGCTAGTTCTTTGATAGCACTGGCAGGATAATTTTTCTTCAGATAGGCTTGCGCTTTTTGTGGCAGCTGACCTAACGGAATTTGCAACTCAAAGGCTTTCAGGACTCCTAAATTATCGTAAACCGCCAACGCATTGGTATTTTTATCCTTTTTGAATTTAGCCTCATATCGAATTTCGTCATCATCATCGCCAACGTATTTTAAAGTCCATACCGGAACTTTACCGGGATATTCTTTCTGAAAAGTAAACACTACTTTTTCGGGTGGAGTCACCACTTTGTTGGGATAAACTTCATTTTGCCCTATTAAAAAGCTGCTATACAAAAAGAGAATCATTAGGAGTAGGTTTTTCATCTGGCCCAATTTTAAATTAACAGTCCTTACAATCACGTATTAAAATTACTACTTTATTCTGAAGAAAAAATGATCTTATAAAAAAATGTTAAAATAAACGGTAACAATGTTCTTTCTCAGGCGTCTTACGAGAAACCAAAACCACAAAAATGAATGCTAGCCTGAAAAATTTTGAAACCTCACCACAATTTTATGCCCGTATAGCCGGTGCCTTATATCTGGTGATTATTGTCATGGGATTCTTCGCCGAGACTTTTGTCAGAAACAAATTGTTTGTGCCCGGAGACGCTAACGCAACCGCCAATAACATTATACATTCACAATTTTTATGGAAAATTGGTATTACAGCAGATCTCATCATGCAAATTTGCGATTTACCCGTAATGATTATTCTCTATTACCTGCTAAAACCCGTAAACCGAAAACTGGCTCTTTTAAATTTATCGTTTAACTTGATTCAAACTGCCGTTTTAGTAGCCAATAAACTCAATCTTCTCGCAGCTTTGTTCTTTCTGGGTGACGCTGCCTACTTAAAATCTTTCCATCCGGATCAATTGCATACCTTGTCGTATCTTTCGATCAAACTGCATGATTTTGGTTTCGGAATCGGATTGATCTTTTTTGGATTTGTATGTCTGCTGGAAGGCTATATGATCTTTAAATCGGGCTACTTTCCAAAAGCAATCGGGGTTTTAATGGCCATTGCCGGGATCTGTTATCTCATCAATAGTTTTGCCTTAATTCTGGCTCCACAACTTTCGAGCATCCTTTTATTAATGCCTTGTTTAATTGCCGAATTGTCACTTAGTTTATGGCTTGTCTTTAAAGGCGTAAATCTTCCTGAATGGAAAGAGAAAATACTATCCTGAAACTTGTAACCAATACGAACACATCAAAAAAGCCTGCCGGAAATTACTCCTGAGCAGGCTTCTTCTTTGAAATAATTGAATTAGTAAGCTTCCTTATTTCCGGTTTTATATGAACTTTATTTATAGTTCAACCCAATATTACATGGGTATTATTTTTTCAATCGATCCGACAATTCTCTCTTGTACGTAATACCAATTGGCAGTCTTTCATTTTTAATCACTACAAAATCTTTGTCCGTTGCTTCAATTTTATCCAGTGCTACAATATAGGATTTATGAATGCGCATGAAATTCTTCTCGGGCAAACATTTCTCAAATTCACTAGTAGTGATAGAAGCCAGATACGTTCTTTTTGTCGTATGCAGTTTCACATAATTGCCAAAACTCTGTGCAAACAAAAGCTGATCTAATTCGATATCAATAAAATAACCATCAACTTTGACTGTAACGGCGCTCGCAACAGCTTCTTCGGTTTTCATTTTACCATTTTCCGTCGCAAAAAAACGATCGATCGCTTTCAGGAATCTCGGAAAATAAATGGGTTTGAGAAGATAATCTATAACACCGTAATCATAACTTTCAAGAGCATATTCAGAGTAAGCTGTTGTCAAAATTGTACTGGGATGTGTTGGAATAATCTTCAGCAATTCCATCCCCGAAATCTCCGGCATATTGATATCCAAAAACATCAGATCAACAGGATGTTCCCTTAGATAATCCATTGCCTCGATACCGTTATACCCCTGGAAAACCAATTCTAATTGCGGATTTTGTTTAATATAATTCGCCAGCACATAATGCGCTGCCGGTTCATCATCGACAATTATACATTTTTTAGGCTCTCTCATTCGACAAACTTTTTCAATTGTACTTTTAAATCTACAATGTAGGTATTTTTATCGTCCTGAATGTCTAACTTATAGGCTTTACCATAAATCAGATTCAAACGCTCAATGGTATTTTTTAAACCAATCTTAGTCGAAACCACATCGGTTTTTTTCTTTGGAATAGAGTTCACCACATGCAAATGCAGCAAACCGTTCTCAACCGTAATAATGATTCTCACAAAACACTTCTCGATCGCACAGGTCCCGTGTTTAAAGGCATTTTCGATAAATGCAATCAACAGCATGGGCGATACTTTATAGGCATTTTCGTTGTCAATTTTACAATCATAAGTGATCTCGCAGCGATAGCCTACCCTTTCTTTTTCCAGCTGCACATAACTGTTTATAAACTCCAGTTCGTCTTCCAGAGAAACGCATTGTTTGTTATTGCTTTCAAGCTGATAACGCATCAGCTGTGATACTTTCATGATCAAATCCGGGGTACGGTCCGGAAACTCCAAACTAATTCCGTACAGCGTATTAAAGGTATTGAATAAAAAGTGCGGATTCAATTGTCCCTTTAATGAATTCAGTTGCATTTGATTGAACAAAAGCGTTTCATCCGTCTGTTTTCTATGGATTCTGTAAAATTTAAAAACAATTATCGGGCTCAATATACAAACCAAAGTCCCCAAAACACTGGCCAGCTGATACACATAACTGCGCTGATGTGAGTTTTGATACAAACGGCAGTTACTAAACATTTCCAGACTCGTAATCTCATACAAAACAATCGAAAAGAGGAATACCCCTGCCAGTGTCAGAAAAATATAAGTTATAGGGCGCTGTTGTTTAAAAAGTATAGGAAGCAAAAAGAAACGGTTGAATTGGGCGTGCAGGTACAAAACCAAATAGAAAAAAATGCCCATTAAGATGGATGTAAAAGAACTGAACAACATCCAGTCGTTTTTTAACGTATAAATTGTAAATGAAAACGCAACCACGGCAATTTCCTGCCACCATTTGTGATCCAATATGTTTTCGAGTTGTTTCTTCATTCTTAAAACTTAAATAGTTTACAAATTAACCACATTTTTTTAGTTTTTATTTCCATTAAATGACAAATTGAATTGGTCATTTATAATCGTATTACATCATTTAAGAAGGCTTTTATCCGTGCAAGTAAAATAATTTTGAGAGATCAAATTCATATCCATTAACTTTATGTATTTCAAAAAAATTACTTTGTTAGTTTTCTTGATTTTTGCTTGCGGTAGTTATGCGCAAACCCTGTCTTTAAAAGAAGCCATAAAAACAGGTTTGGAAAACTACGGTTCCATCAAAGCAAAAAGCAATTACACCAATGCGTCACGCGAGAGCCTCAAACAGTCCAAGCGTGATTACCTGCCTAATCTTAACCTATCGGCGCAACAGGATTACGGAACTGTAAACGGACAAAACGGACCTCTTTATGGCTTTGGAGGTTTAGGAGTTGCTTCGTCAGGATTGCCGTTACCTCAACAGAACTGGAACTCCGCTTTTGGCGCTTTGTATCTGGTCAACATGAACTGGGATTTTTTCACTTTCGGAAAAACGCAGGAAAGAATCAATTTGGCAAAAATCGATGTTCAGGCCAAAGAAAAAGATCTGAAGCAGGAACAATTTCAACAGGAAATCAAGATTTCGGCAGCCTATCTGAACTTACTGGCAAGTCAAAGATTACTCATTTCACAGCAAAAGAACTTAAGCCGTGCTGAGATTTTTAAGAAAACAGCGGTTGCCCGTGTTAAAAACGGATTATTGGCAGGAGTTGACTCGACATTAGCCACTGCCGAGGTTTCAAAAGCCAAAATTGCTTTGAATCTAGCTAAAAATTTCGTCAAAGAACAAAACAGCAAATTAGTTGATTTGATGGGGGTTGCTCCTCAGGATTTTGCTACAGATACTTTATTTGTGAATCAAATTCCAAAACAACTATTAACAGGAATCGCTTCAGATAGTTTGCATCCTTTATTACAATTATACAAAACAAAAATCGATTACAGCAACCAGCAGGTTAACGTATACAAACGTTTTTACTACCCAACGATGACTGCATTTGGGGTACTGCAAACCAGAGCTTCAGGGTTTGATTCGGCTTATGCATCCGATCAGACAGCCTTTACCCGAAACTACTGGGACGGCGTAAACCCGGATCGTACCAATTATTTGGTTGGAATTGGAATCACCTGGAACTTAACCACTCCGTTTCGAATGAGCAGGCAGGTAAGTGCCCAGAAATATGTTTCGCAAGGCTTACAGGAAGAATACAACCAGGCCGACAGGGAATTAAAATCACAGCTGGCACTAGCCGATGATAAAATAAAAATTACGCTGGATAATTATGCCGAAGCACCAATTCAGGTCAATGCAGCACAGAAAGCCTATTTGCAAAAATCGACTTTGTACAAAAATGGATTAACCGATTTAACCGATATTACCCAAACACTGTACACCTTAAATCGCGCCGAAATTGACCGTGATATCGTCAACAACAATGTATGGCAGTCGTTTTTGCTGAAAGTAGCAGCTACTGGCAATTTTGACTTATTTATAAATGAATTTTAATTACAGATCCTAATGAATTTAATCCGTTTTGCACTCCGCAAACCCATCTCCATCTTAGTATTGGTTGCGGGTTTATTTTTCTTCGGAATTGGTGCCATCAAGGACATTAAGGTAGATATTCTGCCAAAAATGAACCTTCCGGTTATCTATATCGCCCATCCGTTTGGAGGTTATACACCTGACCAGATGGAGGCTTACTTTGCTAAAAACTATGTCAACATTTTACCCTTTGCCAATGGAGTAAAATCGGTTGAAACCAAGAATACACAAGGGTTAATGATCATGAAATTAACCTACTATGAAAACACCAATATGGCACAGGCAGCAGCCGAACTGAGTGCTTTATCCAATAGAATTCAGGCGGCCTTTCCTCCGGGAACACAGCCTCCGTTTATCATTCGTTTTGACGCTTCTTCCTTGCCTATCGGGCAATTGGTTTTAAGCAGTAAAATACGTTCGAATAACGAATTACAGGATTTGGCCAACGTTTATGTGCGTGCCTCATTTACCTCAATTCCCGGTTTATTATCTCCGGCACCTTTTGGCGGAAGCCCAAGAACTGTAGAGGTAAATGTTGATCCCGATTTACTGCGTTCGCACAATATGACACCGGATCAGGTGGTTGAAGCCATTCGCGTAAACAATCAGACTGCACCTTCGGGAAATGTTAGAATTGGAGACAAAAACTATATTACGCCAACCAATAACACCATCAAAGAAATTAAGGATTTCGAAAAAATTCCATTATTCAAAGGTGGTGTACAAAACCTGACTCTGGGCGATGTGGCAACCGTAAAAGATGGTGCCGATATTACGAACGGTTATGCGTTAGTAAACGGTAAACGTTCGGTATACATCAGTATCGCAAAAGCGGGAGATGCTTCGACCTGGGATGTTGTTCAGAAACTGAAAGCCGAATTGCCTAAAATTCAGAGCACCTTACCCGAAGACGTAAAATTGTCTTATGAGTTTGACCAGTCTGTTTATGTAATCAACTCCGTTAAAAGTTTGATTACCGAAGGAATTATTGGAGCCGTTTTAACCGGTTTGATGGTTTTACTTTTCCTGGGAGACAAACGCGCGGCCTTAATTGTAATTCTAACCATTCCGATTTCGATTATTTCGGGTGTTTTATTTCTAAAACTCTTTGGACAAACCATCAACTTAATGTCTTTAAGCGGATTGGCTTTGGCTATTGGAATTTTAGTAGATGAAAGTACCGTAACCATTGAAAATATCCATCAGCACCTGGACATGGGCAAACCCAAGGCACTTGCTATCTGGGACGCCTGTCAGGAAATTGCATTGCCTAAGTTATTAATCTTGCTTTGTATATTGGCAGTTTTTGCACCGGCCTTCACGATGGTCGGAATTCCGGGAGCCCTGTTCCTGCCTTTGGCTTTAGCGATTGGATTCTCTATGGTAATTTCGTTTTTACTGTCTCAGACTTTTGTGCCTGTAATGGCCAACTGGCTGATGAAAGGACACGCCAAACACGAACATGGTCCTGAAATTACAGACGATGAAGCCGAATTTAATGACTGCGGTTTAACTCCCGAATCTGAAAAAGACCTCATCACACAGAAGAAAGCCTACGTTGAAAGAGAAGATACCGACAACAACGGAAAAATTAGCGCTTTCGAGCGTTTTAGAATTCGTTTTATGCGAACGCTGGATCGTTTATTTCCTTATAAAAAAGCAACAAGCTTAATTTACCTGATTGCCATTAGCTGTCTGGCAGCTATAATGATCACTTTTATCGGAAAAGACGTTTTTCCGAAAGTAAATTCAAGTCAGTTTCAATTAAGAATGAGGGCTGCCGACGGAACCCGTATCGAGCGAACCGAGGAAAAATCAATATTGGTTTTAAAAGAAATTAATAAAATGGTCGGCAAAGAACATGTCGGAATTACTTCGGTATATGTAGGTCAGCACCCTTCGTTGTTCTCCATCAACCCGATTTATCTTTTTACAGCAGGACCGCATGAAGCTGTTTTTCAGGTGAGTTTGAAAGACTACCATGTTGACATGGATGAATTTAAAGACGATCTGAGAGCCCGCATCAAAAAAATCCTTCCGGATGTGAAGCTTTCTTTTGAACCTATCGAACTTACTGATAAAGTATTGAGTCAGGGATCACCTACTCCAATTGAAATCAGAATTGCCGGAAAAGACAAAAAACGAAACGAGCTGTACGCCAATCAGATTGTTGAGAAGCTGCAAAAAATACACTATTTCAGAGATGTTCAAATCGGACAGCCTATTCACTATCCGGCCTTAAATATAGACATCGACCGAACCCGTGCTGCCGAATTAGGTGTAGACATGAACGACATTTCGCGTTCGTTAATCGCTTCGACCTCATCGTCAAGATATACCGAAAAAAATACCTGGATTGATGAAAAAACAGGTTTGTCGGTTGCTGTACAGGTACAGGTACCGCTGAATCAGATGAAAAACAAAACCGATATTGGAGAAATTCCGGTACTAAAAAATTCACTTCGTCCGGTATTAAGCGATGTTGCGAAAATTACACCTACCACAGTCAATGGTGAAAATGACAATTTAGGGGCTATGCCATACATTACCGTTACAGCAAACATCAACCAGACCGATTTGGGGACGGCTTCTAAAGATGTGGCTGCAACAATAAGCGCATTGGGAGAACTGCCACGTGGTTTGTTCATCAACCCAATTGGTTTGAGTAAAGTATTGGAAGAAACATTAAGCAGTTTACAAGTAGGGTTATTGGTTGCCATTATTGTAATCTTCTTAATGTTAGCCGCTAATTTTCAGTCCTTCAAAGTTTCATTGGTCATTTTAACCACCGTTCCGGCAGTAGTTTTAGGTGCCTTATTGATGCTGACCATCACAGGTTCAACCTTAAATTTACAGTCCTATATGGGAATCATTATGTCCGTTGGGGTTTCGATTGCCAATGCCGTTTTATTGGTCACCAATGCCGAACAGCTACGCAAACGAAATGGCAATGCCTTAGAATCGGCTCGTGAAGCTGCGGCATTGCGTCTGCGTCCGATTATCATGACCTCTGTGGCGATGATCGCGGGAATGCTTCCAATGGCGATTGGTCATGGCGAAGGTGGCGATCAGGTTTCTCCATTAGGAAGAGCCGTGATTGGCGGATTGTTATTCTCGACTGTCACCGTTTTATTAATTTTGCCCTTAATATTTGCCTGGGCACAGGAACATACCACGACGCAATCGGTTTCTTTAGATCCCGAAGACGAAGAAAGTATTCACTATATTTCATCACTAAATCCAAAAAACGGAATCGCCAAAAAACACTAGTTAAAAGCGATAACCTAAATGACCCATAAAAAAATAAATTTCACCTTTTATGAAAAATAAATTCATACAATCGACCGCATTACTTTTTGTAGCCGTATTTCTTCTAACCGCTTGTAATTCGAAGAAAGAAGAAACCGTTGCAGCCGAAATTGAACCTAAAACAGAAACCTTTCTTTTACAAAAAGAAAAACTGACTACAGCCTTGCGCCTGCCAGCCGAATTAACTGGTTTCCAGCAAGTAGACTTGTACGCCAAAGTAAGTAGTTTTGTAAAATTGCTAAAAGTAGACATTGGTTCGAAAGTAAAAAAAGGACAGCTTTTAATCATTCTCGAAGCTCCTGAAATCAGTTCTCAACTGGCGGCTGCCGAATCAAGACTAAAATCGATGGAAGCCATCTATGCGACCAGCAAAAGCACCTACAACCGCTTGTACGAAACCAGTAAAGTTGAAGGAACAATTTCTAAAAATGATTTAGAAATGGCCAACGGAAAGAAAAACTCCGACTACGCGCAATATCAGGCAGCAATTGCAGCCCACAAAGAAGTATCGATTATGAGAGGCTATCTTGAAATCCGCGCTCCTTTTGACGGAGTTGTAGCCGCCAGAAATGTAAATCTGGGAACCTTTGTAGGTCCGGCAGGAAAAGGTTCCGATTTGCCTTTGTTGACCATCCAGCAGCAGGACAAATTGCGTTTGGCCGTTTCAGTTCCCGAATTGTATACGGGATATCTGCACAATGGCGACGAAATGAGCTTTAATGTAAAATCATTACCCGATACTTTTAAGGCAACCATTCAAAGAATGTCAGGAGCGCTCGATTTAAAACTGCGTTCCGAGCGCGTCGAAATGGACGTACACAACACCAAAGCAAATTTATTACCCGGAATGGTAGCCGAAGTACTATTACCGCTAAATGCGAAAGACAGCACCTTTGTAATTCCGAAATCGGCATTGGTAAATTCAGCCGAAGGTTTGTTCGTCATTAAAGTTGTCAACCATAAAGCCACCAGAGTCGACGTTAAAAAAGGAAGAGAAATCGACGATAAAATTGAAGTCTTTGGCGATCTAAACCTCCAGGACAAACTGGTAAAAATTGCCAGCGAAGAAACTAAAGAAGGTGATGTTATAAACGAATAACCTGCGTTTTAGCTTTCTTTTTAGTAGATTATCCTAACAACTGTACGCATGCTGTAGGATTGTAAAATTAAAAATTTGCTTTAGAACAGCTCTCATGAATTTTGGGGCTGTTTTTTCTACTTTGTAAGCGCAAAACCAAATACTGATTCATATTTTTAGCCTCTTAAACTCTTCATATTTTGAACCATTCTTTTAAACGCCACTATAAAATTGCATATAAGTTAATCAATTAAAATATATAACAGGTAAAAATACCTGACTATATAAATTAATATTTTTATAGTTTTGATCAAATAAAAAAACAAAGTCATTTTTATCACAGATAAAATGATTTTTATTGTAATAAGGTTTTGCTTTACATCAAGACAATCAAAACTTACAAATATTTTCTATTTTTAACGAAATACCATAATCTTTTTATTAACAGTTAAACCAATAAATAAAATCTTATTAAAATTATATATAATAATTCAATTTTGCAAACCTAAATAGAAATTTATGAACAAAATAATTGTAATATTACTAAAAATTACTTTACTATATGTTTGATTTAACAATTAAAAACTTTCGCAGTTTTAAAGACCAGAATTTTTCGTTTTCGAAAATAAATATTTTGATAGGTGAAAATAGCTCAGGAAAAAGTAGTTTGCTTAAATTTTTTCTTGCGCTTAAGCAAACCCTCAGTTCACAAAATAATACTGAAACAAATTTTGCCTTTTCTGGTCAATACGCTGATTTAGGTAATTACAAAGAGGCAATATTTTATAATCAAGAAGATCTCCCACTTTCTTTTGCATTTTCACTTTACGAATTTGATCCATATTTCTTTAGCTTTGTCAAAAATGTAAATTTTGGATCGATTCGACGTATAAAATCGACTTTAGGAAACGCTGCTGAAAAACCTATAAATATAAGTTTCTCCCTTACTAAAGATTTAAATAATCATGAATCAATAAATTGTTTTATAGAAAATGAAGCACTAGGAAAGGTAACTTTCCTATTCTCTAAGGTGCAAGATTATAACAAAAATATATTCCTTGAAACTTCCAAACCATGTTCTTTAATATTTGAAGATTATAGAACAAACAAAAAATTTACTTTAAATAATTTACGCTTTGAGAAAGATGGCTTTTTAACACTTGTACAAGTTTCTACATTAGAAGCTTCAATTTTAAAATTATTAGACTTAGCTGCGCCTGCAAAAGATTTGTTAGGAGAAAGCCAATTAAATTACGAGTCTATTTTTTATCCAATTTCATATCTACTTATTGCTCAAAATTATTTACAACGCAATATTGAGAAAATGGAATATATTAATCCAATCAAGACGGCGCCAAATCGAATTTATTTTGCTAGAGATGCCAAGGATAGTTCGCACATTAACGACATTGAAGATTTTGTTCATTTTTTTAGTAAAGAAAATGAGCAAACAAAAATATTATTAGGGGTGTTTATAAATATATTGAAAAATTTTGGAATTTTAGATGACTTAGAAATTCTTAATGACCCAAAGCTTCCTGTTCGTGAATTAAGAGTAAAAATTAAAGATCATTTTAGCAACATCACTGATGTAGGATACGGGGTGTCATTACAACTTCCAATAATTTTAAAATGCTTTTTAGCTGAAATTCTTCCAGAACGTCATGGATCAATAATTTTAATAGAACAACCTGAAGTGCATTTACACCCAAAACTACATGCTAAGTTAATAGATACTTTACTTATGCTATCTCAAAGAACGACTTATGTAATCGAAACTCATAGTGAACATATCCTTAGAAAACTGCAAGTTGCGGTCAAAGAGAAAACTGCAGAGTTAACCTCTGAAAGTGTAAGTATCCATTATCTCATTCGTGAAAAAAATAGTAATGTCACTGCTCACAAAATTCAGGAGGATGGAAAACTAATTCCATCTTTCCCTTCTGGTTTTTTTGATAATTCATATCAACTTTCACGTGCATTACTTGATTAATTATGGAAATACTTTTAACACCACAGCTGGTAAAAATTTATATTACTACAAGAGCAAAATTTCAAAAAACAGTAGAAGAACAACTCATCAGTCAGATTTTTGAAACTAAATACAATTCATTTATTTTAAACAAAGCATTACTAGATCTCTTTGAAGCGGAATTTGCTGAACATACCTCTGAACGTGATTTTTTTAGGAACGAATTTGCTGTATTCATAAATAATCAATCTATTAGTGTCGCAGCATCAGGATCCAATCTAAAATTATTGCTTCAGGCTATGGAAAAACAGTATTTTACCCTTGCAAGAAATCAAACGTATACTAATCTTACATTTAACGACGTTGATTCGACACAATCAAAATTTTCTGCTGCTCTTTCAAATTTAAGTAGTCAAAAACGTGATCAGATGTTTTATAATCTAGCTGCAAAAGGTAAATCAGGAATTACATTTTGGCATCACGACTTCGAAACAAATGCAGAAATTCAAACTTTTTTTAATTACATATATGATTTACGTCAAGGAGTTAATGTTGATATATTTGATGCTTTTACAAATTTCAATCACAATTATCACGACAAGATGATAAATGAAAATGCTAATTTTCGTTATTACACAAAAAATATTCAAAACATAGTTGATCGAAATAATAATAAGAACGACATCATAACAAAATATTTAAAAGTAAGTGTTCGTCGTGCACGAAGAATACATATCCATGAACGTCGAATAATGTTCATGGATATGGTAATTGAAGTAAGTAATGATTGGCAAAACGTGCTTATTGAAGAGCCAACCTGGAAAATAGACATCTTTATTTGTAAGGAAATATGCGATGAAATATCATTAAAAAAACATCTATTTACAGCTTAATGTTATCTTTTCTAAAATTACTTTTCTTATAGGTTTTACAAAAACATACTTATAAAAATTAAAAACCTCGACTTCTAAAAATCGAGGTTTTGCATTTTATAAACCTTACTCCTCACACAAATAAGGATTCAATATCTCCGCCAGTTCATTGAGCCAATAAAAGCTGTTTTCCAGACTGGCTCTTTCTTTTTCAAGAATTTCGTGTTCTCTGATGACTCCTAAAGTAATCTCATCAAGCATTTATCTCATTTTTGTCATTTCGAGGAACGAGAAATCACACCAGAAACTCCGCAAACTAAGTCATCAATCTTTGTCGCTCTGCGTGTGTGATTTCTCCCTTCGGTCGAAATGACAGGATTGCGCGAACCTGAAATCACAATAAAAACTCTGCAAACTAAGTCGACAATCTTTGTCGCTCTACGTATGTGATTTCTCCCTTCGGTCGAAATGACAAGATTGCGCAAACCTGAAACAACAAACAATAAACAACAAACCACAAACCTCCACAAAACTTTGCACCTCAGCGCCTTTGCGAGACCATTTTTAAAAAATAACTCTTAAAAAAATTGCGAAACCAAATAGTTGCACGTATATTTGCAACTGATTGGTTTCTTAATTAAAATCGGAACATCATGAGACGAGATATTTTTCAGGCCATAGCCGACCCGACAAGACGGTCCATTATCGCTTTGATTGCACTGCAGGCAATGACACCAAACGCCATTGCAGAGAATTTTAACACTACACGACAGTCTATTTCGAAACACCTGCGCATACTTGTAGAATGCAACCTGCTCAAACAGGAACAGCAAGGCAGAGAAATTTACTATTCGCTTGAAATTGAAAAAATGAAAGAGATTGATCAGTGGTTAGTCCAATTCAGAGCGATTTGGGAAACCAAGTTCAATCAACTTGACGCACTACTAGTAACACTTAAAAAACAAAACAAATGAAAAACGATTTGCAATTTGATTTTACCGTAGACAAAGCCACAAAAACGGTAATCATTAACAGAGAATTTAATGCCGAACTTCCGTTGGTTTGGGATGCTTTTACAAAACCGGAACTTCTGGACCAATGGGTGGCACCAAAACCCTGGACCTCTAAAACAAAATACATGAACTTTGAAGTTGGCGGACGAAGATTTTATGCCATGGTAAGTCCGGAAGGTCTGGAACGCTGGGCGGTTCAGGAATATACTTCGATTACTCCAAAAACCAATTTCAAAATGTTCAATACTTTTGCAGACCAGGATGAAAATCGCGAACTGCCCGGTTCCGATTGGGATCATACTTTCAGTGAGCAAAACGGTATAACAAAAGTGAGTATCTCAATTTTCAATGAATCTTTGGAACGTCTGGAAAAAATGATTGAAATGGGCTTCGAACAAGGCTTTAAAATGAGCATTGACAACTTAGAGCAATTACTGAAAACTTTATCAGAATAATAAATAAAAACGCTGATGACACGGATTCGTTTCACGAAAACGCGGATCTACGCGGATTTTTACAGTAGAAATACTTTGAAGACATCAATTAACTTCTACCTGATAATACAAAAAAAATCCGTGCCGATCCGCGTTTTCGCAGAGCGAATCAGTATAATCCGTGTGCTGTTTTTTGCAACTGTGAAGAAGGCAAAAAATTCACGCACAGTATCCCAAAATCCATAAGAGATGAAATAACAGAACAAATCTGTATGCCCTCTTTGATCAACTTCATAAAATAAATCTTATTTTTGATTAAGAATTATCTTCAATATGGTTGCGATAAAAACATTTGACGAAGCAGTAGATCTGGAACAACCCAGACGTGTTTTAAAATACGTACTGGTTTACTGTACTTCGGGTTCGACTGTTATTTCTGTAGATGAAAACGAATTTGCCTTAACCGAAAATGCTGTAATCACCATCACTTCGGGTCAGATTCATTATTTTAAAAACATCCGCAATGCAACGGGATTTATTTTAGAGTTTACCTATAATTTTTTCTGTAAAGATGATACCGATATGGAATTGATTTTCCACAACGGACTGTTTTGTCATTTTGCCATGAATGAAATGATTGTTGTCGACAACAGTCCATTTATTATTGGAGAATTAGAAGCCATCAGCAAAGAAGTCAAACAAACGCCTTATCAATACCTCATCTCTATTCACAGTCGAATTGAGTTGATACTGGTTGAAATCAACCGAACCAAAATTAATCGCGGCGACGAAATCTATAAACCCGACGCGTTGTTTCTTCATTTTCTGGAAGCCATTTTACAAAACTTCGACAAAAACCTTTCTGTAAACGAAATCGCTCTGCTGATTGGTACAACAGAATCAAAACTAAACGAACTTTCGAAGCTGCACACCAATAAAACGGCTCAAAATGTAATTTTTGGATTAATCATTTCCGAGGCCAAACGTCTTTTTACGTATGAGAAACTATCTGTAAAAGAGGTCGCTTATGCTTTAGGCTTTAATGATCCTTTTTACTTCTCTAATTTCTTCAAAAAACATACCCAGATTTCTCCAAAATCTTTTAAGGAAAAAGCTGCTAATTTTTAGCGGGACGTTGATTTTAAACACATAGAAACATAGGTTTTTAGTACCCTAAAAAGAAGGCAAAAGAAAAACTAGTTTCCCAACTCATAGACAGCCGTGTTTGTTTGAATAAATGAAGTACTCTTGCTTTGATTGTAATTCTCTGTTTTCCCTATATTAAAAAAACTACCGCAAAAGCTCAATTACATGCTTTTTCCAAGATTGTCTATTCTTTAGCCAGACCCTTTGCCAGATCTTTGTATCACTAATAATAACTAATAAAATAGTTTATGAAAAGATACCAGGATCATGCCGTTTTGCTGTTGCGAATGGCCTTAGCAGCAGGATTTTTATCTGCCGTTTCAAGTCGGTTAGGTTTGTGGGGAGAACAGTCTTCAGGTTGGGAAAACTTTTTAGCTTATACCGAAAAAGTAAATTCTTTTGCTCCAAAAAACTGCATTCCTGTCCTTGCCATTCTATCCACGGTTATAGAGTCACTTTTGGCTTTACTCCTATTACTTGGCTATCAAACGAAATATGCGGCGGCGGCGGCGGCTGTACTAACTTTCGTATTTGCGCTTGCCATGACCTATTCTTTTGGAGTTAAAGATCCTTTAGATTATTCTGTATTTGCATTTTCAATGGCCGCCTTTCTTTTGTCAACTATGGAAAAATACCACTGGAGTTTAGATCAAATCATTTCGAAAAATAAAACAAACTAAAAAATAAGCAAAATGGAAAAACAAATCACAAGAAGCAGCGAAACAGACTGGAAAATTCTTATTGAAGAAGGTGTAAAAACGGACGGTATTTTTGCCAAATCGTTACACTTTGACGCCACTACAAACAGACCTACTGTTTTTTTATTAAAATTCGAAGCGGGCGCCTCCTACCCCAATCATGTTCATCCTGCCGGAGAAGAAATTTATGTACTTGAAGGTGAAGTCCGCTCCGGAAAAGACGAATTAAAAACAGGAGATTATATGTACATGCCGCCGGGGAGCAGTCACTCAGTGTTTTCTAAAACCGGTTGTGTATTACTATTTAAAGTTCCGGAGGAAGTCGTGATACTAAAATAACCAACATTTCACATTTCACATTTCACATTTCACACAAAAAAACAACCCCACTCATTTTGCAGGACCCCATTTTTATCCGGTCCTGCAAATTGTTTTTTTTTCTAGGCCTTGCTACAAGTCAGAAAATATAAAAAAATCTTAAAATTTAATTTCCTTTTTTAATATATGTAGTTAACTACGTAAATTTGAATATAAATTATATTTATGGTATTAGAAAAATCAAAATCATTGGTATTAGGCAATCTTTTACAGCGTTTGAATGAAAACCTGAGAAAGGAAGCACAGTTGTTTTACAAAAGTCAGAACATCGATTTTGAGCCCAAATGGTTTCCGGTGGTGTATGTACTTTCGCAGAAAAAAGCCATAAGCGTTGTCGAACTTGCACAGGAAGTTGGTTACTCTCATCCTACTACTATTTCGTTACTCAAAGAACTGGAGAAAAAAGAATTGATTGGCTCTGCCAAAGACGCCAAAGACGAGAGAAAACGCCTGATTACTCTTACTGACAAAGCCAACGAGATGATCGATCAATTGCAGCCTTTATGGCAAATTATGACCGAAGCTTTGATTGAACTAACCGATACCGAAAACAATTTATTTAAAGCCATAAACGAAGTAAATCAGAATCTGAAAACAAAAAATCTTTTTGACCGAATGACAACAATTAAAGAAATGAAGAGCGATACTGCTCAAAAAGCAACAGAAAATACCATAAAAGTGGAGAAGATTGACGATAACAAATTAGTCGAAATTGCCTTTGCCATTCGCCGACAAGTATTTGTAGAGGAACAAAATGTTTCCCAGGAACGCGAATCTATGGATAATGAAGGTGCCGTTCACTATCTCGCGACTGTTAATGGTTTACCAGCCGGAGCAGCACGATACCGAAAAATGGAAAAAGGTTTCAAAATTGAAAGAATTGCTGTTTTGAATTCCTACCGCGGGCAGCGAATCGGTGAAGCAATCCTTCAAAAAATCTTGTCGGACTTAAAAGGTGAAGAGAAAATTTATTTGTACGCACAGGTCAATGCCAGTCGCTTTTATATCAAAAACGGATTCAAACAAACCGATAATTTTTTCCTTGATGCCGGAATTGAGCACGTGGAAATGGATTATGTGAAGATCTGAGATGTGAGATGAAATGACAACGAGTCTTTTTTAGCAGGTACGTGCAATACTGCTAAGAAAGACTCAATGATTTTTTAAATTCTGAAGGAGACATTCCGGTACTTCGCATCATAAATTTATTGAAATGACTACTGTCTATAAATCCTAAATCGTTACTAATTTCCGAAAAAGTCAAAGTACTTCTGCTCAATTTCTCACTGACAACCTTGAGTTTCGTCTGCTCGATATAATCCCGCAAAGTAATGTTTAAATGGGTTTTAAAATATTCGCCGATGTAATTGACAGAAACATTAAAATGATCAGCCATTTCTTTTTTCTTCAGTAAATGGGGATTAGCGATATTAAAACGAATGTAATTTAAGATCGTATCAATTTTTAAAATCTCGCTGCTACTGGCATGCAGATTACTTTCGTGCATGTTCGCGTCTCTTCGGATGATCTGAATTAACGACATCATCAGACTTTTGATGATCACTTCGCTCTTCAACTTTTGTTGAGCAACTTCTTCCAATATTTTTACAATCACCATTTCGCAAAACGTTTTATCCTCTTCAAGAAAAACCAGATTTCCATGGGTTTGATTGTGGTAATAAAACAACTTTTCGATCTCTTCGATTTCTTTCTTATTTGAGAAAAAATTAGGCAGAAAACGCAGGCAATGAAATTTGGTAGGCTCAAGTGTCTTAAAAGAATGATAATCTCTGGGCGTAAGCAAATAAATATCACGCTCTTTATACTGATGATGAATCGAATTTAAGATGTGGTTGCCTGTCCCGTATTCAATATATAGTAATTCGAAAAAGTTGTGTCTGTGCACCTCTTTCTTCCAGGTTAATTCCTCGACTGAGTAAATTTCGAAATCTTTGTATATAAAAAAGGTCTTTTCCATAATCCTTAATTTTTACAAATATAACCTATATTTTTACATCATTTACTAAGTTCGAACCCATTTACTTTGTAGTATACCCATTGGGTGTAATTTAAAATCTTAAACCATACAGTATGAAATCAGATATAACAAAAATAGGAGTTCTTGGGATTGGCGGAATTGGCGGATTTGTTGGTGCTCCTTTGGCAAAAAAATATAAAGACAGCGCTGTCAAAATCATATTCATCTGCAGAGGTGAAACTAAAAACCAAATACAACATGAGGGTTTACGGTTTGAATCTAAGGGCACAACAGAAACTGTATTTCCGGATTTGGTATCTGATAATCCAACAGAAATTGGAGTCCTGGATGTGTTGATCCTAAGCTGTAAATCCTATTCAATAAGCGCGATATTACAAATCTACAAAGAGTGTATAGGTCCCGAAACCACAATAATCACCCTGCAAAATGTAGTAAATGCCGCGGAAATTATTCGGGAAGCTTTACCAAACGCTGATCAGATTATGGAAGGCTGTATCTATGTAGCTTCCAATGTTAAGAAGCCCGGACATGTTCAGCATATTGGAGGACCTGGGAAAATTTTTATTGGCGGAAAAGAAAATAACTCCTTGATCAATCTCTTAAGCGATGGAGGTTTAGACATTACTTATGTTGCCCATATCAATGAAATTTTATGGAAGAAATATTTGTTCGTTGCACCTGTTGCAGCAATAACTTCAGCATACAAAGTTAGCTTTGGGCAATTATTACAAGATCCGGATTTGATGCACATTCTTGAAAATATGATGCTCGAAATTCAGTCACTGGCAGGCAGAAGCAATATTCGTTTAACCGCTCAGGACATTGAAACTTCTAAAGATTTATTGACTAAATTTCCGTTTGAATCCAAATCATCGTTACAATTGGATTTTGAAAATAAGAACCAAACCGAAAAACGTTTTCTGGTAGATTATGTTATTGAAAATTCTAATAATCATCAACTTGAAACTCCTTATTATAATCGTGTAAACGAAAAAATAGAAGCAGCTTATGGGATCTCTTCACCAAGTGAAGTATCTTGAAAATAATGCATCGCTAAAGGAACTTAAAAAGAAGCTTTGTTTTTGTCAATTTTGCAGAGTTGGATTTTTCAATCCGGCTCTGTAAAAACTATAATTCTACAGCCAAAAGCTCCTTTCCTAAATTATGAAGTGCGTTTTCTATTTTAATCCGTTGCGCTAATCTCGGGTTGCGATGGCCAGATGCATAATGCTGTATCTGCTTTTGGTTTATGCCTGTAATTCTTTCCAAAGCTGAATTTGTAAAAATCCCTTTGTAATAGTTTAATAAACTGGCGGTATCAAATTTATATACTAATTCATACTCTTTTTCAAGAAAGGGAGGTCTGTTGCCGGCATCTAAATCTTTTAAAGTCGATATACAATCTAATATATCCTGTTTGCATTCCTGAACAGTATCACCTCCACCAACAATTGCTTTTTCATTTTCTGCATAACCCCAAAAACCATCTTCGTTTCTTTCAATAATTATTCTAATTGTTTTCATCGTTTTTAATCCTTTTTTGAAGAAGTTAAAGTCCCATTTCTTTTCTTAATTTCTGCTCTAGTCCTCTCCCAATCTCTTTTGATCCGTGATTTGGAATTACAACTTGTTTACCATCTTTCTCATAAATCTCATGACTTCCTTTACCCTGTCTCAAGAATACCCATCCATTCCTAATAGCCTCTCTAATAAATTCTCTCGATTTCATTCGATAACGGTTTTACAAAGATAGTAAAATTACTATCTTTAATAATTATTATTTACTTCAAAACGAAGATAGAAACAATTAGTATTAAAAATAAGAAAAAACCTATAAAAAATTTCAAACTACAAACTATCAAAATTTAGATAATCTTATAAAAATGATTCGTCTTGTCTAGCCCTGATTGCAGCGGTATCCTTTTTCTGGCTTCTTTAGACAGAAAAAGATAGAGCGAAAAGCAGGACATCCGGTCTTAAAAACGCAAAAATCTGCTGCTCCTTAAAAAAAATATATTTTTAAAAATCGAGTAAAATAAAGCCTTCACGAGTTATTCAGCAGATCTCTATGACGCGATAAGAAAATATTATGACAAAATTATTTCATAATCAGAAAAACCGTCCTACATTTGCCTAACGGTGTTAAACAATTTAATACTCAAATAAAATGGCTAGTAAAGATCGAATTTTAAGACAAAAAGAAGAGACAAGAAATAACATTCTTGGCGCTGCTTATGATATCGTAAAAGAAGAAGGCTGGAATGGTTTGAGTATGCGTAAAATTGCCGACAGAATTGAATATACTGCTCCAATTATTTACGAATACTTTTCGAATAAAGAAGCAATACTTGAAGAACTTACCGGTAAAGGTTTTTTAAAACTGGCCAGGGAGTTGCAAACTGCAAAAGATAAGTTTGAAAAACCCGAAGATCAGTTAGAAGCCATGTGGATGACGTACTGGGATTTTGCTTTTAGTAATACTGAAATGTACCAATTAATGTTTGGTGTTCAAATGACCTGCTGTGCACAACGATGTTCGGCTCAGGAAGCACCTTACAAACTGTTCACTTCGGTAATTGCTGAAGTAATGAAAAACAGTAATCCGAGTGAAGATATTATCAAACAAAAATATTTTACTTTCTTTTCTGTTATTCATGGTCTGATCGCCATTAATATCATTAACAAAAGTGACATCCTCGAAACCATTAACGCTCAGATCCTGAAAGATGCGATTGGTGGTATCATAAAATCAATACAATAAAAAAAATTTCATTTTTACTTAACAGTGATAAATGATTTAATAGCTGATAAAAAAATACCTTTGCCTTGTTACTTAACAGTGATAAATAATTTAATAGAGTAATTTAGAAACCTTTTTTTCTCATTTTACTTAACAGTGATAAATAATTTAATACCAGTTTTTAAAATAGAACTGGAAGGGCTTACTGTATAGAATTTCAGGCTTAATTGCTTAACGACGTTAGATAATTTAATATAATTAAATATGAATTTCCGGAATGCCAGAATACCGCATCAATTAATCTCAAAAAATGTTCAACAAATTAAAACCAATAGTAAAATGAAAAATGTTATCATAACCAGTTTTATTCTGGCACTCGTACTAAGTAGTTGTGCAGATAAATCGCAAGCCCCGGCAGCTCCTGCTGCACCTTTATTACCTGTTTTGGCCGTTACAAGCGAAAATACCACTACAGATGCTGAATATCCTGCCTCAATACAAGGAACCGTAGATGTTGAAATTCGCCCTCAGGTGAGTGGAAACCTGGAAAGAGTTTATGTAGACGAAGGTGCTTACGTAAATAAAGGTCAGACTTTATTCAAAATAAACGAACGTCCTTTCCGCGAACAATTAAACAATGCGCTGGCTAATCTTCATGCTGCCGAAGCTGCTTTAATCAACGCTCAGTTAGAAGTAGATAAATTAACGCCTTTGGTCCAAAACAAAGTAGTTTCAGATTATCAGTTAAAAACAGCCAAAGCGACTCAGAAAATTGCAGCTGCCAATATCGAGCAGGCTAAAGCAATGGTGGGTTCGGCCAGAATCAATTTAGGATATACCAATGTTACAGCTCCTGTAAGCGGGTACATTGGAAGATTGCCTAAAAAACAAGGAAGTTTAGTTTCGGCAACTGATGTTGAACCTTTAACGAACTTATCAGATGTACATGAAGTTTTTGCTTATTTCTCTTTGGGTGAAACCGATTTCATCAATTTTAAAGCGCAATACGCCGGTAGCAGTCTTGGTGATAAAATTAAGAAACTGCCTCCTGTAACTTTGATTTTAGCAGATAATAACGCTTATCCTCAAACCGGAAAGATTGATATGGTAGACGGTCAGTTTGATAAAACAACCGGAGCCATTACACTAAGAGCTACTTTTCCTAATACAGGCGGGACTTTACGTTCAGGAAATACAGGAAAAATTCGTTTAGGCCTTCACCATGACGATGCGGTTTTGATACCACAATCGGCTACTGTTGAAATGCAGGATAAAATTTTTGTTTTCACTGTTAACAAAGAAAACAAAGTCAACAAAATGCCAATCACGGTTGTTGGCAAAAGCGGTACCAACTACCTGATCAAAGATGGTGTAAAATCAGGTGATCAGATTGTGTTAAGCGGTATCGATAAACTTCAGGAAGGACAACTTATTCAGCCTGAAAAACCGGCCACAAAAGTTGCCCAAGTAATTACTAAAAAATAATTTTCACGCAAATGTTCAAAATATTTATACAAAGACCTGTACTGGCAACCGTAATCTCCATTTTATTGGTGATCCTGGGGGTACTTGGACTTACGAAATTGCCCTTACAACAGTTTCCTGATATTGCGCCGCCATCGGTTTTGGTAACGGCGGTTTATCCCGGAGCTAATGCCGAAACGGTTTTACGTTCGGTGGCACCCTCTTTAGAAGAATCTATAAACGGTGTCGAGAACATGACCTACATGAGTTCGACAGCCAGTAACGACGGATCTTTGGCCATTACCGTTTTCTTTAAATTAGGAACCGATGCCGATCAGGCAGCTGTAAACGTACAAAACAGAGTGGCTCAGGCCACCAGTCAATTGCCTGCCGAAGTTGTACAGCAAGGGGTAACCACTGCCAAACAACAAAATAGTTTTATCATGGCAATTGGTATGTACACCGACGACGAATCAAAATACGATCAAACGTTTGTGGCCAATTATGCTCAGATCAATATTATTCCGGAAATCAAACGTATTCCCGGTGTTGGATCGGCCAGTATTTTTGGAGGTGTAAAAGATTACTCCATGCGTGTTTGGTTAAATCCAACACAAATGTCAACTTACAAAGTGACTCCAAACGAAATCATGAGCGCGATTCAGGACAAAAGTTTGGAAGCGGCTCCGGGTAAATTTGGAGAAAGAAGTACAGAGGTTTTCGAATACGTAATCAAATACAAAGGAAAACTAACTAAACCTGAAGAATATGAAAATATTGCTATTCGATCTAATGCAGATGGTTCTGTACTGCGTTTAAAAGATGTTGCCAGAGTTGAGCTTGGTGCCTATTCTTATAACAGTTTAACGCGTTTGAACGGTAAAAAAGGAGTTGTAATTGGTATCATTCAGTTGGCGGGTTCTAACTCCAACGATATTCAGGTGGCGATCAACAAGTTGATGGTGAAGGCCTCGAAAGATTTCCCAAAAGGAATCAAACATAACATTTTCTATAGTACAAAAGTATCTCTGGATCAATCTATAGAACAGGTGGAACATACTTTAATCGAAGCATTTATATTAGTATTCATTGTAGTATTTATATTCCTGCAAGATTTTAGATCGACATTAATCCCGGCTATTGCTGTACCTGTAGCAATTTTAGGAACGTTCTTCTTCATGCAGTTATTTGGATTTTCGATCAACCTGCTAACGCTATTCGCTTTAATTCTGGCGATTGGTATTGTGGTAGATGATGCGATTGTGGTCGTCGAAGCTGTGCATGCCAAAATGGAGCACAAACATTTGTCTCCAAAAGTAGCCACACATGAAGCAATGCACGAAATAACGGGTGCTATTATCTCGATTACGCTGGTAATGGCTGCTGTATTCCTGCCGGTTGGTTTTATGGAAGGCTCTACGGGAGTTTTCTATCGTCAGTTTGCTTTTACCATGGCAATTGCAATTGTAATTTCGGCGGTAAACGCTTTAACTTTAAGTCCGGCACTTGCTGCCTTATTCTTAAAAGACAATCATGGTGCTTCCGGAGATGCTACTTATGAGAAAAAAGGATTTAAAGAGAAATTCTTCAGTGCATTCAACAAAAGTTTTGATTCCTTAACCAATCGTTACGTTGGAGGTTTGAAATTTTTAATTCGCAGAAAATGGTTGAGCTTAGGTGGTTTGGCATTAATTACAGTCGCAACAATTGTAATGGTAAAAACGACTCCGACAGGATTTATACCTACAGAAGATCAAGGATTCATTGCGATTGCGGTGAACACTCCTTCGGGAACCTCTCTTGACGGAACACAAAAAGTAATGACTCAGGCAGAGAATTTACTAAGAAACGACGAATCATCACGATTTGTAACAGCAATTTCTGGATTCAATTTATTAACGAATTCTACCAGTCCATCCTCTGCCGTTATTTTTGTCTTGCTTAAGCCGGATGAAGAGCGTGGAAAAATCAAAGGAATCAACGAAATAATGGCCGATGTTCAGGGAAAATTAGGAAGTATTAGCGGCGGAAGTTTCTTTGTATTCAGCTTCCCTACTGTTCCCGGATTTAGTAACGTTGAAGCTTTAGATTTGGTCCTTCAGGATAAAACCGGAGGCAAATTGGATAAGTTTAGCGGTGTCTCTCAAAGCTTCATCGGAGAATTGATGAAACGTCCGGAAATTGCGGTAGCTTTTACAAGTTTCAAAGCCGATTATCCACAGTTGCAACTGGATATTAATGACGAAAAAGCGAATCAATTGGGTGTGAACGTAAAAGACATTTTACAAACCATGCAAACTTATTTTGGTAGTGCGCAGGCCTCTGATTTTAACCGATTTGGTAAATATTACAGAGTGGTCGTTCAGGCTGATATTGCCGACAGAGCTGACCCCTCCTCTATTGACAGAGTTTTTGTGAAAAACAAAACCGGCGAAATGGTGCCTATAAATACTTTGGTAAAACTAAGCCGTATTTATGGGTCTGAAACCGCTTCGCGATACAATTTGTTTAACTCGATTTCGATTAATGCCATTCCGAAACCAGGATTTAGTTCGGGAGATGCCATTAAAGCAATCGAAGAAGTGGCCGCACAACAATTACCTGCAGGTTATAGTTTTGAGTTTTCAGGACAAACCCGTGAAGAGATTTCTTCCGGAGGACAATCCGCAACGATATTCTTACTGTGTTTGATATTCATCTATTTCTTACTTGCTGCACAGTACGAAAGTTACATTTTGCCTTTGGCTGTAATCTTTTCAATCCCTGCAGGTATTTTTGGAGTATTTGTAGCCATTGGTTTAACCGGAATTCAAAACAACATTTATGTACAGGTTGCACTGGTAATGTTAATTGGACTGCTCGCTAAAAATGCGATCCTGATTGTAGAGTTTGCCGTTCAGAAGAGAAAATCAGGCCAGCCCCTGATCAGAGCTTCAATCGATGCTGCAAAACTGCGTTTGCGACCAATTATCATGACGTCACTGGCTTTTGTTGTGGGATTAATCCCGATGATGAGTGCCAAAGGCCCATCAGCACAAGGTAACCATTCAATTAGTATTGGTGCCGCCGGAGGTATGATTTCAGGGGTAATTCTAGGATTGTTTATCATCCCGGTTTTATTCATCATCTTCCAACATTTACAAGAAAAGGTTTCCGGAAAACCGGTAGCCGTAATTCATAACGAAGAAAAATAAAAATGGAAAACTATATCACAACAGTACTCGTAGCCATTATCATTGGCATCGGATACATCTCCTATAAAATTTCAAGAGATCTTGAAAACAGAAAAGATACTTGTACAGAAATTTAATGACAGCATTTAAAATGAAAAATCATATAACCAAAATCGTAATGATCGCTATTTTGATCACTACCTTAATATCCTGTAAGGTTTCGAAGGATATTGAAACTCCAAAAGATGCATTTCCTGAAAATTTCAGGAATGCATCGGTTTCAAAAGATACGGCCAGTATCGGAGACACGGAGTGGAAAAACTTCTTTACCGAAAAAGATGTTATTCAGTTAATCGACAGTGCGGTTGCCCGAAATAACGATCTGCAAATTGCCACTAAAAACATCGAGATTGCACATTACCGATTTACGCAATCGAAATGGGGAAATGTTCCTGAGGTGAATTTATCGGTAGCGGCTAGCAGCAGCAATCCGTCAGACAATAGTTTTACCGGAAAGAATTTAGGTCAGGCATTGGGTCAGAATCACATTAATGACTTTACAGCCGGTGCCACACTTTCGTGGGAAGCTGACATTTGGGGGAGAATAAAGAACCAGAAAAAAGGGGCTTTTGCCGGTTATCTTCAATCAGAAGAAGTTAAAAAAGCTTTGCAGACCACTATTGTTGCCAATGTTTCGAAAGGATATTACAATCTTTTAATGTTGGACGCTCAACTGGATATTGCCAGACAAAATCTGAAATTAAATGATAGTACCACCAACATTATCAAGTTAAAATACGATGCAGGTCAGGTCACTTCCTTAGCGATTCAGCAATCAGAAGCACAAAAATTAAACGCTGCACAATTGATTCCGTTATTGGAACAAAACATAGCGATTCAGGAAAATGCCTTGAGTGTTTTAACTGGCTCTTTTCCTAACTCAAAACAAAGAAGTCTTCGTTTGAGTGCACTGGAAGTTAAAACCAATAATGCGATTGGAATTCCATCTTCCTTAGTAAGCCGCAGACCAGACGTAAAAAGCGCCGAACTGGCTCTTCAAGCAGCCAATGCGAACGTGGGAGTCACAAAAGCCAATTTGTATCCTGCCCTTAGAATTACTGCTCAGGGTGGTGTAAATTCCTTCGAAACCAGCAATTGGTTCAACATTCCGGCCTCTTTGTTCGGAACTGTTGCAGGAGGATTGACACAGCCTTTACTGAACAATAAAAAGGTGAGAACACAATACAATATTGCCGTTGCCGAAAGAGAAAAAGCTGTTTTTGGTTTCAGACAAGCTGTTTTAGTAGCCGTTAGTGAGGTTTCTGATGCTTTGGTAAAAGTAGAGAAACTGCAACAACAGGAATCGTTTTTACAACAACGCGTAAAAACATTACAGCAGGCTATAAAAAATGCCAATCTGTTATTCAAAAACGGTATGGCGGAATACCTTGAAGTGCTTTCTGCGCAATCGAATTTATTGCAAAGCGAACTGGAACTCGCCAACATAAAAAGAGAACAACTATCTGCCAATACCGAGTTGTATCGTGCCTTGGGCGGTGGTTGGAAATAATACCCGTTAATTATTTATTTTTTGAGATGAAAACGCTGTGAGACTTTTAGTTTCATGGCGTTTTTTTATGGGGCTAACTGATGGCTCGCGGATGACGCGGATTCGCTTTGCGAAAAACGCAGATTGACGCGGATTTTTTTATTCTCACAATCTTTTATGCGCAATCTTGTCATCCTGACGAAGGAAGGATCACACAAGTAACTCCGCAAGATATTTCACTAACCTTTGTCGATACACACTTGTGATTTCTCGTTCTTCGAAATGACAAGATTGCGCATAAAAAAATCAGTAAAAATCCGTGTCTTCACAATAGCGAATCCGCGTCATCCGCGTACCCTATAATCCGTAATATTTCCTTACTTTTGATATTGTCAAGCCTTCCAAAAATGGCTCCAGACAATGAATATCGCATCGAATAGTAGTAAAAAATAAAACAAACCTCTTAATCAATACATTAAAACCCATGAAAAGAATCGCATGCATTGCAATTTTAGCATTACTATTTACAAACTGTAAAGAAAACAATTCGGAAAAAGAAGTAAAAGCGACAAAAGAACCGGTAAAGACAAATTCTACTGTAAAAAAAGTAGAAGAGAAAAAAGAAGATTGTAAAGACATCGAAGTAGAAATGGGTTCCGGGAGAGAATGCATCTTAAAAAATACAGATCTTGCACAGGTCTATCAAAACATTATTCAGAATAAAGAGGTTGAAGAATCTGCTAATTTTTTAAGTACAATCCCCAGCGAAAGCAAATCTGTACCCGTAAATAAAAACGGATTGATCTCCATTGATTACGAAATCACTAAAGAAAAAGTCATCATTACTATGAATTATGAAGGTGGTGTAACTGAAGTAACGCTTGAAAAAATAAAAGATACGATTAAAAAAAGTATTTATCATTATGCCGATTAAACTCTAAAATAAAGAGATTTATACCTAAACGGTAAAGAACTATTCACATTAAACCGCTATAAAACGTAAAAGTTTTTTGGCGGTTTTTTTTCTCACAATGGTTGATTCTTCCTTCTTCAGGGTGACAAGATTGCGCATAAAAAAATCAGCGAAAATCCGCATTTTCGCAAAGCGAATCCGCGTCATCCGCGTGCTATATAATCCGTAATATTTCCTTATTTTTGATATGCAAAACTTCACTAAAAATGGCAATCCATCAAGATAAGTACCTCAATGATTTAAAAATAAAATTCGAAAGCTACGCTCCGATTTCGGCAGCTTCCTGGCAGTTAATCGAGGACATCACCGAAATTCAATCCATTAAAAAAGGAGAAGTTTTATTAGAGAGCGGACAAATTGCTAAAGAAATTTATTTTGTAGTCAAAGGTGCTATGCGGGCTTTTATCACTGATGCAGCGGGTAATCTCTATAACAAAAACATTTTCCTCGAAGGCCATTTTGCTGGTTCGAAGGCTTCGTTGTTACAGCAAACTCCCTCTCATTTTACCATTGAAGCACTCGAAGATTCTATTTTGATTCAGCTTGACTACAAAAAATACAGAGCGCTCATCGACCAGCACAACGATCTGAAAAATTATTACATCGCCTACTTAGAAAAAAACTGGGTGATTGAAAAAGAACAGCGCGAAATAGCACTGGTCATGCAAAATGCTACCGAAAGATACCTGCATCTTTTATCGAGTCATCCCGATCTTTCAGAGCGCATTCCGCTGCTTCATATCGCCTCACACTTAGGAATTACGCCTACTCAGCTAAGCCGCATCCGAAAAAATCTCGAAAAAGATTTGTAAATCAACATATGTAAAGGTTTCCCATAAAGGCCGGAAGTATCTTTGTCTTATATTCTTATAACTAGTATCAAAATGAAAAATGTAAACTTAATCGAGGACAACATAAACAATCTTACCGAATTGTGGAAAACCGTTAGCGGCTCTTTCCTATCCTATCATACCACTGCACTTTTTGAATATAGCAAAATCGAAAATTCAGGCTGGCCCAATAAATTGTGGTTTCGAAAAGACATCTCTAAAAAGGATGTTACCGAAATTAGTACAATCCTGCAGGCCAATTCAGAACTGGCTTTTGCTTATTGGGACATCTTCGGAACCAAATCCTACGAAATACTGGATGCCTACGGTTTCCAATTAAAAAGCGAGCAGGTAGCCATGGCTTTAAAGTTAGATCAGAAATTTTCACTGCAACACCAGCTGACTTTTAAAAGAGTTTCTACAGAACAGGATGCTAAAATATGGGCCGATTTGTATCCCCATGCTTTCGGTTATGTGATCAGTAAAGAAATCCTTATTCACAATCATCAGGATGTTCAGTTCTATCTGGTTTCTTTAGACCAACAACCCATCGGGACTTTTATGCTGTTTCAGACTCAAAATACCATTGGAATTCATGGTCTTGGAGTCATTCCGGAAATGCGTCGAAAAGGTTTCGCCGAAGAAATCATGAAATATGCACTCAATCTTTCTATCGATTTAAATGCAGATTATGCTTTACTACAAGCCTCTGCCATGGGAAAAGACATTTATACGAGATTGGGTTTTGAAGATTTGTTTGTTATTAAAAATTATGTTTTAAACAACAACTAAATGCTCTTTGGGGTGAAATATTCAAATTCCAAATTCCAAGTTTCAAGTTTCAAGTTTACACAATCTTGTCATTTCGAGGAACGAGAAATCACATATGAGAAATCACATTAGTGAAGCAACAGAGATTGTCGACTTAGTTTGCGGAGTTTCTGGTGTGATTTCTCCCTTTGGTCGAAATGACAAAACTGTGTATGAAGTGAGGAGACTAGGCAGAGCGAGAGGTTTTCAGGTTTCAAGTTTCAGGCTCCAAAAATCTAATTATCAAATTATCTAATTGTCTAATTGTCTAATTACCCTCTCTCTGTCCCAAATGCCCCTAAAATAGTCGTAAATGTGTATTCCAACCAAAAGATAAGAATCGTAAGTTTGTAATGAATTAATTAACAACCTTTTAAAAACAACCCCATGAAAAAAGCGAAAATTATTTTTTGGATTACCACTACTATTATCTTTTTATTCGAAGGCGTTATGCCAGCTTTAACTTCACAAACCGAATTGGCTAAAGAAGGAATCAAACATTTAGGCTATCCTGAATATTTTGGAAATGCCTTAGTCGTTTTTAAAATTCTTGGAGTTCTGGCGCTCGTGATACCGTCAATTCCAAAAAACGTAAAAGAATGGGCTTATGCCGGTTTTGGTTTCGACTTCATATTTGCCTCCATAAGCCATGCTGCGGTCGACGGAATCAATTTTCAGGCCTTTTTCCCTTTGATCTTTTTAGTAATTCTGGCGATCTCTTACGTCTATTATCATAAAATAGAACGTTACAAAAACATCGCTTTGTAAACGTTTGGCGTGATGATAGAAGTTTATAAAACAAATGTTCAGGAAGTGGAGCAATCGCTTTTGATTGTGGGGAAACTTCTTGAACATTTTCCTGATAGTCTTATTAATTTTGATTTAGAAGACTGTGATAAAATTTTACGCATACATGCATCGTCAATTTCGAATCAAAAAATAATAGAACTTCTTGATTCCTACGGCTATCACTGTGAAGTTCTATTATAAATTTTTAAAACAACACAAACAACTGATTTATAAAGTTTTGTAAATAAAATTTGTAAATTTGAAACACTATCAACCTTCAAACCTTACCAAATGAATCTACCGGCCGGACATCAGACCATTATGCCTTATTTAATCTTAAATGGCGCGTCACAATTTATAGAATTTACTAAAAAAGTATTTAATGCAACAACTTCTTCCGATCATGTACTGCGCGAAGACGGAACGGTTATGCATGCCGAAATTATCATAACCGGAAGTACTATCATGGTTACAGACGTAGTGGAAGACTGGTCCAGACAAACCGCTAACCTATTTGTCTATGTCCCGAATGTCGATGAAACCTATAAAAAAGCATTAGAAAATGGTGCTACGAGCATAATGGGAGTCAGCGATAAAGAGTATGGCAGAACTTGCGGCGTTACCGATCCGTTTGGGAATGTCTGGTGGATCACTACAATTCTTTCTTAAAAACAAAAAACACTTATGAAAACGGAATTAAAACAAGACATTACCACTACTATCGGACAATTTTACGATACGCTTTCTCTTTTTACGCAGAACGAAGTAAATCAAGTACCGTTTGAAGGAAGCTGGACTGGCGGACAGGTTGCCCGCCATATTATAAAATCGACCTCAGGGCTACGTCAGGTTTGCGAAGCGAATACACAAAAACTTCCCGCCAACTACGACGAAAAAATTCCTCTAATCAAAGAGATATTTCTCAATTTCAGCACCAAATACAACTCCCCTGATTTTATATATCCTGAGGATCGCAAATATGATAAAACCGAGTTGCTTTCGAGTCTTCAAAGAATTGAAAAGGAAATGCAGGATATTGCCGAAAATTATGATTTAACGCTCACCTGTATGGATTTTGAAATACCGGGTATTGGAAATTTAACGATCTATGAGTTATTAAACTTCTGTGTCATGCACTCCAAAAGACATTTAAATCAATTGCAAAACGTTTATAATGTTGTAAAAAACTAAATATGAGATCCAAAACCAAAACCATTTTAACCGCCTGGCTCGTTGCCGGGACATTAGACCTGACGGCAGCCATTACAGTTTATGCTTTTATACTCCAAAAAACCACCGCAATAAAACTGCTGCAATCCATTGCAAGCGGCGTTTTTAAAAAAGAAGCCTACAGTGGGGGCTCGCTAATGGCACTCTTCGGTATTGGATTCCATTACTTAATTGCACTAAGTTTCGCCTGGTTTTATTTTATCATTTATCCTTATCTACCCTTTCTCAAAAAAAGCGCAGTTGTTTCCGGATTCCTCTATGGAATATTCGTCTGGATCATTATGAATCTAATTGTATTGCCAATTACCTTTCCTGTCCTACCCGAAAAACACTTAGATTTCCCGTTATTCCTGTCCATGTTGATTCTGATGTTCTGCATCGGCCTTCCCATTGCACTTATAACGCGAAAATATTATAGTTTTCAAACACAGTCCTAACGATAAACCTAAAATACAAAACGTCAAAAATCCCTTTTCATACAAAGGGATTTTTTTGTTTTTACCCCTTAACGTAACTTTTCTACTTTTATTTTACTGATACAATGTTAATTATATAAACATCCGAAAAAGTTGTGTAAGATTTATACTTCAGTAATCAGGTAACTTTAATCTTTGATACTAAAAAGGAAATCAGCCTTTTAAAAATTCGTATCAGCCGATTTTTGATTTAATTCTTAAAACACAACATTTTGATTCTCACTATAAAAAATACATTCACCGAAATAGGAAATGCAACTTTGTTTGCCAAGCAGTTTTTTAAGGAGGTTTTTGTTCCTCCTTATGAGGCCAGAGAGTTTATCAAACAATGTTATGCCATTGGCTATAAATCATTGCCTTTGGTGGCCATAACCGGTTTTATTATGGGGCTGGTCCTCACACTGCAATCACGTCCGACACTTGTTAATTTTGGGGCAGAATCCTGGTTGCCCGGAATGGTAGCGCTTTCGCTCATAAGAGAAATTGCTCCTGTAATTACGGCTTTGATCTGTGCCGGAAAAATTTCCTCCGGAATTGGTGCCGAACTGGGCTCGATGAAAGTAACAGAGCAAATTGATGCGATGGAAGTTTCCGCCATTAATCCGTACAACTATCTGGTCGTGACCCGAATTTTAGCCTGTACGCTCATGGTTCCTATCTTAGTCATTTTTGCAGATGCGGTAGGGATACTTGGCGGTTATGTTGGAATTAATATTCATGGGGATGTTAATTTTTATCGTTATCTGACTCAGATTTTACAGTCATTGGAGTATTTAGACCTTATTCCCGCCACGATTAAAACCTTCTTTTTTGGATTCTTTATCGGAATGATAGGATGTTTTAAAGGATTTAATGCCTCTAACGGAACAGAAAGTGTAGGTAAAGCAGCCAATTCAGCAGTTGTAACGGCTTCTCTCAGCATTTTTATTATCGATATGGTTGCCGTTCAAATAACCGATTTATTCTTTTAACCATGATTAAAGAAAAAGAAAATAAAGCCACTACAAAAGCAAAAAGCAAAACCCCAATCATAGAGATCAGGGATTTGCACAAGACTTTTGGTACTGACAATACCGTTTTACAGGGTGTAAATCTGACCGTCAATAAAGGAGAAGATTTAGTGATTCTGGGACGTTCTGGCTCCGGAAAATCGGTCACCATAAAATGCATAGTGGGGCTAATAACACCGGATCAGGGCGAAATAAGAGTGTTTGACGAAAATGTACTGAACCTGACCAAACCAGAGCTCAATAAAATCAGAGTTCGAATTGGTTTTTTATTTCAAAGTGGCGCTTTATACGATTCAATGTCGGTACGCGAAAATCTGGCCTTCACTTTACAAAAACACAAAAGGGATTTAACACCCGAAGAAGTCGAGCATGAAGTGATGGAAGCCCTGGACAATGTAGGTTTGAGTGATGCCATCGATAAAATGCCCGCTGAATTATCGGGCGGGATGCAAAAAAGAATCGGATTGGCCAGAACCTTAATCTTACAGCCGGAAATCATTTTATACGACGAGCCTACAACTGGCTTAGACACGATAACCTCCCGCGAAATAAGCGAATTAATTCTGGATATTAAGCACAAGCGCAAAACGACCTCGATCATTATTACCCACGATATGGCCTGCGCAAAATTGACTGCCGACCGGATTATGGTTTTGAAAGATGGCGTCATACATGCCGAAGGAACTTATGAAGAACTGGAAAAAAACGAAGACGAATGGGTACGCTCATTCTTTGAATAAAGCAAAATAAATAGTAGAAATCATGGATAAACAATCTGGATATACCTGGAAATTAGGAATGTTTGTAGCAATTGGATTGCTACTTTTTATAATGGCCATATACTTTATAGGGAAACAAAAAAATCTCTTTGGCTCCACATTTCACATTAGCTCCCGATTTAAAACTGTGAGCGGTTTAGAAGTGGGCAATAATGTTCGCTTTTCGGGAATCAATATCGGTACGGTCGAAGAAATCAGATTGATTAACGACTCGTCTGTAGTGGTTTCGATGGTCATTAAAGACGATGTACGGGAATTTATCAAAACAGATGCCCGCGCCAGTATTGGTTCGGACGGATTGATGGGCGACAAAGTCCTTACTATTTCTCCCGGTGTAAAGTCACAAAAGGCTATTGAAAACAATGGTGCCATTGCTTCAATCGACGGAATCGAAATGCAGGACATCATGAAAAGTGTGAAGAAAAGCGTCGATAATGTTGGAGTAATTTCAAACGAACTGGCCATTTTCAGTCATAGCATGAACAACGGAAACGGTGCTTTGGCCAGACTGGTTCGCGACGATAAGATGGCGAATAGCGTTTCGAATACCCTTTCGAATCTGGAAAGCGGTACCAAAGGTTTTAGTGATAATATGGAGGCTGCCAAAAGCAATTTCCTGTTGAGAGGGTACTTTAGAAAAAAAGAGAAAGAAAAGGAAAAACAGAAAGAGGAAGCCAAAGAGAAAAAGGAAGAGCAGCAGGAAAAAGCCAATAAAGAGAAAGAAGAAAAAGCGAAAGACGAGAAACAAAAACAGGAAAAGCAAAAGGAAGAAGAGGCTAAAAAAGCGGCTGCCGGAAAAGAAAAATCGTAGCCGTTTTTCCACCAACAAACAAAAACTTAAACCACACACAATCAACTATTTGTAATGAAAAATTAACAAAAACAAAACATAACAAAAACTACAATGAAAACGAAGAAACAAAATAAAAGCAGTACCTTTGAGAAATTCGCCACCCATGTTTCTAAGGCGGCAGGAAGTACTCCTGCTTTTATTAGTGCCTTTTCAATTGTGGTAGTCTGGGCAATTTCGGGACCCTTTTTCGGTTATTCGGAAACCTGGCAACTGGTGATTAATACCGGAACTACTATTATTACTTTTCTGATGGTTTTTTTAATTCAGAAAGCGCAAAATAAAGATTCACTTGCCATTCAGTTAAAACTAAACGAACTGGTTGCTTCCAACGAATACTCAAGCAACAGTTTGGTAGATATCGAAAGTATGACGGAAGAAGAAATGATTATTGTGCAGAAATACTACCAGCATCTTAGTGCGCTTGCCAAAAAAGAGGAGAGTATCAGAAACTCGCATTCGATTGCAGAAGCCCACGAGCAGCACCAGCGCAAAGACAAAACCCGAACAAAATCCCGCACCCCAAATCGCACTAAAAAATGAAACTACGATCGACCGAAACTTTCTGGCTCCTGAGGAATGCTATGAAAACTAGCTATCCTTCTATCGATTCTGACAAAAACACAGCAATTTTAATCATCGGCGGCGGAATAACTGGAGCCCTGATCGCCTACAAATTAATTGCTGAAGGGAAAAAAATTATATTGGTGGATCGCCGTGATATTTGCAACGGTAGTACCGCGGCAAGTACAGCCTTACTGCAATATGAAATTGATGTCTCCTTACACGAACTCATCGAAATGAGAGGGTTAAACTGTGCCCTTGACAGTTATAGAAACGGTAAAAAAGCAATTTTTGACCTCCGAACGATAATCGATACCATAAAAAGCGACTGTCAGTTTGAATTCAAAAAAAGCATTTATTATTGTTCTTTAAAAAAAGATCTCCCCTTTCTGAAAGCTGAATTCAACACCCGAAAAGAACATGGATTTGACGTGAACTGGCTGGAAAAATGGGATCTCGAAAAACTGGGTTTAAATGCCCTCGCCGCAATCGAATCTAAAACTGCGGCCGTGATGGATCCTTTTAAACTCGCCAATGATCTGCTGATCTACTGTCAAAAAAAAGGCATGGAAATCCTGGACAGAACGAACATCACTTCCATAGAAAAACAAAACGGAAAACTCATTGCTAGTACTGAAAACAACTACAACATTACCGCAGACCACATCATACATTGTAGTGGTTACGAAAGTACCGAAACGCTCAAAGAAAAAGTGGTGGACCTAAAAAGCACTTATGTCATTGCCTCCGAAAGCCTGCCCGTTCTTCCGATAGCGTTCCGGAATGCAATTTTCTGGGATACCTCCTCTCCTTATCTCTATTTTAGAGCTACTTCCGACAATCGCATCATTATGGGCGGTGGTGATGAAGAGTTTAAAAACCCTGTAAAGCGTGATAAATTATTACCCAAAAAAGAGCAGCTTTTATTGAAGAAGTTCCAGCGAAAATTTCCGGATATTGATTTCAAAATCGATTATTCCTGGGCCGGAACTTTTGGAGAAACAAAAGACGGACTTCCCTATTTTGGGAAACCCGATCCCCATAAAAATGAG
>JAHEZJ010000076.1 GCA_023251135.1 Flavobacterium sp. | reverse complement strand
AATGGATTTTAAGATTGAGTTTCATTCTTTTGCCTTCTATGGATTTAAGTGAAGTTTTGTGATTAAAGAGTAAAGAGCGGGCGCAGGGTGATTTACTTTAATTGGAACCAACAGTTTTTGTCACCATTTTTGTTCTTCTATTATGGAAGGAGAAGGAGAAGGGTGATTGTAGTTGGTTGCGACAGCTACTCTTTTATGTCCGCACGCAGCACAAAATGTTGCATGTGGCGTTCGATAAGGTTTAGTACAACTTTCACAAGGCGGGCCATAAAGATCAATTCGGTGGTGCATAATAGCATTAGGATCGGTTTCTTTAAATCCGGTTAATTGCTTATAATAATCAAGAAGTTCACTGAATCGCTCTGTCCTGGTCATATTACATTTTCCTTGTTCAAAGCCATCACGATAGAGTTTGGTTGCAATTCGGTATTCTTCTGTGTGTAACATAGGAACTTCCATTTTACAACGCCAACACCAAAGTTTTTCCATGGTTCGTTTTTTTAATGATTTTAATTTTATGGTTAGTGTGTTATAGTTTTCTTTTTGTGATTTTTATTCTTTTTATTTTGCTAAAATAGATTAGTTTTCAGAGAATAACTTACGGTTTCACGTACTTGGCAGCAAAATTCGTTTTTTAATACATTAATACACTAAGTAGAAATACCTGATTTTGCTTTGTGTTGCGAGGTGAAAGCCTGAGCATGAAAACACTTACCCTATTTTGTGCCGTTTTTTTTAAAGTAAGCGCTTCTCTGTGAAAAGTTTTATAGTGCATCGACTTGCTCTTGTCTTTTCGCGGCTTTTTTAAACGTGAAGTCAGAAGAGAGTGCTAATTGTAAAATCGGCTGTAGTAAAAAGATCTCTATTAGTCTAAAACATTTTGTAGGGATCTAAAGAAAATAGAAAAGAGGAAACCTCACTTTGGAGACTTCCTCTTTTTAGAAAATAAATTTTAATCGTAAACCATAAACCGGTGATGGTTTATTCTTCCTGCTCTAAATTATCAGCAGCCGAAATCTGATCCAGTATATTGGTTTGATTGGGTGAAATATAGTTTTTTACTTCAGGAGAAGTTTCTTTTTTAAAAAGAAGGTCTAATGCGTTATAAAGTCGTAATAAAACCTCTCTGTCTTCTTTTTCAATTTCTAAAGCAGTATTAAAATTAAAAACATAATTATTAGAATTGCGTACTTCTACTTTTATCGTTTTTGATGTGATTTTAAATTTAACTATATCCATATTGTTCGAATTGTAGGTGTTTTTCTAAAATTTCTCACTCCAATTCTTTGCTTTAGGAGGGGATAGCTTTAAATAAAAACCCCTAATCAATTGATGATTAGGGGTTTGTTTTTTGTAGCGAGGACGGGAGTTGAACCCGTGACCTCAGGGTTATGAATCCTGCGCTCTAACCAACTGAGCTACCTCGCCAAGACTGCAAGTAGAACCGAGTTCCTCATTGCGGGTGCAAAGATAGAAATAATATTAAAGCATACAAGCATAAATTGAAGAAAAAAAAATATTTTTAAAAATGCATTGTTTTCGGACATATATTCTTATATTTCCAAAAAAATTAAAAGTAGCACATGGATCCAAAAATACGTTACGAAATCGAGTTTCCGATCAATTCTTCGCCACAATTATTGTATCAATATATATCAACACCATCTGGTTTATCTGAATGGTTCGCCGACAATGTAAACTCAAGAGGAGAATTCTTTACCTTTATTTGGAATGATTCGCAGGAGAAGGCACGTTTGGCTTCCAAAAAAACAGGGGAAAAAGTCAAATTCAAATGGGTGGATGAGAGTAGTAAAGACACCGAATATTTTTTTGAACTGCATATCCTGGTGGATGAATTAACCAAAGATGTGTCGTTGATGGTAGTCGATTTTGCTGAAAAAGAAGAAGTAGGAGAAGCTAAACAATTGTGGGAGAATCAGATCTCGGATCTGAAACATCTTATCGGATCTGTTTAGTAAAATTCTATTTTATACCTTATATTTGCCCTGAACAAAATTCAGGGTTTTTTTATGATCAATTTTAACGGAACTATAGTAGCAGAAGAAGAGAATGTACTAACTCAAAATCGTGCGTTTTTATACGGAGATGGTGTTTTTGAAACAGTAAAAATTGTCAATAATAAAATCTTGTTCCTTGAAGATCATTATTTCAGGTTAATGGCTTCCATGCGTGTGGTTCGAATGGAAATTCCAATGAATTTTACCATGGAGTATTTTGAAGAGCAGCTTTTAAGCCTGGTGCAGCAAAAAGGTATTTCGGCAGCTGCCAGAGCCAGAATTACAGTTTTTAGAAAGGAAGGCGGATTTTATTTGCCTAAAACGAATGAAGTTTCCTTTTTGATTCATGCAACCGCTCTTGAGGGTGTTCTATATGCTTTAAATACAAGGGATTACGAAGTGGATTTGTATAAAGACTTCTATATAACCAAACAATTGTTATCGTCTATTAAAACGACAAATAAGATGATAAATGTAACCGGAAGTATTTTTGCTCATGAAAATGGTCTGGCCAACTGTGTTTTGCTAAACGATACTAAAAATGTTGTTGAGGTATTACAAGGAAATTTGTTCATGGTTGTGGGGAAAAAACTAATTACCCCGCCAATTTCTGAAGGTTGTTTAAATGGAATAATGCGCAAACAGATTTTAGCTTTGGCTAAAAAAGTAGAAGACATAGAAGTAGTAGAGGAGATAATTTCCCCGTTTGATCTTCAAAAAGCAGATGAATTATTTCTGACTAATGTAATCATGGGAATACAGCCGATAACCAAATATCGAAAAAAAGAGTTTACTAGTAATTTGGCTCACTTATTAGTGCAAAAACTAAATGAATCCATTTCTGAAAATTAATTCAGATATGGATTTTCAGGTGCATTTGACCAAATAACATAGTCGCCTCCAAGTTCAATGATTTGCTCTTTCCAAAAATGGGTGGTCGATTTTCCGATAATTTTGTTTTTATAACTATTATCGGTGATGATCCAGGAATTCCCCTGCATTTCATTCTCAAGCTGATTTTCATCCCAACCCGTATATCCTAAGAAAAAACGAATGTTATTTTTACTGATAGATCCATCGTTTATTAGGTCCTTGGTGGATTCAAAATCTCCTCCCCAATAAATCCCGTTCGAAATCTCAACACTGTTTGGGATTAGCTCAGGAATATTGTGAATAAAATAAAGGTTATCCTGTTCAACAGGACCTCCGTTATATATCTTGAAAGTGGCATCAATTTCAGGTATTAAGTCATTAATAGTGTACTTTAAGGGTTTATTAATGATAAAACCTATTGATCCTTCCTTGTTATGGTCTGCTAATAAAATTACCGATCTATTAAATGATAAATCTCCAATTATAGAAGGCTCGGCAATAAGCAGGTGTCCTTTTTTTAATTTTTCTGAAATCATACGGCTACAATTTTTATTAAATTTAATCATAAAATTTCTAAAATCCCAAATAAAATCGTTAAACCGCATAAAAAAACCCTCCATAAGGAAGGTTTTGATTATATTATAAGTTAAGGGAACTTTCTTACTTAGTTCACTGCACCTTCTAATTCAGCTCCAGCTTTAAATTTTACTACATTTTTAGCAGCGATCTGAATTGTTTTTCCAGTCTGTGGGTTTCTACCGTCTCTAGCAGCTCTAGCAGATACTGACCATGATCCAAAACCTACTAACGAAACTCTACCACCTTTTTTCAAAGTAGCTCCTACGTTTCCTAAAAATGATTCTAAAGCTAATTTTGCCGCAGCTTTTGTGATTCCTGCATCAGCAGCGATAGCATCGATTAATTCTGATTTGTTCATAATATTAGTTATTAATTGTTGGTTAAAAAAAATTGTTAATACACAAATTTAGTAGGAAATCCGTTCCTTGCAAGTGTTTTCTTTAATTTTAGCAAAAATTGTTAATAACTTGCTTTTTTTGTTCATAAAGCAGGACGTTAGTAGGTCAAAATCAGGTAGAAACCCCTGTTTTATTGAGCTTAATAGACTTTTGCCGTATCCGAAAAAGTGATGCCGTTTAGCAATTCTGCCACTTGCATTCTTTTTTTTCCCGGCAGCTGTAAACTTAAAATTTGAATGTACCCATCCTGAACGGCAACTTTTATTTCTTTTTTACTGCAAATCAGGCTTCCTGTCTCATGTGAATGTGTTTCGGAAAGTAGTTTTGCCTCGTATATTTTGATGCTTTGTTCTTCCTCTTTGTCTTTTAGGAAACACCAGGATGCAGGATACGGACTCAAACCACGAATCAGATTGTTGATTTCGGCTCCTGATTTTGTCCAGTCGATTTTGCAGTTTTCTTTGTTTAGTTTGTAGGCGGTTTTGATT
>JAHEZJ010000075.1 GCA_023251135.1 Flavobacterium sp. | reverse complement strand
CCTGACGGAGTATATTCGCTTGTTTCCATCAGAGATAATACAAGTGCAGGAGAGGTAGTTTGTACGCCTGTAGAAATAAAGTCTAACAGTGCAATGGCTACTGCCAAGTTAGTCAAATATGGCGATACTCTTTGTTCGGGTGCAGGTTCAGGTATACAGGTTCAAATTACTAGTTCAGCTTCAGGGCCCTTTACAATAGAATATGAAATTGACGGAATACTTCAATCTCCCGTAACCCTAAATAATACAGGTTTACACACTTTAGTAACAACTCCGGCAAAAGAAGGAACTTATCGACTGACTAAAATTTCGACAGCAGGATGTGCTTCGACACTTGACGATACACTTGTTATTGATAAAGGAACTCCAACGTCAGCCAGTGCTAAACTAATTAAGTATGGGGGAGTTTCTTGCTCAGGTTTAGGTTCAGGGATACAAGTAAACGTGACAAGTACGAAATCAGGGCCATTTATAATAGAATATGAAATGAACGGAATAGCTCAGTCTCCTGTAACCATAAGCAGTACAGGTTTACATACTTTTGTAACAGCTCCGGCAAAAGAAGGAACGTATCGATTAACAAAAATTTCAGTCGGAGCTTGTAGTTTTTCGCTTGACGAAACTTTGGTTATTTACGGAGGAGTGCCTCCTAAAGCCAGTGCGAGACTCATCAAATATGGAGGAAATTCCTGTTTGGGAGAAAATCCGGGAGTACAGGTAGAAATTACAAGTCCGGATCCGGGGCCTTTTAAAATTGAGTATGAAATTAATGGAATACTTCAATCTCCTGTAACCATAAATAATGCCGGTTTATATACTTTAATAGCGGCACCATCTAAGGCCGGAAGCTATAGAATTGTAAAAATTTCAACAGGAGGATGTGATTTTTCATTAGATCATACGCTCGTGATTACCGATGATGGACCATTTACAGCAAGTGCTAAATTAGCCCAATATGGCGATAACCTTTGTTCGGGTACAGGTTCAGGCGTACAAGTTCAAATTACGAGTTCAAATTCAGGACCATTTACCATAGCGTATGAGTTAGATGGAATCGTTCAATCTCCTGTAACTGTCAATAATGCCGGTTTGCATACTTTAATAACGGCTCCGGCTAAGACAGGAACTTATCGATTGACTAAAATTACGGTTGGAGATTGTGATTTTTCACTTGATGATACTTTAGTTATTTCTGCAGGAGTGCCTCCTAAAGCCAGTGCCAGACTCATCAAATATGGAGGGAATTCCTGTTTGGGAGAAAACTCAGGGGCGCAGGTAGAAATTACAAGTTCAGTTTCAGGACCATTTATAATCGAGTATGAGTTCAATGGAATTGTTCAATCTCCTGTAACCATCAATAACGCAGGTTTACATACTTTAATAGCGGCTCCGGCTATGGCAGGAACCTATCGAATTATAAAGATGTCAACCGGGGGATGCAATTTTTCACTAGATGATACTCTTGTGATTAATAAGGAAGAACCATTTACTGCAACGGCTAAATTATTTAAATATGGAGAGAATTTTTGTTTAGGAGAGAATTCAGGGGTACAGGTAGAAATTACAAGTATCGATCCGGGCCCATTTACAATAGATTATACGGTAAATGGAATAGCGCAATCTCCGGTAACGATTAATAGTGCAGGTTTGCATACGTTAGTAGAGACTCCGGCTAAAACCGGAACGTATCGATTGACGAAAATTTCAACGCGAAGTTGTAGTCTTTTAATGGATGATTTTCTTGTTATCGATGAAAACACTGTTTCTGATGAGGTTACAATCGAAGGAAAATTAAGGATTTGCAAAGGAGAGAGTGCTACTTTAAGGGTAAATATTCGTTCAAATCAGGAAATTGTCTCTTATCAATGGAAAGTCAATGGCAATGATATCTTTGGAGCCGATACGAATACCTATGTAGCCACTCAGGAAGGAAATTACACAGTTAGTGTTAGTACCAGTAAAGGATGTTATTTACTTTCGGCTGTAGCAAAAGTGATTTTTTTAAGCAATGAAGATTGTGAGTTAGAAAAACAAGGATTGGATTATCCTAAGTTTTTTACACCCAATGGCGATGGCTATAATGATACCTGGCATGTTATAAATTTGGAGAATGTCAATTATGTAGAGATTGATATTTTTGATCGATATGGGAAGTTTATCACCCATTTGACAGAAAACAGTCCGGGATGGGATGGTACTTATAAAAACAATCCTGTTTTGGCTTCAGATTACTGGTTTGTTTTAACTTATGAAGAAATGAATAATCCGGGGATTAAAAAACAAATTAGAAGTCATTTTTCTTTAAAAAGATAAGCTGTAATTTTTATACCGATTCAGGATTTAGCCGCATAAAAAGAAAAAGTGTTTTTACTAGTCATGAATCAAAAGCGATGATGAGCTTAAATAAAAAAGGTGGTCCGTTTGATCTGAAAACGAGGCCGCCTTAATTGTAAAAAAGTAGGATCGATTTAACGGTTTTACTCTTATCTTTTGTCGTCTTTAGAATAATTAGAAACTCCGTTTATGTCAATTGGATTTCCTAAAAAGCGAGGCTCCCGATTTCTTAAAACATCAAAAAAAGCTTTGAAAATAGAACCGTATTCTCTAAAAGTAACGTACTTATAACCCAGATACTCTCCTTCGTTAGCAGAAAAACCAACTGATTGTACACCAAGTTTCTGACCAATATAAACAGCCCGGTTCAAATGGTATTCCTGCGAAACCAGAGTGGCACTTTTTACATTGAAAATAGATTTCGCCCGAAACATAGTGGAGTACGTATCAAACCCTGCATAGTCAACGTAGATTTTAGTAGTGTCAACACCATGTTGATAACAGTAATTTTTCATGACAGTTAGTTCATCGTGTTCGTCACGGCCATTATCGCCGGAAAGCAGAATCTTGTCTATTTTGTGTGTTTGGTACAATAAAATTCCGGCATCCAGTCGGTCTTTTAAATATTTACTGGGCTGATCGCCGTTGATTCCGGCCCCAAAAATAATTCCTACCTCATTTTTTGGAAGTTGAGTTGCACTAGGATAAATCAAATCACGGGTCGATGATTTTACATATAGATTTACAGAAACGATTATTATCAAGCCAAGGATAGCAAGGTAAAGTAGGTTTTTGAGATTTTTTTTCAATTTGAATTTTTAAGGTTGAGGTTAAAAGAAATGTGAAGATAAATAAATTTATCTTTAGTATTTGTGTTTGAAATGAAATCAAAAAAACCGAAGTATTTCTACCTCGGTTTTAAATATATCTAATACGTTAAGAAGCCTAAAAATCTTAAAGTAATCCTGCTCTTTTCAATAAAGCTTCCGGTTTTGGTTCCTGACCTCTAAAACGTTTGTACAAAGTCATAGGGTGTTCTGTTCCTCCTTTTGAGAGGACATTGTCTTTGAATTTTGTAGCGACTTCGTGATTGAAAATGCCGCTTTCCTGAAAGTATTCAAAAGCATCAGCATCCAGAACTTCTGCCCATTTGTAGCTGTAATAACCTGAGGAATATCCGCCTTGAAAAATATGCGAAAAAGCAGTACTCATCGCATTTTCTTTTACATCAGGATACAATTGTGTATTGGCAAATTGCTCCGTTTCGAAAGTTTTTAAATCGGTAATGTTGGTTGGATCTTGTCCGTGCCATGCCATATCCAGTAAACCAAAACTTAGCTGGCGCAAAGTCGCGAGACCTTCCTGAAAACTGGCACTTTCTTTAATCTTCTGAACATATTCAATCGGGATAATTTCCCCGGTTTCATAATGATTTGCAAACAAAGCCAAAGCTTCCGGTTCGTAACACCAGTTTTCCATAATCTGACTTGGTAATTCAACAAAATCCCAAAACACCGAAGTACCGGATAAACTTGGATAAGTAGTGTTGGCTAACATTCCGTGTAAACCATGACCAAATTCGTGGAATAAAGTAGTTACTTCATTAAAAGTCAATAACGAAGGTTTGGTTTCTGTAGGTTTTGTAAAGTTGCAAACATTCGAAATATGAGGTCTTTCGTTTACACCTTCTTTTATAGATTGTGATTTGAAGGAGGTCATCCAGGCACCGTTACGTTTTCCTTTTCTTGGGAAGAAATCGGCGTAGAAAATGGATACTAAATTATTCTCTGCATCGGTTACCTCGTAAGTGGTTACCTCTTCATGATATTTGTCGATATCAAAAACTTCGGTAAACGTTAGTCCGTATAATTTTTTAGCAACGATAAAAGCTCCGTTTAAAACTTTTTCTAATTGGAAATAGGGTTTTAGTTTTTCATCGTCTAAGTTGAAAAGCTGTTGTTTTAATTTTTCAGAATAATAAGCGCCATCCCATTTTTCTAACTGTTCGATTCCGTCCAGTTCTTTGGCGAAAGCCGTTAATTCAGCAAATTCTTTTTGAGCTGCCGGTTTTGCTTTTGTCAGTAAATCGTTAAGAAAAGAGAAAACTTTTTCCGGACTCTCCGCCATTCTTTCTTCTAAAACAAAATGAGCATGGGTTTTATATCCTAACAAATTGGCTCTTTCAAAACGAAGTTTGGCAATTTTCAGGACATTTTCCTGATTGTCAAATT
>JAHEZJ010000061.1 GCA_023251135.1 Flavobacterium sp. | reverse complement strand
CATTCTGTAAAACGTTTTGGTACAAATCATATTGAAAGGAAAAATTTGACACTCAGAACTCATCTTAAAAGACTAAATCGAAGAACGATATGTTATAGCAAAAGTTTGGTAGTTTTGATTGTCATTTTAAAGATTTATTTTTGGACTTGATTTTTTAAATAGTTATATATCTTGTTGAATAATTTACCCTAATGAGACTCGAACCTGTTAGCAAAATAAATAACTAAAATAAAAACAGCGTTAATACAGTTTCGAACCTACGCTTTCCATAGCCTTATTTTTCTGGAGTTGTGCTATTTACTACAAACATGTGCCACGATTCGGCCACAAAACCGTTTAATGTTAAATATCTGCGAAATTTGCCTTAGCTTTTTGTGGCAAAATTGGAGTTAACTCCATACTAAGACATCTATTTTGTACAGCCAATAATGAGGGGCTTTTGTAATCTATCTAAGAATAAAATTTAAACTTTTTATTTTTAATGTTTTTGTGTAAACAAAATTGTTTATTTTTGTATTATGAAAACTTCATTTGATATCATAAAAGGAATACATCCTGGATTTGTTCTGGAGCGTGAACTTCAAAAGCGCAGCTTAGGAAAAGGGCAGTTTGCGATTGCGGTTGGAGAATTTCCGCAAACCCTCACGGCAATTACTAAAGGTAAGCGTAGAATGAACACGTCATTGTCGATGAAAATAGAAAAGATGCTCGCCATAGAGGAAGGTTATTTTATGATATTGCAGGTATATTATGATATCGAGCAGGAGAAAAAGAAAACACGACAGGATAGCAAAAATGATAAACCGGATGTAAGTCTTCTCAGGAAAATCTTATTTTGGGATACAGATATCAATAAAATAGACTGGGAAAAACAAAAAAAAGCTGTTGTTAAAAGAATTTTTGAGCGTGGAAATGAAGATGAAAAAAATGAAATCAGGCGTTTTTACGGTTCTGACACTATTAATGCGATTCTAAACCAAAATTAGTATGCCTTTACATTTTAATACAGTTAACCCGTTGCTCAAAACTATTTTGGAAGACCTTATGCAGGCTCGGGAATTTGAAGCTTTTCGTCTTGTAGGTGGAACTGCACTTAGTCTTTATGATGGGCACAGGATGTCGGTAGATATCGATTTGTTTAGTGATGCTGATTATGGAAATTTGGATTTCAATACTATGGATAATTATCTTAAGGCTCATTACTTTTATGTGGACAGTATGGATATTTCTCCGGTTGGTATGGGCAAATCATATTATGTAGGCAGGAGCCCTGAAGAAAGTGTTAAACTCGATCTTTACTACACGGATCCATTTATAGATGAGGTACAGAACTTCGGTGAACTCAGATTGGCGAGCAAAGCAGAAATTACTGCTATGAAGCTCGATGTTATTCAGAGAACTGGCCGGAAAAAAGATTTTTGGGATATTGACATGCTCAAGGAATATTTTACAATTAATGAGATGTTTGCTCTTCACGAAAAAAGATATCCTTATACTCACGATAGGGAACTTCTTATAGAAAAATTTACTGACTTTTCACAAGCTGATGATGATTTTGAGCCTTTGTGCTTACGGGGAAAACATTGGGAACTTATCAAGCTAAATATGCTGGATTTTATAGAAATGCTCGAAGGTTAATAATAGTGTAGTTATTAAAATTATTTTATTTTTTTCTGAGAAATTTTGAGATAGTCTGTTGTTCCTTAATCTATTGCCAAAAGGCTCATTGAATTGAAGATGAATTCTGCATGTATCTTGAAAGGCTCGCTTATGAACTCAATTCCGTTTTTCTCTAAAACATTAATATTTACTATATTTTTAGGTATATAATATATTCGAACCTAGACTTCTTAGGTCTTGGTTTTGCTGCGTTTTTAATTCTTGAAAGTAGCTTGTGCCACGATTTTGCCACAAAACTTAAAATGGTGAAATATCTTTAAAAAACACCTAAACTTTTTGTGGCAAAAAAAATATCTACTGGTGAGATAAAGAACTCAAGTTTCTCATAAAAACAGCTTTGCTATCTTTTACTGAGAATTTTAGTAAACTCTTAAACGGTGAAATAAATTATACTCTTCTGATTTCTATTTCTCTTTGGAAGATAATTTATATAACCGTAATCATTTAGGTCTCTGATACATCTATGGTAGGTAACAGGGCCGCTTATTTTAGCAATCTTCATAATTTCATGCCTATAGGCTCTAATAGGATTCGTATAACCTGCAGCAGTTCTGAATTGTAGTAATGCCGCAAAAATTCCAATATGGGTAATGCTGATACGCCGGTCTTTTTCTATTGCTTTGAAGAATTGCGTTAAAGGATTTAGCTGGTCCATTACTCTTGTTATTTAGATTTTTATTCCATTGTCATAAAAATGAATTTTAATGATTGTTATTTACCTGCGTTTTTTTTTTCTGAAACGGCGCCAATACGGCTTATTTTGGCCGGCTTTGTGCAGGCAGTAAGCTTGCTAGGGAATATAACAATACTATAGTGAATCTCTTATTTGTGCACCAATAGCTTTGAATCAGTTGTTTTGCTTTTACTGATGCTGTTTTATTATAGCTTAGAATCAGCTGATTTAGTTTTAGACCTGAATGAATCCCGTATCTGTAACTGCCCGGGGAAACTGCTTTGGAATGATTATAGTGGTTGATTGTATTTAATTTGAATTGATTATCATGGTCAATTGTATATACTATTACTTTTTAGGTTTGATATTTTTTAGAAGCTTTTTCCCGCTGTACGCTTGAATCTTTTGTGCCGAAACCCGGCACAAAAGGATTTCCACTGCCATCGGGGCTAGGGCTGCTGAGGAGCCCCGCTCTTTAGACTAATAAAAATAAGTGAGATTATAAAAAAATGGCGCCAATTGTCTTCAATTGGCGCCATTTGGCTTGTTTGTGACCTCGACGGGACAAATTTCAACAAAATTTATGGAAGATTTAAAGAGATTGGCTTACTGGAAGTAGGGTCTGTATTTGTATGTCTTCAGTGTTTTGGTTTGGATGTCCCGTTGGGGATTGATGTAAATTTGGATAAAATTTTTAATTTGGCCTGATTACACGTTAATTTTTTTAAATCTGTTCGATTCTGCCACAAAACCAATAATGTAGACAATTGAGATAATAATTCATCTGATTGCCAAATTTTTGAAGCAAAAAGTATCAACTACATCAAATGTCTGATATGGTATGTTCTAATTTTTAAGTATTAATTTCTTTTTCTCAGTTTTCTTTTTTGTTAGTTTTTTCTTTTGAAAAAAATCGCTTAAAGCTTTTTCTTCAGCTAATGTTAGAGAACTTAGTCCACCAATACTGTCTATATCTAAATCTAATTTTTTAGTTTTCATAATTATTTATTTTGAAAATATTTATTGATTAATTTCAAAGCTGATTTTGTTTCAATTATCATAATTCTACCACCGAAATGGAATGCTCCAAGTGTTTTTTCATAATGATCAACTAATTGCGACTTGGAAAGAAAAGAAACATTTCCATCGTGACCGCGTTGAAAAGATAATTTACAAGCATAAGCAACTAGATTACCAGCTACACCAGCATAAACCTTTGTTTGTCCTTTATTGAATGGAGCACTTTCAACAAGATGCATATAGACATGATCTGACTTAACTTCTAAGCTTATAAGACCTTGAATTATTTTTGAATTTCCAAAAATTGTAAGTTTATAAACATCTCTAATTGGATTTTTAAATTCTTCATTCCAATTAAAAAGCCAACCATTTTTCTTTGTTAAAGACTTTAAATCAGAATTTTGGACAATAGAAATTTCAGTCTGAAAACTATCTCCAGTAATCACGTTTTCTATTGAGTTTGTTAATTTGTCAATTACAAAATCGAGTCCTAATTCTGCTTCTTTATCCATAGTGCTAATTTAATGAATATAATCTAATTTTGAAAACATTTGAATATGGAAAATAAATTCTGTCGACCCTCTCGAGAGAATTGTTGGACTGTAATAATGCCGCAAAAATTCCAATATGGGTAATGCTGATACGCCGGTCTTTTTCTATTGCTTTGAAGAATTGCGTTAAAGGATTTAGCTGGTCCATTACTCTTGTTATTAGATTTTTATTCACGCTGTGATAAAAATGAATTTTAATGATTGTTGTTTAGTTTGCGTTTTTTTCTGAAAAGGCGCCAGTGCGGCTTATTTTGGCCGGCTTTGTGCAGACAGTAAGCTTGTTAGGGAATATAACAATACTATAGTGAATCTCTTATTTGTGCACCAATAGCTTTGAATCAGTTGTTTTACTTTTACTGATGCTGTTTTATTACAGCCTCGAATCAGCTGATTTAGTTTTAGACCTGGATTGATCCCGTATCGGTAACTGCCCGGGGAATCTGATTTAGGAGTGATTATGGTTGATTGTATTTAATTTGAATTGATTATCATGGTCAATTGTATATACTATTACTTTTTAGGTTTGATATTTTTTAGGAGCTTTTTCCCGCTGTACGCTTGAATCTTTTGTGCCGAAACCCGGCACAAAAGGATTTCCACTACTATCGGGGCTAGGGCTAGAATTGCAGAATTAGAAAAATTAGCAAAGTAAAATAAAGTGTGTTAATTTTAAAAAAGCCAGTCTAACCAGATTGGCTTTTTTATTGAGTTTTTTTATTTTGTTCCAAATTGGAACATTGAATCTGTGTTTTGCTGTTACTATCTGTGTTAGTTTTGTTGTTCTAAATTACGATGAAGATGAACACAAATGAAAAAATTGCAGTAGAACAACACTTACTTAAAGTGTGTGGCTTCCATCGGGCAAGCCGTGAGTACAAATTAATTCAACTCTTATTTAAAAATGATGAATTAGATTTTATCTCTACTAATCGTGATGATGCTCTGGAGCTTAGAAAAGAACTTTGGTTTTTAAAGTTCGAATGCCCGATGCAGTGGAACAAGGTAATTCTAACAGATGATGCCATTGTAAAATACTATGAAAATGTAATGGGTTTAATTGCTGAATCTAGAGAACCAGAGAAGAGTTTTTACGATATTAAAAGAGGACTTTAAAATAAAGTATGATGATAAGAAGGGAAGAGAAAAAAGAAATTACTAAGCACATTAGCAAAATTGGTGGTTTTAATGAAAAAACCAAAGGATACCATGCCGTTGAAAATCTATTGATTCTGGGTGAATGGTCTTTTCAGTGGTATGAGAAATCCTTCTGCATACGCAATGCAAGCTGGTTGCAGCATATAGGTTTAGAGGTTGAGGTTTTAAGTGATGCGGTGAAAGTATCAGATCAGGCTATTGAAAAATATTATATAAATGTGATGGGTCTTGCGCCGGAATTACAACCAGTTGATAATAATCTATCCAAGGGTGATAGACCTTTAAGTGTTGGTAAAGAAGAAAGTACTGGTGCAAGACATTGGGGTAATCAAATTATGGCAAGGAAAAAAGATTCAGAATAAATAGGATAGTGAAATAATGGAGAAGAAACGGGAGCTACAATATAGATATTGATCATATCTTCTTTACGCAATTTTATAGTTTTTTCAATTTTATGGTTTTACCACTCATGCCCATGAACCTTGTAATATTTAGTTTTAGTGACAATGTGAATAATTTTTGTGTAGATTAATAGTACTACAAGTGAGAGTAAAAACCACCAGTCAATAAGTGATTCCGGAGAACTAGAATAGAATAATGCAATATTCCAACCTACTAAAAATATTAGAGCTAAGAAAACAGTAAAATATAAATAATCAATATAATAATTAAAGATCTTAAAAGATTTGAAACCTAAAACACCAATTCCTGTACAAAAAACTATAAAAGCTGGAATAAAAATACTAAAATTCATATAGGACAAATTTTAGTTAAATGTAATCAATTTTAAATAAAAAGGCACTTCATTCTGAACATGCCCAAAAAAATTCTGCTCTGTTGCGGAGATTTGAGTTTTTTGCTGCAATATGGTTCTCTCGCACCTGAGAATAACTTTTATTTTTAGAATTTTAAATCCGTCGAAAAATGAATACTAAAGGTCGTTGCTGTGCGAAGTCTAATACTCAAGGGCGGTATATTATAAGCTTAGGTTTACTTTAAGCTATCGGGATGCTCAAGAGATCATGAAAATGCGGGGAGTTTCTGCTCGTCATGCTACTATTGAGTCTTGGGTTTATAAGTTTGCACCTTTGCTTGCCTCGGAGATCAACCCAGAGAAAGGGTAGAGTGGGGACAAGCTGGGAAAGATGCGTTTAAAGTAGGGCTGCAATTTCAGCTTTATTCCTCTTGATTTTCGCTTTTAGTTTCCTTTGAACCTCGTCTTACAAGTGTATAAAACTCTTTTAAATGCCACCAGGCTGGGCACGTCTCAAGGTCTCCTTTATAATGGTAGATAGTGAGAAAACAGCTTTTAAGGAAAAGCTGGGAATCTGTGATTTTAGCCCATGGCTTTAATTCCACTTCCTCAGGCGGGGGAGTGGCTTCAAAATAGCGTTTTATTTCTTCTGGGGTCATGGGGCAAAAATAGGTAAAAAGTTCAGGCCTGTCAAGGGGGGAGGGGTTTGTTGGCTTAAAATTTAAGTTGTCTTCTCTGCTTTTGGTTCAATTATACTGGCAGTCATCAAATTATCCTGCCGAATTTATTTTTACTTTTTAGAATCAGTTTGAGATCCCTTTGATGGGGCATTCTCTATAAGGTCTTTTTCTATGTCCTTCCCGGTTATGTCTTTGGGGTCGCTGTCGGGTTCCTTTTAAGGGTTCTGCGGGTCATAGGGGCTTGCTGTTTTTGGCTTTGGTTTTTGGGTCTTTGATTTGGTTTTGAGAATTACGGTCTTCATAATCGTAATTTTTGGTTGTATGGGAATTTTTCATTTTATTTTTTTAATTAAATTATTGCTGTTGTTTTTTTTAAAGGGGTGTGCTGGGCAGGTTGGGCGGTATATTTTTTTAGTTTTAATATTTTTTTTTGGAGCTTTTTCCCGCTATCCGTTCCACCCGAGCGTCAGCGAACTGGCGAAGCAATCTTTTGTGCCCAGCTTCGGCACAAAAGGATTTTCACTACACACGAGCGAAGCGAACTGGCGAAGCAATCGGGGCTAGGGAAATTGAATCCGTTTTTTAGTGGCTGTCATTTTAATTAAAAGAATTTTCTTCTTCCAGTCTTTTGTCCCTAAAAAGGCAGAGGCATCATTACCCAGGACTGTAAGTTACTGGCAAGTTGCTGATGTTATATCTAAGAAAAGTGGAAGGTGTTATTTAAATGTTTTCTAATCGCATTTAGGAAGAGATGATTTGGGCAGTAAGACAAGCAGTATAAGTACCCCGATCAGGCAGATGATATTAATACCCATCCCATATAAAAAGGCATTGTAATAATCTCCGAAATTATCAGCGCCCTTAACCATATAATAGAAGACAGCACCTGTAATGGCGATTCCAAATGCCCCAAAGAGCTGTTGTACCGTAGTATACAGCCCTGATGCGTTGCCGGCCAGATTCTCAGTTAAACCACTAATGGCAATACTGGCAAAGGATGGTAAAACCAAAGCTACACCCAAGCCATGCAGCACCATTATTGCAAGTCTTACAAAGGGTAATCCATTGTGGTAAAACGTGATTAACTGTAAAATTATAGCCCCAATAATCAGTATGACACCAAAAATTAAAACCGCCTTACCGTATCGCAGAAGCAATTTAGCGGTAAGCAGCGAGGCTGAGATAAAACCCAATCCCTGGGCTACTACAAAATATCCTGCCTGCATGGGGGTCAGATGTAATCCTTTCTGTAAAAATAAAGTGAGTATGAAAAAGTAAGAGTCAAGCATCAGCATAAAAAGGGCGACGGCTCCCAGTGCCATATTAAAGTTTTTATATTTAAAAAGCGTAATATTTAGCAATGCTGTCTTGCTTTTCCTGTTTTTATCCCTTTGATTCAGGACAAAAACTGTCAGTATGATCAATGAAAGCAGTAATGAAACCAGACAGTAGCCCGTACCCAGGTCACGCCCAATGGTTACCGAGAAGATCAGGCATACGAGACCGGTACAAAGAAGGCACGAACCGGCATAATCCATTCCCAGAGACGATGGGTCCTTTGATTCTGGAAGGTAGGCTTTGCCCAGCGCTATTGCCGCTATACAAATGGGAACATTCACCATAAAAATATATTGCCAGGACTGCTGCACTAAAACCGGTTCCAGCCCTACAAGGTACCCGCCCAGAAACTGCCCAAGCATAGTGCCAATACCGATGGTAATGCCATACAGGCCTATAGCATAAGTCCTATCTTTATGATCTGCAAAAAGAACCTGGATAAAGGATAATACCTGCGGGGACATTAAAGCGGCACTTACGCCTTGTAAAAACCGCATTACAATGAGTAGCCCTGGTTGTTTTGCAAAGCAGCAGCCAATGGAGCTGAGCATAAAAAGGAATATACCCAGCATAAAAAGTTTTTTTCTGCCGTAATGGTCCCCCGCTTTTCCTCCTATAATCAAAAAAGAGGCAAGCCCTATCATATATATGGAAACAATCAGCTGGATTTCGCTATCGGTGGCATGGGTGCCCTGCTGTATGGAGGGAATGGCGACATTGATAATGAAAATGTCAACGATGGTAAGTAAATGTGCCGATAAGAGGACAGCCAGCGCTGTCCATTTTTTTGTGTGTGGTGTCATGGTATATAGAAAGGTCTATCTATTTTTATTGAAAAAAAATTAAATCAGCTGCCCTATAATCTCTTTGAGGGCCTGCAGGTCTTTGGTGTTGCCTTGTATGGCCGCCGATACCACAGCACCTTCGAGCAGTAAAAAGACAGTATTGGTTAAAGCAGCCCTTTGGTGCGGTTCTTTTTCGATCTGCTCTATGATCGTATATAGAAAAGCACGCTGTTTTTCTTTATGGTGGGCAGCGAGTTCATTTACACGCTCATTTTTTCTTCCCAGCTCTGCATTTATTTTTATAAAATGACAGCCTAAAAAATTGGAATCTTCCTGCAGAGCGATACGGTAATCGATCACTTTTAATATTTTTTCCATGGGATCTTTTGTGTCTTTTACATACAGCTCAAGATTGGAAAAGAACACAGTCCCCTGCATCTCCAAGTAATGGTAGAGTAAATCGTTTTTAGATTTGTAATGTTTGTATAAGGAGCCTATGGCGATATCGGCATCGGCAATAATCTGGTTGATTCCTGTGTTACTAAAACCCTGGCTGTAAAACAAGCCCGAAGCCGTCTCTAAGATTCGCTGTTGTACACTGTTTTTTTTTACCATTGCTTTTTTTTTCAAAGGTAGGATAAAAATAGATAGATTTATCTATTTTTTTTACTAAAGCGGTAAATTTGCGGTGGGAAGAATGTCAAGGAGCTGTTGTATAGTATATTATCGCTTGATTAAAGAAGCAGATTAATCCCGAAATCCAATAAAAAAAACGTTATCGTCTCATTAACGGTTTATTTATAGGCATCATCTCGGTATATTAAAATTTTCGCTGGGAAGGTTTAGTATTGCCCGGTGATCCATTACCTATCTCATCCCTGGTGAGTTCATCTTCCTGAAACTCCTGTTGGCCAAGCTGTCCAATTTCGAATTCCCTTTTTGACTGGATTATCGTTTTCGGGCTCAATGGTCTCAAAGGAATCATTTTCAGCCTCATTGCTCTTCTGGGTATCCATATCGGTTTGAGTCCCCTTTGAAGGGTCATTCTCTATAAGGTGCTTTTCTATGTCCTTCACCCTTATGTCTTTGGGGCCGCTTAGGGGTTCCTTATAACGGTGCTGCGGGTCATGGGGGCTGCTGTTTTCTGCTGCGGCTTTTGGGGCTTTGTTTTGGTTTTGGGAATTACGGTCTTCACGATCGTAATTTTTGGTTGTATGGGAAGTTGTAATTTTATTTTTTTAATTGAATTATTGCTGTTGTTTTTTTTTTTAAAGGGGTGTCCGGGGCAGGTTGGGCGGTAGGGGTGTGCTTGTTTGTCTGTCCTTTGTCGTTTGTGCTTTGTCAAATGTAAAAAGGATAGTTATAGCTTTTTATCTTTTTGATATTTTTAGGAGCTTTTTCCCGCTATCCGTTCCAATCTTTTGTGCCTCCCGAAGCCTCGGGACCGGCGCAAAAGGATTTCCACTGCTATCGGGGCTAGGGCTGCTGAGGAGCCCGGCTCTTTAGACTAATAAAAATAAGTGAGATTATAAATAAATGGCGCCCATTGTCTTCAATTGGCGCCATTTGGCTTGTTTGTGACCTCGACGGCACAAATTTCAACAAAATTTATGGAAGATTTGAAGAGATTGGCTTACTGGAAGTAGAGGCTGTCTTTCATTGACTTTATGAATTTGGTTTGGATGTCCTGTTGGGGATTGATATCTTTTTCTGAGGGTTACCTTAATTGATTGTTTGCCTACTGTTTTAAACATGAATTGTTTTAGGACTAAAAAAGCAAAATATTTGGACTATTAAGAAAAATGCATTTTTCTTAATACCTGTATCTTTGTATTTTAAGTTTGAAATATTTCAGGATTAATTCCAAAGAAAAATCTAAAACAAAATTAAAAATGCTTTATAGCTTAATACTTGTAGTATGAAGAAAATGATTAAAGTTCCAACTTCTTTGATTGGCTGCGATGCGCCGCAAAATTTCCTTATGTTAGATGGCTGTTCTGTAATTGAGCAGTGCATACACAGTACTGAAGCTAAAGGAATTATGTATTTAGAACAGCATTTACTCCTAATAGTACTGGAAGGGTCCGTCGATCTTACTTATGGAAAACAGGAATATAAGCTTGGCAAGAATGATATGATTTTATTAAAAAAAGCAACTGCTGTAAAGTATCATAAATTCGGGAATGCTGAAAATGATAATATTTATGATAGTTTTATGTTCAGTATCAAAGATGATGTTCTAAAATCTTTTTTATCAACCTCAGAAATTAAAGTATCAAAACCTGAGGGAGAAATTAAGACAGGAGTTTACCCAATGAATGAATGTTTGGTTGCATTTGCCCATTCTCTAAAACCTTACTTTTTTGATTATTCTGTGGTTCATCCCGGGCAGCTTCGCCTGAAGATTATGGAATTACTTTATGATGTTGCAGAATGTAACCGAAATATGTTTTTACAAATTCTCCAGTTGCACGAGCCTGTAAGAACTGATATCCGTAATGTGGTGGAACAGCATTATGCTTCACCAGTTTCTGTTGCTGAACTGGCTTATCTTTCCGGAAGAAGTCTGTCAAGTTTTAAAAGAGATTTTCAAAATATATACAATGTTGCACCAGCAACCTGGATCAGAGAAAAGAGATTGGAAAAAGCAAAAGATATGTTGGAAACTACTGCTTTATCGGTTTCAGAGATCTGTTATTCCCTAGGATTTGAAAATGTGTCTCACTTTTCAAGAATATACAAAGAATTCCACGGACAGGCACCAAGTATCTCTCGTTAGTGATTGATGAAGCCCTAAATCACTTCGTTAAAATTTCAGTATTCAATTATTTGTATCAAAGCCCTAAATCTTACATCTTATTCTCAATTTCTCATTAAAAGGTTTTATGATAAATCTTATTAATAGAGAAACTTCCACATTTAATTTTTCCACTTTTCAAAAAAGGACTAATTAGTAAAAATCTATGGACTAATTAGAAAAAACGTTACGTTTTAGCCATTGTACCTTTGTTTTAGAAATTAAGCTTAACGATTCTGTCAGCAAGAACAGTAAATTATGCTCAAAAATTATCAATATTCAACTAAAACAGAACGATTTATGAAAAACATTTCAGAAAGAAGAAACGCAGTTCTAAATTCCGCAGATTTTAATGGTGATAGCTTTAGGCAGGGCATCGGAAAAATTACAAAAAAAATATTTTCTTTAACCATTATCTCAGCATTAACAATTGGAGGTTTATTAATTTCCTGTCAAGATAAAAATAATCACAACAATAAAATAGAAGTTATGCAAAACAATCAAGAACAAAAAGAAGGGATCCTGAAAGCAATAGATTTATATGTAGAAGCAGGAAAAAAAGGGGACGGTAATATTGCAAAACCAGCATTTGCAACAACCGCAACAATGTCGTGGTCTGAAAATGGAGCATTAAAAAGTGTTCCTGTCCAGGCGCTATTTGATGGATTTTCTGCAATGAAGCCAATGGAAGCGAATTACAAATTGACTACTCTGGATGTGGAAGGTGATGTAGCAATTGCAAGAATCGAATCTCAGTTTGGGCCTGACAAATATGCAGATATGTTTACATTGGTTAAGGACGGCAACGATTGGAAAATCATCAGTAAAATTTATCAAATTAAAAAATAAGAATAATGGCAGCAAATCAAAATATAAACGCTGTTCAGGATTATGAAGATGTTCTGTCGGCAATGGAAGGCTATGTTCACGGATTAAAAACAGGGAACGTAGCAGAATTGAAAAAGACCTTTCATCAGAATGCGATTATGTATGGTCATTTAGGTGATGACCTCTCAGAAGGCAGTATAGATAATCTCTACACTTACGTTGAGAAATTTGGCGCAGCACCTAATATCAAAACCAACCTTACGGTTTTACACAAAACACCTACCACAGCAATTGTTCGCATTGAAATGGAACATGATGCAGCAGATGAAGATTTCACCGATTACCATTCATTAATCAAAATTAATGGTGAATGGAAAGTTGTTTCAAAGCTTTTTCATCTGTATACTAAATAACTAAAGATCATTTTGTAGAAGTTTTTACTGGGAGCATTGTATTGCTCTCAGTGGAGCTTTGCGTTTAAAAATAAAAGAAGTAATGAATAAATATAATAAGTTGTTTACTCCCTTGTCATTTGGGAACGGAATTAGTTTGAAAAATAGAATTGTGATGTCGCCTATGACTACTTGGGCATCTAATGAAGACTTCACTATATCTGATGAAGAAGTTGAATATTACAAGAAAAGAGTAAAAGGTGTTGGTCTGGTAATCACAGGATGTACCCACGTTACAGCAAATGGAATTGGTTTTACCCACGAATTTGCAGGATATGACGATACTTTCCTTCCAAGTCTGAAGAAGTTGGCAGATGCTGCAAAAAGTGGTGGAGCACCGGCAATTTTACAGATGTTTCACGCAGGCAATAAAGCAATCCCCGGACTTATCCCAGATGGTGAAGTGGTAAGTGCAAGCACCGTTTCAAGTGGACATATAGTGCTTTTTGAAAATGAAAATTTCCCAAGAGAATTAAGTGAAAATGAAATTTTAGAAATTATAAAGGCATTTGGAGAGACTACCAAAAGAGCAATTGAAGCAGGTTTTGACGGTGTAGAAATTCACGGTGCACACGGATTTTTGCTTCAAAATTTTATATCACCTTTTTTCAATAATAGAAATGATCAATGGGGAGGTTCTCTTGAAAATCGTTTGCGACTTAGCCTGGAAATTTTAAGAGAAGTAAAAAATATAGTCTTAAAATATACTGATCGTCCTTTTCTGATAGGGTACAGAATATCTCCGGAAGAATTTCCACAACAAACATATGGACTTCCAGATACGTTCGTTCTAATGGATAAACTGATTGAAGAAAAGATTGATTATTTACATTTTTCGTTGTTGGATGCTGTCAATCAAAAACCAATTGATTCAGCCTTTTCTAAAGAGCCTATATCAGTTGTACTAAACAATTATGTTAACAGCAGAGTTCCTGTTCTAGTCGCTGGAGGTATTACAACACCTGCAATGGCCGATCAGGTTGTAGAATATGGTGTTTCTATGGTGGCAATCGGAAGAACTTTAATTGTTAATCCTGAATGGGTAGAATTAACTCAAAATGGAGAAGAAGATAAAATTACTTCAATTCTTAAACTCGCAACAGTACAAGAGAAAAAGATCCCATCAAAATTAATGGCAATATTCGAAAAAATAGAAGGTTGGGTACAAGTAGAAGCTTAATGTAATTTATATCGAAAATAAAGATTTATAAAATAATAATCAATTTGTTTATGGTGTTGGGATTACTTTTACTATAAATTATTATTTAATGACATAAAAAATGGCGTCAATTGTCTTCAATTGACGCCATTTGGCTGTGTAGTGACCCCAAAAGGACAAATCACACACCATTTTATGGAGGATTTGAAGAGATTGGCGTACTACTGGTAGGGCATGACTTTCAGTGGCTTCAGCAATTTGGTTTGGATGTCCTGTTGGGGATATAGAAAAAAATATTTACTTTATTCATGATTTTGAATTAAAATGGGATTTGATAATTCATTTAAATTAAACTAGACAGTCTTATCTTTTTTGTGGCAAAAAAACATCAGCTCAAATTATTATTTGGTTATTTTCGCACCTTCAATATTTTGCTTTATATGTATGAGACTATTATTTGTTTTTGTATTTTTTGTTCTGTCATTTTCTGTAAATGCACAGTCCGTTACTGGTACTGTAAGTGATGAAAAGGGAAAAGCCCTTTCCGATGTATTGGTTCGTAATTTAATGTCAAAATCCCATGCCCATACTGACAGCACTGGAAAGTTTACCCTTGATGATACAAAAGGGCAGGATAGTATTGAGATATCCAAAGAGAACTACCAGACAAAAAGCATGAAGGTTACTGCTTCAGATTTAGCCGTCATTGTTCTGAATGAAAAACCTTTTTTACTGGAAGAAGTAACCATTACCAGTTCCTTGAAATATTTAAATACCATTTCGAAAATTGATTTGGAAATTCAACCCATATCCAATTCGCAGGATTTACTGCGAAAGGTTCCCGGACTTTTTATCGGCCAGCATGCGGGCGGAGGAAAAGCAGAGCAAATTTTTCTGAGAGGTTTTGACTGCGACCACGGGACTGACATTAATGTTTCGGTTGATGGAATGCCGGTCAATATGGTTTCGCACGCACATGGGCAGGGTTATGCTGATCTTCACTTTGTAATTCCGGAAACGGTTGATAATATAGATTTTGATAAAGGTTCGTATTTTGTTGATAAAGGTGATTTTACAACTGCAGGATTTGTGGGGTTTAATACCAAAAATACATTGCATAACAGTTCGCTGTCTTTTGAAGGCGGGCAGTTTGATACGTTTAGAACCGTGGCTTTATTTAATTTACTGAGCAATGAAAATCAATCGGCTTATTTTGCAGCAGAATATATGATGACCAATGGGTATTTTGATGCGCCTCAAAACTTCAACCGAATTAATTTATTTGGGAAATATTCGGCAAAGATGAATAATGGAGATAAACTTACCCTTTCTGTTTCGCATTTTAAAAGCCAGTGGGATGCCAGCGGACAGATTCCCGATCGCGCGGTAAACGACGGGACGATTTCACATTTTGGGGCAATTGATCCCAATGAAGGAGGAAATACCGGCAGAACCAATTTCAATCTGCAGTACGATGCCAGAATTGATGAGGATACCCATATTAAAAACACAGCGTATTTAAGCAAATATGATTTTGAACTGTATTCAAATTTTACTTTTTTTCTCAATGATGCCCTAAACGGCGACCAGATCAAACAAAAAGAAAACAGGACCATTGTAGGTTTTCAGTCGGAATACAATGAGAAACTAAACGATAAATGGCTTTTTAAACTAGGCGCCGGACTTAGAAATGACAGCAATAAAGATGTCGAATTATCGCATACTTTAAACAGAAAAACAGTGCTGGAATATCTAAGTTTAGGAAATGTAAATCAGACCAACCTGTTCTCATACTCCAGCCTAGACTTTACTTCGGGCAAATGGCTGATAAATGCAGGTTTACGCCTCGATTATTTTAAGTTTGGTTATGAAGATCAATTGGCATCTACCTACACCAACCAGACACAGTCAAAAGCCATCCTAAGCCCGAAATTAAACTTTCTGTATACCCAGAAAGAGAAGCTGCAGTATTTCTTAAAAATAGGGAAAGGTTTTCACAGCAACGATACCCGCGTAGTTGTGGCGCAGAAAGGAGAAAAAATCCTGCCTGAAACTTATGGTGCAGATTTAGGATTTAACTGGAAACCTTTTCCCCGAATGATCGTTAACTCGGCAATTTGGTATTTGTATTTAGCTCAGGAATTTGTTTATGTTGGAGACGAAGCGGTTGTTGAGCCAAGCGGAAAAACGCAGCGCGCAGGTTTTGATTTTGGATTTAGATACCAATTGACCAATTGGCTGTTTTGGAATACAGATTACACCTACACACACGCCAGATCTATAGATGAACCAAAAGGTAATGACTATTTGCCGCTTGCGCCAGTCCACACTTTAATGAACGGATTTTCGATAAAGGATTTAAAAGGATTTTCAGGCAGTTTGCGTACAAGATTTTTGGGAGATCGTCCTGCAAATGAGGATAATTCGGTCGTTGCAAAAGGATACTGTATCACGGATTTCTCTGTAAATTATCAAATCAGAAAAGTTTCGGTGGGAATAAATATTGACAACATTTTTAATACAAAATGGAAAGAAACACAATTCTTAACCGAATCGCGCCTGGCTAGTGAAACTGATCCTGTGGAAGAAATTCATTTCACAGCAGGGACACCATTTAGTGCCAGATTGATTTTAAAATACAGCTGGTAGAAAAGTGATAAATAATTGTTAATAAGACTGGAAAGGTTTTGTGTTTAATAAAACAGGAAGTTTCTTTAAAATAAAAACAAAAAATTGTACTTTTGCGCTCATAAACAAAAAACACAACCTTGAAAAAGTGCCTAATCATATTGCTTAGCTGTATTATTCTAGTGCCATCATTGGGCAGTGTTTTTGTTTACGCATCCTTTAAGCTCGAGCAGCAGGAGATTGTTAAAACTATCTGTGTGCAGCGAAAAATGGTTTTCAATACCTGTAACGGGCGATGTGAACTTCAAAAAAGTTTAAAAAAATACGACGATAACGAAAAGAAAATGCAGGACAGTCTGAAAGAGAAAACAGAGCTGGTCTATATCGCACATACTTCAATTAATACTTTCAGGTTTATAAAACCCATCGAAATCAAACCAGACTTTCCAGTTGTATTCGATAATAAACCTGTCTCAGTTGCATCGGAAATTTTTCGTCCGCCTTCCTTTTTTATATAAATTCTAATTTCCATTTCAATTGTTATTGGAATGATTTTTTTCATTGTTCAGTAAACAATGAAGGAGTGCGCGCACTCTGATAAAATTTAAATTACAATTATATAAAAAATACAACATGAGAAAGATACTCTACAAGGCTTTAGCAATCTTGGTCCTTAGTGCTTTTGTGACAGCCTGTTCAAGTGATGATGCGGAAGACAATACAGCTGAAACCGGAAAAATAGGATTGAAATTTGACAATTCTTTTGGCGATAATGATCTAATCTTAGAGACCCAGAGCAATACCACAAAAAATAACGAGGTATTAAAAATAAATGTTGTTCGTTACATTGTCAGCAATATTGTGCTTATAAAAGCGAATGGGACTTCTTTTACCTATCCAAAGGCGCAGAGTTATTTTATAGCTGATGAAGGTGATGCAGCCGGTTATCAGTTTGATCTTACCGATATTCCGACAGGGGATTATACTAAAATAAAATTTGGAATAGGAGTAGATAAGGAACAATGGCAGCTAGGCGCAGCGGGTCAGGGTGATTTTCTTGCCAAGGCCCAGGCCAAAGATCTGCTTTGGAGCTGGTCCGCGGGTTATAAATTCCTTGCTTTTGAAGGAACATTTACTTCAGCGACCGTTACCACTGCTGCTCCTTTTATGATCCATACCGGACAAATCGGAACTGCTTACAATTATACAGAAGTTACCCTGGATCTGCCTACCAAAGCCCTGGTTAGAAGCAACATTAAGCCTGCTGTACACATCGTTACGGATTTGTCTAAAATTCTTGATGGAGAGAATACCATAAAGCTCTCAGATTATGATGAAGCCGGAATGGGTGCCATGATTATGGGAGGGGAAGCCCTGCCTAAAATCACCACTAACATTTCAAAAATGTTCAGGGTAGACCACGTGCATAACGACTAATTCTATTTTAGAAAGCACAGAGAAGGTCTGCTGAGAGCTGAATCTCATTTTTGCGCTCCACAGTGCAGGGAATGCTGGTTTGTGCATTGGCAAGAACTGCTGCAGTGCTTTTTGTAAAACTACAATCATGCTGAAAATAAAATATTTTTTCTGGCTTGTTATACCATTTTTTATAAGCTGTTCTGATGAGGATGAGCAATATGTAAATGTTCCTTTGGACTTTACTATTCCTTCTAATTTTCCAGACCTTGCCTACAATATCGATGGCAACAGGCCCACTGAGAAAGGTTTCGAATTAGGAAAGAAACTCTTTTATGATGGACGTCTGGCTTCCGATGGGCTGGTCTCGTGCGGGTTTTGCCATCTGCAGGCAAATGCCTTTACCCACCATGGACACACCGTGAGCCATGGGGTTGGAGATGCACTTGGAACACGTAACGCACCCCCGATCCAGAACATGGCTTTTCAAAGCATTTATATGTATGATGGCACTGCTGAAAATTTAGATCTGCAGCCCATTATTCCCTTAACGAGTGCTATTGAAATGAATGGGGATTTAAATGCTATTCTAAAAATGATGAAAGAGGATAAGGAGTATCAGAAACTCTTTGGCCAGGCTTTTGAAGACAAGGCCATAACTACAGAGAATATGCTCAAAGCGCTTTCTCAGTTCATGGTCATGATGGTTTCCTCCAATTCAAAATTTGATAAGTACAGGCGCAATGAAGCAGGGGGGACCTTCAGCAGTGATGAACTGGCCGGTTATAATTTATTTAAGTAAAAATGTGCATCATGCCACGCCACCGACCTTATGACAGAT
>JAHEZJ010000060.1 GCA_023251135.1 Flavobacterium sp. | reverse complement strand
CTCCCGAAGTGGTTCGATCCTCGATAATTTCCTGAATAATCTGATTGTTCTCTTCGGCCAGTTCAAGATGTTTTTTTACCTGACCGCTTACCGAAAACCTCCATGCTTTATGCGGAAGCCGAATTTCTTTGATTAAAAAGTTCTGAACTTCTTCGATGATAAATTTCAGACGATTTAATTTTTCTTCAGAAACCGAAAGATGAAACAGCGACTTGGCCACTACATTAAAGGCCAGCTGGCTCATAACAGGAAAAAGATCAATGGGTTTTTCTTCCACGATTTCCTTCAGTTCTGAGACAATCGTTTCGTTCATATTCTCGACCAACTGATTCATTTTTTGCTTGTGAAATGCAGGCTGAATCAGCCGTCTTTGTTTGAGCCAGAATTCACCATCAACCGTCAAAAGTCCTTTTCCTAAGTATTTGGAAAGGTAAACGGACTGAAATTTTGATTTGTGATAGTTCTTCTGGTTTTTCTGTAAAATATACTGGGCAATCTCATTATCCCGTGATAAGATCAAATGTTTCGACCGTCCTATTTTTAGCGAAAAGGAGTCTCCAAACTGCTCAAAGTATCTTTTATGGTAAGGAATAGGATTTTTACGCACTCCTTCGGCATCCAAAAAGAACCTAACGATTGAAAGCTTGTTCGGGTAGTTGTATTTTTTATTTTCAGACATGTCTAACAGGATTAAAACAATCCGCCCTGAATGTTGGTGTTTATTTTTCCTAAATGTTTGTACGCTTTATCTGTAACCTCACGTCCGCGTGGTGTACGCATAATAAATCCTTCCTGAATTAAAAAGGGTTCATAAACTTCCTCAATGGTTTCACTGCTCTCTGAAACAGCGGTTGCCAAAGTCGAAAGCCCTACCGGTCCTCCTTTAAATTTATTAATGATGGTCAGTAAAATTTTATTATCCATTTCATCCAATCCGTGTGCATCGACATTTAAGGCTTTTAGAGCATAACGTGCAATTTCGATGTCGATGGTTCCATTTCCTTTGATTTGTGCAAAATCACGAACTCTTCGCAATAATGCATTGGCAATACGAGGTGTCCCACGGCTTCTGCCGGCGATCTCGATAGCAGCATCTAATGAAATGGGCATTTTAAGTATAGAAGAACTTCTTTCGACGATTGTGGTCAAAAGTTCGGTGGTGTAATATTGTAAGCGTGATGAAATTCCAAAACGAGCTCGCATTGGAGCGGTCAGTAATCCCGAACGTGTTGTAGCGCCTATCAGCGTAAAAGGGTTCAGATTGATTTGCACCGTTCTGGCATTTGGACCGGATTCGATCATAATGTCTATTTTGAAATCCTCCATCGCCGAGTACAAATATTCTTCGACTATAGGGCTCAAACGATGAATCTCATCAATAAACAGCACGTCTCTTTCATCAAGATTGGTAAGCAAACCCGCCAGATCTCCCGGTTTGTCCAAAACAGGTCCTGAAGTAATTTTAATTCCCACTTCGAGCTCATTGGCCAGAATATTAGCCAAAGTAGTTTTCCCTAGTCCCGGAGGTCCATGAAAAAGGGCGTGATCGAGTGCTTCACCACGCTGATTAGCCGCAGCAACAAAAATCTTTAGGTTCTCTAAAACCTGATCTTGTCCTGCAAAATCATCAAATGACAGCGGACGCAATCTTTTTTCAAGATCTAATTCTTCCGGATTGTATCCTTTTGTGGTGGGATCTAAGTTTTCATTCATTTTACAAAGATAGACAAAGAAATCAGTTTGTAAAACAGTTACAAATCAAATAAAAAAATCTCAAATTCCAAATTCCAAATTCCAAGGTTCAAGGTTCAAATTCTAAATTGTTCCTTTGCGGGCTAATGGCGAACACCCCTTCGTTATCCGCCATGTGATTTCTGATACTCTTTTTAAGAAATGTTTTTTAAGAAGTCTAAGAGCTTTACTTCCTTCTTAATGATTCTTACCATCAATAGGCCGAAAAACAGTAAAAAACCAAAACCACTGCATACGATATAAAGGTAAAATCCTCTGGAGAAATTTTCTTTAAAAATGGGTAAAAGGAACGCAAAACCGGCGATATAGGTCAGGTAGATTATTGGTGTAAAGATGTAGTGGATTTTTTTTCTCCACTGATAAAACTGCTGTGCCTGTTTACTGTATTCCAATAAGGGAACTGCTGTATTTAAATGTGCTAATTTTTCGGCACTAATCCACTCTAAAACGATACGAAATACGAGCATTGCAATCATAGTTCCCAATCCAAAACTAAACAATGTTTGTTTATAGGCACCCACCCAAATATAATAAGAGATGAGTATGATCGAGGTTACACTCAGGATTACCCTGGTCCAAAAATGGTTGCGTTTGATTTTTTTAGTATGTGCCTCTGCTTTGTTAATTATAGCCGTGGCCGCTGGTTTTGTATCGGATTCTGCCTGCTGATCCCAAATATTTTGTAATTCTTCAAATGTTTTCATTTTGTACACATTGCGTTAAACTTTTTTTAATTCGATGGATTCTAACCCGAAGTGTTTCTTCGGTTATCCCGATTACTTCTGCTATTTCCGGATATTCTATGCCGTCTAAAGTCATCAGGATAATCATTTTGTTGGTCTCTTCAAGCTTTTGTATGCATTGATACATTTGTTGAAGTTGTTCTTCTTTTTCGTTTGAATAGGTTTCCGAAACCACCTGAGGCAGGACCGCTGCTCTGATTTCTTTTCTGGATGATGATTTCCGCAAATAGAGAAGGCAGGTGTTTACCGCGATCCTATACATCCAGGTGCTAATGCTCGATTCATTTCGGAAGGTATCCAGACTTTCCCATACTTTTATGAAAATTTCCTGAGTTGCATCAGATGCTAATGCAACATCTCCACAAAAATAACCTTTGCACAAACGAAACACTTTGTTGTAATGTGTGTTGTAGAGGTCGTTAAATTGTTCTTTTTTAGCCACTTTACTGTATTTCTGATTTTATTTTTTCCATGAACCATTCCGGTTGATCGTACATGACAAAATGAGCGGAGTTAGCCGCATAATAAATTTTAACAGACGGCAGCTTTTCGTACTGGGCTTTATAAGTATTTTGTACGGTAGCAAGATCCGGATTTGTTGCTGCTAAAATTACTACCGGAATTTTAATTTTAGCAATTTCGTTGCGCAAATCTAAATTAAGCATATCAATATAACCGTATACATAGGTTTTTCGATCTACGGCATTCATCCATTCACTGATTGTTTTTTGCTTTTCTTTGTTCAGACACATATAAGAGACCGTTTGGGAATTCATCGCATTAAATGCCTTTTGATCCATCGCCAGCATCATTTTGCTTTGCGGATTATCATACGGAATAACTTCTCCTTTGTAGTTTGGGATCATTAGTGCCGCACTTGCCGGCAGCGCATCCACTATAATTACTTTTTTGAACAAATTGGTTTCTTCAGAAGCCAGCCACAAACTCAGAGTCCCTCCCAAACTGTGACCGATTAATGTAGCTTTCTTTAATTTTTTGGTTTTTACATAAGAAACCACCTGATTCTTTATGGTAGACAACCACGGACTTTCAATTGGAGGAACGTTGCCAAATCCTGCGAAAGTAAAAATGTGACATTCGTAATTTTTAGAAAGCTCAGCTACGGTTTCATTCCACATTTCTCCTGTACAGCCAAAACCAGGAAATAACAACACCGGTGCTCCTTTACCTTTTACTTCTACCTTAAAGGCAGTTTGAGAAAAAACAGGTTTTGAAATAAGAAGCAGCAATACGACAAGTAAAATTGATTTCGTTTTCATAATGTTTAATTTTTTAAAGTTTCCCTTTTGATGCAGTGCTATACTATTTGTTACCTCAAAAAAGACTTTTTTTTAAAATTATTTTCAAACATCTAAAAATCAACAATTTAAACCCTGTATTTAGCTATCCTTTTACTCAACAAAAGAAGTTGTTTTGCTTTTTTAAAGTCCCCGCTTTACTTGATTTCTTTCAAAATACTTTCCGCTATTTTATTGTAGTCATTGTTGTAATGGTGCGAGCCTGGCAGTTCAATAGTTTTGATCCCCGATTCTGAAAACCTCTTACGGGTTGCGGCATCTTCTTCATCCCCAAAAAAACAAACCGGATTGTACGATTTGACTTTTTTTATTTCGGAAATCACATCGTAAGTATCCTTTGCACTTTCCATACTCAGCATGTCTGCAATGTGAATTTCAAAATCGGCTTTCACATCAGGTGACAAGAGATACAGGCCTTTTAATTTTTCTTTTAATGCTTCGGGAAAATTACCCGCAACAAACGGAATTACAGAAGCTCCAAATGAATAACCCGCCAGTATAAATGTTTTTTTATTCCATTGCTGTAAATAATGTTCGATTGCCTTAGCTATTGCTTCCGAAGTCTCACCAGGCATTTTTGCATTCCAAAAATATTTCTGGGCATCCAGTCCAATTACGGCAATTCCCTTCTCGGCCAGAGCCTCACCAACAGATTGGTCAAAACTTGTCCATCCTCCATCTCCGGAAATTAAGAAAGCAACAGGCAAGGCTTCGTCTTTATTTTTGGTAGGGATTAAGGTTAGCGGCATTTCAAATGGCAACGGTTTCAACTGCTGTTCTTTGAGCAACATATTTTGTTGTGCTTTCTGTTCGCTATACGTTGGCGTATTTAAAATCTCCTTAAATGCGGCTGTAAACTGTGGCAGCCAGTTTTTAGTAACCGAGAATCCATGACCCACTTTGGGCAATGTAATTAATTTTCCCTGCTTCATGTCTTCCATGTATTTTTTGGTGTCGGCATAATTACAAACCTGATCTGTAGTTCCCTGTAGCACGATAAAAGGAGCTGATAATTTTTCTGTTTTTTCAAGAAAATAGGCTTTCCCTTCTTTTAAAACATGCGAAGTAAGTCCGGAGCCATCGCATAAAGTTCTGTCTGTTTCGATATCGGGGCAAAAACCTAAAGCAATGGCTCCGCTAAAAGTATTGGCAGGTGCCTGAGCCAGCATTCCATAAACTAAAGTTGCTCCTGAAGAGTATCCGGCCAATATTGGTTTTAAGTATTGTTTGATCCTGATCTTTTTTTGCAGCAGCAAACTAAGCTCTTCAAAATCTCCGGCCGGGTAATAACATTTTGCTTTTTGCTTTTTTATTTCTTTAAAATAATGCTGGATATCAATCCCTGCAACGACTGCCCCCTGATCGGCAATGTTTTTAGCCATTTCAACAACGCCGCTGTTCCAGCCTCCATCGCCGGAAACAAACAATACGACCGCAGTTGGCGCTGTTTTTGGTTTGTAAATAGTGACTTTTCCAAATGCTCCAACCCTTATCGTGTCTGCTGTTAAAGCAAAAGCAGGAGCACTAAAAATAAAAACGGACAAGAGGAGTGTTATGATTTTGTTCATCTGAATTATTTTTTAACGTTACGAAATCCTAAACTATAGTGTTCTTATTATACATTATGATTGAAACTGATATAAAATAAACATACAAATTCAATAGAAAAAGTCTTTGCCACAATCCTTTGTACGAAGCAATTAAAGCTCCCGTATCAGAAGGAAAATGAAGTACAAACAATAAGAGTGTAAGGCTTCCAATGCTAAAAACAATCCAGGAGAAACTATAAAAACGAGGATTGTTTTCTTTTGAAAGCACGGTACGCATCACTAATGGTAACAGCAAAGCAGCAACAATTCCGATACCTCCGGCAATGTCATGCAGCAAAAACGAAAGAGTCCTTTTACCGTCTATTACATCTGCTTTAAATAGCCCCGAACCAATCCCCTCTCCTAAACCATACATTATAATTAACAAAGAAGCTAGCTTTACTCCCTTGCGGTCTTTATCAAATGCTCTTTTAAAAACGATTCCAAAAAAAATAAATACAATCCCGATTACGATCCACCATATGGAAATTAATTCTGAAACCGGACTCACTGTTGCCCCCAAAGAACTAATGGTGTTGTGCAACTGACTATACCCTTTATAATAGCTTCCTAATAAAAAGAGCAGCAAAAAATCGAATATACAGGTAATGATGCAGCCTATTGCCATGACCTTAACCCAATTTACCCGCACTGTCCTCCTCCTTTTCATGTTCTCTATTATGGTTTTACAACTTTGTTTAAAGCTAGCGGGACCTGCAATAAATCATAGTCATGGGTATAAACTAAGTATTTGTTGTACCATACCGGAGTGAATTTTTCTTTAAAATCGCGCAATCCTTTGTAGTGCGAAAAATATTTAATTCTTTCATAGGCAAACTTCATTGATTTTTCGGGAAAGCTATCTGCATCTTCAATTCCGCTCATTGCCGCCAATCCTAAATTGACTGAAGTACAGCCCTGCGATTTTAAATAAGCGAAAAGTTCCAGAAGTATAAAATCGATGATCCCGTTTGGGGCATCATTGGTTTTACGAATCAAATCATAGGTCCCTTCTCCTTTGGCAAAATCAGGAATGACATTTAAAAAGGCCACTATTTTCTCTTCGGCATTTTCTACTGTAATAATGGTTTGCTGTTTGAGTTCTTCCCACTCAAATCTGCCTTGCGAAAAAACAATTTCACTTCTCCCGGTGCTCGCAAGCCATTCATCACTTACTGCTTTTATTTTTTGCAGCAATCCGTCTTTTACGGGTGCGGTATGAATGGTTGTTTGAAAGCCTTTCTCTTTGACTTTGCTTATCGCATTACGCAATGATTTTTTGGCTCCTCCTTCCATTGTAAATACTGACAGATCAACAACAGCTTCCTGACCTATAAATAAGTTTTTTTTGTGCAGTGAAGCAAACAATTCTAAGTTATCTTCCGGCACCCGATAATAAATGCTTCTTAAGCCGTTCTCGTAACAATAAACATCAAATTCGATTATACATTGTTTGATTTCATCTGCTGATGCCGCTACGGGGTTTTCTAAGACTACAGCAAAATTATCGGCCACACGATAGGCCAGGAAAGATTTTTTACTTTTTGCGATAAAGATATTTTTATCATCATAGGTTTTAAAATAATCTAAAGAAGAAGTACCATACTGTTTCAAAAGTTCGGATGCCGACAGGAAATCATCTTCTACCGCTTCTTTTTTTATGGTGTAAGGCCGTATTAGAGCAAAGACTAGAAATGCAATGGATAAAAAACCACAGATGTTGATTGATAGTAAAAAGTGTCTTGCGAATCTGTCAAGCGGTACCAAATCTGAGCTCCCGATTAAAAAAAAGTTTTGCAGTGCATATTTTATGGATTCCTGCCAATGAAAGTCAATATCAAAATGTTTTTTATCCAGAAAATAGAACCCCAGAATCCCATACAATAAAACTGCCGCAATGCTAATCAAAACCGTTTTTAGTCCAATACTTTGCAAGTGGGCGTTACTTTTTATATAATATTCTTTTCGGGTAATAATTAAACTCACGAGTACAATCAGGGCAATTACGGCTTCTTCATAATCGATCGCTTTGGTAAGATGTCCGATGATTGAAATAGTGGTTAAAAAAACAGCAGACCACCAGGCATTACGGAGTCCCTTTAGCATAAAAGCAGCATTCACCAGCATAAATAAACCAGCGGTTATGACAAAATAATTCGAGGCTCTAATGGCCGAAACCGGAATGATATTTTTCAGGATGTGCAAACGTTCTGCAATAGCAGGGGTTAAAACGGATATTATGTTTACTAATCCCAAAACAAAAAGCAGAAAAGAAGGTACAATGCGCATCAATAATTTATTGGCATTGAAGACAAAAATGAATGCACCGGCCAGCAATGGAACCCAAAATTCGAAGAAACGGTATAAAAAAGTAATGGCTATCGCACTGACACTATCAAAACCAAATTGCATCAGGATAAAACTCATTGAAATTTCGATCGCTCCAAGCCCTCGGAGAAAGGGGGAAACAATCAAAAATATAACCGAAATAATATAGCCCATTACGGCCGCTGGCAGCGAGGGTGTAAACCCCAAAGCAATCATAGCGATATACAGGTGCGCTATTCCGGCGAACTCAATGAGTACGGAATAAAAGACAACTTGCAGAAAATTTTTTTTTACGATCTTATTTTGTTGCAAATCATCCAGAAAGACCACCGCCGAGGGAAGAAACTTTATGATCAGGCGATATAAGCTCCCCTTTTTCAAAATCGAATCGTAAATAAAAAAGATACTTAAACTTAAGACAATGACAGCTCCCAGCGCATACCATTCTCCTGATCCGGCAGTTCCCTGAAACAAGGAGTACATCAAAGCAGGAATAGCAACAATGATAACCGAAAGTATCCCTACAAAGCCATATACGATAGAGGCAAAATGAATTTGAGTAGGTTTAACTCCACTCTTTTCAATAGATTTTGTAAAAAAGGCCAAAGAAGAAATCCCACCTGCCGGTAAAAAGACGCTTACGAAGTTTCGTTTTAAAAATAAAATGACAGCCTGTTTAAAAGATATTTTACTCTGAACCGCTTTGAAAGAGGCAAAATACATTAACGCTTGAAGTGTTATATAAATCAAAGCAAGAGCAATACCACACAAAACCCAAAAAGAACTGGCATTGGCAATGGCGTTTTGAACTTCTCCCAACTCAGATCGCTCATGTTTGATAAACCAGATCCCGATTCCAATAAAAAAGACAGTGAATATAGACTGTCTGATGATCTTATCGTTTTCACGCAAAAAAGAAACTCCTTTTCTGTTTTTAAAAAAACTAAAAATGGTATTAGGAATCAGTAGTACCTTCATATTGTCGGGGAATAATCTATTTATGAAAAATCAAACTAACTTCTCTATAAATATACGACAATTATCTATCGCTCAAATCCTTACAATATTATTTTCCATGCTTTACCCAGATCTGATGATATGCTGTACTGAAACCTGTATAAACAAAAAAGACTGTCTTTTCAGACAGTCTTTTAAAGTATTTTTAGTGGTGTAAAACTTCTTCACCTTCTTTCATCGGTACATTTTGCGGTACAAAATCTACATCGTGATTTGGGTTACTGTAGTCATATGGCCAACGGTATACGTGAGGGATTTCTCCCGGCCAGTTACCGTGGATATGTTCTACCGGAGTAGTCCACTCTAATGTTGTTGATTTCCATGGATTCTGAACAGATTTCTTACCGTAGAAAATACTACTAAAGAAGTTGTATAAGAATACCAATTGGAACGCTCCTCCTATAAGTGCAAATGTTGTAATTAAAACATTCACATTTTGCAAATCATCAAATAATGGGAAGTTCGTGTTTGTATAGTAACGTCTTGGTAAACCAGCTAATCCGATAAAGTGCATTGGGAAGAATACTCCGTAAGCACAAACTGCTGTTACCCAAAAGTGAATGTAACCTAAGTTTTTATTCAACATTCTACCGTACATTTTAGGGAACCAGTGGTAAATACCAGCAAACATTCCGTAAAGTGCAGAGATACCCATTACTAAGTGAAAGTGAGCAATTACGAAGTAAGTATCGTGAACGTTAATATCTAAAGTACTGTCTCCTAAAATGATTCCTGTTAAACCTCCAGTGATGAAAGTAGAAACCATTCCGATAGAGAATAACATTGCAGGGTTGAATTGTAAGTTACCTTTCCATAAAGTTGTAATCCAGTTGAACGCTTTTACAGCAGATGGAATTGCAATCAATAAAGTAGTGAAGGTAAATACAGATCCTAAGAAAGGATTCATACCTGAAATAAACATGTGGTGACCCCAAACAATTGTAGATAAAAATGCAATTGCAAGAACTGACATGATCATCGCTCTGTATCCGAAGATTGGTTTACGAGAGTTCGTAGCCATAATTTCAGAAACAAGTCCCATTGCAGGTAAGATTACGATGTAAACCTCAGGGTGTCCTAAGAACCAGAATAAGTGCTCGAACAATACAGGAGAACCTCCTTGGTAGTGTAAAACTTCTCCGGCAATATATATATCAGATAAGAAGAATGAAGTACCAAAACTTCTGTCAAAGATCAATAATAAAGCAGCAGACAACAATACAGGGAATGAAATAACACCAATGATAGCTGTTACGAAAAATGTCCAGATTGTTAATGGAAGTCTGGTCATAGACATTCCTTTAGTTCTAAGGTTGATAACGGTTACGATGTAGTTTAAAGATCCCATTAAAGAAGATGCGATAAAGATAGCCATCGAAACTAACCATAGTGTCATACCTGTTCCAGAACCTGGAATTGCTTGTGGTAAAGCACTTAATGGAGGGTAAATTGTCCAACCTGCAGATGCTGGTCCAGCTTCAACAAATAGGGAACATAACATTACTACAGCAGATAAGAAGAACAACCAGTATGAAATCATGTTCATAAATCCGGAAGCCATATCTCGCGCTCCAATTTGAAGTGGAATCAATAAGTTACTAAAGGTTCCGCTCAAACCGGCCGTCAGTACAAAGAATACCATGATGGTACCGTGAATTGTAACTAAGGCCAAATAAATATCATTTGCCATTACACCATCAGGTGCAAATTTATCTCCTAATAAAACATTAAAGATTTTAAAAGACTCTTCTGGCCAAGCCAATTGCATTCTGAAAAGCAAAGACATTGCAATACCAATAATACCCATAATGATACCGGTAATTAAATATTGCTTAGCAATCATTTTGTGATCAATACTAAAAATGTATTTAGTAATGAACGTGTCTTTATGATGATGTTCGTGCTCGTGATCGTGTCCGTGATCGTGACCGTGCGCTTCTGCTGACATATATGTGTACTTTAAATTTTCTTAATAATATTATTTCATAGCCACTTTAGCTACAACTGCCTTAACCGTATCGATAATTGCTTTTACAGTATCTTTAGCAGTACTATCAGTGCTCGCTTTTGCTTCTTCACCAGCCTTCTTTTCAGCATCTGCAGCAGCAGCGGCTTTAATATCCTGAGCTAATGTAGTTTTTTCGCTTAACCATTTTTTGTAATCTTCCGGAGTATCCACAACTACTTTCATTTGCATGTTGTAGTGAGAAGCTCCACAAATTTTATTACATAATAATAAATAGTCAAATGTATAAGGATCTAAAGCTGTTCCTCCTTTAGCAACTAACTCAACGCTTTTCTCAGCTCTAAGTTTGTTGATGTGTGCAACTTTTTCTACCATAAATGGTAATTCTCTGTATTCAGAAGTTGTATACGTTGGAATAAAAGCAAATTCAGTAACCATTCCAGGAACACAGTTCATTTGCGCTCTAAAGTGAGGCATGTAAGCGGAGTGTAATACGTCTTGAGAACGCATTTTGAAATGTACTTTTTTACCTTTTGGAATATGCAATTCAGAAACTACAATATCGTCCTGAGCATTAGGATCAGACATATCAACTCCTAAAGTGTTGATACCTTCGATTAAACGAACGTTTGCTTTTCCTAAAACATTATCCTGACCAGCATATCTTGCTGTCCATTTAAATTGTTGTGCGTATAATTCGATTTCGATTACATCCTCGTCTTTATCCACAAACATAATGTTGTTCCAAGCGTACAATCCGTAAAGGATCAAACAAGCCAACACTACAGACGGAATAATACTCCAGATTGCTTCTAATTTATTACTATCAGCAAAGAATAAAGCTTTTTTATCTTTATTTCCTCTGTTTTTAAAAGAGAACCAGTATAATAATCCTTGTGTAATAAATTGAACTACAAAAATTAAAACCCAGGTAATATTCATTAAATTATCTACTAAAAGTCCGTGCTCTGAAGCAGGAGTATGAAGTGCTAAACCACCCCATTTTAGTAAACCGTAAATCGTAAAGATATAAATGAATGCCAAAAAGCCAAACATGATATACCCCTGAACATTATTATCATTATCCGATGCAACCTGAGAATCGTCCGAAGAAGATCCTACCTGAGTAAGATCAAATATCTTGGTCAATTGCCACAAAGCAACTGCTAATAAAACTAAAACTATAATTACCAACAAACTTGTCATCTGTTTACTTCTTTAAATATTAATAATGAAAATGTTTACTTTCTTCAATGAAAGGATTTCTTTTTGCTAACAAAGGAGCTTTAGTTAATGCAGTAAACACTACAAAAATAAACAATCCTAAGAAGAAAAGAATAGAGGCAATTTCAGGAACTCCAATAAACCATTTATCTCCAACTGTACCTGGCATAATCATATTAAAGAAATCAACATAGTGTCCTAATAAGATCACTACACCGGCCATTACAATAACCCAGCTAAGACGTTTGAAGTCTGTATTGATCAATATTAATAATGGGAACACAAAGTTCATAACTACAGCTCCAAAAAATGGTAAGTTGTATAATTGAATTCTGGTTACAAAGTAAGTAACCTCTTCAGGAATATTAGCATACCAGATCAACATAAATTGTGAGAACCATAAGTATGTCCAGAAAACACTGATACCAAACATAAATTTAGCTAAATCGTGAATGTGGCTTGTATTTACATACTCTAAATATCCTTTAGATTTCAAGTAGATCGTTACTAATGCGATTGAAGTGATACCACTTACAAAGAAAGAAGCAAAAACATACCATCCGAATAATGTACTGAACCAGTGTGGGTCAAATGACATAATCCAGTCCCAAGACATAATAGACTCAGATACGATAAAGAAAACTAAGAATCCTGCAGATAACTTAAAGTTCTTTTTGTAGTATAGGTCATCTTTAGCTTCGTCCTGAGCCAAACAGTTTTTTGCTGAATAGTGACGGTATAAGTTCCATCCTATTAAGAAGATTGCTGCTCTGATAATCCAGAATGGAAAGTTCAGGTAACCTGCTTTTCCAGCAATGATAGCGTCATAATTAGCATGTTTTGGATCTGTAACTCCTTCTCCTAACCAAACAAAAATGTGGTTAAAATTCAATCCGCAAAGTACTAAAATGATGAAGAATATAACAGAACCAGCTGGTAAGTAAGCTGTGATTCCCTGCATTACTCTAAACAATACCGGAGACCAACCTGCCTGAGCAACTTGTTGAATAGCATAGAATGCTAAAACTCCCATAGAAAGTAGTAAAAAGAAAATACAAGCAACATATAATGCTGACCATGGTTTGTTTTGCAATTGGTGCAATACATGCTCCAAATGTTTTTCATGTTCACCTGCGGCATCAACTTTCGCATGCTCTCCACCTTCGTGTGAGTCATGTGAAACTTTTGCAGCTTCATGAGAAACTGCTGGAGTTTCTGTGTGCGCTGCACCTTTAAGTGAATCATGTGAAGCTACTGCTGTATCATGAGAAACTGCTGGAGCTTCTGCGTGCGCAGCACCTTCATGTGAAGCTTCTTTAGCTTCATGACCTGCAGTTTCATGAGAAGCTTCGGCAGCTTCACCATGCGCAGCACCATGAGAACCATGAGCATCTGCAGCTAGTATTTTTTCAACTTCTTGAATATCTTTAGGTGCACTTAAAAAACCATACCCAATTCCTAATAGGCCAAGAACCATTAGGATGATAGAAAAAGTTTTTAATTTACTTGAAAATGTATACATATCTATTACGATCAGTTTGTTCAACAATTATAATTGGCTTTTTAGTTTTAGAACATAGTCAGCAACTAACCAACGTTCGTGGGCACTTAATTGATTTGCATGTGAACCCATTGCGTTTAAACCATAAGTTTCAACGTGAAAGATACTTCCTTCAGTGATAACTCTGTCTTTGTAGCTAGGTACTCCAAGAAATTTTTCTCTTTCAACCAATTTACCTTTACCGTTTCCAGTTGCACCATGGCAGCTGATACAGTAAATTTCGAAAAGTTCTTTACCTTTTCCAGAATTTCTATCTGCTTCACTCAAAGGTGATTTTAAATTGGCTTTCGCTAATTCATAACCCGCAGTTGAATTTTCATATTCGTAAGGTTCAAAACCTCTATTGATAGTTCCTTCAACAGGAAGTTGTCCTTCTTTTCCTCCTTTAAATATTTTTGCTTCTGTGTATGGCTCGTAAGCAACAGATTCATACATATTTGGGAAATACTGATAGTTTGGTGCCGAATTATTGTGGCAAGATGAAACTAAAATAGTTATACCAACTAAAAGTGTTATTTTATATATCCTTTTCATAGCTACAATTAATTCTTTTCAATTACTTTAACTTCAACAGCTCCTGTACCTTCGAAAAAAGAAACTAGTTCTGCTTCGTTATCATTTACAGCAACTTCCATTAAGAAATGGTCGTCTGTTGTTCTTACATCAGGATTTTCAGCTTGTTTGAATGGCCATAATCTACTTCTCATATAAAAAGTGATCACCATTAAGTGGGCAGCAAAAAACACAGTCATCTCAAACATAATTGGCACGAATGCAGGCATGTTTTGAATGAAACTGAAACTTGGCTTTCCACCAATATCCTGAGGCCAGTCATGAATCATGATATAACTCATCATAGTTGTAGCAACAGAAATACCAACACATCCGTATAAAAATGCACAAATTGCTAATCTTGTTGGTGCTAAGCCCATAGCTTTATCCAATCCGTGAACTGGGAATGGAGTAAAAACCTCTTCAATATGATGATGAGCAGCTCTGGTTTTCTTTACTGCATCCATCAAAATATCATCGTCATTATAAATGGCGTATATTACTTTATTACTCATGGTGTGAATCTTTATTTGCTGCTCTTTCTCTAATATAATTATCTCCTGTTCCTTTCAAAATTGTTTTCACCTCTGCCTGAGCAATTACAGGGAATGTTCTTGAGTACAATAAAAACAATACGAAGAAGAAACCAATCGTTCCGATGAAAATTCCAATATCAACAAATGTTGGTGAGAACATTGTCCAAGAAGATGGAAGGTAATCTCTATGTAAAGAAGTAACAATAATTACGAATCTTTCAAACCACATTCCGATGTTTACTACAATCGAAATAATAAAGGAGAACATGATACTTGTTCTTAGTTTTTTGAACCACATGAACTGTGGAGAGAAAACGTTACAAGTCATCATCGACCAATATGCCCACCAGTAAGGTCCGGTAGCTCTGTTTAAGAACGCATATTGCTCATACTCTACACCTGAGTACCAAGCTACGAATAACTCAGTGATATACGCTACCCCTACGATAGAACCTGTAATCATGATTACAATATTCATTAACTCGATATGTTGTAGTGTAATATAAGCCTCTAAGTTAGATACTTTTCTCATTACGATCAACAAGGTGTTTACCATTGCAAATCCTGAGAATACCGCTCCTGCAACGAAGTACGGAGGGAAAATTGTAGTATGCCATCCTGGAATTACAGAAGTAGCAAAGTCCATCGATACAATGGTGTGTACAGAAAGTACAAGTGGAGTAGCTAAACCTGCAAGTACTAAAGATACTTCTTCAAAACGTTGCCAGTCTTTTGCTCTACCGCTCCATCCAAAACTTAGGATAGAATAAACTCTTTTATTGAAAGGTGTTATTGCTCTGTCACGTAGCATTGCAAAGTCAGGCAATAAACCAGTCCACCAGAAAACTAATGATACCGAAAGATACGTTGAAATTGCAAATACGTCCCAAAGTAATGGGGAGTTAAAGTTTACCCATAAAGATCCAAATTGATTTGGAATAGGTAAAACCCAGTATGCCAACCATGGACGCCCCATGTGAATAATTGGAAATAAACCTGCCTGAACTACTGAGAAGATAGTCATCGCTTCAGCAGAACGGTTAATAGCCATTCTCCAACGCTGACGGAAAAGTAATAGTACCGCAGAAATTAATGTTCCGGCGTGACCAATACCAACCCACCAAACGAAGTTCGTGATATCCCAGGCCCAACCAACTGTTTTATTTAATCCCCATGTTCCGATACCTGTAGATACAGTGTAAATTATACAACCTAACCCCCAAAGGAAGGCTATTAATGCGATTGAAAATACAATCCACCATTGTTTGTTTGCAGGCCCCTCAACAGGTGCAGCTACATCTACTGTTACATCGTGATAAGATTTATCACCTATAACTAAAGGTTTTCTAATGGGTGCTTCGTAGTGAGACGACATAATCCTTTATATTGTTTCTAATTAATAATTTTACTAAGTATTTCTAACTTTTACATGATAGAAAACGTTCGGTTTTGTACCAACATGCTCTAATAAATGATACATTCTATCGCTTTCTGCTAACTTAGCAACTTCGCTTTCTTTATCATTTACATCTCCAAACACCATAGCTCCAGACGAACAAGCTGCAGAACAAGCGCAAGCATTGTTAAATTCATCTTTTGCCACAACTCTACCTTCACGTTTTGCCTGAAGAATAACAGCTTGTGTACTTTGAATACAGAATGAACATTTTTCCATAACTCCACGAGAACGAACGTTTACGTCTGGGTTTAATACCATACGACCTAAATCATCATTCATGTGATAATCGAATTCACTGTTTTTGTTGTACAAGAACCAGTTGAAACGACGTACTTTATATGGACAGTTGTTTGCACAATAACGAGTACCAACACATCTGTTATATGCCATGTGGTTTTGACCTTGACGACCGTGAGATGTTGCAGCAACCGGACAAACTGTTTCACACGGTGCGTGGTTACAGTGCTGACACATTACTGGTTGGAATGCAACCTGTGGATTGTCTCCCGGTTTTTCCATTTCATTAAATGTAGATAATGAACTTGATAAACCTGCAATATTTTCTTTTCTTTCGTTATCACCTTCAAAAGTGCTTTCAGAAGAATAGTATCTGTCGATACGCAACCAGTGCATATCACGGCTTCTTCTTACCTCTGCTTTACCAACAACAGGAACGTTGTTCTCTGCGTGACAAGCGATAACACATGCTCCACAACCTGTACAAGCATTTAAGTCGATAGAAAGGTTAAAGTGATGTCCTGTTGAACGATCAAATGATTCCCATAAATCTACTGTTGTAGCTTTAACTTCCTGGTGATCTAAAGATACCATTGGCTGTGGATTCCAATGTTCAGCATTTTCTTTGTTAAATACATCAAGGGTAGTTTCTTTAATGATATCTCCTCTACCCATTAATGTTTTTTGTCCCTGAACACAAGCAAACTCATGCTCTCCATTTGCTTTCGCAATAGAAACAGACTGAACACTATTGAAATTTTTATATAAAGCGTAAGCATTTAAACCTACCTGCATTTCTTCTTTTAAAGCTGCTTTACGACCGTAACCAACTGCTAAACCAACTGTACCAACAGCTTGTCCTGGCTGAACAATTACCGGTACATTTTCTAATTTAAGCCCGTCAGCAGTAGTAATAGTAGCGTAACTTCCGTTCAAACCACCGTTAGCAACGATTTCATTTGATAATCCTAATTTCTTAGCATCAGCATTAGAAACAGTAACATAGTTATCCCATGAAACTCTGGTAATTGGATCCGGGAACTCTTGTAACCAAGGGTTATTAGCATGTTGTCCATCTCCTAATCCCGTTTTAGTATATAATACTAATTCGAAATCACCAGCTGCTTTAGATTTTGCAAGTGCATTTGCAGCGGTAGCAGCATCAACAGCACCTCCAGACAATGCAGCAGATCCAACCACTGCAACACCATCATGTAATACTTTGTTCCAAGAAGATCCTGCAGTAAATGCTGAAGAATTAACTTTTAAATAATCATAAAAAGTACCTGCGGCACCATTTAATGACAATAAAACATCCTGAAATTGTTTGGTATTAAAAATAGGGCGAATCGTTGGTTGCGTTAAGCTATAAGTTCCGCTTGTTATTTCTACATCTCCCCAAGACTCTAAATAATGAGGAGCCGGAGCAGCAACAGTAACAATTGAAGCAGTTTCATCTTCTTTCAATGAAAAAGCAACCGATGTTTTTACTTTTTTCAATCCTGAAACAAAAGCAGCTGAATCAGCTAAAGTGTAAGCAGGATTAACTCCACTCATAATTAAAGTGTGAACACTTCCAGCATTCAGATCTTTAATTAATTGAGAAACAACCGCATTCGATCCTTTTCTAATTTGTCTTGCTCCTGCAGTAGTATAAGCTTCACTCGCCAAAATTTGATTGATAGCTAAAACTAATAACTGAGCGTTTTTATCTTCGATTCCGGATACCAGAACCCCTTTAGATCCGGCAGCTTTTAATTGTTGAGCAGCTTTCACTACTTCAGCTTTAGAAGCAGCATCTAAAGTAACAGGAACAGAAGCACCTGCAATAATGTTATATATTTGAACTAAAGCCTGTTTTTGAACAGCAGTAGTCATTGGAACACGCTTATCAGCAGCTGCTCCGGATAATGTCATATTTGATTCGAATTGGAAATGACGAGACATTTTTCCGTTTTGAGGAATACGTCCTTTTGCATATCCACTATCGTATCCACCACCTTGCCAGTCTCCTAAGAAATCAGCACCAACAGATACAATTAAATTAGATTTTGAAAAATCATAATCAACTAAAGCTCTTTGACCATATACAGCTTGGAAAGCATCTAAAGCCTCAGATGAAGAAACTGCATCATAAACAACATGCTTAGCATTTGGATTTTTAGCAATAAATTCAGCGATTAATTTTTCAGTAGATGGACTTGCAAGTGTATTCGTTAATAATACAACCTGTTGGTTTTTAGCTTTTGCTTCAGCTAAACTTGATTTAATTTTTAAATCAACAGCTGACCAAGTAGCTTGTTTACCCTCTACTTTTGGCTCTTTTAAACGAGCGCTATCATACAATCCTAAGATAGATGCGTGAATTCTCGCATTAGCTGCAAATTTAGCACCAGCGATTGTATTGTTTTCAATTTTAATTGGACGACCCTCACGAGTTTTTACCAAAAGATTAGCAAAATCAAAACCATCAAATACAGTAGTTGCATAGTAATCTGCAACACCAGG
>JAHEZJ010000031.1:11239-83657 GCA_023251135.1 Flavobacterium sp. | reverse complement strand
GATTGCCACGAGTAATGATGGAGTAATTGCTTTTAATGAAAGTAATAATACTTTTAAAAAGATGACTTTTGGAGCTGATTTGGGGAATCTGCCAATTGCTGATGTGAGAGCCGTAGCACTTGATACGAAAAATCAACTTTGGATTGGTACTACTAAGGGTTTGAGGGTTTTGTCTAATGTGGGAGGTTTTCAAACAGAAAGTCAGTTAAAGGCAAACCCGATTATAATTATGGAAGATAATTTGGCTCAGGAATTACTTTATGAGCAGTTTATCACATCAATCGCGGTCGACGGTGCTAATAACAAATGGATTGGTACAGCTGATTCCGGAATATTTATGGTGTCGCCTAACGGACAGGAAACAAAGTATCATTTTACCATAAACAATTCACCTTTACCCAGTAATGTCGTAAACGATGTTAAAATCAATAGTGTAACCGGAGAAGTTTTTATTGCGACCAATAAAGGAATGATTTCTTTTAAGGGTATAGCAACAGGAGCAAATGAGGATTTGAGCAATGTATATGTTTATCCAAATCCGGTACGTCCATCATATGCCGGAACCGTAAAAGTCGCCGGACTTATTGATAAAGCCAATATTAAAATTACAGACATTGAAGGGAATCTGGTTTACGAAACCACTTCATCAGGCGGAACAATCGAATGGGATACAACCGCTTTTGGAAAATACAAAGTAGCTTCGGGAGTCTATATGGTTTTTATCTCAGCCGAGGATGGTAGTGAAACTAAAGTGAAAAAAGTGATGATAATTAGGTAATTAGATAATGTGATAATTGTTAAATCTAAGAAGTCTAATGTCTAAGAAGTCTAAGTGAGTCTAAGATAGTCTAATCTCTAAGAAAGTCTAATTTTGTTAATCAAAACCAAAGCAATAGTAATTTCATCGTTAAAGTTTCAGGAGAAAAGTTTGATTGTAAAGTGTTTTACGCTTTCAAACGGTCTGAAATCTTATTTTGTGCGTGATGCTTTTTCAAGTCGGAAAGCAAGTCAGAAAATTGCTTATTTTCAGCCTTTGTCTATTCTTGAAATTGAGGCGATGCACAAGAATAAAGGAACTTTGGAGACTTTTAAAGAAATAAAAACAGCGGTGCCTTTTCAAAGTATTCATACCGATCTTGTAAAAAGTACCATGGTCATGTTTTTGTCTGAAATGCTCCATTATTCTATTCAGGAAGAAGAGAAAAACGAATCGTTTTTTGTGTTCTTAGAGACGGCACTGAGCTGGCTGGATCATCATGATGAAATCTCAAATTTTCATTTGATATTGCTTCTGGAAGCAACAAAATACCTGGGCTTTTATCCGGATATTTCAGAAATGGAACTTCCTTATTTTGAAATGATTGAAGGTGTTTTTACGGTGTTTCATGGAGCGACTGCTTTGACAGAACATGAGACCAGTCTTTTAAAAAAACTAATTGATCTCAAATTTGAAAACGATCAAAAAGTTTTTCATGTGACAGAAAGACAAATTCTGCTCAAAATCCTGATCGATTACTATAGCTTTCATTTGGACGGATTCAAAAAACCGAAATCTTTAGAGGTTTTAAAAGAGATCTTTTCTTAAGTTTTTGAAAAAGTTCGGGCATAAAAAAAGGGCTGAATTTGATATCAAATTCAGCCCTTTTTTCATTACAACAATTGCTTATTGTTTGATGAACTTAACAGAAGTACTGGCGTCATTTAATTTTAAGAAATAAACTCCGGTAGTTAATTCAGAAGTGTCGATGCTTTCAGAAGAGTTGTTTTTAGCTCTTTTTACGGCTTTACCTTCAACAGAATAAATTACATAAGAAGAATCTTTGTAGTCGCTGTTTAGTTTTATTTCATTTTTTGAAATGTAAGCAATAGGATTGCTTTTTTTGTCAAAATCTGCTGTTCCTAAAGTAGCTTTTTTGACGATGCTTACGTTGTCGAAATAAACGTAACTAGTGTTAGAACCATTATCAGCCCCAGCTTGTAGTGTAAGTTTTAATGCTGCAGAGGTAGCGGGTGCTTTAAATTGGAGTATTTTAAAATCGAAGGTCACCGTTTTCCACGAGCCATAAACTACGGGAGTAGAAGGGTAATTTTGAGGGAAGAAATAGGCATCTGATTGATTTATTAAACCTAGTTCGAATCCGATTCTGCTTATGTAATTGGTTGCGAGGGTACCAGGAATGAAATAATCAAATTTTACAGTGTAAGTTTCAGTATCACTTAATGTAAAATCCTGAGTAGCCCAAAAAATAGGTGTAAAGAAGGGTTGTGGACTTGTTGGAACTGCTTTTAAACTAGATGCCCCATCACTGAATGTTGTACTTTCTTTGTCTGAGGTACCATAAGTAAGTGTCCATGAGTTTGGAGTTGTAGCCGTAAAATTTTCGAAACTACCGTTTTGAAGAAGGTTTTGACTTTGCGCCATACCTGTTACCAGGAGGGCTAGAATAAGTAATTTTGTTTTCATAAATGTCTTTTAAAGTTGGGATAAAACTACAATAATAACTTCGCATTTTTCAGGTAATAATGGCTTTTTGAGCTTTTTTAATAAGATAATTTGGGTTTATATTGGTTGGTTTTGGAGCTGATTAAGAGGGTAATTATTTTGTATTCAGTATTTTGCTGGTGCTAATGTGTTGGTTTTACAGTTGTTTTTTGGATTTAAATTGTATGGATTTTTTTGTGTTTTCGTCTTTTTTTTATTCCCTTTCATGTTTCCTTAAAATTTCTTACTTTCGCACCTCGTTTAAGAAAAGGATAAAATGAGCACAAAATTTACTGAATACAAAGGACTTGACTTGCCAACAGTAGCATCAGAAGTACTTGATTTTTGGAAGAAAGAAAATATATTTGAAAAGAGCGTAAGTACCCGTGAAGGTGCTGAGCCTTATGTGTTTTTTGAAGGTCCGCCTTCAGCAAACGGATTGCCGGGTATTCACCACGTGATGGCGCGTGCGATTAAAGATATTTTTTGTCGTTATAAAACTCAAAAAGGTTTTCAGGTAAAAAGAAAAGCGGGTTGGGATACTCACGGATTACCTGTAGAATTAGGAACCGAAAAAGAACTTGGAATTACAAAAGAAGATATTGGTAAAACAATTTCTATCGAAGAATATAACGAAGCGTGTAAAAAAACCGTAATGCGTTATACTGACGTATGGAATGATTTGACCGAAAAAATGGGGTATTGGGTAGATATGGAAGATCCATATGTAACCTATAAGCCTAAATATATGGAATCTGTTTGGTGGCTTTTGAAACAAATTTATGATAAAGGTTTGTTGTACAAAGGATACACGATTCAGCCTTATTCACCTAAAGCCGGAACCGGATTGTCTTCTCACGAAGTAAATCAGCCCGGTGCTTATCGTGATGTTACTGATACTACGATCGTAGCGCAGTTTAAAACGGTATCCGAAACATTGCCAGCCTTTTTACAAGGGTTTGGAGATGTTCACATTTTAGCTTGGACGACAACTCCATGGACATTACCATCGAATACAGCTTTGACAGTTGGACCAAAGATTGACTATGTTTTAGTAAAAACTTTCAATCAGTATACTTTTGAGCCAATTAATGTTGTTCTGGCCAAAAACTTAGTGGGAAAACAATTCGGAAAAGGATTTTTTGCCAGCGAGGAAGATGCTGATTTTGATAAAGTAAAAAATGGAGACAAACAGCTTCCGTACAAAATTTTAGCAGAAGCAAAAGGTGCTGATTTGGCGGAGATCCGTTACGAGCAATTATTGCCGTATGTATTGCCTTATCAGAATCCTGAGAATGCATTTAGAGTAATCACAGGAGATTTTGTTACTACAGAAGATGGAACAGGAGTTGTACATACCGCTCCTACTTTTGGTGCTGATGATGCCAAAGTAGCCAAAGAAGCAAAACCGGAAGTGCCGCCAATGTTGGTTTTAGACGAAAATGGTACAGCAGTTCCTTTGGTTGATTTGCAGGGAAGATTTACTTCGCATGTAGGCGATTTGGCCGGGAAATATGTAAAGAATGAGTATTATGATGCAGGTCAGGCGCCAGAGCGTTCTGTAGATGTTGAAATTGCTATTCGATTAAAAGAAGAAAATAAAGCCTTTAAGGTTGAAAAATACGTACATAGTTATCCACACAGTTGGAGAACTGATGAGCCGTTATTATATTATCCACTAGATTCATGGTTCATTAAAGTAACCGATGTAAAAGATAGAATGTTCGACCTGAACGAAACTATCAATTGGAAGCCTAAGTCTACTGGTGAAGGACGTTTTGGAAACTGGCTGAAAAATGCCAACGACTGGAACTTATCTCGTTCTAGATATTGGGGGATTCCGTTGCCAATTTGGAGAACTGAAGACAAAAAAGAAGAAGTTCTTATTGGTTCTGTTGAAGAATTGTACAATGCGATCGAAAAATCTATCGAAGCAGGTTTTCAAAAAGAAAACCCATTCAAAGGTTTTGAAATCGGAAATATGTCTGAATCAAACTATGATTTAGTCGACTTACATAAAAATGTAGTAGACGGGATCACTTTGGTTTCAGCTTCAGGCCAGCCAATGAAACGCGAAAGTGATTTAATTGATGTTTGGTTTGATTCGGGAGCAATGCCCTATGCACAATGGCATTATCCTTTTGAAAATAAAGATAAAATTGACGAGAATAAAGATTTCCCTGCAAATTTCATTGCAGAAGGTGTCGATCAAACTCGTGGATGGTTTTATACACTGCACGCAATCGGAACTTTGGTTTTTGATAAAATTGCGTACAAGAATGTAGTTTCGAATGGTTTGGTTCTGGATAAAAACGGACAAAAAATGTCGAAGCGTTTAGGAAATGCGACAGATCCTTTTGAAACAATTAAGGAATACGGTCCTGATGCCACACGTTGGTACATGATCTCTAACGCAAATCCTTGGGATAACTTAAAGTTTGATATTGAAGGAATTGCTGAGGTTCGTCGTAAATTCTTCGGAACCCTGTATAATACCTATTCCTTCTTTTCGTTATATGCCAATATCGATGGATTTAAATATGCTGAGGCAGAAATTCCATTAAACGAAAGGCCGGAAATTGACCAATGGATCATGTCGGAATTACATACATTAGTAAAATTTGTTGATGAATGTTATGAAGATTATGAGCCTACAAAAGCGGCAAGAGCTATTTCTGACTTCGTTCAGGAAAATCTGAGTAACTGGTATGTTCGTTTGTGTCGTCGTCGTTTCTGGAAAGGGGAATACGCTCATGATAAAATAGCAGCGTATCAAACGCTTTATACTTGTTTATTAACGATAAGTAAATTAAGTGCACCGATCGCTCCTTTTTTCATGGATAAATTATACCGCGACTTAACAGGTTCTACGCAAACCGAGCAATATAGCAGTGTTCACTTGGCAGAGTTTCCAAAATTTGTCGAAAACTTTGTTAATAAAACGTTAGAAAGCAAAATGCAGAAGGCGCAAACCATCTCGTCTTTGGTTTTATCACTTCGTAAAAAGGAAATGATTAAAGTGCGTCAACCTTTGCAAAAGGTAATGATTCCGGTGCTTGACGAGAATCAGAGAGCTGAAATTGAAGCTATTTCTGAACTTGTAAAAGCGGAAGTTAACGTGAAAGAAATTGTGCTCTTAGACGATGATTCGGGTATTTTGGTGAAGCAGATTAAGCCTAATTTTAAAGCCTTAGGACCACGTTTCGGAAAAGATATGGGTCTGATTTCCAAAGAGATACAGTCTTTTTCGGCAGAGCAGATCAATCAATTAGACAAGCAGGGTGCATTGGATATTGTAATTGCAGGAAATACTGTAACTTTATCATTAGAAGATGTAGAAATAACCTCGCAGGATATTGAAGGTTGGCTGGTTGCAAATTCAAACGGAATTACAGTTGCGCTTGATATTACAATCTCTGACGAATTGAAAAACGAAGGAATCGCAAGAGAATTGGTAAACAGAATCCAAAACATCCGTAAAGATTCAGGATTTGAAGTTACCGATAAGATTAAAGTTCAAATAAAAAGAAGCGGCCTTTTAGAAGAGGCAATTCTAAAAAATGAAGACTATATTAAGTCTGAGACATTAACTGATGATTTGGTTTTTGTAGATGCGTTGGAAAACGGCACAGAAATTGAATTTGATGATATTAAAACAGTGATATTAATTTCAAAATAAGTATAAGATGATAGATGAAATTACAAGATACTCTGATGCTGATTTAGCAGAGTTCAAAGAAATAATTCAAAATAAAATACAAAAAGCACAAGCCGATCTGGATTTAATTAAAAGTGCTTATATGAATGATTTGAATAACGGAACAGATGATACTTCTCCAACTTTTAAAGCATTTGAAGAAGGAAGCGAAACGATGTCTAAAGAAGCAAACTCACAGTTGGCTATCAGACAGGAAAAGTTTATTCGCGATCTAAAAAACGCGCTATTCCGTGTTGAAAATAAAACCTATGGTATTTGTAAAGTAACTGGTAAATTAATCAGCAAAGAAAGGCTTAAAATCGTTCCTCATGCTACAATGAGTATCGAAGCTAAAAACTTGCAGAGATAATTCCGGGTTTTATACTCCATAAAAAAACAGACGCTCCTTTTAGGGGCGTTTTTTTTGTTTAATGTTTGAGCAGTTTTGTTGAAGCAATGACAGATTTAAACACAGAGAATTTTACTACAATAAAATATAAATGTAGTAAAATTGGTTTGTTTATTTTTGTAAGAATTTTAAAAACAGGAGTTTTTACGTAGGAAAGAAATAATATCAATTAGAACTGCCTGTAAAGAAGACAGTTCTAATTAATAAAATAAGCTTGAGTTTAAGCTAAGTTTTTTTCTAATTCTAATTTGTGTTTTCTTAAAACGGCTCTTGTCATTCCTAAATTTGCTTTAGTCGAATCTGCCGCAAGATAGATCATGAACTTTTTGTTGGGAGAAATGTCGATAATGTGAATTTGATTGGAAAGAGTAATCAAAATGTCTTCGATCTCCTGGTTTAAATTTAAAGCTTTTACTGCGCTTAATTTTGCTTTCACAACTTCGAGATTGTAAGCCGCTGCTAGTTCAGGGTCAAATGCCGGATCTGTTGTCAGGTTTCCAAAGCTTAATCCTGATTCGATTTCTGTTACAGCTACTGCAATAAAGCCGTTTACGTTAGTTTTCATTTCATTTAAAAAAACGTTTAAAAAGTCATTACTCATAGTTTTCGGGGTTTGGTGTTAATAGAAATATGTTATTTTAACAAAGAATTTTTGCTCAGTTCTGTAGCGGTTTCTTCGGTCGATCGTAGTAATAAACCAAGGTTGCTGCCGTCTCTTGAAAAGGTAATAATAAAATTTGTGCCGCTTATTTTGTTCCCAACAACAACTCCTTCTGTGGTTTTTAAAAAGAGTTGTTTCAGAGAGCCTTTTTCGAGATCTAATAAAAGTTTGTCGCTCATCGATACGATGGCCGAGCTCATTGCGGCAATACTATCCGCGTAGTCTAAATGAAGTGATGTGATTAATTTTCCTTTCCCATTAATGATTAATGCTGCGGAAGATTTGGTAGAAAGCAGAAAATCGTTTAGAGTAGTTGTGATTTCATTCATATTTTGTAAGATTTAGGAAAGTTGTTAAATTCTTTTCGTTTTAATACCGTGTGAGAGATAAATATGATTTTTTAGTCTAAACAAGTGTTAATTTTTATTAACAAATATAAATTAAATTATGTATCATTGTAATATCAAATCATTATAATTTTATTTATTTAACATAAAAATCTTATAAAATGGCTAAAGTATTGAAATTCAAAGAAGTGAACTCCGATGTTGAGCATCGAATGAAAGAATTTGAAAAGATTCGTATACAGTTTAAAACTCAGGTAAAGAAGGCTGAAGCCAAGAATGCGGCAGCTGGAAAAGAGGGTAAAGGATTGCTTAAATCGATTTCCGAATTTTTTGCGGATCCGCCTAAAAAAACCATTCAGCCAAATGTTAAAAAATAGAGCCTCGGTTAAAGGGTCAAAATGCTCTGGCAGTTGCCGGTTTAGCTTCAAAAACAATTAACGCTCTATTAGGGGCGTTTTTTTTGATTAAATTGTTACTTTTGCGGCATCAAAATTTAATAAAATGTCATTACGAAAAGCGTATTTCCTTATATTTTTAGTTTTAATTGTCGATCAGCTTTCGAAAATCTATGTAAAAACAAACTTTGTTTTAGGTGATGAAGTCGTAATTTTTGACTGGTTTAGAATTCACTTTATTGAAAATGAAGGAATGGCCTGGGGAACAAAGATACCTGGAGAATACGGTAAACTGTTCTTAACTGTTTTTAGAATTTTTGCTGTAGTAGGAATTGGTTACTGGTTGGCAGATTCGGTTAAGAAACGTTATTCAAATTACTTAATTGTAGCGATAGCTTTGATTTTTGCCGGAGCAGCGGGAAATATAATTGATTCTGTATTTTATGGGATTATCTTTGACGACAGTCATGGCAATCTGGCAACACTTTTCTCACCAGAACCTTATGGAACATGGTTTCACGGTTTGGTGGTAGACATGTTTTACTTTCCAATCTGGAGAGGTACTTTACCGTCTTGGTTCCCTTACTGGGGTGGTGAAGAAGTTTCTTTTTTTAATGCGATCTTTAATGTTGCCGATGTGGCAATTTCTACAGGAGTAGGTATATTGTTGGTTTTTAATAAAAGAGCCTTTCCTAAAACTGCCTAGTTGTTGTAGAAAAACTGAAATATTTAAAATTCCAAATTCCAATAGCTCCATAATAAAAGAGTTAGTTATTGGAATTTGGAATTTTTGCTTTATTGGGATTTCATATTTTAATGTGTTATTTTTACCGTACGAAAAACTAAACTCATGCAAAGTCCGTCTTTCTCTATCTATGATGCATCTGCAGGCTCTGGAAAGACCTATACTTTGGTAAAAGAGTATCTCAAAATTATTCTTTCTTCTCCAAGAAATGACGCCTATAGAAATATTCTGGCCATTACCTTTACCAATAAGGCGGTTCATGAAATGAAAAGCCGTATTGTGGGAAGTTTGTCAGAGTTTGCAAAAGAAGAACCTTCGCAGAAAGCGGTCGATTTGATGGAGGACTTGTCTCGCGATACAGGACTTTCTGTTATTAAGATCAAAGTAAAATCTCAAAATATTATCAAGCATCTGATTCATAATTATGCTGCTTTTGATATTTCTACCATTGATAAATTTACCCATAAGGTAATTCGTGCTTTTGCGCACGATCTTAATCTGCCAATGACCTTTGAAGTCACTTTGGATACTGAAAATTTACTAGTTGAAGCAGTCGATGCTATTATTGCACAAGCAGGTCAGGACGAAACACTGACTAAATTGCTGGTTGATTTTACTATGGAAAAAACCGACGATGATAAAAGTTGGGATGTTTCCCGTGAGATATTAGAAACCGGAAGATTAGTTTTGAATGAAAACAACCGGAATGAGATCTCTCATTTTCAGGATAAATCTATTGAAGAGTTTGTTGTCATCAAAAAGAAAATGCAGACTTTGTGTAAAGAGTTGGAAGCCGAAAACGAAAACTTTGCGACAGAAGCACTTGCTTTAATCGATAATAACGGAATTGATTTAAAATCATTTTCACGCGGAACCTTTCCCAATCATTTAGAGAGTATTCGCGATGGGAAATTTAATCCCCGGAATAAAACTTTTCATGAATTTGAGGATGTTGCGATCAATAAAACGGCAAAAGACAGGGCGCTAATCGAAAATATAATTCCGGAACTGCTTCAGATTCTGGAAAAAATCTATAAGAACTTTGAAAAAAGAGATTTTTACAAAGCGTTCCTGAAAAATATTACACCGCTCTCGCTTTTAAATACGGTTAGTAACGAATTGGCAAAAATTCAATCGGAGCAAAATGTGCTGTCGATTTCTGAATTTAATGCGATTATTCATCGTGAAATTCAAAACCAGCCTGCGCCCTTTATTTATGAGCGTTTAGGGGAAAAGTATCGTCACTTTTTTATTGATGAATTTCAGGATACTTCCGAAATGCAATGGCAGAATCTGATTCCACTGATACATAACTCCCTTTCGGGTCAGGATGATTTTGGAAACAAAGGAACTCTGATGATCGTGGGGGACCCAAAACAATCTATTTACCGATGGAGAGGTGGAAAAGCCGAGCAATTTATTGAATTAGGAAAAGAAGAAGTTTCTTTTTTTAATCACGAAAAAGTAGTCAAACATTTGGATACAAATTACCGCAGTTATAGTGAGGTAATTGAGTTTAATAATGATTTTTTTAAATTAATTTCGACCGAATTTACAAATGAGGATTATAAAGATCTTTATGAGAATCATAGTTTTCAGAATACAAATTCGAAAAAAGGAGGTTATGTCAATATTTCTTTTCTGCCTATAATAGAGAAATCAGATTTTGTAGACGAAGAAGAGGTGGTGGAGAAGTCGGATTTGTATGTTTTGGCGACATTAAATACAATTCAGAAAGTAGTCAGGGAAGGTTTTGAGTACAAGGATATTGTGATTTTGACCCGAAAAAGAGATCAGGGGATTGCAATTGCGAATTACTTAACAGAACAAAATATCCCGCTTTTGTCTTCTGAAACTTTAATGATTCAGAATGCTACCGAAGTGCGTTTGATTGTTCATTTGTTGAAATACCTAAACAATAGTGCCGATTTAGAGTCAAAAGCTAATTTTCTTCATTTTTTAGGATCGAACAAAGAGGTTCAAATGCCAATTCATGATTTCATTGCTTTGGGAATGGCTCAAAAATGGGAAGGTGATTTTGAAAAGTGGCTATTGACTTTTGATGTTGCATTTTCTTTTGAAGATGTTCGTAAAAAATCATTGTATGAAGCGGTAGAAATTATAATTTCGAAATTTGTTCTTCCTGACGAGGGGAATGCATATGTTCAGTTTTTTCTGGATATTGTTTTAGAGCGGGACATGAGAAATCAGGCAGGAATAGCTGATTTTTTAAGTTATTGGGATAAAAATGCGGAGAAATTTAGTATTCCGTCTCCCGAAGGAAACAATGCGGTTCGAATCATGACCATTCATAAATCAAAAGGATTGGAATTTCCGGTTGTGATTATGCCGTTTGCCGAAGAAGATTACAATCGAAAGCCAAAAGATAAATTATGGCTGGATACCGAAGATGCTAATTTGGATGTTCCAAAAGCTTTAATTGATAATAGCAGTGCGGTTGAAGGTTTTGGAGAAAGTGCTTCGGCGGTTTTTAATTTGAAAAAACAAGAAGAGCTTTTGGATAATATCAATGTTTTGTATGTGGCGTTAACACGTGCAGAAGAACAATTGTATATTGTGTCACAAGCCATAAAAGAGAGGAAAGATGGAGAATTGCCAAATAATATGGCTTCTTTTTTTATTCGATATTTGATGCATAAGGGAATTTATGATGCAGAGAAACTGGAGTATGAGTTTGGGAATAAGGTTAGACTTTCAAGTTCGGTAAAGTCGGTTGATCTGGTCAAAGTGATTCCTGTGGTCTCAGAAGTTTTAAACCCAAAAAATATTAAAATTGCGCAAAGAGAGGCTTTGATGTGGGGGACGCACCAGCAAGAGGCAATTGCTTATGGGAATATCGTTCACGAGATTTTGGCTTTTGTTAAAGACAAAACAGATGTTGATTTGGCGGTTACAAAAGGTATCGAGAACGGATTGATTACGAATGACCAGGTGGATATGGTTTTGAAGACACTTCAGGAAATTGTCAATCATCCTGAGTTAAGTATTTGTTTTGATGGAAAAGATACCGTTTTGAACGAACAGACCATTGTTCAGAAAGAAGGACGGATCTTAAAACCCGATCGAATTGTTCTGACAGCAAACAAAGAAGCGTATTTGTTGGATTATAAAACGGGAGCGATAAATCCAAAATATACCAGGCAAATACAGGAGTATCAGGAGGCTATTGAGGATTTAGGGTATAAAGTGTTAAAAAAAGCGCTGGTATACATAGGATCAGAAATCGATGTAGTAAATTTGTGAAAAAATTAATCAGGTGTTAAAGATTTGACTGGGTATTTTTGGCTTAAGTTGTTAATTTTTAACGTTTTAAATAAATTAAAATGTACGGTAAAATAAAAGAACATTTGCAAAACGAGTTGCAAACAATTGAAGAAAATGGAATTTTCAAGAAAGAACGTATTATAACTTCAGCACAGGATGCGGAAATAACGATCTCGACAGGAGAAAAAGTTTTGAATTTTTGTGCCAACAATTATTTAGGACTTTCATCACACCCGGAAGTGGTTCAGGCAGCGAAAGATGCTATGGATACACATGGTTTCGGAATGTCGTCGGTGCGTTTTATTTGTGGAACACAGGATATTCATAAAACTTTGGAGAAAAAGATTGCAGATTTTTATGGTACAGAAGATACCATTCTTTATGCTGCTGCTTTTGATGCAAATGGTGGTGTTTTTGAACCATTGTTGGGAGAAAACGACGCTATTATTTCAGACAGTTTGAACCATGCCTCTATTATTGATGGGGTTCGTTTGTGTAAAGCAGCGCGTTACCGTTACGAAAATAGTAACATGGAGGATTTGGAGCAGCAATTAATTAAAGCCAATGAGGCTGGTGCGCGTTTCAAATTAATTGTTACCGATGGGGTTTTCTCAATGGACGGTCTTGTAGCGCCTTTAGATAAAATTTGTGATCTGGCCGATAAATATGATGCTATGGTAATGGTGGATGAATGTCACGCTGCAGGATTTATTGGAGCAACAGGAAAAGGAACTCTTGAAGCAAAAGGGGTTATGGGAAGAGTTGATATTATAACCGGAACCCTTGGTAAAGCTTTAGGTGGAGCAATGGGAGGTTATACAACTGCGAAAAAAGAGATCATCGAGTTATTGCGTCAGCGTTCACGTCCATATTTGTTTTCAAATTCACTGGCGCCGGCTATTGTTGGGGCTTCCATAAAGGTGTTTGAGCTGTTGGAAAAAGATACTACTTTAAGAGATAAATTAGAATGGAATACTAATTATTTTAAAGAAGGAATGAAAAAAGCCGGTTTTGATATTATCGACGGCGATTCAGCGATAGTTCCGGTAATGTTATACGATGCAAAATTGTCGCAAACAATGGCGAATGAGCTATTGAAGCAAGGCATTTATGTAATCGGATTCTTCTTCCCTGTAGTTCCAAAAGAAAAAGCAAGGATTAGAGTGCAATTATCGGCTGCGCATACAAAAGAGCACTTAGACAGGGCTATAGAAGCATTTATAGTTGTCGGACAAATGTTAAAAGTTATATAATTCCCACTTTGGTCAAATTTTTGTAGGTTTTTTTTAACATTTCATTTTGTATTTAAAAATTTTGGTGTTACTTTTGCTTGTAATTAACTAAATTGTAATTAAAAAAATTAAGTATGAAACATCTTAACAAACTTTTAGTTGCTGTGATGATGGTGATGGGTTTAAGTTCTCACGCACAAGACAGTAACAATCCATGGGCTATCTCTTTTGGAGTTAATGCCGTTGATACTAGAACAAGTTCTGGAGCAGGAAATGGTTTCTTTGATCAACACTTCTCTCAGCCATTCGCTGTAAAAGACAACTGGAACATTCTTCCTTCTTTGTCTTATATTGGAGTGAGCAGATATGTAGGTAACGGTTTCTCTGTTGGTTTACAGGGGTCTGTAAACAAGATTGATAAATTCGTTGCTTTCAATCCATCTGCTGCAGGGCATGACGGTAGAGGTAATGTAGTTACTAATCCTGGTGATTTGATGTATTACGGAATTGATGCTACTATTAAATATAGCTTCCAGGAATTGATCAAATCTAAAGTAATTGATCCTTCGTTATCTGTTGGTGGAGGTTATACTTTCTTCGGAGATAGCAGCTACGGAACTGTTAACCCAGGTGCTGGTGTTACTTTCTGGTTTACTGATGCTATTGGTCTTGAGCTTGCTACAAGATACAAATGGTCAGTTAGTGGTGATAGATTAGACAAAGCTGGTGTTCCAGATGCTCCATCTCACTTTCAACACACTGCTGGTCTAGTTTTCAAATTCGGAGGTAAAGATACTGACGGAGACGGAATCTACGATAAAGATGATGCTTGTCCAGATGTTGCTGGTTTAAAACAATTCAACGGATGTCCTGATACTGACGGAGACGGAATTGTTGACGCTTCTGACGCTTGTCCAGATGTATTTGGTTTAGCTGCATTAAACGGATGTCCTGATACTGACGGAGACGGAATTGCTGATAAAGATGATGCTTGTCCAGATGTTGCTGGTTTAGCTGCTTTAAAAGGTTGTCCTGATACTGACGGTGATGGTATTGCTGACAAAGATGACAAATGTCCTACAGTTGCTGGTCCAAGAGAAAATGGTGGTTGTCCTTTCTTAGACGCTGACAAAGACGGTGTTGCTGATAAAGATGATGATTGTCCTACAGTTGCAGGTCCTGCTTCTAACAGAGGTTGTCCTGAAGTAACTACTGAAGCTTTAGAAGATCTTAAAGTTCAAGCTAGAGCGGTTTACTTTAACTCAGGTAAAGCAACTTTCAAAACAGGAGACAAAGAAACTCCAGCTAGATTAGATGCAATTAAAGAAATCCTTAAAAACTATCCAAACGCGAAATTCTCTATTGAAGGACACACAGATAGTACAGGTTCTGCAAAAATCAACGACAAACTTTCTCAAGAAAGAGCTGACGCTGTGAAAAATGCATTAATCGAAAGAGGTGTTAATCCAGAAAACTTAGAGTCTAAAGGATTTGGATCTTCTCAACCAGTTGCAAGTAACAAAACTGCTGCAGGTAAAGCACAAAACAGAAGAACAGAAATTAAACACATTGGTTCTAAATACCAAGGTAAAATCTAATTTACTGTCTAAATAAATACTAAAAGCCATTCTTAATTGAATGGCTTTTTTTATTTTTATCAAATGATAAATACTTCCTTTCTCGGAAAAATAGCGACTGTTATAATTCAGGAGTATTCGGCTAAACTTGCCGAAACAACCATTATTCTGCCTAATAAAAGAGCGAAAGTTTTTTTAATAGAAGCCTTGAAAAATGAGACTAAGACCACAATACTCTCTCCTGAAATTATTAGCATTGAAGATTTTGTGCAGGATGTGGCATCGATCAGGTCGGTTGATTCAATTGAGCTTTTGTTTGAGTTTTATGAAGTTTATCTTTCTGTAACCGAAAAACAACAACAGCAGTCTTTTGAATTATTTGCCAATTGGGCGAAAACCCTACTGCAAGATTTTAATGAAATCGATCGTTATCTTTTAGATCCTTCTCATGTTTTGTCGTATTTGAGTGATATTGAAGATATCAAAAAATGGGGGATTGAAGTCGAGAATAAAACCAAACTTTTAGAGAATTATATTGATTTCTGGAAACTACTTCCGTTGTATTACGATTCGTTGTACAATCATTTGCTTCATAAAGCAATTGGCTATCAGGGATTGATTTATCGCGAGGCTGTAAATAATCTGAATCACTTTTCGAACACAGTTGCAAATCGAAGTTTTATTTTTGCAGGATTTAACGCTTTAAATGCGGCTGAAGAAAAAATTGTTCAGCATCTTTTGGCTTTGGATCAGGCTAAAATTTATTGGGATGTAGATCAGACTTTTCTGAACGACCCTTATCATGATGCCGGACTCTTTGTAAGACGTTTTAAAGAAAATTGGAAACACTATAAAGCCAATCCGTTTGAGTGGATTGTAGACGATTTTTCGCAGTCAAAAAATATTCAGGTAATTGGAACCCCTAAAACAATCGGTCAGGCGAAACTGGCGGGTAGTATTATCGAAAATATTATTGCAGAAAATCCAACAACTGCTCTCGATAAAGTAGCTATTGTGCTGGGTGAGGAGAATTTACTGATGCCGGTTTTATATTCCCTGCCGTCTTCGGTTGGAAGTTTGAATATTACCATGGGATATTCCGGAAAGAACAACCCTTCGCAGATATTAATTGCAAAATTGTTTAGAATGCATACCAACGCGCTTTCGCGCAAAGGGGAAAGTTATGTTTTTTACTATAAAGATATACTGGATATTCTAACCCATCCGCTGGTTGAACCGTATGCGAATGCCGGTAATTTAGTGCGGATTATCAAAGAGAATAATTATACTTTTATTACACATCATCGGGTTTTAGAACTTAATCTGAATCCATCGCCATTATTTAAATTGCTTTTCCAAAAGTGGGAGAACGGATCGATTGCTGTTCTTGAAAATGTTTCAGCGCTTTTACTTTTGATAAAAGAAAATTTCAGCAATGACAATGAGGAAGAAAAAATAGCCAAAGCTTTTGTTTATGCTGTTTTTAAAGTAATCAATAAGCTGATTAATTATTATACAAAACACAATCATATTGACAACATAGATACTTTGCATGCGATCTACAAGCAGATTATTGATGTTGCTGAAGTTTCGTTTGAGGGAGAGCCTTTGCGCGGATTACAGATTATGGGGGTTCTTGAAAGTCGTGTGCTCGATTTTGATACCGTAATTGTAACGTCGATGAATGAAGGGAAATTTCCGGCCGGAAAATCTCAGAATTCATTTATTCCTTATGATGTTAAAAACGAACTAGGTCTGCCGACTTTTAAAGAGAAAGATGCTATTTATACCTACCACTTTTATCATTTATTGCAAAGGGCTAAAAACATCTTTTTGATTTATAATACCGAAAATGAGGGATTGGATGCAGGAGAACGCAGCCGTTTTATCACGCAGTTGGAAGTGGAAAAACAGTCTAAACACAATTTGACTTTTGATATTTATAACCCGGTTTTGCCAACAACAGCTTATCAGCCAATGGTGGTTCCAAAATCAGAGGCTGTACTGGATCGTTTAAAAGAAATTGCGATTGCGGGTTTTTCACCGTCAGCTTTGACAAGTTATATCCGAAATCCGATTGACTTTTATTTTCAGAAAATACTTCGAATTCGGGAGGTTGAAGAAGTAGAGGAGAACATCGCTTTGAATACGCTTGGTACTATAATTCATGAAACATTAAAAACGTTGTACGAACCTTTTATTGGTAAGTTTATTTCGGAAGCGGATCTTGAAAATTGTTTCAAATTACTGGATGATGAAGTTTTAAAACAGTTTAAACTGGTTTATAAAGAAGGAGAAATTAAAAAAGGACGTAATCTTTTGGCTTTTGAAGTAGCGAAACGGAATGTCTCTAATTTTTTAAAAATGGAATTGGAGTCTCTTAAGAATGGAGATACTGTTAAGATCATGGCCCTGGAAGAAACGTACGGGCGGGAATTGAATCACCCAGACCTGCCATTTCCGGTTTTGATTAAAGGAAATGTGGACCGAATAGAATTGCGCAACGGTAAAATTCGAATTATTGATTATAAGACCGGAAAAGTTGAAAAGACGAATGTAGTGCTTAAATCCTGGAATGGATTGACTCAGGAGCTTAAAAACGATAAAATCATTCAGGTTTTGGCTTACGCGTTCATGTTTGAAAAAGAAGCAGGCGAGATTCCGATTGAAGTTGGAATTATCTCTTTTAAAAATCTAAAATCAGGATTCTTGCCTTTTGGGTTTAAAGAGGATAAAGAGTTGAATGTTACTGTAACGAATGAGATCTTAAAGAATTATCTGGAGGAGATTGTTGTATTGTTAAAAGAAATCTTTAATATGGATATTCCTTTCGAGGAAAAAATAAATTAGAGAATCGGAATATCTGAACTTTTAAAGCTTGCTGTTTCGGCTGGTTTCTATACTGAAATATTGGTTTTTCCGATTTATTCGAAAAAACCAAACAGTACATTTTTCAATGCTTCTTTGTTTTCAATATGGCTCATGTGCCCGTCTTCAAAAGAAACCAATTCGGCAGTAGTGTCATTGATTTGGGTGATGCTGTCTTCGTAATTTAAAACAGGGTCTTTTTTGCCTAAAATCAATAAAACCGGAAATAAATTCTGATGCAGTAGGGCTTCTCTGTCTTTTCTGATTTTCATTCCTTCCAAAGAAGCAACAATTCCTTGTAAAGGAGTTTTTAAGGCCTGAATTTTTACTTTCTCAATTTCGTCTTTTAATAGGGTTCGATTGTTTTCACTGAACAAATTAGCAATGGCAAGGCTTACAAAGGTTATGTAGTTTTGTTTGACTGCTTTGATAGCGCGTGTTCGGTTGATTTTTTTTTCGGCACTGTCTTCTCTTGAAGTAGAATTCAGTAAAACCAGTTTCCGGATACTTTTTGGGAATAATTCAGCGAAAGCTAAACCTACATAACCTCCCATCGAATGTCCGACGATTGTAGCTTTTTCAATTTTTAAGTGATTCAATACTTCATGAACAGCATTGGCATTATCTTCCATGGCATGTACATATCCCAAAGAATCCGATTCGCCGTGACCCAGCAAATCGATTGTAATCACGCGGTATTTTTCAGAGAAAGGAGCAATATAATCCTGCCACATTTTTTTGTTTTCCAAAAAGCCGTGAAGCAATACAATTGCAGTTCCCTGACCTGAATCGGTATAAGAAATTCGGGTGTTTTTATATAGAATATTTTTCATTTGTAAATAATTTATGCAAAAATAAGCTTTTGAAAATAACCAGAAGTAATAAGCTTTTTGCCTTTTGTGTAAGAAGTAACGGGAGCTTTAAAATTTTAATTCGTAAATACCAATTTGGTTTGATTTTAACAAATAGGAATTGTTGGTATTGTGTAAAATCTAAATTTCATTAGCTTTACCTTGTTTTTTTATTAATTAACCTACTAAAATTTATGAGATCAATTTTACTCTGTGTTTTCTTTTTATTTAATATTCAATTTTCTTTTTGTCAGTGGGTTAGTTTGGATACCGGTTTGAAGGATGATTTGACCGGGCTTGTTTTTTTGGGGAACAATGGACTGGCTTCTAGTTCAAAGGGGCTTTATTTTACTACTACAGGAGGTGAAACTGCTAACAGTTGGCAAAAATTTGAGATATTAAATAATGCTCAGAATGCCCAGATTTATCAAAATACAAGTTTTAATCATTGTTACTCATTGGGATATAGCAGATTTGATCCTAATTACGCTTTTGCTTGTGGGTATGACAGAGTTACTCATAGGGCAATAATTATTAAGATTGATTTTCCATCAATGGCTTATGAAATTATGTATGTGGGAGAATCTAACAGTTCACTTAATAATATTACATATTATCAGGGGACTTATTATGCAGTTGGTGATAATGGGTTAATTGTTAAGTTTAATTCATCAAAGATTCTGGACGTAAAAAACATTTCAACGGATAATTTTTCTGCTATTTCTATTTATAATGATAAATGCAAAATTTCAACCGCTGACAAAATATTATATAGCGAGAATTTCAACAGTGAATACAATTTTGTAAATGTTTTAACTTCGGGTGCAAATAACAAGAGTGTTTATTTTTCAACAAATGGATTTACACATGCTGTTGGTAATAGCTATAGTTATACTAAAGTTCCAAAGGAAGAAATGATAACAAACTCAAATTATGATTTTGGTTCTCTTAATGGTAATGCAATTACAGAATTAAATTCAAATATATTTATAGCAACTGATCATGGAATATTCAGAGGGCCAATCTCGATAAATGTGTTAGAATGGCAACCAAGTTCTTTAAAATTTAATATTACAAATTTTTTCAAGAACGGTAATGTATTATATGCTTTTGGTAAGGATGGTGTTGTCTTAAAAACGACAAATTTTGGAGGAACAAACTATCCTTTTCTAAAATTAAATGCACAGGGAGGATGTGTTAATAACGAGATATTTATGAATGGGACAGTAGGGTCAACATCACAATATAAATGGTTTGTAGATGATGTTCAGCTTACAAATGAAATGTCGACTTCACTTAGACGTACTTTTACTAAAACCGGAGATTATAAAATAAAATTAGTAGGTACTAATACTGCTGGAGTTGAAGTTTCGGATACTAAGACCATTAAAATAGTTGTTTACCCCGATAGAGGTAAAAAAGTGAACATAAGCAATTATCTTTTGTGTAAAAGCGAAAAAGTAGAGGTAGAAATTGTAGATTCTCAGCAGGATATTACTTATATTTTTAGAAAAAGCGGTGATGGAGGCTCTTATGGTAGCGGATTAGGAAATGGCGGTATCATGAAGTTTACGACAGACTTTATTGATTTAACAGGCGATTATTACATCGAGGCTAAAAATGTGTCAGGACCATGTTCTGTTGAGTTTACGGAGAGATATAAAATTGTTGTTGAAAAAACAAAGGCCGATTTTCATAAAGATTTAATAAATGCAAAACAAAATGAACCTATCAGTTTTTACCAAAAAGCAAATGAAGCGGTAAAATATAAATGGACTTTTTCTCCAAATGCATCCTTAGCCATTGTTGAAGGCGCACAACAAACGTTAAGTTTTGCAAATTTAGGAGGAACAAAGGTTAATATGGATGTGTGGTCAATCAATGATTGTTATGATGCGACACAAAAAGATGGGCCTTATATTTATAAGGATTCTGAAAATATAAGTAATTGTTGGGCATTAGTTAATGATGGAGTAGATTCTGAATGGAATGGTTATGAATATGAAGGAAATTATGGATTAACTCCAACAGACGATGGATTTTTGGTGTCAGGAGGATTTAATGATCAGATATTTGATTCAAAAATTGGGTTGAAATCTAATTTTAAAAATAAAAAAGGAAGTTTTCTAACAAAATACGATAGAAAAGGAGCTTTAAAATGGATTGTAAGCACGGAGCATGCTCTAGCAAATCGTGACAGAGATATAATATTTTCATCTGTGATTGATCATGATGGGAACATTTATATATGCGGTACACATAATGGGACGTTTATTGACAACAAAGGTGATAGAATAAATGTAAGTCCGATAATTAGTTCAAGTCAAAATTACGGCTATATCATGAAACTGAATAAGCAGGGAAAACTTATCTGGATTTTAAATAGTGAAATTTCAGGGCCTTTAGCAAAAAAACTTTATATCGATAAAGAGAATAACCTGGTTACAACGATTAGCTTAAATTATGTTTATTCGGATAAATATCAACTCTATTTTAACGGTATTAAATCGACAGTGATTAACCAAACCATGGCAACTTCACAAGCAGATAATTTAACATTGCTAAAAATATCACCTTTGGGAGCTGTTGTTTGGTATGCAGGAATTACCCTTTATCATGTAAATAATGCAGGAATTGTGGATCTTGGTTTTGATAGTTCTAATAATATTTATCTTGGAGGAAATTATGAATTCGATCTGAATCTCTATTCTGCAGGGAATACGACTAAGCCACAGATATTAAAAGGTTTTGAAGGATATGGCTCTAAAATGTTTTTAGTTAAATACAACGAAGAGGGTATTTTGCAATGGAAAACAAGAAGTAGTACCGTAAATAGAAGAAATAATAATGTGACATTTGGTGCAATGGTTACCGATGATGCGGGTAGCAATTATATTACAGGTAACAATTTTTGTGACACTGAAAAGGCTACCCATTCTTTTGAAAATGCTAATGGAACGATTACTCAAAAAAACATTGGAACTTTTTTCTTAGCAAAAGTTAATTCTGCTGGTACATGCGAATGGATAACCGGAAATAAGGATGGATATAGTGCAGGGAGTAAAATTATTAAGGATAATGATAAATTGCATATTATTGGTACAGGTTCTGGAACTAGTACTTTTATTACTGGCAACTCACAAAATTATGACTTAACAATTAGTGATTATGATTTCTTCCTGGCGACTTATGATTTATCAGGTAATTTAAAGAAAATAACCGCTAACGGAGATAATCGCGGTCATGCTACAGTGCCTTTAATAAATATGTATGATTTTTTTAAGGCAGAGGATGGCTCATTTTATTTATGCGCCAATATGAGAGTGAAAAATTATGCCAGTTTTGGCAGTACAATAAGTACAAATGGTGTTGACGGAATCGTTTCTCATTTTGATGAAAACTGCGGAATTGTGAAGTATGAAAGTACTTTGTCAACCGATGATTTTACTAAAACATTAAATGCAACTATTTATCCTAATCCAACATCAGGAAAAATTTCCATAGACTTGAAAAATTACGGTAGTGATGTAACAGTGCAGCTATATGATAGTAATGGAAAAAAAATAAAAGAAGAAAAAGTTTCTAATTTAACAAAATTAGATCTAACAATTAATGGCAGTCAGGGATTGTATTTTGTAAAAGTTAAAGAAGGTGAAAGCACACAAATATTTAAAGTGTTAAAAAAGTAAAAGCCTTAATCTAATTTTAAATAAAGACAAAGAATGTAATCTTTTGTGTTAGTTCTAAAAAATAAAAACGGCTTTCAGAAATGAAAGCCGTTTTGGGTTTTATGATTCTAAAAATGAATTTATTTCGAAGAAATCTTTTTCATTACTAAATTATTCATTCATCAAACTCTCGATTTCATCTGCTTCAATCGGAATGTTGCGCATCAGGTTAAAAGGTTCTCCTTTTTCCTGTACCACAACATTGTCTTCCAAGCGAATTCCGAATCCTTCTGCCGGAATGTAGATTCCCGGTTCAACTGTAAAAACCATATTGGCTTTCATTGGTTCGTGAAGTAATCCGTAGTCGTGCGTGTCTAGTCCCATGTGGTGAGAGGTTCCGTGCATGAAATATTTTTTGTACGCTGGCCATTCCGGATTTTCGTTCTGAACATCAGCTTTGTCGATCAAACCTAGACCAAGCAATTCAGAGGTCATGATTTTACCCACTTCAACATGGTATTGTTTCCAAAGAGTTCCCGGAGTCAGCATTTTTGTAGCTTCATTTTTAACTCTTAAAACGGCATTGTAAACTGCTTTTTGTCTTTCGTTATATCTTCCTGAAACCGGAATTGTACGTGATAAATCACTGGAGTAGTTTGCGTACTCGGCAGCAACATCGAGTAAAATTAAATCTCCGTCTTTACATTGCTGATTGTTTTCGATGTAATGTAAAACATTCGCATTGTTTCCCGAAGCAATAATTGGAGTGTAAGCAAAACCTTTAGAACGGTTGCGAACGAATTCGTGAATTAATTCGGCTTCGATTTCGTATTCGGTTACATTTGGTTTTACAAACGACAACAGTCTGCGGAAACCTTTTTCGGTAATGTCGCAAGCCTGCTGAATCAAATCGATTTCTTCACTTTCTTTTACCGAACGAAGGCGTTGTAAAATTGGATTACTTTTGGCTACGTTGTGTGCCGGATAACGTTCTTTCCACCATTTTACAAAACGAGCTTCACGGGTTTCTGTTTCAACAGTCGCGCGGTAATGTTCGTTAGTGTTAATGTACATCGTATCGGCATACGTCATCATTTCGTTCAAAATTTTATGAAAATCCTGTAACCAATAAACGGTTCTGATTCCTGAAACCTGAAAAGCACGTTCTTTAGTTAGTTTTTCACCTTCCCAGATGGCAATGTGTTCGCTGGTTTCTTTCAGGAAAAGAATTTCTTTTTGGCTCTCATAAGGCGCATCCGGAAACAAAAGCAAAATACTTTCTTCCTGATCTACACCGCTCAGATAAAAAATATCTCTGTGTTGTGCAAACGGTAAAGTACTGTCGGCACTAACAGGGTAAATGTCATTGGAGTTGAAAACGGCAACACTATTTGGTTTCATTTCTGCCGTGAATTTTTTGCGGTTTTTTACAAAAAGAGCGCTGTTTATTTGATGATATTTCATAATAATTTCTTTTTTGAACTTCGAATTTCAAAATTACGTTTTTTAAGTAAACAGCATGAAATTGATTTCTTAAAGTTTTATTTTTTGTTGGAGATTTTTTCTCTCGCAGATTTAGTAGGTTGGTTCGCCATTAAACCTGACAGGTTTTTAAAACCTGTCGGGTTTTGTGTTGTGTGGTTTTTAGTTCATAAAAAAGATAGTTTTTTACAACTTATATATTAACAGAAATATTCTTTAATTCAATTGAAATGTGTTATTTGAAATACTACTTTCGCATTAGTATAAAAAATGCAACATTAATTGTTTTGGATTGAACTGTCCGTTACTTTTATGTTGTGAAGAATTAACCATTATAATATTATCTTGACAATGAAAGGACTTAAACTGATTTTATTTTTTTCGCTGATTGTGTTTCAGCTAACAAATGCACAGACTTATGAATCGCATAATTCTATAAATTTTAACGATGTTAATGATGGACGTAATGTCCCTGATGGAATTACTTGGTTCAAGCCAGATGCTTTGCGTTATGGTATATATAGAACAAGTGGTACATGGGATGCACCAAATTATCAACAACTAAAATTAGCCTTTCGAACAGGTATTGTTATCGATGGTGGGTATGAAAATCCTAAGAGTGGTACAGTGATACAACCAAACGATGGAAAGGTTGGTATTGGGATTGATACTCCCAGCGCAAAGTTTGAAGTAAGGGGGAATTCTGCAGTTTATAGTGATTTTGCATCTTACTTAGGGAAAACCGCAAATGGTATTTTGCCAAATGGTAAGGAACCTACATTGGTTATTAGTGAAAAAATTTCCGGAACAATGAATTGGGGTGTAGGAGGGCAATTTACCTATAAAGGAGGATTAAGTTTTGGAAGAGGTGGTTCGGGGATATATTCTGTAAATCCTAATCCTGCGGGGAGTAGTTTTTATGGAGACATTCGTTTTCATACTACAGCTTGGAATGGTTCAGATTATACTAATTATGATAGAATGATTATTACCGGGGAAGGGCTTGTTGGAATTGGTACCATTTCTCCAGGTTATGAACTAGATGTTTGTGGAACAATTAGAGCAAAAGAGATAAAAGTTGACTTACGGGGAGGTTGCGATTTTGTTTTTGAAGATGATTACAAATTGATGGATTTGAATAAGTTGGAAGAATTTGTAACTCGAAATAAACATCTTCCGGAAATTGCATCTGAAAAAGAGATGATTGCAAACGGACTTGAGATGAAAGAATTTCAAATGAAATTACTACAGAAAATTGAAGAACTTACTTTATATACGATTGAACAAAATAAAAAACTTGAAATTCAAAATAAGAGAAGTGAGAAGCAAGCTCAAGAATTAAAGCTGCTAAAAACTAAAATAAAAAAGATGGAATCGGCTAAACGATAAATAAAGAAGATTATTTGGAAGTTGCTGATCGTATAGGTTTTTCGACGAAGGAGGAACCGCTATTAAACCCGACAGGTTTTTAAAACCTGTCGGGTTTTGTTATCTATAAATGTATTTGATTTTTACTTTATAAAAATGCCCCTAAATAGGGCCTCATATTTCGGGATAGTTCGTTCTGTTTATGAGAAGCATTTTGTAAGTTGTTTTTCCAATGTTGTCAAAATGCAGCTTTTCTTACTGCTTTTTTTCTGAAGAAACGCAATCCGTGTCATTTCGACGAAGGAGAAATCACATTAGAAATTCCGCAATTAAGGTCGCCAATCTTTGTCGATCAGCGCGCGTGATTTCTCCTTCGTCGAAATGACAATATTGCGTAATATTGTATAATCTAGTATAAAAATAACAGCCCAATAAAATATAAAATGCATCATTCAGGTTTCAAATTAATTACAATCAAAGAAGTTAAATCGCAGTACCCATTTTTAATCGATCGTGAAGGTTTCGATTATTTTGAGGAATGGGAAGGAGGAGACCTCTTTTTGGTTGCACACGAAAGTGTGAATTTTGAAGGGAACTTTTACCTGGATCTTTATGAAGATAAAGAGAAAAAATGGCTTGCCAATGTTTTGAATCTTCCCTTAAAAGAAATGGATGATCTCAGAATCGAGGGGGTCTTAATAAATGGTGATCTCTCTGTAAGCGGAACGGTTATAAATGCCGAAGGGGATTATGGGCCTTATGTTTTTATTAAAGGAGATGTGAGTTGTCAAAGTATGTTGTTGGGAGGATCCTACGTCGAAATTGAAGGCAACGTTACAGCCAAAGAAGTAGTAATGACCTCCTATAATCACGGTAGTTTTAAATGTTCGGGCTGTATTGAAGCTCCGGTTTTTATAGTTGAAGATCATTATACAACGGTGGCAGATCGCAAAAATGACTTGTTTTATTACAATGATAAAACAGATGATATGGATCCTGAAAATGAATGTGAATATGATGAGGACAGTGATGAAGAAGTTATTTCGATTGAATTGCGCAAGCATCTTGATAATTCTTTAATAACAACTTTTGAAGAACTCAAAAGAGAGTTGGAGGAAGGCGAGTTGGTTTTAAAAGAAAGCAATCCACCGCCGAAAAATCAGGAGTATTGGCAAAAGAGAGTGTCGTCAAATTACAGAGATTTAAAAATAGTTCCGATTCAATTTAAAACGGCGGCATTGTGCGAGATGGCGTTAAATAGGACCTATCATGCATTACCGTTTGTGGAGGAAGATTTTATTACATCCGAACTTTGCGAGAAATTAGTCAGTAAGGATGGTTTTGCGCTGCAGGTAATTCCTGATCCCTTTATAACCGAAGAACTTTGTTGGAAAGCAGCGGAGAGCGGAACATTGGTTTCATTGATTCCGGGGCGTTTTTATTCTGAAGAACTCATTATAACGACTTTTAAAAAAGGTAGGAATGAACCCAATATTAATGATGTTCCTTCTGAATTTATGACAGATAGTCTATTGGAGGCATATGTAAAGATAGGTAAAGGATTATGGCTTGATAAGGTTTGCAAAGAAAATGGCAAGGATAAATTATCAATTTTAAAAAGAGTAATTGATTCCGGAATAGAATATCTTGACCCTGTTTTTGGCAATCATTTCAGTAAAGAAGTTGCTGATTATGCTGCTTTTGTTTATGAAAGTAAAAACCAGAGGGAGTGGAGTAGTTATGTTCAAAAGTATAAGGTTAAATTTGAGCGTCTTGGGTTGAATGAATATTTATTCTGATAAAATGAACGAACTTATAATTGAAAGTAAAGGGATCAAGACAGATCATTATTTTATACCGCCTTTTGAATTAAGAGAAGGAGAATTGGTTATTATTTATTTAGAAGGAGGAGTTCATTTTAATGATCTAAAAGAGCAGTTGGTGGCTATTTTTGAAGGAAAAGCGCATCATGAGAATGTAAACGTAATAAAATCGCTGACTTTTGCAGCACCAATCGAAGAATCAGTATTAAAAAGAATATTTAATCCGATGAGTGTGGGCGGGTATTTAAAAAGAAATGCAGATCTAAAAAAATCAGTACCGAGAATTTTCGAAGGCGATAATTTTACTAAAAAGGATAAAATAAAAAAACTTGATACCAGTGAGAGAAAACGGCTTTCGTTATGTGCGGTTTTTTCAAAAACAAAATATGTTTCTTTTGACCTGAGAGGAGAAGGAGCAGCGTATTTTAATAAAACATATCAATTTGCTAAAGACGAAATTAAAAACGATAATGCCGCTATTTTAATAGATTGGTCTAATGAATTAAAAAATGATTGTTCAAGATTTATAACGATTGAATGGTTAGCAGATTCTGAAGAGTTAAAGAATGTCTTTAAAAATGGTAGAAAGCTTTCGCCAATGTATTAACGAATGTTGTTTGGTAATTTATTAGATCATGGAATTAAATATTAAAATCAGAAAAGTAGAAAAACAGGATTTAAATTTTGTTTACCAAGCCATAAACGAACTTGAAAATGAAGTTTTAGATTTTGAAGTATTTAGTCAGATATTTGATGAGAATATTTCGAACCCAAAGAATTTTTACCTGGTTGCAGAAATAGAGAAAGAAGGTGTTGGTTTTATTAGTTTTCACACACAAAATCTCCTTCATCATTGCGGATTAGTGGGAGAAATTCAGGAATTTTTTATTCATCAAAATTATCGTGGGAAAGGCATTGGCAGGCAATTAATAAATGAAATTATGCAATATGCCGATCAGAATAGTTTGAAAAGTATTGAGGTGACCACCAATAAAAGACGGGTTGAAAACGTCTTGATTTACGAGAATCTTGGTTTTGGTTTAACGCATAACAAGTTTACGATTTATAAGTAAGCTTTCGGGTAGTGAAAAGACGGAGTATAAAAAAACTGCTATTTTTGTGAATAGCAGTTTTAATAAATTGAGGAGTATGTTGTTATGATAATCCGTATTCCATACAAGTACTATTTGATGCCGTTTTGTATAAATACCAACCACATGAGTTTTGCCCAATAGGAGTAACTTGTTCACCGTTACATAAAGGATATGGTACGCAGTTTCCAGTACCAGCGTTAATTGATTTTAATTCTTCTTTGGTTAATTTTTGGAAATTTTTCATAAGTGTTTTTTGTTTTTTTGATTTTCCTACTCTATAAGTTTTTCGGATACCACTTTGATAAAAATATAAATTATTTCTAGATAAATACTTACAAAAACAAAAGACTTTCGATTCGAATTGATTTTTTAGGAATCGGCAACCTTTTTCTCCTTTTAAAGCAAATTTGGGGTAATTTCCTTCTTTTTGTGTTTTTATGTTAATAGTTAGTTTGGAGAATAAATGAAAAAATGTTGGGTCTGCTTGACGCAAGTTGTATTAAAGTCTAATATTGTATAGTAATAATTGCTTTGAGAAAAGATGAAACAACTAAATTCCTCCCTAAAACACAATCTGATAGTAGGTTTGCTTTTTGCCTTATGGATTTTTGTTTTTGCTTTTATCATAAAACCTTTTGATGATGGAACCTTGAATTTCCGAACATGGCTTTTAATGAGTGCCGGCTTTAGTGTAACAGCATTTGTGTGTTATGCTTTATTAGCTATTGTTCAAAGAAGCGTTTACAAAAAAATAGCAAAGTGGAACATTGGTCTCGAAGCAATAAGTCTGATCTTTTTTTACCTGATCTATTTTTTTGCGGTTTATGGATATTACAAAAGCCCGATTTTAAACGGAGGATATCGTTTTACGGAGTTCTTCGTTTTAATATTTATCAAAGTGGCATTGGTTTTAACACCTGTAATTGTTCTGGCCAGACGATATTTGCTTAAACTGATCCCGGTAAAAGAAGATGTGCTGATTTTTAAAGGGGATAATAAACGGGATATTTTGAAAATAAAAGCAAGCGATTTGGTTTGTATCTCTAATGCGCAAAACTACGTGGAGATTTTTTATACCGAAAATGATCAGCTGCGTTCAAAATTGATTCGTACTTCACTCAAAAAACTTCAGGACGATTTTGCTTTTTTGGTCCAGATACACCGTTCGCATTTGATAAATCCATTACATTTTAAGTCCTGGAGAAATCAAAATACCATCATGTTAACCCAAATTGAACTTCCGGTTTCTAAGAGTTTTAAAGAAAATTTATCGACTTTGTAATTTCGTACCTAAAAACGTATGTTTTGTACCAAAGTCAGTAAAATAGGCATTTACGCTGATTTTTCGTTTTAGTTTTGTCTCTTCAATTTTTAAAATAAATTATGAAAACAAAACACTTTTGCCTCATTGGATTGCTATTTTTCGGAATCAGTTATGTACTATTTTCTAAAGTCTTGCCGGACATTCATAGTTCCATCGATTTTGCACATTGGTTCAATCTTGTCGGAGCTTGTTTTTTAGGATCATTCAATCGTGTGTTTCCTAAAAACAAGTTGAATGCTGTTGCTTCTTTTGTAACAACTCTGGGTATTATTGCGCACATTGGTCTTTGTACAATCGATTTTATAATGTCGAGTTTTGGCGAAAATGATGCGGCCAGAGAAGCATTAAGTATTCAAATTAATAATACACCTTCAATTTTATATCCGTTTATTATTGTTGGACCTTCTTTGCTTTTTATAGGTTTGGCGATCCATGCTTTAAACTTTATAAAAACTCATTTGATCTTTGTTTTAATGGTAGTTCTTGCTGCACCTGCAATTGGTTTTTCGTTTTTTGCCTTAAAAAATGGCGTTTATATGTTGGTGAGCTGTGTTGTTTTTCTGCTGGGATTAGGTTTGCTTCTTTCTAGAAAGGAAAATTTAAAAGCAGAGATAGTATAAAACAATTGAGGTGTAGTTATTACCGGATGAGAACTTCTGTTTTAATTCTTATCTTCGTTTTCCTCTTTCATACAAATGACGATAGAAAAAGCAAATACAACCGATAGTGAAATTCTAACGCAAATAACCAAAAAGTCAAAAGCCTATTGGGGATACTCGGCAGAGCAAATTCAAAAGTGGGAGGTGAATCTTACTATTTCTCCAGATTACATAAGAGAACACGATGTATTCAAATTAGTAAAGAATGAGGTGATAGTAGGTTATTATTCTTATCTTTTTGAAGAGGATAAGACCGTCAAAATGGATAATTTATTTATCTTGCCTGAATATATTGGAAAAGGTTTTGGGAAATACCTGTTTCTTGATTTTTTAAACCGAATGAAAGAGGCTGGAGTTCAAATCATCCAACTCGATTCAGAACCAAATGCTGAAGGTTTTTATTCAAAAATGGGTTTTGTGAAAATTGGAGCATTCGAAACTTCAATAAAAAACAGGTTTATGCCTATTATGGAAATGAAATTATACTAAATCAAACTAAAATTGAAAAATTATACGAAATACCTGCTTTCGCTCTTTCTGGCTTTTGTCGTGATTGCGAATGATGGACTTTTAGTTTCTCCATCAAAATCGGCAGCGTATTATCAATCTTCGTTTGTAATTTTAAGAGAAGAATTAGAATTTTCCAATTCTCGTTCCTACCAATTTGTTCAGTCTGTTTCTAAGGGAAAGGCTCTGTTTTCGCTTGTTCTGAAGTATCTCGATTTAAAAGATGTTTTCAGTCTTCAAATTAGGAGCGTTCATAATCTGCAACTATTTCTTTTTCAAAAACTAAGTTCGTTTATAAAGCAGTCAGCCTTTGTAAATGAAACGATCAATTCTGCAAATTTTAAAACAAGTTTATACATAGCTTAATTTTTCTAAGCTTTTATGCGCTTCAACGCATACGATGATAAAATAATGTCTAATCATTTATCATTTTCAAAATGTATAAACAAAATAATAAAAAACGTTTAGAGCAATCTAAGCGACCACTTCATTGGATAAAAAGAAAATTCATAGTAATAATAACCGCTTTCATGCTGGGAATGTCACACGGAATGAATGTGCATGATGAAGCTCTTAAAGGAAATCAAAACTATACAGAACAGCATAAGAAGGATTGATCGTTTTAATGAGAGAATTTGTCAATGAGATCATTAGAAAATGCTTTGTCAGCGTTTTTTTTAGCGCAATCTTGTCATTTCGACGAAGGAGAAATCACACCAGAAACTCCACACAGATTGTCGCCAATCTTTGTCGATTAACGCATGTGATTTCTCCTTCGTCGAAATGACAAACACTGTGGTTGTAAACAAAAAAAACCGAAGCAGTTTGCTTCGGTTTTTTATTGGAATTTGGAATTTCAAAAATTGGAATTTTAATCAACCCATTTATAGTAACGGGCCCCAATCAAAACAGGAATTTCTTTTTCAATTCGATCCAAAACCCATTCGTTTTTAGGAGTTCTGATGCTTTCTTTTTGTTCCTTTTTGTGAAGACTTTCGTAAGTTTCAAAGCCAATTTCAAGGCTTTCTTCCAGATTTTCAAAAAGTTTGACTTGGGCTAATGCCGATTGCCATTCCGGTTGAATGGTTCCTTCAAAAACTTTCGATTTCGATCCGCTTCCGTAAGCTAAGAATCCGAATGTAGTTCCGGCAACTTCTTGTTTGGTATCATAATAATGTGCCAAAGTCGATAACAGTCCCATAAAAATAGAACCGGTATAAAGGTTACCAATTAAAGACGAAGCCAATTCAGCGGGCTGTAATTTCCCGCTTACAAAATTTCTGTATTCTTCCGATTTTGCCACTTCTTTAATTTTAGTTTGATAATCGGCTGGCTCCATACTCTCCGGGATAATTTTATCCGTATGATCTAAAGCATAAATTTCAGACAACATTCTGCGTCCCTGAAAAGAGTACGGAAGATGCATAATGATACTTTTCCAGGAATTGTATAAAGTTTCGGAGGTGTTTTTTAGTTTTTTGAACGAAAAGTAGGCCGATCGCGTACGATCCATATAACACTGATTCGAGTACTGACCATCAAAAACAGGCTGGTCTTTATGGATTTCGATCTCGGCTTCTAAATTATCAAACCAGGAATCGTTGTTTTTGTTTTGCGTAATGGCTTCTTTTGAAATACTTCGGTAGGGTTTGAAGAAGTCGAAAACACCTTTGGTACTTGTAGCCCAATTGTTGTCAAAAGCAATGATTCTTGGGTTTGAAGTCACTAACATTGCTAATGCTCCGGCTCCTTGGGTATATTCTCCGGTGGAGTTTAAATCGTATTTGGCAAAATCGGTTGTTACGACAATTGCTTTTTTGGCTGGATTCAGTTTTACAAAATCAAGACAGTTCTGCAAAGCGTCAACACCACCAATACAGGCAAAAGTGAAATCGACTACATCACATTCGGCCAAAGTATCTTCGCCAAATTTTTGCTCTATCAAACTAATTAAGAAAGAACTAATTGGTTTCGAACTGTCGATGGCACTTTCGGTACCCACATAGATCCGGCTAATTTCGTTTAGATTGATATTGTGGTCAAGAATAAGTTTGGTTAAAGCATTGGCTCCAAAAACGACCGCATCCTGATGAACGTCGGGTAAAGTCATTTTAATTAGTCCGAGGCCTTTTTCTAGTTTTTCAGGTTCTATATTTCTGGCAACAGCCAAAGTTTTTATGGGCAAATGTATGTTGGCTACATCAAAAGAAATAGCGTCGATTCCTGTTTTCATTATCATTTTTTTTGAAGCGGATAAAGGTAAAATTATGCTCTTAAAATTCGCTTGTTTTGATTCAATAAAATTCGGGATCGCTTTATTTTTGAGGAAAATAACTCAAAAAGGGGCAAAAAATAGCAATTTGGTAATTACATAAAAATTAAGAATTCGTTAAAATGGCTTGCGAAAAATTTCTATTTTCTTGTTTTTAAATAATTTGCAATAATATCGGAGAAAGCTCTTTAAAATCATTATAAATAAGAGCGAAATGGTTGTAGTTGATGTCTAATTGCTTTATTTTTGTCTAATTTTTTAAAACAAACTACTTTAACACTTATGGCACAATCTGCACTATTGAATGCTTCCATCTTAAAGAAAGTGGCTATGGCTCTTTCGGGAATATTCTTAATCACGTTTTTAGCGCTGCATGTTTCCTTAAATTTTATTTCTATTATTAGTGAAGACGTTTTTAACGAAGCTTCTCACTTTATGGGATACAATCCGCTGATTCAATATGTAATGCAACCTGTTTTGGCAATCGGAGTAATTTTCCATTTCGTAATGGGATTTGTACTGACTGCTCAAAATAGCGCGGCAAGACCAATTGCTTATGCAAAATACAACGGAGCTGCTAATGCTTCATGGACTTCTAGAAATATGATTATTTCGGGGTTGGTTATTTTGGCTTTCTTAGGATTGCATTTCTATGATTTTTGGTTTCCTGAAGTTACTTACAAATATATTGTAGGTACAGCACCAGACGCAACAAGATATTATGGAGAGTTAGTGCATAAGTTTCATGATCCAATTCGTACAGGTATCTATTGTGTATCATTTGTGTTGTTAGGGTTCCACCTTTGGCACGGATTCAGTTCATCTCTTCAATCTGTAGGGATGCACAATAAGTATTCCCGATTCTTAAGTAAAGTTGGTTACGGATTTGCGGTTGTAGTACCGGCACTTTTCGTTATCATCGCATTATTTCATCATTTCAATAATTAATATCAATTATAATGGCATTAGATTCAAAAATTCCAAATGGTCCAATATCGGACAAATGGACAAATTATAAAGATCATATTAATTTAGTAAACCCTGCTAACAAACGTAATTTAGATATTATTATCGTTGGTACAGGTTTGGCTGGAGGTTCTGCTGCGGCTACTTTGGCTGAGTTAGGATATAACGTAAAAGCTTTCTGCTTTCAGGATTCACCACGTCGTGCGCACTCTATTGCAGCACAAGGGGGAATCAATGCAGCAAAAAATTATAAAGGTGACGGTGACTCGGTTTACAGATTGTTTTATGATACTGTAAAAGGAGGTGACTACCGTGCACGTGAGGCAAACGTTCACCGTTTGGCTGAAGTTTCTGCTAATATTATTGACCAGTGTGTGGCTCAAGGGGTGCCATTGGCTCGTGAATATGGTGGATTATTGGATAACCGTTCTTTTGGAGGAACATTGGTTTCCCGTACTTTTTACGCACAGGGACAAACCGGACAACAATTATTGTTAGGAGCTTATTCTGCAATGAACCGTCAGATTGGTCGTGGAAAAGTAAAAATGTACAACCGTCACGAAATGCTTGACATTGTTATCGTGAACGGAAAAGCGAGAGGTATTATCGCTCGTAACTTAATTACCGGAGAAATCGAAAGACACTCTGCTCACGCGGTAGTAGTAGGTTCAGGAGGATACGGAAACGTATTTTTCTTATCTACAAATGCTATGGGAAGTAACGCAACAGCAGCTTGGAAAATACATAAAAAAGGAGCGTTTTTCGCGAATCCTTGTTACACACAAATTCACCCAACTTGTATTCCGGTTTCGGGAGATCACCAGTCTAAATTGACTTTGATGTCGGAATCGTTACGTAATGACGGTCGTATTTGGGTTCCTGCAAAATTAGAAGATGCGAAAGCAATTCGTGAAGGAAAGAAAAAAGCAACTGATTTAACGGAAGCAGAAAGAGATTATTTCTTAGAAAGAAGATATCCTGCTTTTGGTAACTTAGTACCTCGTGACGTAGCGTCTCGTGCGGCAAAAGAAAGATGTGATGCTGGTTTTGGAGTTAATAAAACCGGAGAAGCAGTTTACCTGGATTTCGCAGCAGCAATTCAACGTTACGGAACGGAAGATGCTTATGTAAAAGGTTTAGATGATAAAGACGCTGCTTTGGTAACTAAATTAGGAGCTGCGATCGTGAAAAGTAAATACGGAAACTTATTCCAGATGTACTATAAAATCGTTGATGAGGATCCTTATACAACACCAATGATGATTTATCCTGCCGTTCACTACACTATGGGGGGAACCTGGGTTGATTATAACTTAATGACTACAATTCCGGGATGTTTCTCAATTGGAGAATCTAACTTCTCTGATCACGGAGCAAACAGACTTGGAGCTTCGGCTTTGATGCAAGGTTTAGCTGATGGATATTTCGTATTGCCTTATACTATTGGAGATTATTTAGCTCCGGATATTAAAATGGGTGAAATTTCTACAGAGTTACCAGAATTCTTAGAAGCAGAAAAAGCAGTAAAAGATCAAATCGACAGATTTATCAATAATAAAGGAACTCATTCTGTAGATTATTTCCATAAGAAATTAGGAAAAATCATGTGGGATAAAGTTGGTATGGCTCGTAATGCTAAAGGTTTAGCTGAGGCTATCGAAGAAATTGCTGCTTTACGTGAAGAGTTTTATAAAGATGTAAAAGTGCCAGGAAGCGCTAACGAATTTAATCAGGAATTAGAGAAAGCGACACGTGTTGCCGATTTCTTAGAATTAGGAGAATTGTTCGCGAAAGATGCTTTACACCGTAACGAATCTTGTGGAGGTCACTTCCGTGAGGAGTATCAAACAGAAGAGGGAGAAGCACTTCGTGATGACGAAAACTTTGCATACGTTGCAGCCTGGGAATACAAAGGAAAACCAAGTGATGCCGTATTACACAAAGAACCTCTAATTTACGAAAACATTAAATTAGTACAGCGTAGTTACAAATAGCAATTAGTCAAAAGACAAAAGTCTTAAAGTCAAATGGCTCCATGTTAACTGACTTTCGACTTTCGACTTTATGACCTTCAAACTAAAACAGTATGAAACTTACATTAAAAATATGGCGTCAGAAAAACGCCCAAGATAAAGGAGGAATAGTTGATTACCCAATTGACGGAATCGAACCAGATATGTCTTTCCTTGAAATGCTTGACGTTCTTAACGAACAATTAATCAATAAAGGTGAAGAGCCTGTTGCTTTTGACCACGATTGTCGTGAAGGAATTTGCGGAATGTGTTCATTATTCATCAACGGTGAAGCACACGGACCAGATAGAGGAGTAACTACTTGTCAGTTACACATGCGTATGTTTAAAGATGGTGACACGATTTTTATCGAACCATTTAGAGCAAAAGCTTTCCCGGTAATTAAAGATTTAGTAGTTGATAGAAGTTCTTTTGACAGAATTCAACATGCGGGAGGATTTATCTCGGTGAATACGTCAGGAAATACAATTGATGCGAATACAATTCCAATCAATAAACACGATGCAGATAAATCATTTGATGCTGCAGCTTGTATTGGTTGTGGAGCTTGTGTGGCAACTTGTAAAAACTCATCAGCAATGTTGTTTGTTGGAGCAAAAGTATCTCAATATGCTTTATTACCTCAAGGTAAAGTAGAAGCAGTTGATCGTGTTTTAAACATGGTACACCAAATGGATCTAGAAGGTTTCGGTAACTGTACCAATACAGGAGCTTGTGAAATCGAATGTCCAAAAGGAATTTCTCTTGAAAATATTGCACGTATGAATCGTGAGTATTTATCAGCAAGTTTGAAAGGATAATCTAAAACATATCTTTTTAGTTATATAAAAAGCATCCCCTATATGGCGGATGCTTTTTTTGTGAGCTTCAGAGAAGCGAAATATTTACAGAAAGAACAGCTGTTTGTATAAGCTCTAGAGGAGCGATATATATTTACAATCTAATATATCGCTCCTCTGGAACTTTTTTTATTGGTCTTGTTGAGATTCTCTAAATATATTACCCCGCTGGGGTCTTGCTGTTGTTTTTTTTAGATTTTTTTGTTCAATCAAAGGAGTTGTTATTTTGGGGTATCTCTTTTGTGCTTTTATTCGTAATACAACTGCGAAGCACTTATCTCCTGTTTTTCTTTTCCTTCGGGCTGAATGAAACAGTTTAAAGTAGTTCCGCCAATCTGGTCAAAATAACTGATGTTAATTTTGTGAAAACCTTTTTCAAGTTTTGCAGTTCCATAAGCTTCGTTGAGCCAGTGAATCCCATCGTTGTTAACGATTAGCTCATTGTCGATAAAAAGCTTCGATCCGTCGTCTGAAAGCGTTGAAAATGTATAATTTCCGGTTTCCGGGATATAGAGGTAGCCATCGAATTTTAAGCCGATATAGCGCTCTTTTTTCGTTTTCCATTTTTCACTGCTCACGGTGCCTTCAAAAATCCCTGAATTCACAGGTTTTGCTAAGTCTAAATCCTGAACCTGCTGGAATAATGTTCCTGTAAAATATTCATATTTTAATCCCTGCTTGATAGGCTTTAGTGCCAAAGCCGGTTTTAAATCCGGATTTCGGATTATTATTTTGTTGATAGAACTTCTTCTTCCACCCGGGCTGATCTGAACGGTTTTGATGGTTCTGAATTCTCCTTTTGGAATATTTATGGCCACAGGTTTGGTATAAAGTTCAGCTGTTTCATCCGGGTTATAGCCGTCGATGGTATAAAAAATCTGTCCGTTTTTGATGGTTGGTTTCAGATCCAGGGTATATTTTGAGGAGATTAAAGCTGTTTCGTTTGCACCAAAAGGGGTTGGGACTTTGTAAAGCCTTTTTTGTGCTTCTAATTTTTCTAAATGATGCGGCATGCGATTCAAAACAAAATTATCGTAATTTTTATTTTGTGGTTCTGTCCAGGCAATCTCTGCCAAAGCAAACATTCGGGGATAAAGCTGGTAGTTTAATTTGGCCGGACTGGTTAAATACTCCGACCACAAATTAGACTGTACGCCCATAATGTATTTTTGTTCATCAATCGTCAAACTGTCTACCGGAGTAGGGTTGTACTGGTACATTTTTTCGACGGTGACTAATCTTCCAACGGTTAAAGGCTCATTTGGAGAATAGGCCTGATTGTAATCGAGATACAAAACCTGCTCCGGATTCATAATGGCGAAGTGTTTTTGTTTGGCGGCAGCAATCCCACCCGATTCTCCACGCCAGGACATTACTGCTGCATTTGGAGTCAGTCCGCCTTCCAGCATTTCGTCCCAGCCCAGAATTTGTCTTCCGTTGACATTCAGAAATTTTTCGATTCTGGTAGTGAGATACGTTTGTAATTCATGCTCGTTTTTTAAACCTAAGTCTTTGATCTTTTTTTGACAATTCGGACATTCTTTCCATCTTGCTTTTGGACATTCGTCTCCGCCAATGTGGATATATTTGCTTGGGAATAACGCCATAACTTCGGTTAGCACGTCTTCAAGAAAAGTAAAAGTTTCTTCTTTTCCGGCACAGAAGATATCTTCAAACACGCCCCAGTATTCAATAACTTTATAAGGACGATCCGGAAAACAGGACAAATTTGGATAAGCAGTAACTGCTGCTGTGGCATGTCCCGGCATTTCGATTTCCGGAATAATGTTTACATAATGTTCTTCAGCAAATTTTACAACGTCTTTGATTTCTTCCTGAGTATAAAAACCACCGTACGGATTTCCGTCAAAAAAATAAGGGAATCTTTCGAACTTGTTTCCTACGAGAGTCTGTGCTCTTTTTGAACCTACTTCGGTTAGTTTTGGATATTTTTTGATTTCGATTCTCCAGCCTTGATCGTCAGTTAAATGCCAATGGAAATTATTTAATTTATAGCTGGACATCTGAGCGATAAAATCTTTTATAACATCAACAGAAAAAAAGTGACGGCAAACGTCTAAATGCAAGCCTCGGTAATCGTATCTTGGTTCGTCTTCGATGGTTACACAAGGGAGTTTTAGTTCCTGATTTTTAGGTTTGTTCGGGAGCAGTTGTAGTAAACTCTGAACCGCATAAAACAATCCTTCTTCACTTCCGGTAACCGTTATTTTTTTTGGAGTAATTTCAATTTTGTACGCTTCCTTTTTTAAAGATTGCGAAGGGTTTTGGGCAATGAATACAACATTGATATTGCTTTTTTTGTTCGGTGTGTTTGCGTTTATGGCAGACTCGAACAGCTGAGCCGTTTTTTGTTCTTTAGCACTAAATTTATTCTTTTCAAACAGCACTTTAATCTGTCCGTTGAAACGAATGCTGTCTCCGGTTGTTTTATAAGAGTTGGGTGCCGGAATGATCGAATTGTTAGTTGTGAAAGTTTGAGCACTTCCAAAAGAATAACAAAATAGTAAAAGAAGAAAAACACTTTTTTGCATGGTTACTTTTTGAATTTGTTAAACAAATATAAGGTTTGTTGGTTGAGTTGCATTTTTTTTGCAGAAGCGATTTGCTTTTAAAAGTCTTTATAATAGATGAATTAACTTTTTTATTACATTGTATTATAATTTGTTTCGCAATAATATTGCATTAATTGTTTACATTTGCTTTACTAAAAATGAACTTGCATGAATAATGATAATGAAGTGGTTAATTACACCAAGGAAGAACGTAAAAATCTTATTTTAAAAGAGATTAACCTGCACACCCGTGTAAGTTTTGAAACCCTTTCGGCTAAATTATTTGTTTCAGAAGATACTGTGAGACGAGATATTAATGAACTTGAATCAGAATCTTTGTTGATAAAAGTAAAAGGTGGTGCGATGACAAAAGCCTATCACCATTCTTCCTCCAATCAAACTTATGCAGGTGAAGCAAAACAAACCATTGCACAAAAAACCTTAGGTTTACTTCATGACGGAATGGTTTTGTTAATTGGTGGCGGAACAACCATCAGAGAATTCATCCGACTGATTCCCGATACTTTAAATCTGACCATTTTTACCGTTACTGTTTTATCAGCGGTGGAACTTCTGGACAAACCCAATGTTAAAATTATCATGATTGGCGGCAGCATTTCATCGTACAGCCAAATGTGTGTGAGCGGCGATGTCTACAATCAATTGGCTAATATTAAAGTCGATTTATTAATATTAGGAACCAATGCTTTAGATATCGAAGGCGGTTTTTCAGATTCGGACTGGGAAACGGTTCAGGTAAAAAAAGCAATGATTCAGGCTTCTGAAAAAACAGCGATTCTTACCATTTCTGAAAAACTGGATACGGTTCTAAAAATGAAAATTGCCAACTTATCCGAGGTTGATTATGTGGTGACGGAAGTTGATCCCGATCACGAAAAACTACAGGCGTATAAGAAGGCAGTTCCCAGTTTAGTTTTTATTTAATCCCAATTCTTTACTAAAAAGTTAATCCAGTTCTGATGAAAAATTTTGTTTAAATCTTCATCCGAATAGCCATGACTTTTAAAAATCGGAACTAACTTTTGCAAATCGGATATGGTGTTTAGATCATATGGCGATTGCTCTGTGCCGAAAGCCCCATCAAGATCAGAACCTACACCAATGTGGTTGGCATTTCCGGCCAGTTGGCAAATATGATCCATGTGTCTGAAAACAGTTTCAAGATTGCAGTTCGTTCCCTGTGGGGTCGAAACGCCTCTTTCCCAATCCGGAACAAGCATCCATGCATCTAAAGCTCCTCCAATAACCGCTCCTCTTGAAATCAAAGCTTTGATCATTTCGTCGCTGTACTGACGGTTGTGATTTACAAGACTTCGGCAATTGTTATGACTTGCCCAAACGGGTCCGTTATAATGGTTCAATGCCTGCCAGAACGCATCATCGCATAAATGTGTTGCATCTAAAATAATGTTCAGACGCTCCATTTCTTTTAGCAAATCAATTCCGTTTTGTTGCATTTTTCCGGTGGCATCCGTTCCGTTTGCATATCGTCCCGGGCCATAATGTGCTGGGCCAATCGCTCTTAATCCGTATTGATGCGCTTTCTCTAAATATGAGATGTCGATGATAGAATCGGCACCTTCTAAGCTCAAAATATAACCAATAGGTTTTTTATCATTGGGAGTTCCGTCATTCCATAAATCAATCTGTTGCAGCAATGATTTTTTGTCTGTAATTGGCGTTATTTCTCCGGCTTCTTCCATGGCTTTGTACCAGGCAAGCTGCCCCTGTGTTTGTGCCCAAGCCTGCTCGGGAGAATTCCATCCCGGAATTATGCTGTCGGGTTTTACAAATCGGGCAATTTGAGTGGCAACCACAATTCCGATATTTCCTTTTCGCAAATCAGGGAAAGAAACCGTTGCACGTTCGCGATCCGGTTTGTCTGTCATTCCTTTTTCTAAATGGCGTAAGGTGGCAACGTTATTTCTTAGATCTCTGTTCCATTCCATCGCATTCATGCTAAGGTCTAAATGGGCGTCTATTATAAACATAGTATTATTTTTAAGGGGCAAAGGTTTAAAGGTTCAGAGGTGCAAAGGGTCAAAGGGACAAAGGTTTTCTACAAGGTCTATAATCTTTCTTCTTTGCTCTATTCTCTTTCTTCTTCGCTCTATTTTCTATTCTTTTTTTCTGCTGCTAGATCGTAATTTTTCTGCTGCGGGCTGTAATGAACCATTGATCGCAAATCTGCTGTTCGCTATTGACCACCTGAACAGAATCGTACAGTGCGCAGGTAGGGCAAACATGGTAGGGCTGCGCATAAATCGTATCGCCAATAGCATATTTGTTTTTTCCCTGGTTTTCGATGATCAGATGTTCTTCTGAATGCGAAACGGGGATTAGATTTTCGTCGTTTAAAATCACGAGTCTTTTATCGATGGGATTTTCAGAAGCGACCGCTTTGTATCCAATATCAATACAAAAAGTAGTATCGGTTGGTTTTGAGATTATAGTTCCGACAATTACTAAGGCCGATTCAAAATTTTGCTCGGGTAAATGAATTTGATAATTGGCATCCCAGAAAACAAAGGTTCCGGGGCTGCATTCTACCTTTTTCTGACTGGCATAAAACGGAAAGGTGTTGGATCCGCCTGCAACAATTTTTAGTTCATAGCCCAGTTTTTCCTGAATCGTTTCGATTTCTTCATTGATGCTGAAAAAAATATTGGAGGCTATCGAATTTCGGTGTTCAACATCACCTTTTAAATGACCGTCATAAATATGGATGCCGGCAAAATGAAGGTTTTTTAGTTTGACAATTTCATCAATTAGGGCACCCCAATCTTTAGAAATAGAAATTCCGGTTCTGTTCATTCCCGTATTCAGGTCGAGATAAACGGTAAGGGTTAAGTTGTTTTTATGCGCAATGCTATCTAGTGCTTTCGCCGATTCAAAATCGTCAACAATAGTGGAAAAAGAGATAGCAGGGTATTTTTTAAGTAACGAAATCCATCGTTCTTTTTTGATGCCAACGGGCTGATAGGCGAGCAGTACATCCGGAATTTCGTGCATGGCAGCAAGCTCCGCTTCGGCAATTGTTGCGCATTTTACTTTGTTGATGTTGTAGGTTTTGAATAAATCCAAAATGTCCCCATTTTTATGAGTCTTGATGTGTGGCCTTAATTTTTGAGTATCACCATTCACAGATTCAATCAAACGCTCGATATTGGATTGGATACGATCTTCGTAAACAGCCAAAAAAGGAGTGTCAATGCGGACTTCGGAATTAATTTTCCACCAATTGTTTAGCATGATTTAGTTTTTAGTTTTTTTGACAACTTCAATTAAATTCTGAAAAGCCTGAAGCGATTGCTCGTAACTTAAATCCAGCATCATTTCTTTGGTGAATAAGTTAGAGCCAATTCCAACACAAACAACTCCGGATTTGAACCAGGATTTTAAATTGCTTTCTTCTAAGGTTACTCCTCCGGTTGGCATTATTTTTAAATTTGGAAAAGGCGCCCTAATGGCTTTTACATATCCGGGACCACCAATTTTATCGGCAGGAAAAAGTTTTACAATTTCGGCTCCTAATTTATTGGCATGCAAGATTTCGTTTAAGGTTGCAGCTCCGGGAATCCAGTAAATATTGTTTTTAAAACAATAATTTCCAATTTCTAAATCGGTGTGCGGGCAAACAATACAATCTGCTCCAAGCTGATGAAACGTTTCGGCATCTTGAACACTTAAAATAGATCCAACGGCTATTTTAACATCCAGATTATTTGCTTTTTTAAAGGCGATCATTTGGCTAAAAACTTCTTTAGCATCAGTTGCACGAGCAGCAAACTCGATAATTTTTATGCCAGCATCAGCCGCCGATTGCAAGACTATTTGGGCTGTTTCAATATTGATTTGTGTTACTAACGGAAGTACACCTTGCGTTTTTAATATGCTGTACATGTTCTTATTTTATCTGTTAATTCTATTACTTGAGCCGTTTTTAATAAAATGACTTACTTCATCAAGAGTGCTTATGGCAAAATCTCCGTGAATACTTTGTTTGATTACACCGCAGGCAGTTGCCCATTCGATGCATTGCTGACCGGATAATTTATGCGTCAGTCCGTATAATAACCCTGCGTTGAAGGCGTCTCCGGAACCAATCTGGTCTGTTACGACGTGTATTTTGTGTTCGGGTGTCTGATAAAAGTTGCCTTCGTGAATCAGCAATCCTTTGTATAAATGCGCCGGTCCGTCTGACTTTCTGAAACTCATTGCCAGTGTTTTTAGAAAGGGCATTTTTGCTTTTAACAATTCGAAGGTTTTTTGAAAACGATCGGCATCTGCTTCTTTTGGGTCTGTTTTTATTCCGAAATAAATTTCAATTGCATCTAAATCGGCAACGGTAATGGTGCTGTATTGCAGCAAATCGGGCATGATCTCAGACGGATGTTTGCCGTATTGCCATAATTTAGAGCGGTAGTTAAAATCGGAAGAAATTGGAAGCCCTTTTTGATGTGCAGCCAAAATAGCTTCTTTACAAACCTGAGCAGCTTCCTCCGAAACTCCCGGACTTATCCCGGACCAGTGAAAATGGTTGGCATCGACTAAAGCCAACTCCCAGTTAATCTGATCTTTTTGTATGGTCGCAAAAGACGAATTGCTTCGGTCGTAAATTACCTGTGATTGCCTGATTTGATTGCCGGCTTCGACAAAATACAATCCCAAACGTTCGCCGCCGTAAACACATTTTGAGGTGTTTACTTTGTATTTGTGAAGTTCGTTCAGGGCCAGTTGTGCTAAGTCGTTTTGAGGTAATCGGGTAATGTAGTCGGTTGGTATGCCGAGTTGGGAAAGTAAAACACAAACATTTGCTTCGGCACCGCCAACGTAAATTTTTATTTCATTGGCCTGCGTAAATCGGTTTCCGTCTGCAACATTCATTCGGAGTAATAATTCTCCAAAGGTTGCAATTCTGGTTTGTGAGGTATTTGTATTCATTTTTAATGTTTTTTTGCCACAGCTTATATGGATTTCAAGGATTCATTAAAGTTACGGTTAAATTTTTTCAGCCGGGAATTCACGAATTTTTAATTTATTCCTGTAGAGATGAAATTAGTGAATTAGTGAATTCGTGGCGAAAAAAAATCATTTTAATCGGCTAAATCTGTGGCATAACTTTTTTAATATAATTCGAAAACGGCTTCTACTTCGACCGGAATATTGTCTGGTAAAGATCCCATACCCACGGCACTTCTTACTCCAATTCCGTTTTCCTGTCCCCAGACTTCGGCAAATAATTCGCTGCAGCCGTTTATTACATAGGGATGTCTCAGGAAATCGCCATTGCAATTCACCATTCCGAGTACTTTTATCACTTTTTTTACTTTGTTCAGACTTCCAAAATTGGTTACAATTGTAGAAAGCATTGTTAATCCGACTTGTCTTGCTGCCAATTTTCCTTCTTCGATGTCCATGTCATCGCCAATTCGGCCAATGATCAGGGATTTGTCGTCTCTAACAGGCCCGTGACCTGAAAGGTATAAATATTTACCATCAACCAAATAGGGTTTGTATATACCCAAAGGCTGAGGCGCCGGAGGAAGAGACAAACCAAGTGTTTCAAATTTTTCTTGTGGTAATAAATTCATGATATTAATGTATTATAGAGTTTAAAATAAAAACGAAAATGATTCCTAAAACAGATACTAAGGATTCCATAACGGTCCATGATTTAAAAGTATCTTTCAGGCTGATGTTAAAATATTCTTTGAACATCCAGAAGCTTGGGTCGTTTACGTGTGAGCACATTAAACTTCCTGCTCCGACAGACAGAACCAATAAGTTGGGATCAAGTCCGGTTGACTGTAATAATGGGAGTAAAACACTGGCAGTCATTAATCCTGCCGCTGTCGCCGAACCTACACAAACGCGAATAATCGCTGCCATCATCCAGGCCAATAAATAAGGATGAATGTTTATTTGTGTTAGCGCAGCAACGATAGTTTCGTTTACACCGCTTACAATCATGACTTCTTTCAGGCCGCCGGCTCCTCCAACAATCAGTACGATTAAGGCAACATCTTTTATGGCAATGGCGTAGTCGTCCATTACCGAACTGATGCTTCGATTCATTCGGATCCCTAAAGTATAGGTGCAGATCAATAAAGAAATCAGCATGATTATGCTGGGTTCTCCAATTGTTTTGCAGATATCCGCTAAGGTTTCATTTTTAGAAATCATAGGCAATATCGAAGTCAGTGTTAAAGCAAAAACCGGAAATAAAGCGGAGAAGAGACTAAGGGAAAAACTGGGAAGTTTGCCTTCGTTTGCGATTTCTTCGACATTTAAAATCTCGTGATCTGATTCGGTTTTGATGTTTTTGAGTAGATTCGAAAACAACAAACCTGCAATAAAAATGGTTGGAATCGCAATGATAATTCCGTAGACTAAAACGAGTCCGATATCGGCATTAAAAATGCTGCTTAAAGCCATTGGAGACGGATGTGGGGGTAAGAAACCGTGTGCTACTGAAAGCGACGCCAGCATTGGAATACCGAGATATACTTTTGACAGTTTAAACTGGTGGGCTACTGAGAAGATTAAGGGTACTAACAAAACAAAACCAACACTATAAAATAGAGGTATCCCAACAATAAATCCGGTAATCATTAAGCCAAGGCGAACGTATTTTTTACCCGTCCATCCCATAACAGTTTTGGCAATGACATTGGCGGCGCCTGATGAAACGGTAAGTTTACCAATACAGGTTCCGAAAACAATAATCAGCGTAATAGATCCTAACATTTCGCCCAATCCTTTTTGCACCGTTTGTGACAAGGTGTTTATTGGCAGGCCTAAAAAAAGGCCCGCTAATAAAGCTGTAATGATAAAGGCAATAAACGGATTGATTTTAAGCCAGGCGATCTGGATGATTAAAAACGCAATGCATGCCGTAAGAATTAAAATGCTCATTTATCTATTTGTATTATTAACTCCGTTGCGAGTAATTCGTATACATTTTATCAAACACATAGTGACTAGGTGTTACTGCAAGTGGAACTCCTTTTCAGGATTGCAGGAGCTATGTCTCTATGTGTTTAAATGAATTGTATCAACGGTTATTGTTTTTATTTATCCCACCAGATTCTTGTTGTAAAAGCATCAGCGCCCTGACGTTTTATCGCTTCAGCTAAGTTACTTGAATTCACTGAATATTCGCTTACAGGGTATTTGATACGTCTTGGGATGGTTCCGTTTGTAACATTTCCAGGGAAGTTTATCGGTACTAATGCAGGGTATCCGGTTCTTCTCCAGTTGGCATAAATTTCCTGCTCGTCTACAAACAGCGCTATCCAGATCTGGCTGTGTATTTGACTCATTTTTTGATCAAAAGTTCCCGCCACATTATAAGGGTTCAACGTTAGGTAAGGAGTTGCGTCGGTAATGGCATAGGCCGCACCGTAAATTCCCATGTTCAGGAAAGATGCTTTTACTGCTTTCTCATATAAATCTTTATCGGTTTCGGCGGTATACCATCCTCTTATGGCGGCTTCGGCCAGGTAAAGGTTGGTCTCGGCATTACTCAGGATCATCATCGGAGCGTCATATCTGAATACCGTACTTTGGTTAGGCTCAGAGTAAGTGCCTTGTTCTGCCGGAGACGGAGCCGTTTTGGTTCCGTTAGGAAAACCTTTTTGTACAGCAGGATCAGAATTTTGTACGGTTCCCTGCCAAACTCCTGAATAAACACTAAGTCTCGGATCGGCTGTAGTTTTCAGTACATCGATAAAAGTTTTGGCCAGTTTTCCACCTTCTGTATTTTTTTGTCCAAAAGAATCTTTCGCAAAGTCAAGGCTTCTGGAGTCAATACCGGCAGGATTTCTGTTGAAATCATTCGGACCATCCGTGTATTTGATAAGCGCATTGTCAGTTCCGTTTACGATTACTCCACCAGTAATGGCTTTAGTTACCCAGGTTTTAGATAATGCAGGATCAATTTTTGAAAGTCGTAAACCAAGACGAAGCATTAGAGAGTAAGAGAATTTCTTCCATTTGGCAATATTACCTTCGTAGATAAAATCGGCTTTGCCAAAACTTGCCTTAGCAGGATCTAATGCTGCTGCTGCTTCATCCAGTTCTTTTAATAAATCTTTGTAGATCAATTCCTGACTGTCGTATTTTGGAAGAAAATGTTCGTTAGTATAGGCTTTTGCTGCCTCGGTATACGGAACATCTCCATATAAATCGGTCATACGGTGGTAGATGTAGGCTTTCCAGATTCTTGCGATGTTGAGTTTGTTGCTCTCCACCGGATTGTCCTTTAAAGTGTTAATTACCGTTTGAATTTCATTGACCGCGGTTGGATAACCTCTGTTGAAGTAGGCCGAATAGTAAGATTCGTTGTTTAGGTATTTGTCTCCAACACCCGATGCTTCTTTATAGGTTGCATAATGTTGCATCATCCCTCCGCATTGCAGCACATTTGTAAAAAAGTAGTTGTTGTTTACACCATCAAGCTGCGACTGACTAAAAATAAAGTTAGCGTTTGGTACTTCAACAGAATTGGGGTTGGTGTTGATTTCTTCAAAATCTTTGGTGCAGGCTGTCATACTTCCTAAAAGTATCCCTGCCATATATAAAATGCTTCTCTTTTTCATGATTTTGTTCTTTAAAATTTAACGTTTAAACTTAGTCCGAAACTTCTTGTTCTAGGTACTCCAAATTGTTCTATACCTTGTGCGTTTCCGGCACTAAATACAGATTCAGGATCTACGTTAGGTGTTTTCTTGTAAAGGATAAACAGGTTTCTTGCGATAAAAGAAACAGAGGCTCCCTGAAGTTTGGATAAAAATCCAAATTTTTCAATTGGCAGCTGATAACCAATAATTACCTGTCTTAATTTTATAAAACTGGCGTCGTAAACGAAATAAGAAGATATGTTTCTTAAACCATCGTAGTACGTTCTTAAATTTTCTGGTGCGATTGTCATATTTACAGGATTTCCTTTAGTGTCAACACCTGAGATTGGCAATCCGTTTTCACGACCTTCCAGCGTAAGTTTGGTTAGTCCCATACGAGTTCCATATAAGTCTGTTCCGGAGTATAAATCTCCACCGAATTTTCCGTCAATTAAAAAGCTGAAGGATACTGATTTGTATTTGAATTCATTGGTGATACCAGCTGACCACGGGTGAACACCCTGACCCAATTCTTCAAGCGGACCCTGTGCTACAGTTGCAGCGTTACTGCTACTTACATTGTATACCGTATTTCCATTGGCATCTTTAAGCGGTTTGTAACCTTTGATGATACTGTACGGACGGTTTACGTCGCTATTGATGGTTACGTATCCGTTTACAGAAGTTGCCATCGTAAGGGAGTTCAATTGGCCTGTAAGCGATTCAACCGTGTTTTTGTTATAAGACCCGTTGATGCTGGCTTCCCATGAGAATTTATCGTTGTTAATGATTTTTCCGCTCACTAAAAGTTCCACTCCGGTATTTTTCATTTTTCCAAGGTTCAGTAAAGCCGTTCTTGCTCCTGATGCATTAGAGATGGTCGTTTCTACAATGTCATTTGTGGTCTCACGGTTGTACCATGCAAAATCAAGATTTAAGCGATTGTTAAAAAAGCCCATGTCAGTTCCGATCTCTACAGTTGTTGAAGTTAACGGGCTTAAAGTAGAATTTGGAACTCTTGAACCTGTTGTACTTTGTAATTGCTGACCTAGATGTCCGCCCTGAATCATAGAATAAGATTGGTTTAAGGCATACGGATCCGGAGTAGCTCCTCCAACTTGTGCCCAGGAAGCTCTTACTTTGCTGAATGAAATCCATTGTGGCATTGTAACAATATCGGAAAGGATAACACTTGTACCTACTGACGGATAAAAGATCGTGTTGTTTTCTTTTGAAAGGGTCGAAAACCAATCCTGACGCCCGGTGAAGTTTAAGAAAACAATATTTTTATAATCTAAATCTGCGGCAGCGTATACTGAATTTGTTTTTGTTTTTCCGTAAGGATAGCTATAGGTTATAGTGGCTAAGTTGGTTAAAGAGTAGAAGTCGTCTAATATAAAATTTGATCCGTCTATTCTAACTTCGTCTCTTATGTTGGTACGGGAATTGACTCCAACTAAAGCGTTTAAAGAGAAATCTTTGTAAATGTTTTTCTTGGTGTAGTTTAGAATGGCTTCAGAGTTTAGGTTTGATAATTTTACTTTAGAACCCTGTCCGTTTCCAACAGGATTGTTTAAAGTCGTTTTAGGAATGTATCCGTAAAAGTCATAGTTGGTATAATCTTGTCCGATTCTTCCCTGAAGAAATAATTCAGGAGTAAAATTTACTTTTACATTCAGCATTCCGATAAAACGGTTTTTGGTATCGTTGTTTTTAATCTTGTTAACGGCGAAGTATGGATTGGTGGCCACTGCAACGGGATTCCATGGAATTTCAATACCATTTGCATTATAACCCGGAGCAAGATTTCGGATGTCGACCGTATTGGAGATCATATAAGTTGCCCAGTTTGGATTGGCTTCAGCATCAGAAACGGTTGTTCTGTTCTCTGTTTTGTCGATATTGTATTGTGCGACAACGTCAAATTTTAACCAGTCAGTTAAGTTAACATTACCGGCAATGTTGACACTTTTTCGGTTGAAAGAGGAATTTGGTACAATACCCTGATTGTCCATATTCATAAACGATAGACGTCCGGCTGCTTTGTCGCTTCCTCCTGATAAAGCAAGAGAGTTGATAAAAGTAGTTCCGGTTTGGTAGAAGTTTTTAATATTGTCTTTTTGAGGAGAGTAAGGTCTTTTTACTCCGTCAAATTGAACCACGTCTGTTCCGTCCATTTTGGCTCCCCATGACCAGCGTCCAAATTCTATTGCTTCCGCTTGTGTGGTAGGTTTTTTACCCAAAGCTCCTGCGCCATACTCATATTGCCAGTCCGGTTTAATAGCCGGAGTTTCAAAAGTAAAAGAAGTGTTGTATTCTGCGCCAATTCCTTTTTGAGCAGATCCTCTTTTAGTCTGAATTAAGATCACACCGTTTGCGGCATTTGCACCGTATAGTGCAGCAGCGGTTCCACCTTTTAATACTGTGATGCTTTTAATATCGTCGGGATTGATAACAGAAGTTCCATCACCTCGGTCTACGTTGATTCTTGGTGATCCCGGTGCATTTCCGGTACCCGGTAAATTCAGCTGTGTATTGTCGATTGGAAGGTCGTTTACCACATACATAGGCTGATTGTTTCCGTTTAAGGAACCATTTCCACGAATGACTACTCTGGTCGATCCGGTTGGCCCTGTTGCAGTACCGCTCACGTTTACACCGGCAATTTTTCCTGCCAGAGCATTGGTGATATTCGTTTCTTTGGCTTTTGTAAATTCAGTTCCCTTAAGTTCGGTTACCGCATAGGAAATTGCTTTTGTACTTTTTTTAACTCCCAGTGCAGTTACTAATACCTGATCCAATACGTTTTCAGCAGGTTTCATACTTATGATTAAATCTTTAACCTGATCCAGTTTGTATTCTAATGTAGCGTAACCCATATAAGAAACAACAATGTGAGTTTCGTTTTCCGGAACATTTAGTTTGAATTTTCCGGTTTCATCTGTTATTGTTGCTATTTTGTTATTGCCTTTAGCGTAAATAGTCGCTCCGGCAATTGGCATTCCATCATCCTGACCAATGATCTGGCCTGAAATTTCAATCTGACTGCTTTTTTGTTCAAAAAGGTGCGTTTTAATTGCAGCTTCTTTTGCATTTGCTGAGAAGATTACTCCCCCAATAAATACTAATGAAATTAGCTTTGTTTTCATAATACTTTGGTTTTCATGTTTTATTTTGGTTTTATTGGCGATCAAATATATATATTATTTTCATTCGTTTGCATTTTTTTTGCACAAAGTGCATTTTTTTTGCAATATTTTTTTCTAAAGTATTTTTATAATCCAAAAGAAATGAGGTTTCTAAAGGTGTTTTGAGAAATTTTTGCAGAATAAGCTTTTCCGGAAGGAACGGGTTTTAATCTTAAAATTCGTATTTTTAGAATAAGCAGCTTGGGGAATTCAGTTCGTTTCGGATCGCGAAAGCCTAAAAAAATACCATCCATAATTCAATATGAATTACGAATGGTATTATGGTCAACATGAAAGGATTTGTGTTTGATGCAATATAGCAGTTTAATCTACATCCCACCAAACTTTAGCAAGCCAGCTGTTATTGTTGTATTTGGCACCTGCCGCTAAATAATTCTCTTTGTTACTTGTGGATTCTTCAGGAGGGTAAGGCATTCTGGTAGGCATAACTCCGTTTGTGGTTGATCCTACATTTGTTATTTTGACCAAAACCGGAAAGTTTGTTCGCCTGTGATTGCTGTAAGCTTCCATTCCGTTTAAAAATAAAGTGAGCCATTGTTGGGTTGCAATTTCCTCCAGCTCTTTTCCGGGAGTCAGGTTTTTTGTCGCTAAGAAGGCAGTAATGGCATTGTTGTCGATAATGGAAGCGTCTTTAAAAATAACCCATTGTCTGATTCCGGCTTCAATTCCTTTTTTGTAAAGATTTTTAGTGTCGCCTGTATAGAGATTTCTAACAGAAGCTTCTGCCAAAAGCAGTTGTGTTTCTGAATAAGTAAGATGCAGGTATGGAGCACTGTTCTCGTATAAATAGGGCTGCAATCTTGAAATATTGCCGCCTCCGCCCGGGAAATTGTAGCCGTACATGTTCGGATTAATAGCCACATAATTACCGTTAGGAGCAGGTAAGAACCATATTTTTTTTCTCGGATCGTCTCCCAATGCATCAAATAGGGTGGTAGTAGGACGGTCTGTTAGTTCGTTGCCTTTTAAGGCATGAGACAGTCCGTTACCGTTGTTCACCGCTCCGACTGTTTCCGGAAGAGTGGCGTCGTGTTTCATATAACAATTGTCATCGTTGCTTGTGAAGATACCATTTGCAACTGCTTTTTGAATTTGCTCTTTGGCGAGGGCAGGATCTACTTTTGAAATTCGCATCGCGCAGCGCAGTCTTAAGGAGCTGATCATTTTTTTCCATTTAGAGACATCCCCTGCATAAAATATATCTCCTTTTATGGGATCAGTTCCAGATTGTATTTGACTATAAGCTTCATCCAAAACTTTAAAAAAGTCAGTGTAGATATCTTTTTGACTGTCGTATTTCGGATAGAAGATATTTTGGTAGTACCCCAAACCGGCTTCTGAGTAAGGAACGTCTCCGTATAAATCTGTCAGACGTTGAAAAGCCATAACTTTCAATGTTTTTGCGACTGCATTTAGGTTGGTGAACTCTGCTTTTCCTTTGGTTCTTTCATTGAGATCTATTACGTTTCGTATCAGTCCGCCGCCATAATTTGCATTCCAAAGCGCTCCCTGGTATTCGGTGCTGCTTGCGTAAAAAGAACCAAAAGTTGCTGTTGCCCAGGCAGCTCCAAGATGCTGAATGAATCCTTCTCCGTAAATAAGATTGGCTCTCCATTGTTCGAAGATTGCACCTGAGAAGGAAGCTTCAACACCGGTTAATTGTGCTGAAGGAGCTATGGTTACGAATGATTCAGGATTGGTATTGGTTTCTCTGAAAAGTTCGTCGTCGGCACAATTAGTTGTGCTAAGGAGTACTATGGCACCGAGCGTATATTTTGTTAATTGTACTATATATTTTTTCATTTGAATCAAATTTGAGGTTTAGAAGGATAATTGTAGATTAAAACCATAAGATCTTCGATAAGGCAAAGAACCGTATTCAAAGCCTTGTCCATTTCCGTTAGTGTAAGTAGATTCCGGATCGATGTTTGGAACTTTAGAATAGATATTCCACAGGTTTCTACCAATTACCGAAAATTTAAATCGGTCAAGTCCGGTTCCTTTTAACCACTTTTTAGGAAAATCGTAACCTATAGAGGCTTCTCTAAGTTTAACGTAAGAAGCATCGTAAACAAAAGGTTCCGGTGTAGTATTATCTCCATACAGACTTCTCCAATACGTTTGAGGGTTAACATAACGTGTGTTGTTCTGGTATCCGGTTACATTACCACTACCGTCCTTGATTTCAGTTACACCTTCTACAATAAGTCCGGCGGTTGGGGTTAATTGCCCTATTTCATTTAGTGTTTTTCCGGCTGCAAGTTGTGCGGCAACCCAGGCATTATATCCGTCTCTGCCTTCAATAGTTTCGTCTGATAGTCCATTGTAAGCTGCATAAGCATTGGTCATAGAGTATACTTTGCCTCCAAATTTCATGTCGAAATTGGCTCTAAGGCTAATTCCTTTATAAGAAAACTCATTGGTAACGCCTCCAATCCAGTCCGGAGCAGTTTTCCCTAAGCTTTCATAGCCATCGGTTAACAGTGGAAGCCCGTTTGCTCCTATGATTACTTGGCCATCAGGCGATCTTTGGAATTTTCTTCCGTAGATTTCCGTAGAACTTTCTCCTACTTTGGCCACAATTTGTGCTCCGGCCCATCGTGCATTCGAGATCACTTGAAGGTCGGTTTTGTCGGTTAATTCCAGTAGTTTGTTTTCGTTTTTTGCAAAGTTTAAGGTAATGTCCCAATTGAATCCTTCCGGGTTTCTGAAAATTCCGGCGGTTATTAAGGCTTCGAAACCTTGGTTTTCAACGGTACCCGCATTGGCATTGGCGCCCACAAAACCTGAAGTTTGTGAAGTATTTAATACAATTAACTGGTTTTTTGTTTTGGTATAATAATAAGATAAATCAAGTTGTAAACGGTTTTTGAAAAAACCTAAGTCAACTCCTGCTTCGTAGCTTGTCGTGAATTCTGGCTTTAAGGTGTTGTTTGGAATGATACTGTTGGCTACTGAACCAATGGGGTTTCCTAAAAGCGGTTTCGTTTGTATGTTGTAATTAAGTGCTGTGCTGTATGGTGTTTCGAGTGCTTTTGCGGTTCCTGCCCAGGAAGCTCTGATTTTTCCAAAAGTTAAAACATCACTTTTAATATCGAAACCATCCGTAAAGATAAAGCTGGAAGATACCGAAGGATAAAAGTAAGAGTAATTATTGTTGTTAGAGGAGCTCACGGCCGAGGCTAAGGTTGAATTCCAGTCGTTACGTCCGGTGAAATCTAAAAACAAATAATTTTTGTAATTGGTTCTTAAGTACGAGTATACAGAACGTACCAGAATTTCGTCGTTTGTTTTCGGATTTAGAATGCTGGACTGGAAGTTGGCTTGTTTGTTGATTCCATTAGTAATCATATCCGTAAGCGCAACTCCGGAAACGATTCTTTGAGAATTTCTTTGATTGGCTCCAACACCAAAGGTTACGTTAAAATCGCCAAACGATTTCTGGGCATTCAATAAGGCTTCGGTATTGTATTCTTGAAAGGTGGTGTTGCTGTTTATTAAAGATCCGTTTTGTCTGGATAGCCAGGTGCTTCCGGCGTTGACAAAATCGGAACTTTCAAATGTAAAGCGGTCAATTCCGGCTCTTGCAGTAGCACTTAACCAGCTGGTAAGGGCGTAAGTGGCGCTGAAATTACCTAATATTCTGTTCTTTTTGGTTTCATTTTTATTTTCATTTATAACAAAATAAGGATTTAACCTGTTGGCGTCTGCGTTCCATGGATAATATACGCCATTTGGATCTTCGTAATTTTTTAACCAGGCCTGATCAATGTTTGGGGCTATTGCAGCTACAGATAGTCCGAGATTTCCGGCATCGTCCGATAAAGAAGGCCTGTTGTCTGTGTTTTCTGTAACATAGCTAAATTTGGCATCTAGTGTTAGCTTTTGTATTTGAGAGTTAACTCCTAACGTGAAAGTGTTTCTTTTCAGACCGCTTTTAGGAACGATGTCAGTAGCATCAAGATTGGAGTAATTTAATCTAAAGCTCGTGTTGTCCCCTCCTCCTGATAAACTAAAGCTGTTGTTTACGCTTACTCCGGTTCTGAAAAAATCTTTAATATTGTCTTTTACATTTTCATAAGGTTTGTAAGAGCCATCAAAGATTCGTGTTGTAGTGTTGCCAGCCGACCCGAATTTTGGTCCCCAGGCACTGGTGGTGGCATTTTTTCCATTCGCAATGTCATTTGGATTTGGAAGTACTCCGTTGGATCCTGTACCATATTCCCTTTGGAAATCTTTATACGTTGTATTGATTTGGTCAAAGGTAGTTGTGCCGTTATATTCGGCTTTTAAAGAGCTTCTTTTTCCCTTTTTAGTGGTAATAACGATAACTCCATTGGCACCACGTTCACCGTAAAGCGCACTGGCCGCTCCCCCTTTTAGTACCGAAATGTTTTCGATATCATCCATGTTTAAACTCGATAGCCCGTCTCCATTGTCGGCCCCTTCTGAATATCGTCCCGATTTAGAATCGGTTATTGCGGCCAGTCCGGTATTTCCTAAAGTAACCCCGTCAACCACAAATAAAGGCTGGTTGTCACCGCTAATCGATCGGTTTCCTCTGATCACAATACGGGAACTACCCCCAAAACCTCCTGTGGTTTGAGAAATGTTAACCCCTGCTACTTTTCCGTATAGAGATTGAGCGACACTTAGGGTAGGATTGTCTGCCAAATCTTTTCCTTTTACGTCCTGAAAGGAATAACCCAGTTCTTTTCTTTCTCTTTTTATGCCTAATGCAGTAACGACAACTCCCGAAAGTGCTGTAGCAGCAGCTTCTTTTAGTTTTACCGTAATGGTGTTGGAGTCGCCTATGAGAATATTTTGTGTTTCTAGTCCTAAGAACGAAATGGCTAAGGTTTTGCCTTTTTCTACATCAATAGTGAATTTACCGTCAAAATCGGTAGTTGTGCCTTTTCTTTCGTCTTTTATGGTTACCGATGCTCCCGGTATCGATATACCGTTAGTGTCGGTAACTGTTCCTTTGATTGTTTTTACTTGTGCCAGTGTGACCTGCAGCGTAAAAAAGAACATAAATAATAAAATAGTTTGTTTCATTCTTTTGTGGTTTTTAGTTAGTTGAGGGTTAATGATTGGTTGTTTTTTATTGTTTTCACCGAAAAGTGAAGGAGCTTTAATTCGTTTCCTGAAGACGAATTATTGCAAACGGAAATGTGGTACTTTTACTAGTGGTTTAGTTTTGATTGTAATTTTAGTACTACACTTAAAAAAATGGCGGATAGATTTATGGTATTTTAGTTTTTTGCTTTTTTATTGCAATGCAGTTGTTGACTTTTGTCAGAAATAGTGTTGGCTGTGCGCCCTGTGAAATTGGGAGTTTTTTCATAATTAAGTGTTTTTTAGTATGTTGTGTTTTTTAATCAGCGGTCAAATATATATAAATTATATTCATTGATAGCAATATTTTTGCATAATTTATGCAATATTTTCGCATAATTTTTTCAGATAATGTTTTTTTATTCTGAAAAATCCGATATTTACTGGGTTTGCAGCTCTTTAATCTAAATTTTGTGAAACCTAAATCTTAATTGGGCATTTTGTTTAAAAAAAAGTATTTTTACTTTATGAAAATCGCACTTATACAATCAGATCTTTATTGGGAAAATGCTTTAGAAAATAAAAAGCAGTTTGAGTCCAAAATCAATCAAATCGATTCCGAAGTCCATTTGATCGTGTTACCGGAAATGTTTTCAACGGGATTTACGATGAACGCAGCTGCAGTTGCCGAAACGATGCAGGGAGAGACTATTTCGTGGATCCAGTCTATGGCAAGAACAAAAAATGTTGCTATTGCAGGAAGTCTGGTTGTGGTTGAAAATGAAAAGTATTACAATCGGATGGTATTTGTTTTTCCGTCAGGCGAAATTCAGTATTACAACAAGCGTCATTTGTTTTCGCTAGCAGGAGAAGATCAGTTCTATACCAGCGGAAACGAAAAAGTAATTGTAGAGTATCTCGGTTGGAAGATTTGTTTGCAGGTTTGTTATGACTTGAGATTTCCGGTATTTGCCAGAAATGTCGAGAATTATGATTTGTTGCTGTATGTGGCCAACTGGCCAAAAGTAAGAACCAATGCCTGGGATGCTTTGCTTAAAGCGCGTGCGATCGAAAATCTAAGTTATGTGGTTGGAGTTAATCGCGTAGGTTTGGATGCCAATAATTACGAACATATCGGACACTCACAAGCGATTGACTTTTTAGGAAATTACATTCTCGAGCCACAGGAAACCGAAGCTGTTTTTGTGGTTGAACTGGATAAAAATGTGATGTTGGAAACCCGAAAAAAACTTGATTTTTTAAGCGATAAAGACCAGTTTAGTATTGATTTTTGACGCTAATTGTAAAGATTATTTTTGAAGTTCGTCTAAGATTACGATTTCATTTTCGGGGTTTTTAGTGCGAACAGCAATTTTTTTGTACTCCCATTCAACTCCTTTTTTGACGGCAGCTATGTCTAGCTTGCCCTTCTTTTTTGTTCCTTTAATCCTCACAGACAAGTTGACTGTATTGTGGTTGTTCGAATAGACGATGTTTCCTTCGAGGATAGCGAGTTTGTCGAGCGGCTCAATTTTTCCTATGTTTTCAATAGTATTTGGATTCTCATTGGCCTTATTAATTGCCTTTTCAAAAAGCAGCTGGTCGGAATAGGCCTGAGCGATATCGGTTATGCCTTCTTTAGAAGTTGAGCTGGCCAAAAGCACTATCAAAAGGATACAGAAAAGAGTGGAGGGGATAAACCATTTCCAGTTTCTTTTCAGCCAGTTTTCTTTTTCAATCAAATCATTTTCCATAGCGCGGTACTTAGGGATTAAAATCTAGAATGCTTTTCTTTTCTTCTCTTCCTCTTTTTTCTTTTTCTCGATCTGTTTTTTCTCCACTTCAGGATTGTACGGAACACTTAAATCAATGGCCTGATCGACATCCCAGTTGGTTCGGACGTCTACACTGGTTTGGAAATAGAACACTTCTTCGGCATATTTTTTATTTAGGAAATCTCCCGAATCGTAAATTTTGTTCTTATTGTCGTCATAAATTATTCGAATTGTAAATTTATCAGGGACTAATAAGTTAAATTCAATTTTAGTTTTGCCTTCCGAGTAATCGCTGGCATATACCACATCGCCTTTTGCATTAGTGGCTTCGACTATAATTGGAAAACGTTTTACATTTTGCAGGTTCAAAACAAGATTTCCGTAATCGGCAGGTTCTTTTGTGCTTAGTTTGATGGACAGGGTGTCGTTTGATTTGTCATAAAAATCAGTCAGTGCGCCCGGTAAAAAGGTCATAGTGTATTTTTCAAGAGGTTCTTTTTTGAAATCAACATAGAACTTTTGTTCAAATTCATCATATTCTGTGGTGAAAGCTACCCCAAGCGAATCTTTGTTGGTCAGTTGGATTTTTGCTTTGTCAAACTTTACTAGCGGAGTGGCCGATTCTAAGGTAAAACGATCTCTGAAATTGATGGTTCCGTTTTGTACAGCAGTTATGTTTAACGTGTCTTTCTTTTGATCTTTCACTTTTAAACTAAACCTCTTGTTGTACTTTTCTTTGCTGACTTCTACAGCTAAAGAATCTGCTTTTAAAGGTTTGTACCAAATTTGTAACGAATCTTTTTTAGGAAGAGCAGTAACAATCGTTTCCAAAGTTTCATTGCCATGTTTCAGGACAACTTTTGGTTTGGAAAGTTTAAAATTTTGCTTGCCTTCATAAGGAAGATAGAGTTTATTTCCCGATGCCTGTATGGGTTTTACTGCTTTAAAAGGAAGTGTTTCCTTGAACAATTCGAGCTCAAAAATAGTGTCGTTCGGAACGGTGATATAATGTTTGATAAACCCGATTTTGTCGTCTTTAGGGTTGTATCTGTTGTTGTTTCCTTTGTCTTTCAGAGCTACTAACAAGTATTTTCCGGCCTTTAAATTTTCTAATTTAAAAGTACGCAAACTGTCCAGCGTGTTGGTGATGTAACGTGGACTCTGTTTGTAAATCAAAGAATCTTTATAAGTATCATTGACTTCATACAGCATTACAGAAACAAAATTATCAACGTTTTTTTCATACGCATCTTTAATTTGTCCGCCTATCGAAAGCGAGTCAATATGGGGGCCTGTCGAGAAAACATATTTAAACTGGTTCATCGAATTCCCTTCATTATTGTCTGCAATACTTTGTCCGAAGTTAAAACTGTAAGTTGTGTTAGGCTGTAAAGTATCTTTTATTTTGATAGTGATTACTTTGCTTGCAGTAGTGGGTAAAATTAACGGCTCACGTTTCATTGGAGGTGAAATAATAAGCTGTTTGTTGAGGTTTTTAAGTTTTACATACTCATCAAATCCCAGAATAATTTCATTTCCTGTAAAATTAGTACTGAAATTTTTAGGCGAACTGTATCTTAAAACGGGAGCCAGAGTGTCTTTTAGGCCACCGGTAATGCTGCCTCGTTTGGCACAGCTCAACATAAAAAAGACCAATAAAAATGCAATATATCTGAGGTTGTTTTTCAACATAACGGTTTCTAAAATTTAATAGCACAAAATAACGATTATATTTGCTTTAATTGAAATTTTTTATCCATTTATTAGGATTTACAGCTTTCGCCAATTGCTGTTTTTTTGAAATTTCAGGACCATAACAGCATATAATTTCTTACTTTTGGGTTCAAATATAATTTCTCCTGAGTTTTGATAAAAAGATTTTTTATTGGTTTCCTGATTTTTTTTCTGATTTCCTGCAGTAAAAATGAAAAGCCAATTGTTGCTTTTTATTATTGGAAAACCATCCTGAAACTATCTGAAACAGAAAAACAGCTGTTGAAAGATAATGACGTTAGTAAACTTTACATCCGGTATTTTGATATTGGTCTGCATCCTCAAACGCAGGAACCTATTCCGTTAAGTCCTGTTCGCTTTCAGGAAAATATCAAAGTTTTTGAAGTAGTTCCGGTAGTTTTTATTCAAAACAAAGTGATGTCTATGCCTCGTCTCGATGTTAATGATTTGGCTCAAAAAACAGTTCATCTGGTAGAAGAAATCAATACAAAGAATAAAATTGCCTGTCATGAAATTCAAATCGATTGTGACTGGACGTTGAAGAGCAAAGACAATTACCTCAAGTTTATAGAGCGTGTGAAAGAACTTTCAAAGCAAAAACTTTCGGCTACAATTCGCTTGCATCAGGTGAAATATTTTAAGAAAACCAAAATTCCGAATGTTGATTCCGGAGTTTTGATGTATTACAATATGGGGTCCATTGCTCCAGATTCACTAAACTCGATATACGATCGGAAAATCGCCGCGCGGTATTTGAAGAGCCTTAAAAATTACCCGCTGCACCTTGATTTTGCTTTGCCAATATATTCCTGGGGAGTACACATCCGAAACCAAAGAGTGATTGGTTTGCGATCCAAAATGAATGTGAGCGAACTTAAAAGCGATCCAAATTTTCAGCAGTTGAGCAAGATCTTTTTTAAAGTGAAAAAATCCAATTATAAAAACGGAGTGTTTTACGAAGAAAATGATCTGTTGAAAATAGAGGCGATTGCAGCAGAAGATTTAAAACAAATGGCGGAAGAGCTGGAAGAAAATGTAGCTCAAAAGCCAAAAGAAATTATATTTTACGATTTAGACGAATTCAATTTAAAAAACTATGAAAAGAATATTTTTGAACAAGTTGTTTCTTGTTTCTAGTGCCGCTTTACTTTTTGTATATGGAATAATCTATGCCTGTGGAGGCGGGGATGACTGGGATTTTTTTGGTTACAATTCCAATTTTACACCTGAAGCTTTTGCAGATAAATCGTATTCCCCGCTTTTCTTATCGGGTGATATTTTTTATGGAATTGGTTTTGATACCGAGCACAATTCGAGATTTAATGAAGATATAAAATCAGATTGGGAAACTTATTTAAAAGGCAAGGCAGATACTGCAACAGTCAATTATTTTTTAATTGGAGAGAAAACACCGATGTATTCTTCAGAGAAAAAAACGGCTCAGAATAAAGCAGATATTACACAGCTTCACGTTTTTTATAAGAACAAGAAAGAAAACCAGACCTCTTTGAAATGGGGGAAGAAAATCAATCTGAAAGAGGCTAAAATTAAGAGTTTTATAGAGTTTTTGTATCTGGCACAAAAAATCGAAACCGTTTCTATTGGTGAAGATTACTGGAGTTACGATCCGGCTGTAGCAAAAACGTTTAAGGACCTGAAAATGATTCAGTCCATTGAAAATGTTTACAATACAACTGCCGATCCGTTTTTGAAAAACAGGTATTGGTTTCTTACCGCGAAGGCTTATTTTTATAGCAGCAATAAGAAAAAAACAATTGAATTTTTTAATAAAACCGAAGCTTCGGTTCCTAAAAATGTATTGTACTATCGTGCGCTTTCGTATGTGGCCGGAGTTCATCATCAGCAAAATAAGTTTGCAACGTCTAATTATTTGTACGCAAAAGTGTTTGATAAATGTCCGCAATTGCGAACGGTTACGGCTTATTGTTTCAAACCTAAAAACGATGCCGATTGGATTAAGTCATTGGCGATGGCTAAAAACAATAAGGAAAAAGCAGCGCTTTGGGCCGTTCATGGGTTTTATAAAGATGAGGCGGAAGCAATTGCAAAAATCTACGACTTAGATCCAAAAAGTGAACATTTGAATTACCTGTTAACGCGATTGGTGAACCAACAAGAGCAGGATATTAATAATTCGTTTGAAGTAAAAACCAATTCTGACGACTACAACGCACCAGCGGTAAAGCAGACGATTGTGGAGAACAGGGAAGCCAATAAAGCCGTGATTAAAACGAAAGCTTTTGATTTGGTAGCAAAAATTGCAGCTGCCGGAAATACAGAGAAGCCTTATTTATGGGATATTTCATTGGGGTATTTGCAAACTTTAAAAGGAGATTATGCTGCGGCCGACAGCAATCTTAATAAAGCAGAGAAGACGATGCCTAAAACAGAATTGGCAAGCTATCAGTTGAGGTTGCTTCGTTTTGTAAACAATCTGAGCAAAATTGATAAACTTACCGATAAAAATGAAAAGACGATTCTGGCCGATTTGAACTGGCTGTATCAGGAGCTTCCTAAAACCTATAAAGGGCAGGAGTTTCGCTATCAAAATGCAGCACAATGGAGTAAAAATTATCTGGCTACGTTGTACAGAGCAAAATCAAATCCGGTGATGGTAGAGTTGTTTGGCGGTGATTCGCATTCTAATTCTTATTATTGGGGTGGAGGAAATGCTTATTATGACAACGAAAAGAATTTACTCGACATGAAAGCATTTTTGGCTAAGTCCAACAAATCTGAAATAGAGAAGATTGGAGTGGGGATTTATTATCTGAAATTAAAAGATATCAATAGTTTTCAGGCTGTTCAGGCGACTTACAAAAATAAAATTGCGGAGGCAATCACATTTATTCAACAGGCAGATTCTGTGCAGTATGCGGTTTTCTTAGGAAATCCGTTTAATGGAAATATCAAAGACTGTCACGATTGTGATCATACGGCGAATCAGAAAAAGAAATATTCTCAAATTGATTTTCTGAACACTATAAAAGCAATGCAGGACAAGTTGGCTCAAAAAGAAGAAGTATACACCAATAGTTTGTTGCTGGGGAATGCGTTTTATAATATTACCCATTTTGGAAACGCAAGAACTTTTTATGAAACAACTATTGTGGGGTATGGTTCAAGTCCGTATTCGTTTAGAGATTCGATGAAGCGAATGATTACCAATTGCGATCTTCCTAAAATGTACTATCAAAAAGCACTGGAAGCGGCAACCACAAAAGAGCAAAAAGCAAAATGTATTTATATGCTGGCAAAATGTGAGCGTAACGAATACTATAATAACAAGTACAACAATCTTAAAAACTGGTGGGAAGCCGACGAGGATAAAATTAATTTTCTTGCCTGGAGCGGTTTTAAGGTCTTGAAAAAAGACTATTCGGACACGAAGTACTATCAGGATGTTATTGCTGAATGTGGTTATTTTAATACATATGTAAATCAATAATTGGAATTAAATTTTAGAGGTTATGGTAAATAAAATTGAGCATATCGGAATCGCGGTGAAGAATATGGAAGAGGCCAATGTGCTGTTCGAAAAATTATTAGGGGTTCCGTCGTATAAAATGGAATCGGTAGAGAGCGAGGGCGTTTTAACTTCGTTTTTTCAAACCGGAACCAACAAAATTGAGCTTTTAGTGGCCACCAATCCGGAAAGCCCAATTGCGAAGTTTTTGGAGAAAAAAGGAGAAGGGATTCACCATATCGCTTTTGATGTCGAGGACATTCATGCCGAAATTGCCCGCTTGAAAAATGAAGGTTTTGTGTTGATTAATGACGTTCCGAAGAAAGGCGCCGACAATAAGTTGGTAGTTTTTTTACATCCAAAGAATACAAATGGTGTTTTGGTGGAGCTTTGTCAGGAAATTAGATAAAAAAAAATCTTTTTTGGATTGGAAATAAGCGGTTGAAAATCAATTGTGTTTCAAGAAACATAGGGTGTTGTTTGAAATTAAATACAAATCATCTCCCAAAATATTTGGAGTGAATGAAAAATAGTAGTAATATTGCATCCTCAAACCGGTCCTATAGCTCAGCTGGTTAGAGCACCTGACTCATAATCAGGTGGTCCCTGGTTCGAGCCCAGGTGGGACCACTTTAAAAATCAAAGCCTTACAGAAATGTAAGGCTTTTTTATTTGGTCTAAGTGTACTTTTTAAGTGTACTTTCATAATCACTCTAGCTTAATCGCTAATTATATTTTGTTGAGGTCATCTGCTTTAAATAATCTAAACCCTTTCCCCTTAACCGCTCGTGCAATTTCTGATTTAACCAGATAATGGTTTTGAATTACGCTTTTTGTTTTCTGATAGCCTAATGATTCAACTAATCCTGTTTGGGTTTCTATCTTTGTCAAAAATGATTTTCTTAAATGTTTTAGTCCTATAGGACTTGTAATGCCAGCTTTATTTCGATAAAAGCCAAATGAATGAGACAACTGTTTTGCCATTGATTCCCTGCTGATATTTTCATCAGGACCAATCAAATATCTATCTTCACCTAGATGATTTTTATAATCAAGTCTGTTTAATAAATCCTCTAATTCTGGAGAGTAAGGAATTGGAACTATTTTTTGAGGTTTGGATTTGTCAAAATTATGAGCCTTTTCATATTTATTATCAATTCCCATTACAAAGTCAATTTCTCCACTTTCGTTTAACACAATGTCAGAATATTTGATTGAAATTGCTTCTGTTATCCTCATTCCCGAGTAAGCAATCAACTCAAAAGCTTCCTTTATGTAGGGTCTGTATCGATTCTTTTTAACTCCATTTTTATAAATTTGAATAGCGTTTTCTTCGGTCAAACAATTAATTATTTTGTAAAAATCATTATCCACAACATTTATTGGATTGGGAGCTTCATTCTTCAACTTCGCATATTGCAATGGATTAATCAACTCATAACCTTTTGTGACGATTAAAAACTTATAGAACCCCTTTAAAGCTCTTATATTGTGATTGTAAGTAGCAATGCTTTTGCTTTTTTTATATAACTCCTCAAAGTATTTGTTTACTATGCTCTTATCTATTTGATAAATTGTTGCTTTATCAGTTTTGTAACCATTTTTTTCTAAATATGCTTTCAACTTACATACATATCCAACGGTATCACGAATATATTCTTTAGTCCTAACTTTTTGCTCGAAAAATGGGACATCCACATTTTCCAACCAATCGCTAAACATCATAATACAATCTTTTAAGGATTCAGGTTTTAAATCAGCTTTTGGAGGCTTAGAAACAAACTGGATTGGATTGGACAGTTCGTGTTTAAATTCTAGTAGTTCCTTAATCGCAGCATCATACTCCAATGCTTTCAAATCTCTCGTTTTGCGACCTCCATTTTGTTTCAGTATTGCTTTGTACTTCTGTTTGTCAATCGGGTGACTACAGCCTTTATATACTTCCTGCGAAACCTCAATTAGTTTGTTGCATTTCTTGCAGACGATGTGTAAACCAGTAAATTTCTTATATTTCAATATTTTCATAAATTATAATTTAGATTTAATGCGAGTGTACTTTATTTAGGTGACTCGCCAAATAATTTTGAGGATAATTTGCCTTTTGGTATATATCCCGTTTGCTCAACTTTCTTTGAATTGGTAGAATCCAATATTTTATGCAATTCATTTTTATTGTAAGCATGGTAATAATCCTCCCAATTATTACCATGCTTAAATTTTAATTCATTTATCAACGGCATATCAAATGCTAAATCAAAATCGTTTTGATACGCAAATTCACCTGATGAATCCTTATACAATTTCAAATGATTTTTTTTGCACCATTTTTTGGCAGTTCTTATGTCTTTCTTATTTATTAATTTGGACATTTTATCCAAATACATTCTGTCTACATAAAACATCATTGACCTATTTTAAATTTCTTCATTGAAATAAAACCAAGCTCCTCTTTTTAAAGAATTTTGTAAAGTCTCTAACCTCCCAAAACAAGAGCTTTCAGAAATTGTATACATACAGTCTAGCAAATCGGTTCCTGATGTAGCCCAAATGCTTTTATCATTTCCTTTAGCATCTTGAACATAAATTATATGTTCCAAATTAAGTCCAAGTGCGACCATATAAAAATCATGTAGAGGCCCACTATGGGAATCCCAAATTATTGGCTCATGTTTTCCAGTTTCACTAGCTATTTCTAAAATTTTTGATTTTGGTGAAATTGAATTTAATAGTTCATAATGACTTTCATCATTCTGCCAAAACGTATCTACATCATCTAATAATTCTAAGAATTCCAGATTAGATAAATTATCTAATTTATACTCCAAATCATCGATATCAACGTTCCATTTTGATTTTAAAACATTTCCAGCATCAATCAAATCCTCCGTTATTTCAATTCTCCAATTTATTGGTTTCAAATCTAAAGTGATTCCATTAAGTGAATCACATATCATATTAAATTCATTCTTTTCTAATACTTCTAATTTTCTCATAATTTTATTTATTTTTTAGTTTCTATTCTGTTTACAGGAAATTCTCTTATCAATAAATCTTGAGGTATTTCCAATTTTTTGTCTATCTGTTTGAAGAAAAACGGAACGCCTTTCTTTTTGCAATCATCTCTAAGTAATCTGCCCCAATCGGTATCAAAAGCTCTCTTCCTAGGTCCACTTTCACCTCCATTTATTACCCAATCAACCATGTCCAATAGGACTCTATCAATTCCATCGTTTGCCTTAGTCATTAAATCAATTTTCTCCAATTGTGGTTCAATCGAAAGAAATCTTTGACCATTAACCTTTGATAGTTGAACTATTAATTTGTTTGCCGTTTCTTGACTTACAGGTGAAGTTCCAAACATTACATTTTTTGGAGGATTCTGTTTCCAACTCTCAGGAATGTACTTATTGATATTCGAAGGTCTTTTGGTTAATAGTAAGAACATCAGATTAGGTGAATTTGGAACAATTTCGTTGAAGAATTTATCTCTCAATTGACCTGTATTCCAGATTTCATTTTCTTCTTCTGAATACGGATTTCCTTTATGGTCCACTAACGGCATTGGTTTTTCGAAAATATCCATCATTGAACCAACAAAGACTCTATGGACCTCATTCTGTTTTTCTGCCTCTTTTTGGAACTTTCCAATTTTTGACCATACGTCTTTAATCATTCTTCTAGGTTTGTCATTACCCCAGATATCATTACCAACTCTTTTAGCGAAGGTTAATGCGTAACAGTTATCACAACCAGGATGTACTTTGGTGCATCCCCACCATAGGTTTGCTGTGTGATGTGTCCATTCAATTTTGCTGTTTTCAGCCATAGATTTATTATTTTAATTGTTTACGATTAGTTTCATTAAGACATAGGAAGTCCTGTACCCAATTGTTGGGTATTTCTTATTTGTTGATAAAGTTGTTTTGGAACCTCCTTTCAGAAATGAAAAGAAATATAATCTCCTTAACGACTAGTATTTGTAACTAGATGAAGGTAAAGGGATTTAGTGCTTTTTGTAGATTTCAAACACTCTTAAATGGTATAGGTTAAAAAAAATCCAAGATTTTCCTCAATTACTTCAACCACTTCATCTTCGTAATTTTCAGTTTTAATGAATTTGGTAATTTCAAACTCTTTTTTAAAAATTTTTGCTTCAGCCTCTAAGGCTTCGTATAGAATTTCTTCATCTCCATAAATATGATAATCATATTGCTCTCCTTCATGCTCAATAACCAGAAAGATATCAATAGAATAACCTTTAAAATTTCTAAACTTTTTTGCATGAGCTTCTGAAGGAGAAGAAAAACTTTCGTCATTATCAAAAGAATACATAATTTCTTGCGCTTTTTCAACTGCACTTCTTCTTTTTTGTAATAATTCCCCTTCGTCAAAAACATACTCTAAATTTTCATAATTACGTTTCCCTTTTTTATCTACTTGATGGATGTGTACACTTACTACATATTTACTTGTAATCGAATTGTTTGCTGTTGTTGTCATTGAATTTTTCATAGTTTTAAAATTTTAAGTTAAGGCAATAGACATTCTGTCCATATTGCAATAGATGTTTTTGATTTAATAAATTGTTTGATTTTTTGCTTTCGAATGTTGAAAGACTTAGAGCAAGAATTTTAGTCTAATTCTGCTTTTCCTTTTTCTAGTATTATTGAGACAATAACACTCATAAATAAAAAATGTACCATAAAATTATTTTTTAATTTCTATGGTACAAATGTAGACTGGGTCACTTTTGGGGTTGACCCAATTTTATTTATTTTAATATAACTGACTGTTTATCAAGGTAATTATTTACTTCGTCAAAATCCTTTCCACTAATTTCTCTATAAGTTTCATTATGTAATTGTTTTGCATTGTCTGGACTAATGCCCATAATTAAAGCTGTCATCTTATATTTTGACATTTGGGGAGCGTCAGTTTTTTCGATAGTAGCATTAAATCCAAATTTCTTGTATAATTCGTATCGCTGTCTTACGTTAAAATTTGGCAGATTACTAAGGGTAAGTTTTTCGAGCTTTGCAGACTCCAATTCAATGATTTTAATTTTTATTGAAGAGCCTAATGTATAGGGCTCTAAACCAAAACCAAGATGTCCTAATTCATTTTTAAGAAATGAAAGTTTTTTTGATTTTTCTAATTCAAAAAATTGTTTGTTTTCGTCTGAAAAATATTTTCTGTAATTCATGTACAAAAAATAATCTTTACTCAAGAATTGAGAATCAGTTATGTTTGAATCAGAATCATTTTCAGATAACAACCGTTCATATTCATATTTAATAAAGTCAATTTCGTTAGCGAATGAATTACTTTTTAAGAATTCATTCTTAATTATATTATAATGATATATGTAAACTTCACAAGAACAATCTTTCCAATAATAATTGTGTGCTTTGCTAAATCTAAAAATAAGTTTAATTGATTCATTTAACTCCGCTTTTAACTTAGAACAAGAAAGAACATATTTTACTTGCTTCGCCATGGCTTGCTTAAATTGTTTATCATCTGAAAGCACATCATATAATTTTAGTTCATTTGTAATGACCGCCATTATTTTATCAATAAAAGCCATTGATGATATTACAGTTTCGGAAAGGTCACAAAATACACGGTCTAATTCTTTAATTTTTATTTCATCTTCAGATAACTCTATTTCTTCTTCAGACTCTATTTCTTCTATATAATGTTTTCCTATTACATTTGATATCTGCTTTAATTCATTCTCTGAAAAATACTTATCATGATTCATTTTCTATATATTTTAAGGCTAAATTTAGTAAAAGCAAAAATGTTAAACTAATTTTTTTATAGGCGATTCTGACTACTTTTTGTAAACTTCATCATGTTTATATAGTCTTATCGCTTATCCTGAAATAAATTGTCACCTAATTTGTGATGAGAATATATCCTTTTTTATCGTTAGGCAACCCTCCCCTTAATAGTAATAATGAGTTGATGATGTAGATTCTAAATCATATTTCTATTTTGCATAACCTTTTTTACTTTAATAATAGTTGCCGAAGATGCACCCGTCATTTCAGATATATCACGAATAGTTAATCCTTTAATTAATTTCTTTTGAATTGCCTGATGACGTTGCAATAATTTTTCATCCGATTGTATTGCCCCAATTTTTCTGCCTTTAAATTTGCCTAGAGCTTTGCCAATTGCAATTCCTTCAGCAGTTCTGGTCTTGATTCTGTTGCGCTCCATTTCTCCAATACTAGCCATTACACTAATTACAAGTTTTGCCATTGGGTTTTCTTGACCATTATCCAATAAGGTTGTGAAGCCTTCTTTTAAGGATTTTAGGTTAATTTTATTTTTTGTGAATGTTTCGATTGTGTGAAGAATATCAAGCAGATTCCTTCCCAAACGGTCCACAGAATCTACTACAACGGTACATCTTGCTTTGTTGTCTGTTATTTCATCAAACATTCTATTTGCTTCTGGTCTTTCGAAGAATGGAACGTTACCCTGAATTTTTTCAATGAATACTTTTTTAACATCGTAACCAACATGTGATTTGAAGTTTTCTAGTTGGCGACTTGAATTTTGTTGAGCTGTTGAAATTCTTGAGTAGAAGTAGTACATAGTTTTGATTTTTTAGTGTTTTTTGTTTTAAAATTAGACTCCGAAATATTTTAAAACATTTGTATTGATTTTGTTGAGTTTTGAGATTTGAAGTTGTTTCATTTTAGCCTTATGGTCTAATACTAAAACGACAAAGCCAAAAAAAGGTTTTTGCTTATTTTCCTTCAATCCAATCTATCACGGGAATCAGCATATCACAATAAGCCCCTTCGACCGTTTTCACAACTTCTCTCTTTTTATTTATAAAGATGATTGTGTAATCATCTACCCAACGAAGGCAAACTTTAACCCAACCTTGATGAGTTAGTCCATTTACCTGAAAAGCTATTCCTCCTTGAAATTCTTTTGATTCACTTATTGCTGCGAAATTTTGTGCTCCCCACGCCATTAATGCAGAACGGTCCGCATATTGAATTTGTCCTAATATTGTTTTGGCTATTTCCATTGTATTTGTTTCTGCGCTCATGTTTCTAATTGTTTGTTGTACACTGCGAGTGTACAAGGAATTTTCTTCCTGCGCCAGGGTATGTTGAAAATATTTTATTTTTTTTCACGCTGTAGCGCCCGTAAATAGGGACTTATTTAAAATAATTGCTATTTACCCACTACAAAATCTGTCTTTTTTGACATGGGGAAATATTTATCTAAAAACAGATAAATATTATGGAACAAACCCAAATCAACCAAGACGGAATTAATGTCTTATCATTATTCGATGGAATAAGCTGTGCGAAACTTGCACTTGAAAAAGCAGGAATAAAAATCAATAAATATTACAGTAGCGAAATATGCCCTCATGCTCTAGCAATACAGAACCATCATTACTCTGGTGATACAAACTTTATCCAATTGGGTGATGTTTGCAAAATTGATGGTATTGACTTAAGAAACGAAATTGACCTAGTGGTTTTTGGAAGTCCTTGTACTAACCTTAGCAGTATTAATCCAGTGGACCGAAGAGGACTTGAAGGAACAGAATCAAAATTGTTTTATGAAGCCAAAAGAATTCTACATGATATTTATGCATTTGCACCAATTCACAAAAAGTTATATTTTTTAATGGAGAATGTTGCCAGTATGACTGCGAAGGACAGAGATATAATTACTGATGAGCTTTCAGAAATATTTCCTGATGTGAAATTAGTGAAGATAAATTCAGCGGATATTGCACCTGCCAATAGAAGAAGACTTTACTGGACCAATATTCCTAATGTTGGAGTTCCAGAACCTAAAAAAATCAAATACCAAGATATTGTTGTCAATGGTTATGTAGATAAAGAAAAAGCCAATGTACTATTAGGTAGCAATTGTACCCTAACCAATGGGATTTTTAGATACTATAAAATGAATATTGGGAACCTCATATATAAGGACAAGGTATTTGCCGAACAACCAACCGAAAAAAAATTAGTTGAATATCCATTTATACTTCACAAATCGGGATACATTGGAAAATCTCGTTCAGGTTTTGGAGAGTATGATTTTCCAAACGGATGTTATCGTTTGCCAAGTGTATTAGAATCGGAAAGGCTTATGACGATTCCAGATGGTTATGTTTCAGATGTTCCTAAAGTTTCCAAGACCAATAAATTAAAAAGCATTGGATTAGCAATGACTGTTGATGTAATTGCTCATTTGGTTACACCATTAAAAAAAATCTAAAAAAAATAACGTTTCAGATGATTTCCCTATTGACTATTCCAATAGAAAGAAGTATCGTTGATAATATTGCTTTAACAGGCAATTACTGGGTCCAGATAGAGTAAGCTCCTATCTGGGTTCTGCCCCAGTTAAAAGAAGCAGAATCCAAAAATAACATAAAAGCAGAATAATTATGAAACCATGCAACAAAACCAATTCCCATTATCAGACTTATATCATTTTGATAATAACTACAAATTAGATGATAACTTTACTTATGAGTCACTACTAGTGAAATTTCATTCATCTAATAAATCAACTTACCTACTCATTAATGATGTTTTAGATAATACTTTCCTAAAAGATAAAGAAGTACTAGATATACCAAGGGTTACAGCCTATAATGATGACAATATCACTACTGATATTTCTGCTCAATTATCGCTATTCGTAATCAATAATAATAGAATAAAGATACCTAGTAAAGTGGAATATGTAATCCGAAAATATGTCTCAAGAAAACTATTAAAAGAAATCCATAAAGATATTGATGTCGCAATCGAATTGTGTTTGTTATTTTGTACTCAATTAAATTCCACTTATTTTGACATCAAAAATGGAAGCCAACCTAGTGGATGGAAATCACTTCGAGCCGAATATCTACGAGACTTTTTAAGTCTGAATCCTTTGACCTATAAAAAAGTAATAACAGCCTTAGAAGAACCTTTGAAAAAAGGAGCCATACTGGAATGTGACCATATAAGCATAATAGGTGAAAAGAATCATTATTATCGCCTGACACAGCCTTATTTAGGCAAAGGTATAGTAAGTTATGATTTGAAAACAAAAGAGGCTATAAGTCTTCTAAATAAGCATTATTACAGAGTTTTAGGTGAAGCCAAAAAGAATCCAATTTGCGAGAATCTAATCCGATTCTATCAGGATATTAGCCTTCCAACTATAGACCAAATTGAAAAGGAAGCTGAAAGATTAATTGCTTCAGGATACGTTACGAAGAAAGGCAAGAAACTAAGAAAGCTGAATGGACATGCTAGGACATATTATAAAAATCATAAAGAACTTTCTTTTGTGGAAGATGCTAT
>JAHEZJ010000031.1:0-11229 GCA_023251135.1 Flavobacterium sp. | reverse complement strand
TGAATACTTAACAGATAATGGTTTGTTGATTCCTACAGTTGGCGGTGAGGCTAGTGGTGGTCGTGTAGTCGATTCTATAGACCTCATGCCAAGCTGGATTCGTAGTATGGTTAAAATAAATGGTAAATTGAATGTTGAATGCGATTATACTTGTCTGCACCCAAATATGATTATTTCATTCTATGATGGGTCCACATCCTATTTAACTCATAGTGATTTAGGCTCAGAGCTGAATATTGATGTAAAGTCGGTGAAAAATGAACACTTGTCTTTTTTTAACAAACAGGTTTGGCAAATGAAACAATCTCCACTTTACCCATATTATCAACATAATGAGCCTAGAATGCTTCAGAATGTTATTGCTGAGAAATATAGCAGTCAGTACAAACACAAGATTACTTCACGAAGATTATTTGCCAAAGAAGTCGAGGTGATGACAACTGTTATTCAGCAACTGAACAGAGAAGGTGTATTCGTTGGATATGTCTATGATGCTTTGTTTTTTCATCCAGATTATGCGCAAAAAGTAAAAGAGGTTATGGATGCCGTAATTCAGCAATATGGGATTAAGACAACAGCCAAATTGTCTAATGAAGAAAAACAGAATCCAGTCATGGATAAAGTAAAAGAAACTAAAGTTAACTTGAATGTAATTAAAAGTACAGATGTACCAAAAGTTGAAAAGACTTCAGTATTGGAAATACATGTAGAAGCTTTGAATTTTAGCGATAGAATCAAGTCAATGTTACAAGAAAAAATTACTAATGGTGAGCAATTGGATTTCGTGGATGCCATCATTGTATTTGGGAAAAATGATACAATAAAAGACAAAGTTCTTATGATTCAAGACAGGTTAAATCCAAAAGCTAACTATGTAATTCAAAGCCATATTTTAAGTTCTGCATAAATTAATAATGAGTGGGCCGGCAGGCCCCTTCCCCCATTAATAATTCATTTTTTTCAATATCAAGATAACCGTTACTCGCCTCAATAGTACGGTATTTTTCGAATATCGATATATACCCCTATCGATATTCAAAAAAAATATCACGGGAAAATTTGGTTCTATTTTTAGCATTAATCAATTGTTTATCCGTACCTATAAGGCTTAGACGCTCCTGTATTTACTCTATTGATTATTTCATAAATACTAGTAAAAACTATCAATTCATTATGTAGTGTGAGCGCATAGCCTCATTTTGGAGAATAATTTATTTTTCATTGGTGTTTGGGTTCATTGCGAGATATTTATAATTAAACAAAGGATATGAAACTGAAACTAACATCAAAACAAATGCTCATGCTACTTGATAAAGTAGGTGTTCCAGAAGGGCATATAATATCAACAACGGGAGAGGTGTTGAATAAAATTTACAACACTGGAGATGATAATAAAATTAGAAGAGTTAAAGTTTCAGAAAGCTATTTGGGAAGCCAATTCAGCATGTTTTAAGAAGGTTTATTCTTACTTTTTTAGTCTGGTGTATTTTTTTTTTTTAATGTATCTTTGAAATCTTTTAAAAATAAAAACGAAGGATTTATTAGTATGGAAAAAAAATTAACTGCTATTGATTTGTTCTCTGGATGTGGAGGTTTTTCATATGGTTTTCAACAAGCAGGATTCGATGTGATTTTAGGTGTTGACAATACAAAAATAGCTTTAGAAACTTTTAAAGCAAATCATAAAGGTTCTCAAACACTGAATTTAGATTTACATAAAGATTCATCAATAAATGAGATAGTTGAGGCAACAAACAAGACTGATGTCGATGTAATAATAGCAGGTCCACCTTGTCAAGGATTTTCCTTAACAGGAACACGAAACGAAAATGATTCTCGAAATACTTTATTTCAGGCAGTTTTTAAACTCGCTAAAGAATTGAATCCAAAAGCTTTAATAATAGAGAATGTGCCTGGGTTATTGAGATTATATGATGGTAAAGCTAAGAATGAAATATTGAGATTATGTGAAGAATATGGATACACTTGCAATCCAAAATTACTTTTCGCACCTGATTACGGAGTTCCACAAATTAGGAAACGTGTATTTTTTGTAGCACTAAAAAAAGAATTAGGAGTTTTTGAATTTCCAGAATCAACACATTCAGAAAGCACTTATGTTGGCTGTAAAGATGCAATTGGAGATTTACCAGACCTTATTCATGATTTAGGCGAAGAAAAAATGAAATATGATAAAAAACCAACTAGCAATTATCAAAAAGAAATGCGTAGTGGGACTAATTTTATATCGAATCATATTGGAACTAAACATACTGACCACGTAATCAATGTAATTTCAATGGTTCCTGAAGGAGGAAATCATAAAGACCTTCCTGAAGGTGTTGGAGATTCAAGAAAATTTAATGAAGCTTGGACTAGATACCATAGTGAAAAACCTTCAAAAACTATAGACACTGGGCACCGAAATCATTTTCATTACAAATGGAATAGAGTCCCAAGTGTTAGAGAAAATGCTAGGTTACAATCTTTTCCAGATGATTTTATTTTCCTAGGAAATAAAACGGAGCAATATAGACAAGTAGGAAATGCCGTACCACCATTGTTAGGTAAGGTTTTAGCTAATCAATTGAAACAGTATTTGTTAAATGAAGATTAATGTAATTGATTTGTTTGCTGGTTGTGGAGGATTAACAGATGGATTTTTGCAAACAGGAAAATATAAAACGCTCGCAGCAGTGGATTGGGAATATCCTACGATTCAGACATTAAAAAATAGGCTTAAAACAAAATGGGCCTATGATGATGTAGAGAATGTCTTGCATTTTGACATTCAGAGAACTGATGAACTGTTAGAAGGTTATTCAGATTCAAAATATGGAGACAGTATTGGGTTAAAAAAGATAGTTAATAAAAGAAATGTTGACTTAATAATTGGCGGTCCTCCTTGTCAAGCATATTCTATTGCAGGAAGAGTTAGGGATAAAAATGGGATGAAAGATGACTATAGGAATTTTTTATTCGAAAGTTATGTAAAAATGGTTGACCATTTTAAACCTAAGGCTTTTGTTTTCGAAAACGTTGAAGGGATACTTTCAGCTAAACCAGGAGGTATTTCAATAATTGAAAGAATAAAAAGTTCTTTTAATGATATTGGATATGATATAACAGAAGATTTACGAAGTGATGCTTTGTTTGATACCTCATTTTATGGTGTGCCTCAAAAAAGAAAAAGAATAATAATTTTTGGGGTTGCTAAGAGTAGTGATAGTAAAGATGTAATAAAACAATTTTACTCTTTAATGAAGAAAGAAAAAGATTCTAAACAAACTAATTCAAAGATTGCATTTGAAAATCTTCCAAAATTAGTACCAGTCAGGAATTTACCAAAGCAATCACATCAACTGAGCAGAAAAGAAAATACTTTAGTTAAAAATCATGTTCCTAGATTTCATAGTGAAAGAGATATTGAAATCTTTAGAATTCTTGCCAATGATTTGAAAACAAGAGAAAATAAATATTCTACAACTAAATCCTTAATTGAACTATATAAAGAAAAAACAGGTAAAGATTCAAATTTCCATAAGTATAATGTAATAAATGAGGATAAACCTAGTAATACAATCCCTGCACATCTATACAAAGATGGCTTAAGACATATACATCCAGACCCTGAACAAGCTAGAAGTATAACTGTAAGAGAAGCTGGTAGAATACAAACGTTTGATGATGACTTTGAATTTTTAGGTTCTCGAGGTGACCAATATAAAATGATTGGAAATGCAGTGCCTCCAAAATTTTCAAAATTAATTGGTGAAATAGTTTCAGATATTATGAGGGAATTAAAATAATAAGTAAGTTTGATTACTTAATTAAATTATTTTGAATGCTTTATACTGAAAACTTAGAAGAATTAATTTTTCATAGACATGAAATTCTTAATGCTGACGAACTTGTTGTACTATCAGGCTATCTAGGGCCAAAGCCAGTTGAAAGGTTAGGTGAACTTCCTTTTAATTCAAAAGTTATATATGGAATGTATGGAGCAGAAGGTATTAAGCCGGGATTACATAATTCTTTAATTGGAATTCAACATAATATTGCTAACCTAGATATATTTTATTCACAGTTACCTGTACATTCAAAATGTTATATTTGGAGGAATAGGAGAGAAATCATCCATGCCTTAATTGGTTCAGCAAATTTCTCTGTTAACGGTTTAACAACTCCTTTTCGTGAAGTATTAGCAGAGACAACCTATGATACATTTGAACCTTTAAATACATATGTTAATCATGTTTTAAATAATTCTATATCGTGTCTAGAAGTAGGATTAGAGAGGGTTTCTAATAGAGAACAAAGATTAAGTGTTTGTAAATTAACTTTGTTAGGAAGAGATGGAGAAGTTCAAAATGCGGCTGGATTAAATTGGGGGCAAAATCCTAATAATCATACGACTCCCAATGATGCTTATATCGCAATAAGAACTTCTCATATTAGAGATTATCCTAATCTATTTCAACCAAAACAAATGAATCCATTAATATCTGATGCTGGTGGGAGGATGCAAAGGCATAATGATTCTGTTGAGGTAATTTGGGACGATGGTTTAGTAATGGAATGTTTACTGGAAGGTTCACAACCTATCAATCAAATAGTCTACCCTAAACAATTAAGTTCATTTCCAGTTAAAGCTGAATTAGGTATTTACATTAGGAATAGAATTGGAGTTCCACTAGGACAACCTGTTAGAAGACATCATTTAGAAAGATATGGAAGGACAGATATTGATGTCTCACTATTGGCAGATGGTGTTTATCAATTTGATTTTTCTGTTTAAAAAAAATGTCAAAAATTAATGATACCAACCTCCAACTAATTTTAAAATAGTATCATCTTTATGCATTTTTAAACCTCCATGTCCTTTAATGTTTGCAAAAATGTTATCTCCATCTTGTCTGACTGAGAAAACGTCTTTAAAATCATCATTTCGATGTAAAAGAATTATGTCGTCAGACCTTAATTCTGAAGCAAGAATCCTTTCGCAACTTTGGTCTATTGTAGAGTCTGCATTAATTATTCTTATATGAGTATATTTACTACATGTAGGACATTTCCAACTTAAATTTACATCTAGTAAGGTTAAAAACTTTTTACAATTAGTGCAATAGTACTCTTCAGATGAATGTGGAATTGATTTTGGCATAGTATATAATTTTAGTTTTTTTCAATGTTCACTGCAAATTTAGCTATTAAAAAATATTATGAGTATGAAAGTATGTCATATATGTAAAAAAAATAACGCCGATAAAACGGGTTCACACATAGTTCCTCATTTTTTAGTTAAAAGAATTATCAATCAATTAGGAGAAACAGGTAGGGATAAGGAATTAGGATTTGCTATAAGCCAAGATGATTCTAAAATGTATTTTGGTAGAGGGGTTCTTCCAGAAAAAATTGAAGAAGTTTATGGGGCTGTTGATGAGGAATTAATAGAAAACAACCGTATAGAAGGCATAGTTGATAATTTTTTCTGCACTGAATGCGAAAAAAAATTGGCAGTAATTGAAAGTGAATATTCAAAAACATTAAATGTGATTTCTAATGCTGATTCGTCCTACCAAACTAGTAAATTTACTTTTTTAGGTTTTTTATTTTGGGTATCTGTTGTGTGGAGAATTTCAATAATGTCTGATAGTGGATTTAAGTTAAAAACGAAAGATGAAAAAAGGTTACAAAGAATTCTCAATAAATATTTAATGATTGACATTAATAGAATTTCACTAGATGTGAAAGATTTTGATTTATTAGATATTGGTTATAAAGTTTTGCGAGCTCCAAATTTCTCTGATTCGTTTCCAACTATTCAATATGGACATGCTTTTTCTGAGAGACCTTATTTTTTAGTGATTGATGAATACATGATTTTTATGTATTTCAAAAAAAATCATATGAATGCAATGGTTCATGATTTTTTTGGCTCTCATCGATTACAGCAAAAAAGTAAATTCAATACGGCATTTGAAATTGAAGAGATTTACAGTGTTGATTTTGTTGACTTTAAAGAGGTATTAGATAATATGCTTAAGTTTTTTGCTAGAAAAAAAATATCCAAATTAGAAATGAAATTAGATTTGGTTCATCAAAGGTTATTTCCCAATTATGGTAAAAAGATGGATTTTAGGCTAAAACAACAGATAATAAATAATATTGCAAATAGTAATGTAAAGCTAGGGAGGAGAAATTTAGAAAATGAAGTAAGAATAATGGAAGAAACAATTAAAGAATTTTATACCATTAAAGATTAAATATAAATGCGTTTTATGAGAGCAATTATTATTTAAACTCTTGAGTTTTAAAGAAGATTGTATTTAGACATTAATTTTTTGCAGAATTCTATCTCTATTTCTGAAAAAAGACTGTTGTATTTAGGTTTTGTGACTAAAAACTCTAATGACAAATCTACTCTATGGGGGATAGGCTCTTCAAGTCTTTTAAATCCTGACTTCATATCACCTGATGTTATTTCATCGTGTAAAATTCTCTTTATAAACTCAACACCGCCCCCGTCAATCTTCATTCTTTCTAGTAATAAGTTACTAATAGGTATATTTATTGAAATTGCCTCGGCAATAGATTTTTTTACATCATTTTCAAGGTCTTGACGTAAATTTATCTCGGTCTCGTCTAATATTGAAAGAACAATTGAAACATCTTTTCCGACTTCTTTGTAATTTTCTAAATCGACAGGATGTAATATCAATTGAGATAGTTTATTACAGAAATAATTATATTTAGAATTGAATTTGTTAAGAATGTCCAAGTCTTGTTTGATGCTTTTGTCGATGTAGAGTATCATTATGTTCTCTTCGCTTGAGCATGCGTAGTACGTCCAATTATATGAGCCATTTATTATGATAGTATCATCAAGAATACAAAATTTATTATGCATGAATTTTTGTGTGGCAATGTATAATTTTCCTTTATTCTTTATAAAGTCCTTAAATTTTGATGTACTTTTAAAATTCTCTTTTGCATTGCTTATTACAACTGTAACGTTTACTCCCTGTTCGCTTTTTAATTTTAGCTCCCGAATAATATCTTCGTCAGTCAGCCATGCTACAGCAACTCTAATGCTTGTATTAGAATTTCTTAGTTTGCTAATAATTTCTTTTTTAATATTCGAGAAAAACACTTCAGTTTTCATTTGTATTCCAGATTTCAATTTAGAAATTTTGTTGTTCTATTAAGATAAATTTATTTCGGTGGTATTCTAAATATTTCATTGTTGATTCAGTTAATTTAGGCATGTTTAATTTTTCATTTCCAGTAATATTAATACTCTTTAAGTCATTTTTATTTAGACTTTTTGATATTAAAATTTTGCCATTAGAATCGAAAGAAATCATTAATTTGTCAAACAGTTTGTCAAATGTAGGGGTAAGTAGTAAACCATTGTTTATGTCATACTTTTCAATGTCATTAGATTCTGAATAAGGCTTTATATGAGAAGCAATTAAAAGCTTACTGTTTTCACAGCCAGTTATTGAACAGCCTTCCCAATGAATTAGTAAATCTCTGCGGAATTTACTTTGTTGCAATCGATATTTAGTTAAGATTCGTTTTTCAATAATTGAGACTTGAGATGATTCCATTATTGATTCTTCAGCTAAATTATATTCTTTGTAAATAGATTTAGCTTTTTGTTTTATGAATGTACCATTAGGGATGTTATTTCTATTCTTTTTTAAAATAATATGTTCTAATGCTTCCAATTCTCTTTTTTGAATAAAAATTCTTTTCCCATTAATTGCTTTTTGCTCTTTACTACTTGCTTTCCAATTTTCACCATGATTACTAAATAACTGAAATAATTCATTTTTTGTCAATGATTTAAATTCGTAAAAATAATTTATGAATGTATTAGTTCCAACTGAATTTACCAGTCTATCAATGTTAGTGTCTTCGTAATCAAATTTATCTTGCATTGGTTTTCTCATTTATTTTGTCAATAATAAATTCAGCAAAATCTTTATCTAAATATACCTTGTCTTTTTTGTATTTAATTTCTCCTAGAGTTTTTCCTTTTGCATTCGTAATGTATCCTGTTGGATTTAAATTCAGATATTCTGTAACTAAGTCGAAAGGATTAAGATTAAATTTAAACCATTTTTCTCCAAAAGGTACTGATAAATTTTCCGCTTCTGCTTCCCAAGGAAATCTCTTTCTCCATGATTCAGTACCGTTTGTTATTTTAGGTTTCTCCTTAATTTTAAAGACGGAAATCAACTTCTTTGTTCCTGTTCCGTATCCAATTAAAATATCGTTGACATCAACACTTTTTGGTGTTACAGCAAAATGCATGTATTCTTTTGGTTTGTTATAAACTTTGTTGCCAATCGGATTTTCTGTTGTTCCTATTGGTTTTAACCAATATTTGAAATTCGTTTTTTTTTCAGGTAATTTCCATAGATGTGGTAGCTTTGCTCCATTCCTTTCTTCGTAAGAATTATTTTTATCATTAATTACTGATTTTAAATCATCTTTTTTAATATCTATGGATTTTGCCCAAAGAGCTTCGAATAAATCAATTGATTGAAGCATGCCTTCTTCTGGTAAAACAATGCCTACTTCGTGCCTTTTTGAAAATGCCGTATAAGTAAGATTTGCTGAAGTGAGAAGACAGTAGTTGTCGATTATGTATAATTTTGCATGTAAACCAATAAGGCTTCTCATGGAGCCCACTTTGTAAAACAATTTTAATGTTTCTGAATTGAAATTATTTTGTTCATTAATATCGGTTAATAAGCGAACAGATATTTTTTTATTGTTAATCCATTCTTCGCCTAATATCTTTTTAACAGCTTCAATCTCTCCAATATATGGAACAGCAATCCAAAGTCTGAATTTTATGTTTTCAGATAGTTCTCGCAATTCATTAACTAAATTTTGTCCGTATAATAGATTCATAAGAATAATTAAATTGATGATTAGTGATTTTATATGTTTAGAATAAAAAATAGTTTGGTTTTATTCATCATAAGATAAAATTTCAGCTAGTGTATGCTCTCGATTTATCTTTACATATTCTTGATAGTATTGGTCATCATAGAGAGAGTCTTGCCCTAAATGTTCAATGTTAAGTATAATTCGAGGTTCTCCTTTTTTTTCTTCGTACCCATGATAAACACCAACTACCTTATCTCCGATTTGAAGTCGTGTGTCTGATGGGATTTTTACTTTACCTCCGCTTTTGTAAAGAGCATAACCCTTGTCTATTAGAATTACTTCATCTCCAACAATAGGAAATTTATCTACAATTTTTTTCAGTATTGTTACATCCATATTTTATTAAATTAATAAGGTTAGAAGTTTATTTTTAAGTTGGATTTAATGATTATTTTTCTAACGTTTTCTCTCCTCAGCTTTCTTCCAGTTGCTTTATGTTATATGCTTAAGATGCCCAATTGATTCGCCCATTTTGAAACTGAAGTTTTGAAATAGATTAAATCTTTATAGGTAAAACTTTAATCAAATGTATTTAAATATTCTTATAGTTTTTCAAGTAGTTTTACCTCTTAGATTAAAAGAACGACAATAATTTTAGTACAAATTTTTCACAAAGCTTTGCTAATGTTGATTATGAGTTTATAATAAAAATAGGAATGAATTCCTGAATGGTATAAGTGCACTTAATAAGTGGAAAAATGTAATATTATGCCACATTTTGTAATTATGCTATTTTCTAAGTAATTAATATCCAAATATACCGATAAATAGTAATATTACTCATAATCAGGTGGTCCCTGGTTCGAGCCCAGGTGGTCCCACTACTAGAATAAAGCCTTTACAGCAATGTAGAGGCTTTTTTTGTGCTTTGTTTTTTAGAGATTCAGGAAATTAATTCAATTTTTCCTTACCCGTCCCAAAAATATAAGTATAGCCAACGTAAGGAAAATATTTAAACATCCTAACTTGCTCTAAATTAAACACGCCATTAGTTAAACTTGTTTCAAGGATAAACGGTGGAGATTGTCCTATGAGATTATTAACTCCAAAATACAATCTCGCTTGGTTGCCGGATTTTGTTTTTTTGGTTCTTGAGACACCAATATCGACATTGTAATTTCTCGGCAAGCGGTAGTTGTTGGGTTTTGATATTTCGTTGCTTTGGTTCGGATCCAGTAAATAGGAGTCTTTTTTATCGCTATAGGAAAAAGAATCTGGCGCTGAGATTAAAACGCCCGAACTATAATTGAACATAGTGGATAGTACCCAGGATTGATTAATATTCCAGGTAACAGCTCCTTTTATCTGATTGGTTATGTCGTTTGGAGAATTAAAGTTCTGGTCGTTATTTACTGTTGGAAACCTCACTGTTGCTTTGCTTAGGGTATAGGATGCCTGTATGTCAAATTTTTTGAATTGCTTGGAAAATTCAAGTTCCAAACCTCTTGAATTACCGGACCCGATCAGAGGGGGCTGTGTTTTGTTTTGATCTGAAGTATCATAAAGAGGTTCATACATTAAAATATTGGATACTTTTTTTTCGTAAAACTGCAGTCTGATATGTCCTTTGTTTAAAGTTTTTTCATAGCCTACCTCATAAATAAAAGCCTTTTCGGGAGGTAACTGATCTGAACTCGGCATGCGTAAATCTGAGGGTAAAGCATAGGTGTTCTCGACAATTTGATGATAAAATTGTTCCATTATAGCATAGGAGGCAAAGAAACTATTCGAATTATTGTATTTATAAACCAAATTGGTACGAGGCTGGAAAGAATTGTAAACTTTGTCGTGCGTAAAAAAGGTTGCATAATGAAGACCGGCTTTCATTCGAAATTTATCAGACAAGGTTATATCATTATCCCAATACGTTTTGAAATGTAATGACTTTATCTGTTGATCATTCTCTGTGTTTTTACTGGAAAAAGAGGTCATATTTATTCTTAAACCGATCGCGCTATTTAGGAAGGACGACCAGTGGTAATTCAGGTTGTTTTCAATACCAACGTCTGTAATACGAAACTTTCTGACTTCTTCTATACCATCATTTGCAAACTGGTTGTCATAGTTGCTTAGCAATAAAACCGAATTCTGAAACAGTCTGGGATTGTACACCCTGTTCCAGCGTAAAGAAAGTGTCCTGTTGTTCCAGGTAAGCTGGGGTGGTTCGGAAGAAAAAAAATTTGCACCGATAAGATCTCCGCCGGTATAGGCACCAAGATAGATTCTGTTCGACGGATTAATAAAATAGTTAATTTTAAAATA
>JAHEZJ010000059.1 GCA_023251135.1 Flavobacterium sp. | reverse complement strand
ACCATTTAAAAAAAGGGACTTTAATAGGTGTTTCTTTTTATGAGCTGCACCGAAACCCTAAATATTGGAATGCCCCGGAGGAATTTATGCCGGAGCGCTTTCTGGGAGAACAGAAGAAACACTCCATGCAATATTTTTATCCTTTTGGAGCCGGGCCAAGAATGTGTATTGGAGCCGGATTTGCGATTTATGAAATGTGCCTTACTGTGGCCCATGTTGTGAAAAAATACGAACTTAAATCGGAGACAGCTGCGATTGGGTTCAATCCCTTAATTACCTTAAAACCTGTTGGAGTAGAAGTTTCATTCTCTAAAAGATGACAATCAATTCTAAAGAGACATATTCAGCATTCATAAAATCCGAAGCCAAAAGGCTTGGTTTTCTTTCTTGTGGAATATCCAAAGCGGGATTTCTGGAAGAGGAGGCACCCCGTCTTGAAAAATGGTTAAACAACAACCATCACGGGCAAATGGGGTATATGGAAAACTACTTTGACAAACGACTGGACCCAACTTTACTGGTCGATGATGCCAAGAGTGTAGTGTCGCTTTTATTAAATTATTATCCAACAGAAACCCAGACCGAAGACAGTTTTAAAATTTCAAAATATGCTTACGGTCAGGATTATCATTTTGTGATTAAAGAAAAATTAAAAGAATTTTTACACTCTATTCAGGAAAATATCGGCGAAGTATCAGGTCGTGCTTTTGTAGACTCGGCACCCGTTTTAGATCGGGCGTGGGCAGCAAAAAGCGGACTGGGCTGGATTGGTAAAAGCGGTAATTTGCTGACGCAGAAAGTAGGATCTTTTTATTTTATTGCAGAACTTATTCTGGATCTGGAACTAGAATACGATCATGCTACAACAGACCATTGCGGATCCTGTACCGCTTGTATTGATGCCTGTCCCACACAGGCAATAGTGGCTCCTCATGTCGTTGACGGGAGCAAATGCATCTCGTATTACACCATCGAACTCAAAGAAAACATCCCTTATGAAATGAAAGGTAAATTTGATGAATGGATGTTTGGCTGTGATACCTGTCAAGACGTTTGTCCCTGGAATCGATTCTCAAAACCGCATTCAGAACCTTTATTCAATCCCAATCCGGAACTACTTTCTTTTTCAAAAAAGGACTGGATCGAAATTACGGAAGAAACTTTTCGATTAGTTTTTAAAAATTCCCCTATCAAAAGAACCAAATTTGATGGCTTAAAACGCAATATTATTTTCCTGGAGTAAAACGGAAAAGAAGGTGTTATTTTTCTGATTTTTTTATCTTTTTAACGCTTAAATGTGTTTTTTGTCGGTTTTTTTAGAACAATTTCCGCGTTTTTTATATCGCAACTGATTGATATTCAACACTGTGCGAGTTATTGTTTTCGGTTTGAGATATAACTATCTAATAATCAGTCTATTTACGTGTAGGATAAGCTTTTTTTTATTAAATTTGTGTTAATCCCCCCAAGTTTGTACTGTCATTTCTTTGTTTTTAATTCAAAAATTTAAATTTATGAAATTAAATTACTCTGATAGATTACATAAAGGACTGAATAACACACTTTTATTTTTTTTATTTGTACTTCCCGTTTATACCTTTTCGCAAAACTGTACTGTAAATGCAAATGCTGACAGAACAATTTGCCCCGGTGGAGCTACAGCTTTGCCCCCCGACCAGTTTTATTTACTGGGAACGGCAAATACAGCACCAGGTACTAACTTTCTGGAAAATCCGGTATGGAGTCAGATAGCAGGACCGGCAGTACAGATCGTAGATCCTAATTTACAGCAAACTTTAGTAAAAGGAGCAGTCCCGGGAAATACCTATACTTTTAGATTAACCGCTAAATGTGCGGACGGTTCCACCATATTTGATGATATCGTAATGGTGATTTCACCAATCACCCTTGCAAATGCAGGAGCCGATCAAACGTATTGTCAGGGGACGTATCCCTTAAATGCAAATGCGATTGGGCCAACAGAAACCGGAACCTGGTCAGTTGAAGGAAATAATAACGCCGGAGTTACGGTTAATAACCCGAATTCGCCAAACAGTAGCATTACAGTTTCAGGAAACAGCTCGGGTTCAACCACTTTAAGATGGACCATAACAAACGGATCGTGTACCTCAACCGATGATGTTATTATTTCAAGTCTGGGCGGACGAATGCCTGTTACTGCGGGAACTGATATGACACTTTCGCACTGTTATTCATCAACCCAAACGGTAAACCTTAACGGAAGTTTCGGCGGAAATACTCCGGGACAGCAGCAAGGTACTTGGACCGTTGTTTCGGGACCTAGTATACCAACTTTTTCCAATGCAAACCGAAATAATACAGCAGTAAGCGGTTTACTTGAAGGAACCTATGTTTTTAGATGGACAGTAGCAGGAACCTGTGCAAATGGTGTAGATGAAGTGACAGTAATAGTTCCGCCACCAACAGCCGATGTGACCAATGTTACCGGTTCGACCGCTTATTTTTGTGATGGACGAACCTCGACCATTCTACAGGGAACCATACCTTTATATGTAAATGAAAGCGTGCAATGGACGCAGACAGGAGGTCCGACAGCAACAATTCAAAACCCTACTTCTCCTTCGACATTAGTTTCGGGAATGACCGCATTAGGGACTTATACTTTTTCATATACCCTTACCAACAGCGTTACCAATTGTGTTAGAACAGCAAACTACGTTGTGGTTTTAGAAGACATCATTTCGATTTCGGGAGGCCCTAATCAGACTTTAGGCTGTAACGAATCGGAGGCCGTAATTCCGGTAACTTTTACGGGTAACGGACAAATGAGCTGGCAATTAGTATCCGGGCCAAACATAAATCCGGTACTCAATCCGCCATACCCGTCTTATCCGACAGCTCCGGTAAATTTTTCAGGTAATAGTGTTACGATTGGACAATTGACATTTTCCGGTACTTATGTACTTCGGTTAATCAAAGCTCCAAATCCGGGCTCACAATGCGAAACGGTATACAATACGGTTGTTATAGTAGTTTCGGCGCAACCGACCACTTCAAGCGCAGGAACCATGCAAATTGTGCCCTGTAATTCTACTTCTGCAACTTTAGCAGGAAATTTGGTAATTTATGGAAAAGGAACCTGGTCGCAGATTTCCGGTCCAAGTATTGTCACTTTTACAGATGTGAACAGCCCAACAACCGGGGTATCACCTTTGGTTAATGGAGGCTATATGTTTAGATGGACCATTTCGGGCGGATCAGGCTGTGATGTAACACAAAGTACATCTGAAGTATTGGTGTCGAGTGCTGCTCCAACCCCTGCTAATGCCGGAAACGATCAGGCGGTTTGTTTTGACAGTACAGTAAAATTACAAGGAAATGCCACACAAAGCAGCGAAAACGGAACCTGGACAGTTTCTCCCAGTGCCGGTGTCGTTTTTAGTGATCCGGGCGATCCTAATAGTACCGTAACCGGATTGGCCGCAAATACAACTTATACTTTTACATGGACCATTGTAAATGGCTGCGGTACATCGGCAGATACCGTAGATGTTGTTACCAATAACACCGAAGGAGCGGATGCTAATGCCGGAGCAGATCAATGTTTGCCTACCGGTACAACCACCATCACCTTAAGCGGTAATGCCCCAACTCCGGGAACTGGTTTATGGACACAAACTGCAGGTACGACAGCAACAATAACAAATCCAACACTATACAATACTACAGTAACCGGACTAAGTGACGGAGATTATACTTTTAAATGGACCGTTAGCAATGTAGGCTGTGCGGATGGAGAAGATACTGTGGGTATTACCATAGCTCCTGCTATTACAGTAGCTCAGGCGGGAGCCACGCAAAATCTATGCAGTAATAGCACAACCGTAACCGGAAATGCACCTGCACCCGGAGAAAGCGGTTTATGGGAACTGGTTAGCGGAGGAGACGGACCTGTTATTGCAAACCCAACCAATCCGACCACTACAATTACGGGTTTGACTCCCGGCTCCTGGGTTTATAAATGGACCATTTCCAGAGGATTTTGTGCAAGTACTTCAGATACCGTACAACTCAATATTGACGAAGCACCTTCACCAGCAATAGGAGGACCGGATCAAACGGTTTGTAACCAAAGTCAGGTTACTCTTGGGGCAACAGCTCCTTTGACGGGTAACGGGATATGGTCGTTAATTAGTGGTCCGAATTCACCTGTTTTTTCAGATGCAAGATCGGCAACCTCAACCTTATCAGGACTAATAACCGGAGAATATATTTTAGAATGGGCGACCTATACAGGAGTGAATTGCCCAACGAACAGAGATCAGGTGACGATAAAAGTAACAGAAGTTGCGGCAGTCGGTCCTGATTTTGCTACCTGTCTGGAAGGACCTTTGTTTCTGGTGGGTAATGTGACCAGTACCGGAATCTGGACTTATGTTTCCGGAGGGACAGGAGCACCAACGATTACTACAACCAGTAACAATAGTGCAGCCGTAACCAATTTAGTACCGAGTGTATATGTTTTCAGATATACGATCGCGGCACAGGGTTTTTGCCCTGAAACTTCAGATGATATTCAGGTCACAGTAAACGGTCAGATTGTGACAGCGCCCAATGCGGGTTCGAATCAGGAATTTTGTGATGCGGGTGTAAATCAAATTCAGCTGGCAGCTTCGGCACTTGATCCCGGAACAACAGGAAAATGGACCAAATTGTTTGGCCCTGCAGGAGGATCTTTTGTTGATGATACAAACCCCAACACTATATTTACAAATCCGGGTTATGGATTTTATGTGTTTAACTGGACGGTTAGCTCAGGAACCTGTAGCGAATCGGATCAGATTAGAATTGAGAACTCAGAGCCGCCTTCACCGGCACTTGCAGGAGGAGACCAGGTTATTTGTGGATCGGTAACAGATCTTACGGCAATTCCTCCTTTAGCAGGTGTGGGAAATTGGACGCAGGTATCCGGTCCTACCACGGCCGTATTTAGTTCTGAAATTTCAGCTACCACTTCCGTTAGTAATTTAACCCAAACAGGAGGTGTATATGTTTTCAGATGGACCATTACCAACGGAGCATTGTGTCCTTCTACAACAGATACGGTTCAGATTACCGTTACGGCAGATCTGACGATTCCTAATGCAGGACCTGATCAGACCATTTGTGTATCGGATAGTGCAACTTTAGCAGCCAATGCAATTACGGCCGGAACGGGGCAATGGTCAAGAATTAGTGGCCCTGCGGGATCTTTTTCCGATACTGCAAGCCCAACTTCGTTATTCACGCCAAGTGCTCAGGGAACCTATGTTTTGCGATGGACAGCGACGAATCTTAGCTGTGTACTTTTTGATGAGATGACCTTAGTCGTTAATCCGTTACCGTCAACTTCAAATGCAGGAACACCCATTAACATCTGCGAATTTCAAACCCTGACTTTGGCCGCAAATACGCCAGCAATCGGAACGGGATTATGGACACAGGTTTCGGGGCCAACAACTGTTGCTTTTACAGCGGCAACTTCACCAACAACGACTGTTTTAGGAACACAGCCGGGAGTGTATGTCTTTGCCTGGACCATTTCAAACGGATTGTGCGCACCAAGTTCCAGTAATGTAACCGTAACCGTGAATGCGTTACCGCCATTGGCAGATGCAGGACCTGATCAGACGATTTGTAATAACGGAACGGTGACCTTGAATGGAAATAATCCTGTAACCGGTATCGGAACCTGGACTTTTGTGACGAATCCGGGAGGTACGGCTTTGATCACCAATCCTAATGCTTTTAATACAACCGTAACCAATATATCGGTAGGGACAACGCGATTAAAATGGACCATTAGTAACGGTTCCTGTAACTCTTATGCGGATGAAGTAAATATTGTACGACCATCAGATTTAACTCTTTCGGCATTACCAAGCGACACCACAATTTGCCAGGGCGGAACCACAACTTTAACGATAACCCCAACAGGAAGTGTAGCTCCTTATACGTACCAATGGCAAACATCTGCCAATGGAATAACAGGCTGGACGAATGTTTCAGGGCAAACAGCTGCATCCTTTACAACCAGTAGTGCCTTGGCAAATGGAGAATATTATTACAGGGTAAATGTTTCAAGTACCTGTACGCAGGTGACGAGCAATGTGGCAAAACTAACCATTATTCCGGACCCTGTTGTGACGCTTCAGCCAACGGGAAGTACCATTTGTTCGGGCGAAACACATACTATGACCGTTGGGGCAACCACTACCAATACAGCAGCCGGGACGATCGCTTATCAATGGCAAAGTTCGGTGAATGGAACTTCGGGCTGGACCAATGTTTCTGGCGGAAGCGGAGCCAATACGACAACTTACACCACAGCAGCGCTCTCGTCCAGTTTGTACTTTAGAGCACAAATCACACAATCAGGAAGTGGTTGTGAAACCTTCTCCAATTCAGCATTGGTCAATGTGGCACGAATTACAACGCAACCCGTAACTCCGGCAGCCGTTTGCGTAGGTGGGATTGTGAGTATCAATATTGCCGCAACCTTAGACGGAGGGACAGGAACGCTAACCTATCAATGGCAAAGCAACTCGGGTGCCGGCTTTGTAAATGAAACGAATCCAACAGCGACAACAGCCAATTTTACTTCGGATATTTTGAATACAACTACGCAGTTCAGATGTTTGATCACTTCATCAACAACTAATTGTATACTGACTTCCAATACCGTTACCGCAACGGTAGTACCCGATCCTGCGATATCAGTTCAGCCCACCGGAGGAATTGTCTGTACAGGTGGATCGTTTACCTTGTCGGTTACAGGAACAGGCGGAACCCCCGCTTTAAATTATCAATGGTACAGCAGTTCCGATAACCTGAGTTTTACATTACTTTCGGGGGCAACTTCGAGTACTTACACGACTCCGGCACTCACTCAGGATACCTATTATCGCGTAGACGTTTCGGCTACAGGAAGTGGCTGTGGACTGGTATCTTCGAATAGTGTATTGGTAGATGTAATTCCGGATCCTGTAGTAAACGTACAGCCTGTTGGAAACACCATCTGCTCGGGAGCAACACATACCATGACCGTAGTAGCTTCGGGAGATCCTTTGGGTGGAGCTTTGGTGTATCAATGGCAAAGATCAGTAAATGGAACCACAGGCTGGGTCAATACAACCGGTGGAAGCGGGGCAACAACAGCAGCTTACACTACCGGAGCATTAACATCTACTTTTTATTACAGAGTCAGAGTGAGACAAGGGGCTAATGGCTGTGAAGTATATTCGGATGCCGTTCCGGTATTTGTGGCAACCATTACCACTCAGCCGGCAACTCCGGCAGATATTTGTGTTGGAGGAATTGTAAACATCAACATTGCGGCCTCTTTAAACGGAGGTGCAGGTACACTTAGTTATCAATGGCAAAGTAATACCGGTTCAGGTTTTGTGAATGAAACAACCGCAACTGCAACCACTCCCAATTTTACGTCAGGGGCATTAAATGCGACCACACAATTCAGATGTTTGGTAACATCATCTACTACGAATTGCATCTTAACCTCTAATACCGTTACGGCAACAGTCGTTCCCGATCCGTCGATTACAGTACAGCCGGCAGGAACAACCATTTGCTCGGGAGGAAATCATACCTTATCAGTAACGGGGGCCAATGGAACCCCAGCTTTAACTTACCAATGGTTTAGCAGCACCAACAATGCTACTTTTACAGCCATTGGCGGTGCAACTTCAGCAACCTATACAACCCCGGCTTTAACTCAGACAACCTATTACAAAGTAGAAGTTTCGGCCAGTGGAAACGGCTGTAATACCATTACTTCCAATGTGGCTACGGTGACCGTTTTATCTGCGATCTCCATCGTAACACAGCCGGTCGCAAAAACAAATATTTGCAGTGGATCAAATGCGACCTTAAATGTAGTCGCAGCAGGAGGTTCAGGTAATTACAGTTATCAATGGAAAAGCTCCGTTGTTTTAGCGGGACCTTATACTAATATTGCAGGAGCAACTTCGGCAAGTTATACCACCCCGAATTTAACACAAACTACCTTTTATCAGGTGGCGGTCTCCGATCCTACCCAGGGTTGTACCACAGTTCTGTCCGGTATCGCCGCAGTTATTATTCCAAGTATCGAGACGCAGCCTGTAAATCCAACTACCGTTTGTGTGGGAGGTACAGTGGCGATTTCAACAGCCGCTTCGGCAAACAATGGTTCAGCTTCCTTTACTTATCAGTGGCAGCGTTCTGCAGATGGCGTGAATGGCTGGGCCGACATTACAGGAGAAATTAGAGCGACAAATCCGCACTATTTATCAGGACCACTTAGCGCTACGACTTATTACCGTTGTGTAATCACCTCATCAAATCCAAGCTGTACTCTTATTACAAATGTTGTAGTCGCAACCGTTATTCCCGATCCGACGATAACGGTACAGCCGGTTGGAGGAAATATTTGCGAGGGAGGAGTATTCACCATGACATCCGGTGCACAAAATGGTTCCGGAAACTTTACCTATCAATGGCAAAGATCATTGGACGGAACAACAGGATGGGCAAATGTAACGGATGGTTCCGGTGCCAATACCACCACTTATACCACAGGTTTTGTAAATGCAGATGCTTTTTACAGATTGCGTGTAACCGATTCAGGAATTGGATGTGGCGTTATAAACTCCAATCCGGCGAAAGTAGATGTTTTCGAAATTCCGATAATTACGACACAACCAAAAGATGGAGAAGCTTGTATCAACCAAACTCATACTTTTAACGTTGTCGCGACAGGAAATATTCCAGCGAGTCCTGTATTGTACCAATGGCAGACCGCCAGTGTTTTGGCCGGGCCTTATACCGATGTTACAAACGGAACGGGAGGTACAACAGCTTCTTACACTACACCAACCTATGCAACAGCAGGAAACAGATATTTTAGAGTGATCATTTCTCAGGGAGAGTCAGGTTGTCGTACCATATCCAATCAGGTGACGTTAGAAGTTTTTGATATACCTGCAGCGCCAACGGGTTCAGTCATACAACAGCCTTCATGCGCAAATGCTACAGGAACAGTAAGCATAGTGAATCCTGATTTAGGAACCGGTTACGAGTACAGCAGTGATGGAACGACCTTTCAGGCGAGCAATGTTTTTGCAGGTTTGGCTTCGGGTACGGTAACCATTTATGTGAGAAGAGTGGGATTGAATACCTGTATTTCATCGGGTACAACCTTTACTATTTTTAACAGAATCTGTGCGGTTCCGGAAACCTTTACAGCCATCAACGGAGATACGGGTGGAAGTACAGCACCACATTCCATATTAGATAGCGATACTTTAAACGGAGTTATTTTAAACCCGTCGGCAGTTAATGTTACGATAAACTCTATTTCGAGTTACTTAATTTATGATTTTAATCCGCTATCCAGAACTATTTCTGTGGCACCGGGAACTCCACCGGGAGATTACACCTTAACCTATACCATTTGTGAAATCGTAAATCCGGGAAATCCTTCTGATCCTGCAAATTTTGTAAATTGTTCTACCACTACAGAAACCATTAGTGTAACCACAGCTGGGATCGATGCCCGAATTGATATCGTTAAATATCTTGTAAACGGCTATACCGGTGCCAACAATGTAATTAATGCTTTAACAAACGATACTGTGGGCGGCGCACAGGCTACATTATCCAATGTAACGCTTAGTGTAGTCAATCCGGCATTACCGATCGACCCTCTGGTAACAACAGTTCCGTATCTGGATATTACAACCGGAAACGTGAATGTACCGCCGGGAACGGTAAAAGGCTTGTATGAAATTGTGTATAAGATCTGTGAAATTGGAGCGCCTTTAAATTGTGATACCTCAAGTATTTTGGTTCCGGTTGGAAACGCAGTGATTGTTGCAAATGACGACAGAGTCGAAAATATAAATGGTCATTTAGGGCTCATGAATGCTGCGAATGCCTTAACCAATGACACTTTAAACGGAGTGCCAATTACAGGAGCAAACTTTAATGAAATAACCATTACACAAAATGTGTTTGCCACACCTTTATATCCTGGCGCCAATGTACCGGTCTTTAGTACAGCCACAGGAAGCATAAGCATTCCACCGGGAACGCCTGCCAACACTTACTTTATGACCTATACCATTTGTGAAAAATTAAACCCAACCAATTGTGCCGACGGTAGTATTGCAGTGGTGGTAAATGCCGCTCCGATCATTGTAAATGACGACCGTATAGACAACATAAACGGTTACGACGGAGGTGTAGACGTCATTAATGTGTATACAAATGCAGCCGGTGCTGATACTTTTGACGGACAGGTTATCAATATCAATCTGGCCAATGTACTGACTCCTTCAGTTGTAACCCCTGCACAGCCTAAAGCTCCTGGAGCTCCGGTTCCTGTTTTAGATATTTCGTCAGGTTTTGTCACCGTTCCTCCGGGAACCCCGGCAGGGCAATATCAAATTAAATATCAAATCTGTGAGGATCTTAATCCGGGCAATTGTGATGATGCCATTGTGATCATTACGGTAATTGCGCCAGTTATCGAAGCAAATGATGATACTGTTTTAAACGTAAACGGTTATGAAGGGGCAGCTGGTGTTATCAATATTTATGATAACGACCTGCTAAATGGCGGAATGCTGGATCTTCCGGATATTACAACAACTGTTATATCAACCCCGGCCCCAATAAACGGAGGCCCGGTTCCTACACTTGATAGCGTTACAGGTTTAGTAGACGTTCCGGCAGGAACACCGGCAGGAGAATATAAATTTGTGTATAAAATTTGTGAAAACCTAAACCCGACGAATTGTGATCAGGCAGTTGTTACTATTGTAGTAGCTCCTGCTGTAATCGATGCGGTAAACGATGCTAATTTTGCACCAATTAATGGTTTTGTCGGAAGTCCAAATGCCTTAAACGCTCTAGACAATGATACCCTTAATGGTCTTGCCGTAAATCCTTCCGAAGTTATCATTACCAATATCATTCCGGCTACACCAATCAATGGAGGTCTGGTTCCGGTATTAAACGGAACAACCGGAATTGTAAGTGTACCTCCGGGAACTGCGGCAGGAATGTATTTTATTGGCTATCAGCTGAACGAAAAACTGAACTTGTCCAATACCGATTCAGCCATCATAACCGTTGAGGTTTCAGCTCCGCTAATTGTAGCCAATGATGATACAATTGCCAACATTAACGGCTATGTAAACACCACGAACGCAATTGACGTTTTATTGAATGATACCCTTAACGGAGTTGCAGCAAACATTTCGAAAGTTACCATTACAGTTGATGTTGCGGCAACACCAATAAACGGAGGGCCAATTCCGGTACTCGAGCCTTTAACAGGATTTGTAAGTATTCCGGCAGGTACTCCGGCGGGAGATTATGAAATTCAATACCATATTTGCGAAAAAATTAATCCGCTGAATTGTGACAATGCTAAAGTTTTCATTAATGTAACAGGAGCACTAATAGATGCGGTAAATGATGCGGTGGCCAATATCAATGGATTTACAGGAGCGACCAATGCCGTGAATGCCCTGACGAATGATACTTTAAACGGAATGACCGTTATTCCTTCTCAGGTTACCATTAGTAATATAGTTCCGGCCACACCGATAAATGGTGGAGCCGTTCCGGTTCTAAACCCTTCGAACGGAAATGTAGATGTACCACCGGGAACCGCGGCAGGTACTTATACCATTGGATACCGCCTAAGCGAAAACTTAAATACGGCCAATTTTGATACAGCCACCATAACAATTGTTGTTATAGCGCCAACGATTATTGCGAATGCAGACAGCACCGGTAATATTAACGGATTTACCGGAGCAAATAACGCTGTAAATGCCATAACAAATGACAGATTAAACGGCTTAGATATTCAATTGACGGCAATCGATATTACATCCATAAGCACCACAACTCCGGCAGCATATATTTCTGGAAACCCGGTACCGGTATTGAATACCATTACAGGAAATGTAAATGTACCGGCAGGAACAGCTGCAGGAACTTATGTAATTCATTACCGTATTTGTGAAAAACTAAATCCATTAAATTGCAGCGAGGCCGATATAACTATAAACGTTACTGCTCCAATCATTGATGCGAATACTGATTTTGCGGGTAATATTAACGGATATACCGGAGCCAATAATGTAGTAAATGCTCTAACGAATGATACCGTTAACGGACTTGCCGCACAAGCCGCTCAGCTTAACATTAGTGTTTTGAGTACAACTCCTCCGGCAACTTCAACAAATGGAATTGTTCCGATATTGAATACCGTTACCGGAAGTGTCGATGTACCGCCAGGAACTTCTGCAGGGACTTATTTTATTCAATACCAAATCTGCGAAAAAATAAACCCGGGCAACTGCAGTCAGGCAACAATTATCATAGTCGTAAATGCGCCTGTAATTGTTGCTGAAGATGACACCATTACCAACATAAATGGTCAGTCGGGAATAAATAATGCTCTGAATGCCTTTACCAATAATGACACGTATAATGGTGTACTACTAACAGATGTGAGCTTAATCATTCCAACCATATTAAGTCCGGCAACTTCGATAAACGGAGGTTTGGTTCCTGTCTTAGATCTTGCCACAGGAAATGTAAATGTACCGGCAGGAACCCCGGCAGGAGCTTATCAGATTAAATATAGAATCTGCGACAAATTAAATCCGACGAATTGCGATGATGCCGTTATTAATATTGTAGTAATCGTTTCGACAATTGTTGCGAATGACGATGCAATCGACAATATTAACGGAGACACCGGAGCCACTAATGTATTGAATGCGTACGCCAACGATACTTTAAACGGAACAACAATTTTGCAGACCAATATTAACAGTACCCTTATTAGCGGAGCAAACTCCATAAATGGAGCTGCAGTTCCTGTTTTAAATGTTCTTACCGGTGCTGTAGATGTTCCTGCGGGCACGGCTGCGGGAATATACTCTATTGTATATAAAATCTGTGATAAATTAAATCCTTCCAATTGTGATGAAGCTGTTATCAGAATCACGGTAGCGCTGCCCTCCATTCGATTGCTTAAACAAGGCGTTTTCGCAGATGGCAATGGCGATGGTTATGCACAGCCGGGAGAGCTAATCCGTTATTCTTTTGTAGTGACAAACACCGGAACTTTAGATTTAACCAATGTCATTGTAACAGATCCGAAGGCAACAGTTACCGGAACTGCAATTGCAGTATTGGGAGTGGGACAATCGGATACCACAACTTTTAAAGGAACGTATGTCTTAACTCAGGCTGATATTAACAGAGGATATGTCGAAAATCAGGCTTTGGTTACGGCACAGCCTGTTAGCGGAGCAGCCATACAGGATTTGTCCGACAGTAATGACCTTACTTTAATTGGACCTAATGACCCTACGATTACTCCGGTACCGCAGCATAGAGAACTGACCTTGATAAAAGGAGGAGTATTAACAGGCAATGGAGGAGTAGGTTCGGTTATCAAATATAGCTTTACGGTTAAAAATACCGGAAATGTAGTCGTTACCAATCTGGTAATAAGCGATCCGATGTTAACAGCCACTTCTATAGCGGTTACTCCAAATGTGTTGGCCCCGGGCCAAACGGGAACAGCCACGGCATCGTATACGGTAACTACAACAGATGTAGCCAATGGAGAAGTAGTCAACTCGGCATTGGTCATTGGAGATGATCCGCAAGGAAATCCGGTCATCGATATTTCCGATAGTGATGATCCAGCTTTAACCGGCGACGATGATCCGACAGTGGTTGATTTAGATCTTAAACCTTCTATTGCGCTTATCAAAACAGCCACTTTTAATGATGAAAATAAAAATGGATTTGCCGAGATAGGAGAAACAATTACGTACCACTTTAGCGTTACGAATACCGGAAATATTCTATTGGTGAATGTTGTGGTCAAAGATCCGAAACCGGGAATAACCATTACAGGCGGTCCGGTCATTTTAAAACATGGAGAAACAAATTCGGATAGTTTTGTCGGGACTTATGTTTTAACAGCGGCTGATATCGAGGCTGGATCTGTTGAAAATCAGGCTGAGGTGAATGCCGTGAGCCCGGACGGAAAAACAGCAACAGATTTGTCTGATGGTAATTCTATTCTGGGAGACGACCCAACCGTACTACCATTAAACTCTTGTAAAATTGTAGTTCACAACGCCTTTTCACCAAATGGTGACGGAATCAATGAAGTTTTCAAAATTGATGGAGTTGAATGTTACCCGGATGTATTTGTAGAAATTTATGACCGTTGGGGAGTTTTGGTTTATGATGCTCATGGTTATAATAACACGTCAGTTGCCTTTAAAGGAATCTCAGAGGGAAGGGCAACGGTCAACAAACAAAAAGGATTACCGGTTGGTACTTACTTTTACGTGATTACGTATAAAACGTATTTAAATGAGCCAATAAGTCTGATGGGGTATTTGTATTTCTCTAAATAATGTAAAGTATTGATTTCTAATTTGTTAAAATAAAAAAGGTGCGACATTGTTGCGCCTTTTTTATTGCGTTTTTGTCACTATATTCTGTAAAAGTGTAATATATACATAATGTACCCGCTCATTTTTATCGGTTCGTTATCAAATAGTCATTTTTTTTGTAGTCAAAAGAGTATTACGGTCGGCAAAAAGTGTTGTTTAACGTTAATCTGGGTAGTTTATCGAAAAATGTAGCTGATAGACAGTTGTTTGCATATTTTCGCGCCTCCAAAACTACATAATTTAACCAGAGACAATTTGTGTCTTGAACCTAAATACCTATGGTCCAAACGCTATCTTTTTTTGATAAAGCCTTTAAGAAGTTTTTTTTAAGACTTCAAAAATCCATTACTATTATTTTTCCGTATCTATTCTGTATGCTGAATACCCCTGTTGGTTTTTCAGCAGCGGATATTTCCATTTCTAAAACCCCACTTTTTTATGTATAACTTTACTTTTAACAAGTTTAATTTTTTGAAGCAGATCTTTTTTGTTTTGTTTTTTGGATTAACATCATTACCTGCGTTTTCACAAGTTTGTGGTACACCAGGAGGTGACGGACCTGTTACCGTATCAAGTTCTGTAAATACGTATTTCCCTATTTCGGGTAATATTACATTGAATGCAGGAACCCAATCGATAGTATTGGGAGCAGTACCGGCAACAGATCAGTATTCTAACAATTTTGGGGCAACCCCAATTTCGGTAGGAGATTTGATTTTGATTATTCAAATGCAGGATGCTACAATAGACTATACCAATACAACCAGTTATGGTTCAGGAACTTCAAACAGTGGGCCGGATAATTTAGGAGGAACAGGATTTACTTCTCTTGGTAATACGGGAGTTTTTGAATATGTAATTGCAACTAATAGTGTCCCGCTAACTGGTGGGAATTTAACGTTTAAGGGCACTGGAGCAAATGGTGGAACCCTGAATAGTTTTTATAATGCAGATGCTACAACGACCAGAGGGAAAAGAACTTTTCAGATTGTCAGAGTACCACAATATTCTAATTTAACACTTACTTCTTCGATTACTACACCGCCTTTTAACGGTGTTGCCGGGGGAGTTATTGCTTTTAATGTTTCCGGTACATTCAATTTCGCCGGATTTTCGATCGATGGAAATGCCAGAGGTTTTAGAGGTGGTTATAGCCCAAAAGCTGATTCTAATCTTAATAATGCTACAACTTATGTTGGCTTATCAGGTGATAATACAATTTCAGGAAAAGGGGAAGGAATAGCCGGAACCCCTCGCTATATGTGGGATGGATTTAATCAGGTTGATAATTTAGTGGAAGGAATGCCTGGCGGATCTTCAGGTAGAGGAGCTCCTGCTAATGCCGGAGGTGGTGGAAATGACCACAATTCCGGAGGCGGTGGTGGTGGTAATGGCGGATTCGGAGGCTTAGGTGGTGCAGGCTGGCAAGGTGGAGGAGGAAATGTTCTTCCTTTGACTGGAGGCGGAAGACCGGGTTTCAGATCTTATATTACGGCAACTCCCTTTCCAAAATTGGTTATGGGAGGCGGTGGTGGTGCCGGAGATGCTAACAATGCCTCAACCGGTGTAAAAGGTGGTGTCGGTGGTGCCATAATTCTTATCAACGCAGGGACCGTTCAGGGAACAGGTAATATTTATGCCAATGGAGGAAAAGGAGCACCAGGTACTTTTTCGGGATCACCCGATGGAGCCGGAGGTGGTGGAGCCGGAGGAACTGTATTATTGAATATCTCGAACACTAGTACTGCAACGATTAGAATAGAGGCCGATGGAGGTGCAGGAGGAAATACAGAAAATGATAATAACAATTCACACGGACCTGGTGGTGGTGGTGGTGGTGGAATGATCCGTCACAATCTTACCGGTACCGTAACGGTTACGACCAGTGTACTAGGAGGGGTTTCAGGAAAATCTAATGGAGGTGCAGGAATCGCAAACGGAGCTGCAGCAGGAACAGCCGGTAGCGCATCAACTTTTACATCACAAGACGTGCCGCCAAACTTACAGGTGAATTCCAATTGTTTTCCATCTTTGGAAACAAAAGTAAAGGCATTATCAACTGCATCAGCCTGTAATGCTATCGGAGAGAAAGTTTCCTATGAAATTCAGATTAAAAATACGGGAGCAGGAAATGCTGCAGGAGTCTTTTTAGACTTTCTTTTTCCAACAGGTATTGAGTTTGATACTGCTACAGCAACCTATTCTGCGGAAGCGACAGGTCCTTCGGGAATATTGACCAATACAGCTACAGCTAATAATCCGTTATTCGGAGGCTTTAATATTGCGCAAAATGGGGTGGTTACTATTACCTTAACAGGAAAAGTAGCGGCGTCTATTGCAGCGGGAACTTATAGTGCTAATGCACAGGCTTTGTACCTGGATCCGACACGTACAACAGCAAATCCAAATAGAAGAATTACGGCATTTACAAACGCTTATGGTTCTGCAAATAAGACTTATGAAGGGGTAAATCAGGCCAACGTTGCCGGAACAAACTTTAAAGGCAGTGGAGAAACGGTGGATGACATCACCATTTTACCTTTGCCAGCTACTCCAAGCGCTACAGTGGTGCAATCTACTTGTCTTACACCAACAGGAAGAATAACAGTAAACACTCCTGCGCCAGGGCCGGGAATCAGTTATACCTTAAGAGGAACAAATCCGGTAACGGCACCAATAAACAATACAACAGGTATTTTCTCGGGATTAGTACCAAACAGCTATGTAGTGACCACGACAAATGCTCAGGGATGTACTTCGGCTCCTACTGCAAGTATGACAATCAATTCGGTTGCGGGAGCACCAACAACTACAGGAGTTTCGATTTGTCAGGGAGGTAGTGGGACATTAACGGCTACTTCTACCTGTTCAAATTCGGCTGCTATAGAGTGGTACACATCGGCTTTAAGTTTAACACCAATATTTACAGGTGCCTCTTTTAATCCGGTAGGGGTTGCGGGATCAGGTTTGACAAATACAAGTACAGCAGGAACCACAACCTATTATGCGGCTTGCCCGGGTATTGGAAACTGTAGAACAGCTACAAATTTTGTGATCAATGCAATACCAACCATCACCGGAACAACACCGGCTGCACAATGTGATGCGGGATCGGTAACCTTAGGAGCTACTGCTTCGTCAGGAACAATTAACTGGTACGCTGCCCCTACAGGTGGTACAGCATTGGCAACCGGAACGAGCTTTATTACACCTAACTTATCAACTACTACGACTTATTATGTAGATGCAACCGGAAATGGATGTACTACAGGAACGAGAACGGCGGTTATAGCTACAATAAATACAAGACCAACAATAGATGCTACAACACAGGATTCCAGATGTGGTGCAGGAACATTAACGTTAAATGCAACAGCATCAGCAGGAGCAACGATCAACTGGTATGCTAATTCAACAGGAGGGACATCATTAAAAACAGGAGCGAGTTTTACCACGCCAAGTTTATCAGCTACCACTACTTATTATGTAGAAGCTGTTTCAGCAGAAGGCTGTCCTTCGGCTTCAAGAGTTGCGGTTGCAGCGGTTGTAAATACAGCCTCTACAATTGCATTTACCAGTGGGACACAAAATCCGACAATTTGTAATGGAACAGCAATTCCAAGTGCCGTTTATACTTTTGGAGGAAGTGCCACCAACGCTACGGCATCAAATTTACCGGCAGGTTTGTCGGCTACTGTTGATTCCAATGCAAAAACAATAACTATTTCGGGAACACCAACAGCCAGCGGTACTTATACCATTACAACAGTTGGACATACAGCACCTTGTGCGGCTGTTACAATAAATGGAGCTGTGACAGTAACCACTGCATCAAATGCAGGGACTTTATCAGGGACTCAAAATATTTGTGTTGGCGGGACTACTACATTTACGACCAATGGAAATTCAAATGGAAGCTGGTCAAGCAGTGCTATCGGAGTTGCAACGGTAAACAGTTCAACAGGAGTAATCATTGGAGTTTCAGCCGGAACCGCTACAATTACCTATACAGTAACCGGAACAGGAGGTTGTGCCAATGCAACAGCTACCAGAACGGTAACGGTAACTGCCGCTCCAAATGCAGGGACTTTATCAGGAACTCAAAACATTTGTGTTGCCGGAACGACTACGTTTACTTCAAACGGAGATACAGGCGGAAGCTGGTCAAGCAGTGCTACCGGAGTTGCAACTGTAAATAGTTCAACAGGAGTAGTTACCGGAGTTTCAGCCGGAACCGCTACAATCACATATACAGTAACCGGAACGGGAGGTTGTGCTAATGCAACAGCTACCAGAACGGTAACCGTAACTACTGCGCCAAATGCAGGTACTTTATCAGGAACTCAAAACATTTGTGTTGCCGGAACGACTACGTTTACTTCAAACGGAGATACAGGTGGAAGCTGGTCAAGCAGTGCTACCGGAGTTGCAACGGTAAATAGCTCAACAGGAGCAATCACTGGAGTTTCAGCCGGAACCGCTACAATCACATACACAGTAACCGGAACGGGAGGTTGTGCTAATGCAACAGCTACCAGAACGGTAACCGTAACTACTGCGCCAAATGCAGGTACTTTATCAGGAACT
>JAHEZJ010000030.1 GCA_023251135.1 Flavobacterium sp. | reverse complement strand
TTTGGCAGCGGGAACTTATACCGTGACTATTAAAGATGCGAACCTTTGTACCCTTATTAAAACCTTTACCATAACAGAACCAACGGCGCTGACCGCTACAACTACACAAACTAATGTGGCTTGTAATGCCGGAACAACAGGTTCTGCAACTGTAACTGCTGCCGGAGGAACCGGAGCTTATACATACTCCTGGGCACCATCAGGTGGATCAGCAGCAACAGCTTCTAATTTAGCAGCAGGAACTTATACCGTGACTATTAAAGATGCTAATCTTTGTACCCTTACTAAAACAGTAACGATTACAGAACCAACGGCGCTGACTGCAACAACTACACAAACCAATGTGGCTTGTAATGCCGGAACAACAGGTTCTGCAACTGTAACTGCTGCCGGAGGAACCGGAGGGTATACATACTCTTGGGCACCATCTGGAGGTTCAGCAGCAACAGCTTCTAATTTAGCAGCCGGAACATATACCGTGACTATTAAAGATGCTAATCTTTGTACGATTACTAAAACCGTTACCATAACAGAACCAACTGCACTAACCGCAACAACCTCACAAATTAATGTGGCTTGTAATGCCGGAGCTACAGGTTCTGCAACCGTAACTGCTACGGGAGGAACCGGAGCGTATACGTACTCCTGGGCACCATCTGGAGGTTCAGCAGCAACAGCTTCTAACTTAGCTGCAGGAACATATACCGTAACTATTAAAGATGCCAATCTTTGTTCAATAACAAAAACAGTAACGATTACAGAGCCAACTGTATTAACAGCCACTACTTCACAAACCAATGTAGGCTGTGGAGGTGACAATACAGGATCTGCTACCATTACTGTTTCCGGTGGAACTCCAGGTTATACTTACTTGTGGTCGCCATCTGGCGGAACTGCTGCTACAGCAAATGCACTTGTTGCCGGAACTTACACCGTAACTGCGACAGATGCGAACTCCTGTACCATAACGAAATCGGTTACTATTATTGATGGAGATTCTACTAAACCAATCATAGATCCTCTACCACAAAGTACTACTATTAATTGTCCTGCAACACCAGTATTTGCAACTGCTACTGCAACGGATAACAATGGCGTGATTTCATCATTAACTTATACAGATGTAATTACTCCGGGTGGATGCGCCGGTTCTTACACTCAAACCAGAACCTGGACCGCTGTTGATGCCTGTGGAAATGTTTCACTTCCTGTGAGCCAGGTAATTGTTGTACAAGATATTTCTAAACCAACATGGTCTACTCAAACTACTTCTTTAGACAAAACTATCGAATGTAGCGACACAGCAGCCTTAACTTCTGCACAAGCCTTGTTTCCAACGGCAACCGATGCTTGTGATACCGATGTTTCAAACATTGTAAAAGTAAGCGGTGCTTTTGTAGCCTCTCAAGGTTGTTCTAATGCAGGAACCTATACCAATACCTGGACAGTAAAAGACGATTGCGGAAATACTTCGGATACTTTCACTCAGGTGATTACCATTCAGGATACTTCTAAACCAACATGGTCTACTCAAACTGCTTCTTTAAACAAAACTATAGAATGTAGTGATACAGCAGCCTTAACTTCTGCACAAGCCTTGTTCCCAACGGCGACTGATGCTTGTGATACCGATGTTTCAAACATTGTAAAAGTAAGCGGTGCTTTTGTAGCCTCTCAAGGTTGTGCTAATTCAGGGACTTATACCAATACCTGGACGGTAAAAGACGATTGCGGAAATACTTCGGATACTTTCACTCAGGTGATTACTATTCAGGATACTTCTAAACCAACGTGGTCTACTCAAACTGCTTCTTTAAACAAAACTTTAGAATGTAGTGATACAGCAGCCTTAACTTCTGCACAAGCCTTGTTTCCAACTGCGACTGACGCTTGTGATACCGATGTTTCAAACCTTGTAAAAGTAAGCGGTGCTTTTGTAGCTTCTGAAAGTTGTTCTAATGCAGGAACCTATACCAATACCTGGACGGTAAAAGACGATTGTGGAAATACTTCTGATACTTTCACTCAGGTGATTACCATTCAGGATACTACAAAACCAACCTTTACCGGAACGTTACCTGCCGACATTACTGTTTCTTGCGATGCTGTTCCGCAGCCCGCAAATATGGAAGCCTCTGACAATTGCAATGGCAACTTACCAATTGTTTTCAGTGAAACAAAAAGTAATATTGAAAATCAATGTGCTACAAATTATACTTTAACCCGTAAATGGACAACCAGTGATTGTGGTGGAAATACCATTTCTTACACTCAAATTATAACTGTAAGAGACACTACCCCACCTACAGGAACAGCTCCTCTTAATGTAGCCAATTTGCAATCTATCGCTAATATTCCTGCCGGAAATCCAAGTGACATCAAAGACGCTAAAGATAATTGCAGCAGTACAGTAAACGTTACGGTAAGTGACACTAACAATGGCGGAAGCGGCTGCAACGAAAGCCCTTACATCCTGACCAGAAGCTATACCCTAACCGATTGCGCAGGAAATAAAACCGTACTGGTACAAACCTTTACAGTAGCCAATACAGTTTCGGTAAGCGGAGTGGCTACCAATGTGAATTGTCTCGACGGAAAAACCGGTTCAATCCTGGTAACCAATAGCCCTGGTTCGACTGTGGTAATTAGAAACGCTAACAACGAAATTGTCGGAAACACCAATTTACCAGCCGGAACATACACACTTACAGCAACATCGCCTGTAAACAATCAGAATCAAACGTGTACGGCTACGGCAACAGTTACGATTACTGCAACTCCTAGTGGAACAACAACGATTAGCAGTAAAGCCTGTAACGATGATTCGACTCTTATAAACCTGTTATCGTTGTTACCGGAAAACACTCCTACTAATGGAACCTGGGTTGACAACAATAACACCAACAGCATACAAGGAAATAATTTTAATCCTTTTGGTCTGGCGCTGGGCACTTATACCTTCGAATACAGAATACCGGATACATTCTGCCCAAGAACTATTGTACTGAATATGGAAGTAAATGATGATTGTAAAGTACTTGCCTGTGGAAGCGTAGTCGTTCATAACGCCTTCTCGCCTAACGGAGACGGAATCAATGATATCTTCAAAATAGACAGTATTGACGATACCACTTGTTATCCTGAAAATGATGTAGAGATTTACAACCGCTGGGGAGTATTGGTATTTGAAACACATAATTACAACAATCAAACCAATGCCTTTGATGGAATTTCAAGAGGCCGAACTACCGTCAAACAATCTGACGGACTACCAACAGGAACTTATTTCTATATTATTAATTATAAATCATTGGACGGAAATAATGTGCTTCAAAACAATAAAAAAGATGGGTACTTATATCTATCAAAATAAGAAAGAAAAAATATATTCTATTGTATCACAAACACATAAAAAAGCTTTTTACAATTAATTAATAAAAAAATCCTTATTTTTGAATATACAAATGCATAGACTTTTTTTCGATTTTCTTGGATAAAAAGTAGTACTAATGAAAATAATAAATACCACTATGAGAACAAAATTATTTTTCTTCGTCATTATGTTTGTAACAATTGCTGGTTATGCCCAACAGGATGCACAATTTACGCAATACATGTACAATACCATAAACATCAATCCCGCTTATGCCGGATCACGAGGAGCTTTAAGTGTTTTTGGATTGTACCGCACCCAATGGGTTGGACTCGACGGGGCACCTGAAACCAGCGCTTTCTCTGTAAATAGCCCGATAAACAACAGTAATCTGGGAGTAGGAGCCTCTTTAGTAAACGACAAAATTGGTCCAACCAATGAAAATAACATTTCTGTCGACCTCTCTTATACTGTTCAAACCTCAGCCGATTTTAAACTTTCGTTTGGTATTAAGGGAACAGCAAACCTGTTCAATCTTGATGTCAGCAAATTAAATCCGGAGAGCCAGGGAGATCCACAGTTTCAGGATCTAAACAATAAGTTTTCACCAAATGTGGGAGCCGGAGTCTATTGGCATTCTGATAAAGCTTATATCGGTTTGTCTGTACCCAACTTTATCGAAACCAATCGGTTTGATGATAACGACTATGCCATTTATAAAGATAAAATCAATTATTACTTAATAGCCGGTTATGTGTTTGATTTAGACCAATACCAATACATCAAATTCAAACCTGCCTTACTGACCAAAATGGTTGAGGGAGCACCGCTTCAGGTAGACGTTTCTGCAAACTTTATGTTTATGGACAAACTTGTGGTTGGACTAGCGTATCGTTGGAGTGCTTCAATAAGCGCCATGGTAGGGTTTCAAATAACCGACGGCCTTTATCTTGGTTATGGTTACGATCGCGAAACCACCCGACTGAACAACTATAATTCGGGATCACATGAGATATTCCTGCGTTACGAATTCTTCAAAAACAATGGTAAAATGACAACGCCACGTTTCTTCTAAAAATAATGATTATGAAAAATTATATACTCCTTTGCTTAACAATTATCTGTTCTTTTTCATTCGGCAGTTATGCGCAACAATCGAAAATTAATACTGCTGATAAAAACTACGATAATTATGCGTATATCAACGCTATTAAAACCTACGAACGTGTAGCCGATAAAGGGTACAAATCAGACGATTTGTTTAAGAAGCTCGGAAATTCTTACTACTTCAACTCTAACTTTGAAGCAGCCGCGAAATGGTATGGTGAATTATTTGCCATGAATACCGCTGTTGAGCCTGAGTATTACTATCGATATGCACAATGCTTGAAATCGACCGGGCAAACAGCTAAGGCTGCTAAAATCATGGAAGAGTTCGCGGCTAAATCGAAAAACGACGACAGAGCGAAATTATACGCCGAAGATGTAAACTATCTCGACAAAATTAGAGCCAATTCAGGCCGATACAAAATCGAAGATGCCGGAATCAATTCTAAATACTCCGACTACAGTTCTTTTGTGTACAATGGTAAAATATACTTTGCCTCTGCCAGAGATACCGGAAACTTTTCACAGCGCAAACACAAATGGACCGGAGAGTATTTTACTAATTTGTATTTTGCCGACACTGACCCTGCTTCCAACAGCGTTGTTAAGGTCAATAAATTAAAAACATCCCTAAATACGAAGTTTCACGAATCTTCTCCTGCTTTCACAAAAGACGGAAAAACGGTTTATTTTACGCGAAACAATTACATCAATGGTAAAAAAGGAAAAGATGACAACAAAATTACTTTAATCAAAATATACAAAGCTACTCTTGAAAACGGAAAGTGGACCAACATCACGACACTTCCTTTTGATAGCGATAATTACAGTACCGCACATCCGGCATTGAGTCCTGATGAAAAAACACTGTACTTTGCCTCTGATATGCCGGGAACTGTAGGACAGTCTGATATTTACAAAGTGAGCATTAACGGAGACAGTAGTTATGGTACACCTCAGAACTTAGGAAAAACCATTAATACCCAGGGAAAAGAAACATTCCCATACGTAACCAGTGATAATGAAATTTACTTTGCTTCCGACGGGCATCCCGGTCTGGGAGGATTGGATGTTTTTGTGGGTAAAATTGAAGATAACGGAACCATTAGCAGCATTCAGAATCTTGGTGCAGATGTCAATTCGCCAAAAGATGATTTTGCCTACATTATTGATCCCGCTTCCAGAATAGGCTATTTCAGCTCTAATAAAGATGGCGGACAGGGTTCTGATGATATTTACAAATTCCTTGAGACCCGAAGACTACAATGTATCCAAGAGTTAAACGGAGTCATTACAGATGCCGAAACCTTAGCGATTTTACCAAATACAAAACTAACGTTGTATGACAATCAGGGAGCGGTAAAAAACAATACCATTTCAGATGCAACAGGTTTTTACAGTTTTCCGGTCGAATGCGGAAAAACGTATAATGTAAGAGCCGAAAAAGAGGATTATACGACCAAAGAAATAAACATCACTATTGGCAAACTTACCGGAAAAACGAGTCTTCCTATCGCTTTGGATAAAGCAACCTGTAAAGTGACTATCGGTGATGATTTAGGAAAATGTTTTGGCATTAAAATGATCTATTTTGATCTGGACAAATCAAATATTCGTACCGAAGCTGCTCTGGATCTGGAGAAAATACTGGATGTATTAAACAGTCATCCAACGATGAAACTTGACATTCGTTCGCATACCGACAGCCGTGCTACACACAAATACAATGCGGCCTTGTCTGATAGAAGAGCAAAATCGACTATTGCATGGCTGGTTAAAAACGGAGTCGCTAAAAACAGACTAACCGGAAAAGGATACGGAGAAACCCAACTGGTAAATGGCTGTTCTGATGGTGTACCTTGTACGGAAGAACAACATCAAATGAACAGAAGAAGCGAATTTATTATTACAGCCCTGTAAGCTTTAATATTTTAAAAATTCAAATTCCAAATTCCAAAACCCGGTTCGGGAACTTTGGAATTTGGAATTTCTTTTTTTTGGAATTTGGAATTTATTTTTTGGAATTTGTCTTTCATAAAAATATTGGCACAAAAAAATCGTTGCAATTCTGTGAATTACAACGATACATAAAAACTAACCAGTCCAAAATTCTCTTTACATCTTCACAAAGATGTTTGTATAGTATTTTTTACCTGTTTGAGGATCAATAGAAACTGATAGACCAAAGTGGGTATAATCTCCTTCGATATTTGCTTTATGTCCCGGGCTATCCAGCCAGGCTCTTAAAGCTGCTTCTGAAGTTTTATAATTGTAAGCAACGTTCTCACCTACTTTTTTAGCTCCTAAAACACTCATGATATTATTAGAACGAGAAGTAAAATCATTATGATCAACCACATTGTTTGCGATCATGTATTTGTTATGCTCTTCGCATTTAAAGGAAACGTGATTTACTCTTTGCAGCGCATTAAGACCGATACTTACCCGATAGTCATTGATAAGTTTCATAGATTCGATTTCTGAATCATTGTAAGTGTAGCTGGCAACAACCGTTTCGGTTTTAGTACCGTTTTCGGTAGCCTCTGCACTATCCGATGAACAGGAGCTCATTGCAACAAGTACGAAAACTATTGCAACGAACCTCATGTTATGCATCATCTTTCTCATAATCACATAGTAGTTTAACTTTTAAAGTAGATGTTGGGGCAAATCCTTTAAATTCTTTATTTAGATAAATTGATCTGTTATTTTCTTACTCAAACATATCAAATCTACCGGTAAACTACAAAAATAATCGATGAACTACATAACAATTCTATATTAACATGTCTTTTTCTTACAAATTAAGACGATAATCGTTCAATCTTCCATGAAAAGTCAGACTGACTCTGATAACGAATCCTGTCGTGCAATCTGTTGGGCCTTCCCTGCCAGAATTCTACCTCTAAAGGAGTTACTAAAAAGCCTCCCCAATTTTCAGGTCTCGGAATGTGTTTTCCTTCAAATTCTTTCTCTAATTTTTTCAAATTTTCTTCCAGAAAAGTTCGGGATGGAATCACTTCACTTTGCTTCGAAACAATCGCTCCGAGCTTGCTCCCGTCGGGACGAGAATCAAAATAACCATCAGAAATGCTTTCAGCCGTTCGAGTGGCAATTCCTTTTATAATTACCTGACGTTCCATTTCCTGCCAGAAAAAAGACAAACAAACATGAGGGTTCGCTGTTATTGCTTTACCTTTTTCTGAATCGTAGTTGGTGTAAAAAATAAAACCTTCCTCCGAAAATTTCTTCAACAACACTACTCTTGATTTTGGAAAACCGTCCAACCCAATTGTTGAAACAGTCATAGCATTGACTTCTCCATTTCCGCCAAAATCTTCTACCTCATGAAACCATCGGTTAAAAAGATTAATTGGATCTTCCGGAATATTCGTTTCTAATAACTCACTCTTTTCGTAAGATTTTCTATAATTGCTTAAATCGTTCATGATTGCTAATTTTAGATTGTAGACTTTAGATTTTTACTTTGATTTACGAATATGCGTAACCATTTGTAATTCATCCTCAAAAAACTCAAAACTCAAAACTTCTCCCATCATCTCCTAAAAGGACGTTTGGAAAAACAGTTTCAGCTTCTTCTTTAAAACGTTCGATACCATCGTATCGTGTTGAATAATGCCCGAGTATCAATTGTTTTGCATTTGCTTTAAAGGCGATGGTTGCTGCTTCTTTTGCGGTTGAATGCAGCGTTTTCTGCGCTAATGCCGCTTCTGATTCCAAAAAAGTAGCTTCATGGTATAAAACATCAACGTCTTTTATTAGAGGAAGTATGGCTTCATGATAGGCAGTATCCGAGCAAAAAGCATAACTCATTGCAGGAATCGGATCAAAGGACAGCTTTTCGTTTTTTATTACAGTGCCATCATCCAGTGTAACATCGCCGCCGCCTTTTATTTTTTGATAGTACGCCGTATGAATATCATATTGCTGCACGGCTTCAACATTCAATTTTCGGTCACCGGGCTTTTCCTGAAATAAAAATCCGTTCGTATACACACGATGTTTTAACGGAATCGTTTTTACAATAACCTTGCTGTCTTCAAAAATAACTTCGCTTTCTGTTGCTTCCAGTTCATGAAAAAACAAATCATAACTCGTCCAGGAATTGGACAATCTCAATTGCAAAGTAATAATCTCCTTCACTCCTTTCGGTCCGTAAACATGTAAGTCAGTCGTACGGCCTAAAAGCGCAAAAGTTGAGATCGTACCAATTAATCCATAAAGGTGATCCCCATGCAAATGCGAAATAAAAATATGATTTATTTTAGAGAATTTAATTTTGTTCTTGCGCAGCTGTACCTGAGTTCCTTCACCGCAATCAATTAAAAACATTCTGTTCTTAATCTCTAAAACCTGCGAAGTCGGATTGGTAATTGTTCTGGGAGTTGCGGCATAACAGCCTAGTATTGTAAGCTTCATTTTAGATTGTTGATTTTAGATTTTAGATTGAATATATATTTTAGATTTCAACATTCAAAATCTAAAATCTGAACTCTAAAATCTACAATTAAAACCCCAGGTCTCTTTCGATTTCTTCCATTTCGATAATGTCATGTGCTTCCAAAAGTGATGGAACCACTAGTAATTTATCTGAAACAGCATTAAAGTCAAGATCAGAAACTACTATTACAAATGATTTTTTGGCTTTTTTCTGTTGTTTGGCCAAAGGCAGAAAAAGCTTTACTTCTTTTTCAGAAACATCAGTATCTGCAGACAAATCGATTATAATATTTTGTTTTTCAAAGGTTTTAAACTGTTGCGTTACTTTTTCCAAAAAAGCATTAAAATCTCCCTGGGTATCTTTAATGGTAACGGTATGTCCTTTTTGATCTACTTTCATCTTCTAATTTATAGGCTCTGTTAGAGAGCTAAGGTACGATTTTTTTGTGGTTTCAGGTTTCAGGTTTCAAGTTTCAGGTTTCAGGTTCCAAGTTTCAGGTTTCAGGTTTTATAACGTTCAGCTTATCGAACTTGAAACAAATAAAACTTGAAACAAAAAAATAAAAACTACTGAATCTTAGAAGCCAATAAATAAATAACGGCCATTCTGATCGCAACACCATTTTCAACCTGATTCAAAATCACGGAATGGTCGGAGTCTGCTACTTCAGAAGTTATCTCTACCCCTCTGTTGATTGGTCCCGGGTGCATGATTACGATTTCTTTTCCAAGAGAATCCAGTAAGGGTTTATCTACTCCATATTGTTGTGCATATTCGCGGGTAGAAGGAAAAAAGTTTACATCCATACGTTCGTTTTGTACCCGAAGCATGTTGGCAACATCACACCATTCTAAAGCTTTACGCAAATTGGGTTCAACCGTAACACCAAGCGATTCGATGTATCTTGGAATCAGTGTTTTTGGACCGCAAACTTTTACTTCGGCTCCCTGCATCTTCAAAGCATATATATTGGACAAAGCCACTCTTGAATGCAGAATATCACCTACAATAACTACTTTTTTTCCGGCCACATCCCCTAATTTTTCTCTGATCGAGTAACTGTCTAATAAAGCCTGTGTTGGGTGTTCGTGTGCTCCGTCTCCGGCGTTCACGATACTGGCTTTGACATTTTTGGATAAAAAATAAGCCGCTCCGGGGTTGGAGTGGCGCATTACAACCATATCAACTTTCATTGAAAGGATATTATTTACAGTATCAATCAGGGTCTCTCCTTTTTTGACCGAAGACTGAGCTGCCGAAAAACTAATCACATCAGCAGAGAGTCTTTTTTGCGCCAACTCAAAAGAAAGTTTGGTCCTGGTACTGTTTTCAAAGAAAATATTGGCAATGGTAATATCTCGTAATGAAGGAACTTTTTTAATGGGTCTGTTGATGACTTCTTTAAAATGATCGGCAGTTTCAAAAATCAGGTTAATATCATTTTCATTGATATATTTAATTCCTAATAAGTGATTTACGCTTAATTCTTTCATTGTGTTTGTTTATATATTTATTTGTTTAATCGTTTAATCGCTTTCTTTACGACTAAATAGTTGACTGATTTAACGGTTCAACTATTTTTTAATTTCACTAATCATTTAATCGTTTGGCTTTTCCGATTAAACAATTAACCGGTTAACCGATTAAACTAATTGGTAATCAAATGCACCACATCTTCGCCGTCATTTTCTTTCCAGCTTACTTTTACTTTTTCACCATTAATAGCGTCTACCTGACGACCACGATAATCGGGCTGAATAGGCAGATTGCGACTAAAACGCCTGTCGATTAACACTAACAATTCAATTTCTGAAGGTCTCCCGAAAGACTGAATTGCGGTTAAAGCAGAGCGAATGCTGCGTCCGGTAAATAAAACGTCATCGATAAAAATGACTTTTTTATTTTCAACTATAAAATTGATTTGGGTTTTATTGGCTTCAAGCGGTTTATCTGTACGACGGAAATCGTCTCTGAAAAAAGTAATATCTAAATAACCCAGAGAAATTTCAGGTGTCTTGTACTCGCTCTCTAATATTTGTTTTAAACGTTCTGCTAAAAAAACACCTCTCGGCTGAATTCCGATTAAAATAGTATCTGAAAAATCAAGATGTTTTTCGATTAACTGACAAGCCAAACGATGGAGTATGATAGTAACTTCTTTTGAATTAAGTAATACTTTTTGGCTCATAATTAAGTATAATGTTTGGTTGGGCAAATATACAAAATCAGAATTTATTTGTTGCCTCTTTCTAAATACAAATATTGGAATAAATTTTTAACGCTGTACGATCACAAAGCAGCATTCTAAATTAAGCAGGAATAAACAATGTTGTGAAAGTGGATTTCAATCCGTTGCCTATGAAACAACACACCAATAAAAATCCACTCCTGCAACACCATCAACCCGAATTAATTCAATCCAATATTTCTTGTTATTTTATTATATTTGAGAAACCAAAAACTAAAAATCATGAGAAAAATAATCGCCTTAGCAATGATTACACTCGATGGGGTGATGCAAGCGCCGGGAGGCCCTCAGGAAGATACTTCGGGCGGTTTTGAATACGGAGGCTGGGTCGCACCATTTGGTGATGAATCATACAGCAAGGCCATGGAGAAACAAATGGAACCTTCGGATATTCTTTTAGGTCGAAAAACCTTTGACCTTTTTGAATCTTATTGGCCCGCGAATGCTGCTAACTGGCCCGGAATTAATGAGGTTACCAAATATGTCCTATCTACAAGCCGAAAAGATTCTCAATGGGAAAACTCCGTGTTTCTAAAAGACACAGCAGACATTCAAAATCTTAAAAATTCAGAAGGCGATGACATTAAAGTTTGGGGCGGCGCCAACATGATTCAGTTCCTGCTTAAAAATGATTTAGTTGACGAGCTCTGGCTCAAAATTCATCCTTTACTGCTTGGAAAAGGGAAAAAACTATTTGATGAGGGTGCAGTTCCAACTTCATTTGTACTGACTGACCATACGATCACCTCTACAGGAGTTATTATTGCCAATTACAAACGATCAGAACCCGTGAGCACGGGTACAATTGGAGGTTAAAAAACCGTATTTAAGCAACCACCACCCGGCATTGAAAAAATTTCTTCCGTGCCTGTGGTAGTTCTTCTTATTATGGCAACAAACTAAAACCTGCCAACAAGTAAAGCGCTCTTAAACCGAATATTTACCGAAAAAATGAACTCCTATCTCACCAAAATAGATGCTTTTATAAACAGCCTTGATCCGGAAACCTTAGCCGTTTTAAATAACATCTCTACTACCCGAACATTAAAAAAAGGAGCGTTTTTGTTACGGCAAGATGAAATATGCAGTAAAAGTTACTTTATAGAAGAAGGGATCGCCAGAAAGTATTATCTCGATGACGGAAAGGAAATCACGACAGAACTCTACTTTACTGATGATATAGCCGTATCTTTTAATAGTTATTGCCTCCAAAAGCCAAGTAAGGAATTCATTGAGGCCGTTACTGATATTACCATTTCACAAACCGACTTTACCGCATTTCAGAATGCAAAGAAGCAATTTCCAAAATTAACAGAGTTAGATTTGATGCTGACCGAGTATTACGCCATTTGGCTAGAGGACCGCTTGTTTCAGTTTCGCACTCTGGATGCTACCACTCGCTATCTTAAACTAATCAAAGAACATTCGCATATTATTAAAAACATCCAGCTCACCCACATTGCTTCTTATCTGGGAATATCGCTGGAAACACTGAGCAGAATCCGTTCCAGAATTTAGATGTATTATTTGACCTAAGTCAAATTTCCCGCAGTTATTCATTTCGACATTTGTTTCATAAAATATAAAAAAATGAAACAAAGAATTATAGGATTTGACCTGGCAAGAGCTTATGCCATTTTCGGAATGTTTATTGTGAATTTTAATATGGTTTTTGGCTCCCATAACGACCAAAGTACTGTTGCTCAATTTATGTCTCTTTTTAGTGGCAACTCGAGTTCGGTATTTGTAATACTGGCCGGAATGGGTGTTGCGCTTATGACCAACAGAGCTGCATATACTCCTGCCGAGAAAAAGCAGCTGAGAAATACCATCCTCAAACGAGCCGCTTTTTTATTTGTCATCGGACTTTTGCTCAACCTCATCTGGCCCGCCGATATTTTGCATTTCTACGGTTGTTATATGTTTCTAATTGCTTTTTTGGTCTTTTTAAACAAGAAGTTTTTTCTGCTCCTGGCTGCAATGGCGGTCTTTGGTTTTCACGTTTTAATTTTTATCATCCCGTATGAAACAGGCTGGAACATGGATACTTTTCAATACAAAGATTTTTACACCCTGAACGGATTTATCAGAAACACCTTTTATAATGGCTGGAATTCTGTTTTTCCCTGGATTGCTTATTTTCTTTTAGGAATGTATCTTGGAAGACTAAACTGGAACAGTATAAAGGTTCAGAAGAAAATGTTTGCGATTGGGCTTCTAGTGTATATATCAATCGCATTACTTCAATTATTGTCCGGTCAATTTGTACTTTCTGAGCATTTAGATTTATTTATCAATGCCGATTACCTCCCTCCGTACCTCCCCTTTTTGTTAAGCACATCCGGATTTGCTCTGATGCTGATTGCCTTCTTTATGTACTTGGGAGAAAAATACGGAACGAACCGATACGTACAAAATTTTGCTCCAACAGGTCAAATGACGCTAACACACTATATTTCGCATCTCACTATCGGACTCATCCTGTTCTCTGTACTGATGAACAGGAGTTTAACCCAAGATCCAACCGATGAGGAGGCGACAAAACCAATTTATATTTTACTGTTTTCAATTGCATATTTTGTACTCAGTTATTACTTTAGTAGTCTTTGGGCAAAACGCTTTAATAATGGTCCGTTTGAAACTCTTATGCGTAAAATAGCCCGCTAATTAAAAATGCATCAAAGTTGTATTCAATCCTTTTAAAACGATAGATAATGAGAGTAAAAGTAATCGGAATTCCAGTTCAGGATCAGGAAAAGGCCTTACAGTTTTATACTAAAAAACTAGGTTTTGTAAAAAAGCATGATGTGCCTCTGGGCGAAAACAACAGATGGCTCACCGTTGTTTCTAAAGACGAACCAGACGGAGTCGAAATTTTACTGGAACCAGCACCCAATCATTTTGAACCGGCCAAAACCTATCAAAAAGCACTCTTTGACGCCGGGATCCCCTATACTCAATTTAACGTTGATCATCTTCAGGAGGAATACGATCGTCTGATTGGTCTTGAGGTTGAATTTAGTATGAAACCAACAGCAATGGGAAATGTAAAAATTGCCATATTGGATGACACCTGCGGAAATAAAATTCAGCTGATTGAAATGTTATTCTAATATTTCGTCAGAGCTTCTTTTCTAAAAAAACAAAATCCCATTCGCCGTGGCAAATGGGATTTTGATATTTATTTGTTTGTTTATTACTTCACAATTAGTTTGGCTGTAAACAATTTACGGGAATGCATTTTTAAAATATAAACTCCTTTTGGCAAATCCTGATTGATGAGTGAAAACTTGTTGTTATTCACATTTTTAGTGGCATACAACAACTTTCCTTCCATGCTGTAAATTTCTATTTCGTCAATAGGATATTCCGACTGAATAAAGGTTTCTGTATTATTATTGGTTGGATTTGGATATACTCTCAAACCATTGTCAATTTTAAATTCATCATTACCCAAATGCGGATCAATTACTTCAAAAGTAACTCGGTTTGATACTTCATTGTAAGAATCATTGGTAAACATCACTAAAAAGTATTTTCCTTTTTCGGTAGGCAATTCGGGAGCCACAATATTTTTAGTTCCTTCAGAAAGTCCTTCAAAATAGGTATAACTCACCAACGGTTTTTCATTAGGATTATCACCTTCATGGTAAATTCCCAACCAGTCTTTTACAATACCCGGGGCATCTGTCCAGGAAGCTGTAATTTGTTCCCCAAGATCGTAAACAGGTTTGTTGATCCATAATTCGGTAACAACAGCACCAATTTTAAAGAAAACTTTATTTCCAATAGGATTAAATCCATCCTGTAAATAATATTCGGCATAATAATACCCTTTTGGCAATCCGGTAAAAGATTTAGCATCGGCAACGGTTGTCACATATTGCCAGCTTGTTGCTGTAACTCCCGATCCCGGGTTAACTCCCATTCTGTAGATTCCAATCCAGTCTTTTGCCAACTGTGGGCCATTCGTGTAGTTAATAATCACAGGAGTCCCAACAGAATACTCGGTTTTATCGGTAGTTAAGGTCGGAACAGGTCCTACATAAAAATACTTTCGGGCTGCTATTTCGGTATAACCTCCATTTGAAAATATTGCGGCATAATAACGTCCTTTATTCGCCAGTCCGCTAGGGAAATTAATAAAACCACTTGTGCTGCCATCTGTATATTTCCAGGTTTGTGATGGTGTCGAACCTCCCGGCGTCTGCCCTTCCTTATACAAACCAATCCAGGTCGAAGTACTGGCCGGAGCATCCGTATAATCAACTTTTATAGCTGCTCCTTGCAAATACGTCAAAGCATCTGTAACTATTGCCGTGTTTACCGTATTACTTCCGGTAATGGTAAAAGTCTGAACATCACTCCATGGCGACCATTCCAAATTGCGGTCTCTGTATCTTAATTTTACATAGTACTTACCATTTGGAAGTGAATTAGAAGCCAGATCCATTTTGGTAATGTCTACACCAAGATTAATATTTACGGTTGAATCTTTTTTGGTTCCATACTTCCCATATAAGTTTTCAAAATCGCGATATACTTCTTTCTTAACAATATCAAATGTTGGTGTCTGAGAAATCAAAAACTGACTGGTGTTTAACTTCTCGTCTGTAGTGGTGCTATAAGCTGATCCGGATACGGTTAACGGTAACGTATTTGTCGCTGTAAAAGTATTGGTGATCGAAGGTTTCGCCGGTGCAGCCTTGTTTTTATAGCGGTGAAATTCATCCATCAATTGGTTGTTCTTCCATTTATCAACGCTTCCAATCGAGTAACTTTCGATATCCATTTTTCCGTTTGTAACGTCAATATCTACAATTTGATAAATCCAGTTACAGATTGTTTTCTGTACGTCATCAAAATCCTGTTCTGTCGAAGATCCCCAATATTGATCCCAGGCTGTACCTCCTGAAATAATATTATAAGTAGGAGTGTTTTTCAACTGTCCTCTGTGATAAAGATGATGGTGCGCCCCGATATGCATGGAATATTTTGGAGAAGTTACCAATAATGGAACGGCAGTATTACGAACCCAGGTCGAAATATCCCCCACATACTGCTCTGCCTGATAAGGTCTGTGACTTAGAGAAAAAATCCAATCTACTGTTGAATCTGCATTTGCAGCCGTAAGAACCTGTTGCAGCCAGCTAAGTTGTGCTGCTCCGGTATGTTCTGAACTTAAACTAATAAACAAAACATTACCGGCTTGTTGTGCATAGTAATTCTCTGTTCCTGATGAAATACCTTTATACGAAAGTTCACTGATATAAAAATGATCGTAATAAGAGTTCATTCCAAGAGTTCCGTAGGTTTCATGATTTCCTACTGTTGTCTGAATCGGTACATTCCCTGACAAACCTCTGTTCTTTTTAAAATGTACATTTTCGTAATGATCTAAAGTCCCTACATCTACCTGATCTCCAACCATAAAAGTCATGGAGATATTGTCATCCGGAGATAAGTCTTTCCCCCATTTTTGTCTTATCTTTCTTTTGGCAGCAGATACCAAAGAATCATAACGAGGTACCGCTTTCAATTGGTTATCGCCCATTATCAAAAAGCGAATGTGCCCGTTTGATGTGGCCGCCTGCCCCGGATTCGGTAGTGTTTTAAAAGAATAAACCGAAGACACATCCGCTCCGGTTTTTATTCTGTAGTAATATTTCGTATTCGGCGAAAGGTTAAGCAACTTCGCACTATGGTAAAAATAATTCCCCGGATAACCCGAATCTGTAAAAACATTTGTATTACCGGTAACGGTAACATTAAGACTAGTGGCTGTCGTCCCATATTCTACAATCGACTCCGGATTGCTCTCTGTTTTCCAGTTCACATAAATCGAGGTCGGTGTGGCATTTTGCAGATATGGAAATAAATTTTGCGCTTTGGAAGCATAACTCAGCCCCAGCAGCAGGAATAGAAAGTAAAGTTTTTTCATAGGTTGTTTTTGTTTTAGACCCAACAAAAGTATCCTACGAAAACGCAATAGCTTTTAAGAGAACATTACCTTTCCCTTATCTTTACTTCTCTTTATTGTAAAGTTGTTTAACTTTTTGAGCACAATTGGTTTTCATCTAAATCATAGAACTTTACCATCAAATTATGTAAGATCTTTTTTACGGTTTGGCGTAATTTTAAGCTATATCAATTAGAATAACAGATTCTTAAAAACTCAAAGTCATGCAAAATATACTTAAACGTTTGTTAATGGTATTCGTGATACTATTTTCATTTACCAGTTGTGAAGTTATCGAGGGCATTTTTAAAGCCGGAATGGGTGTTGGAATATTTATCGTTGTCTTTATTATTGCGATACTTATATTCATTTTCGCCAAAGTGTTCGGTAAAAAATAGCAAAAAAAATCCCGTTCGCATTGCGAACGGGCTCTCTCTTATTATAAATTATAAAATTACAAATTGTACATTTTCTTTCTTAATTCCTGAATTTTTTCATCGTCCAGGTATTCGTCAAATGTCATGTAACGGTCTATCGCTCCGTTTGGTGTTAATTCTACTACTCTGTTACCAACGGTTTGTGCAAACTCGTGGTCATGTGTGGTAAAAATCACGGAACCTTTAAAATTTTTCAATGAGTTGTTGAAAGCGGTGATCGACTCCAAATCCAAGTGATTGGTTGGTTCGTCAAGCATTAAGATGTTGGCTCTTTCCATCATCATTCGGGACAACATACAACGTACTTTTTCTCCTCCTGATAATACACGGCTTGTTTTTAGTGCCTCTTCTCCTGAGAAAATCATTTTCCCTAAGAATCCTCTAATAAAAACCTCATCACGCTCTTCTTCTGTTTTTGCGTATTGACGTAACCAGTCTACCAAAGTCAAATCATTTTCAAAGAAAGAATGATTCTCAGCCGGTAAATAAGCCTGATTGGTCGTAATACCCCAGTCGAAAGTTCCGGCATCTGCATTTTGCTGGTTGTTCAAAATTTGGTAGAAAGCTGTTGTAGCACGTGAATCTTTAGAGAAAAGAACGATTTTATCGCCTTTTGCCATATTCAAATCAACGTCTTTAAATAAAAGATCTCCCTCGATCGAAGCGGCTAATCCTTCAACATTCAAAATCTGATCTCCTGCTTCGCGATCCTGATCAAAAATAATCGCCGGATAACGACGGCTTGAAGGTTTAATTTCTGAAATGTTCAGCTTCGAAATCATTTTTTTACGAGAAGTAGCTTGTTTAGATTTTGCAACGTTCGCACTAAAACGACGAATAAATTCCTCAAGTTCTTGTTTCTTCTCTTCTGCTTTTTTGTTTTGCTGTGCACGTTGTTTCGCCGCTAATTGGCTTGACTCGTACCAGAAAGTATAGTTTCCTGAATAGTGATTAATTTTTCCAAAATCAATATCCGAAATATGTGTACAAACCGCATCTAAAAAGTGACGGTCGTGAGATACTACAATTACAGTATTTTCATAATTTGCAAGGAAGTTCTCTAACCACGCAATGGTTTCAAAATCCAAATCGTTGGTAGGCTCATCCATGATAAGCAAGTCCGGGTTTCCAAAAAGCGCCTGCGCCAAAAGCACACGTACTTTAATTTTTCCCTCTAAGTCACCCATTAAAGTGTAATGATGCTCTTCGTTAATTCCAAGGTTAGACAACATCGAAGCAGCGTCAGAATCTGCATTCCATCCGTTCATTTCTTCAAACTGAACCTGAAGTTCTCCAATTCTGTCTGCGTTTTTATCGTTGTAATCCAGATAAAGTTCATCCATTTCTTTCTTAACAGCATACAAAACTTTATTTCCCATCAAAACAGTTTCCAAAACGGTATGCTCATCGAACATGTTGTGATTCTGGTTCAAAACCGACATACGTTTTCCCGGTTCCAAATGAATGTGCCCCGAAGTTGGATCGATATCACCTGAGATGATTTTTAGAAAAGTAGATTTTCCAGCACCGTTGGCTCCAATAACTCCATAAATATTCCCATGAGTGAAAGTAGTATTTACTTCGTCAAACAAAATTCGTTTGCCAAATTGAACTGATAAATTATTGACTGTTAACATGAATGTCTTTTTAATTAATTTTGTGCAAAAGTATGAAAAAAGGTTCAGAGTTGCAAAGATGTAAAGGCTCTAAGTTTTTTGTTTTGTGAAATGTGATTTGTAAGATGTTATTTGTGAAATGCTGGTTGTGAAATGTAAAATGTGAAATAGGTCGTTTCATTAAACACACTAAGTTTTCACATCTTACATCTTACACCTAACTTTTTTACATCTAACAAATCACATTTCACTTTCTTTCCTCAAAGCAACCTCCAAACTCTCAAAATTAGGAAGCACTTTAGCAATCATCCCTTCTTTGTTTAAGATAAAATGGGTTGGAAATGAATTCAGTTGCAGAGCTTCATTCATATATCCTTTCATGTTTGGAATTACCGAATAGGCTAAAGGTCTTTTTGCCAGAAACAGTTTCAGTTTTTCGGGAGCATCTTCGGCCAGACTCATGAAAACAATGTCTTTTCGGTTTTTGTATTCTTCTGCCAAACGATTCACCTGCGGAAATTCGCGTATACAAGGAGTACAATGGATGTACCAGCATTTTATAACGATTATTTTTCCTTTCATCGACTCATTTGAAACCAGGTTTCCATTGAGGTCTTTAAACAAAAACTTTGGGAATGGAGTCCCTTCCATTTTGTAATTTTTAAGCGCATCAAAACCAATCTGATTGATGGTTGCTTTAATGCTGGTATCGGAACCAGCCGCAATTTCGAATAATTGATAATAGTATTTGGAATCTTCTGATTTTAATCGAATTGGAATACAATTTCCGTTTGCCAATTGGTCCAGAAAAGATTCTTTTGAAATTTCTTTGGAATGAAGGTCCAGTGCTGTGAAATCTCTCGAAAGCATAATGTTTTTCCCCTGATAAACAGACCAGTCGCTGAAATTCTTTTGAATCTGATTGGCATCAACTTCCGGATTTCCGAATCTATTCTGAGCGGTACTTATGGTGAAAAAAAGAAGAAGTGTAATGAGGCTGATAAATTTCTGCATGGATTCTGAGATAATTGTATTTGATTTCAAAAGTAGTGAAAGTTTTGTTTTACCGCAAAGACGCAAGGTTTTCGCAATGTTCGCAAAGTTTTTTTTTAAGGCTTTGACGCGGATGAAACCGATTCGTTTCACGAAAACGCGGATTTACACTGATTTTTAAAATTAGTTCTATCTGTGTTCTTTATCGCAACATTACCATTAAATCATTTTAAACAAAAAAAAACCTGACAGCAAAAACTGTCAGGTTCATAATGCTCTCCTTCAGGTGAAAACCAAATAACAAATCACCTGAATTCAATGCATTTATTCGAAATAAAACTTAGATTAAAAAATAAATAACCAAACTCAATTTTAACCATTCCAATATTCTATTTCTGTATTTTTCATTCTTTAGTACTGTCTTTTAGTTCAAAAAGTTCATTACTTTGAATGATTTTTTATTTCCTGCCTTGTCTGTTACTACAACGATAAACAATTGTTTGCTCGAAAAGTTTACATCCTGAAGCAGTACTTCTTTATTATTCTGAATGTTTCTATGACGCACTAATGGCTGTCCAATAGTATTGAAAACCTCTACCTGAGCGATATCTCCAGTTTCACTGGAAACGGCTAATGCGTCGTTTTTAAAATAAGCTACTGTACTGCTTTTCGTTTCGATTCCTTCAGGCAATGCTCTTGCGGCGGTCAGTCCTGCAAAATAAGCCGCATACGCTTTAGACAATTCAGCTGAATTACCACAAGAAGAGAAATCCCAGTTTACAGACCAAGTCATTAAACCTCTTAAAGAAGGATAAGGTCCACCTGGCTGCATGGTGTAAGTTCTTCCTGAAAAAGTGGTTCCGGTTCTTAAATAATGCATCGCATTAATTCCTTCAGCCGGCGTTATAAAACCGCTACCTGCTGCACTTGGACAAGCTGGTAATGCGATAAGAACTTTTGAGGCTGGTAAACCATCATAACGCATTCCTGTAGTACCAATGGTGTGTCCTTTTATTACCATATCTGTTAGAGCTGTTACCATGTTTGCTCTCTTAGCTGAACCATAGTACTGACCATCTAATCCGTTTTCTCCTCCTGTGTTATACAATTGTACCGCTAACAAATCCAATTCATTACGTAAGTTTTGAATGATTGGCAGGAACGAACCAAAAGTATCATTATAGGTAGAATATCCTCCTTGTACGTATTGTGTTTCAGGAGCTGCAGTTAATAAAAACCCAGGACCATAGTGCGCTTTTAATTCTTTGAAAGCATCTACTACGTTTTTCAATCTTGGATAAGCAGAAATACCCGCATAAGAAATATCTCTTAAACCTCCTGCACTAAAATTCATCGATCCGCCCTCAAAATCGATATCAACTCCATCAAATTGATACTCGTCAATAATTGCTTTCAGACCATTAACAAAAATGTTTTTTTGATTTACATTCTCCAAAACAACATGACCATTTTGACCTCCAATAGAAACAATAACAGGAACACCGCTATCTCTTAAGGATTTTATATCATTTTTCAATAGTTGTTTATTGAAAACTCCATTGGTCAAATATCTGGTATCATTTGTAGTTAATACTGGTGTATAACCATCACGGTTAACGGTTTCTACGAACGCATAATCTACTACGTTAAATTTACTTCCCACTATTTGAGAAAAATATAAAAATGGAGCAGAACCATTTTCCCAGGAATGTGCATATCCTAAAATAATTTTACCTGCTGGAAGCGGAACGAATCTAGTTCCTACCTGAGTAATTTTAATGGTATTGTTTAATGTAGTTACCCCTAATTTATTATCGGTCGCTTTGATTACAATCGGATAATCCTGATAAGCAGCTGGTGTAAAATTATACGTATAGGTATTATTTGTACCTGCTGTCATGTTGAATGTACCTCCATTTATTGTAATCGTTACACCTGAAACCGATCCGTCACTGTCAACAGCTGTAACCGAAATTGGCACAGCCTGGAAAGTAGGCTGAGTTATAGTAGTATTCGATGGTGAATTCCAGGTAACTACAGGCAATGTATTCGGGCAGTTGGCACCTGAACAGTTTAAGACAAAATTGTATGTTTTTGTATCTGTTGTACCGTTTGAGGCAGTAGCCGTAACCGTTAAGGTATGACTAAGCGAAAACTGATTGGCTACTGGTGTCCAAGTCGCGGTATAAGTTCCCGAAGAATTGGTAGCACTCAGGCTTTGTCCATTTATACTAAAGGCAACTGATGAGATTGTAGTAGCATCTGCAGCACTTAATCCAACACTAGCCACAAAATTAATTGCGGATCCTAAATTTATAGCAATCGTCGGAGTAGTTGGCGCTGTAATGGCAACCACTGGTTTAGTTACAACCGTCGCCTGAGTATTAAAGTTATAAACCTGCGGAGTCGTTGGCATCGCAAAATTTACCAGATTGTTTGGGTAATAATTCGTTCCGTTATTCTCCCATCCATTCAGTTTCAAACTTAAAACTTGTGCATAACCTGCTACAACTGAATTGTCATAAGAAAAGTTCCCCTGAGCATCTGATGTTGCGATAACACTTTTCCATCCGTGCGTATTATCGGTCCAAGGCACAACTAATTCTACTTTCGCTCCTGAAACCGGAACTGAACCATTTTTAACGGTTCCGCTAATTAGATTTGTACTGGCCAAATTTTGTGCGAAATCAAGTGTTCTGGCACCGGAAGCCGTTGTTGAAACTGCTGATACCGGAGCAAATGTCAGATTTGTTTTGGCAGCTGTTACTTTATAATCTGCTCCTGAAGCCAGGTTTGCAAAAGAATAAGCTCCATTTGAATCTGTCACAGCAGTTAAAGTTGTTGTTCCCGAAACTGCCGAAACTACAGCACCCGATACCGGATTGGTTCCGTTTAAAACTCTGCCGTTCATCGTATAAGATGACGTTCTTGCAGTAGCAGTTGTATTGAAGTTATAAACTGTAGGCGTTGAAGGAACTGCAAAGTTGGCCAGATTGGATGGTAAATAAACCACCTCGTTATTCTGCCAGCTATTCAATTTCAAACTTGATATGATGGCATAACCGTCTATCACTGAATTAGCAAAGCTGTAATTTCCCTGAGCATCAGTTGTCGCGATAACGCTTTTCCATCCATGTGCGTTATCCGTCCACGGCACAATCAATTCAACTTTCGCTCCTGAAACCGGAACTGAACCATTTTTAACGGTTCCGCTAATTTTATTTGTTCCAACATTAAATTCAGCAAAATTTAAAGTTTTATCGGCTATTAAATTATTATAAACTGTTGAAGCCGGAGTATACGTTTTTCCAGCAGCGGCAGCCGTTACTGTATAATTAGCACCGGATGGCAGACTTAATGTATAAAAACCGCTTGCATTAGAAGTTGCAGAAACAGGCGCTCCCGCAGAAGTTGCAGTAACAGTAACTCCTGAAGCCGCTGTGGTTCCGTTTAAAATAGTACCGCTAACGGTATAGTATACAATTGGAGCACCTTGTGTAAAATTCAACATTTTATTGCTGTCTATTGCAGTGTATACTGTTGAAGCAGGTGTGTATGGAAAACCAGTTTTAGCAGCTGTAACGGTAAAGTCAAGTCCTGCTGTTAAACCTGTAACACTGTATACTCCACTTGCATTAGAAACAGCGGTTAAAACTGTTGTACCTGAAGTGGCTGTAACCGTAACTCCTGAAACTGGCGCAGCTGGTGTGGCATTAGTTAAAACCGTTCCGCTTACCGTATACAAAGGTTGTGTTCCCTGGATCACAACTCCGGTTTGATCAGCAGCAACGTTTGTTAAACTAACTGGTGTAAAATTATAGGCAGCTTTTGTTGCTGTAAGCGTATAATTTTGATTTTTAGGTAAGTTATAGAATGTAAAATTACCCGTTGGAGACACTACACTTTGTAAAACTACATTACTTGCGTTTTTAACCTCCACAGTAACGTTTGTTACCAAAGCAGTTCCATTTTTCACAGAACCTCCAATGCTAACCGTTTCTGGCAAAATGCTTCCAAAAGAAGTATCCACCTGAGTCAATAACGAATTTGGAATACTTCCTCTGGTATCCTGGGAAACTTCCCAAATCATACCTCCTCCAAGACTTCTGGACTTAATGTATTGTACTTTAAGATCCATTGATTGTTTATCTTCATACGTGATAAACTCCTTGGTAGTATTGTTATATAAGTAAGGAACTTTTGTGGTGTTGTCAAAATATCTAACCCAACCTGCAGCAGCCGCTGTTGGTGTCACCATCATCGTATTCGGATCCAAATAAGGATGCGGATTGGTAACCGGATTACCCACTAAGTCACAAATTTCGATACTTCCGGATCGTTCGCATGCCCCGGCGCCATCCCAGGTTCCTGCAGGCGGTTGCGGATTCGTACAGCCCGGTGATGTATTTCTTGGTGCAGCCACAAACAATCCATTGGTGGAATTAACTGCTACATTTTTGAATATTTTACCGTAAAATGGCAATCCCATAATTAGTTTACTAGGAGGAAAACCGATCACATTAAGGTACTGATTGGTTAGTTCATCCAATGATTCAGATTGTGTAGCACCATAAAGCGGATCATTTGGGTTTCCACTGGCATACAAAGGAGCATTATAGCAGGTTTTATCGTACCAGTTACCTCCAAAATCATATCCGAAATACGTAATATAATCACAATAAGTCGAAATATCGTCGGTCATTCCGTATTGCGCTTTGGTATTAGGTCCTACGTATTGAATTTTAACATCTCTAACGTTATTTCCCGCTGCAATGGTGATTAATTTATTAGGCATAGCCTGACGCATTGCTTTTAACAAAAACACTAAGTTTTTATTATCATCCGGATGATGTTTCTGTGCTGGTACAGGAGATCCGTTGACTATTTCGGTACCGTCTGTTCCTCCTTTTACAGGATATTCCCAGTCGATGTCGAATCCGTCAATAAACGGATAAGTAACAATGAAGTTTGCCATATCTGCAGCCAGAGCAGCTCTTGCCACCGGACTTGCGGCAATTGGAGATAGATCCTGACCTTTGGTCCATCCTCCAACAGAGATTAAAATTTTCAAATGAGGATACTTTTCTTTTAACTTCTTCAAGTCATAAAAGTTCCCTTTTACAGGAGCATCCCATGGAATTCCACCTTCCGTATGCTCAAAATCAGCATAGGTATCCAAACATTTTAATTTAGTATTCTCCGGACGGGCGGGGTCAAAAGTTGTCCCGTAAAAAGAATAATTCAAATGGGTCAATTTGCTCCCGTCTATCTTGGGAACATTGAAATCCCGGGCGTAAATAGCCCATTGCGCATAATACCCTACTACTTTTTTACCGTGGGCTGGTTGGGCCGACGCAAGCAAGGGAAACAGTAACAAAAAGAGTAATCTGTAATAATGTTTCATAGTTAATAAATATTGGTTAATAGAAAATAAATATTCCAATTACAATACCTTACCTGCCAAAATGCGGCAAATAAATACGATAACCGGGGTTCAATACAGCGCGAATAAAAAACATCGCGATACACTGGATTTTTAATTCATTACTTCTAAAAATAAATATTACTATTACTGATTCTAGCCATAATCATTTGTGAATAGTAGTGACTGATATTTATTTAATTTTTAAAAAAATTAGTTTAAACACAGAAGATAAATTTGGGATTCATCAATCTAAAATACTTTACTTTTTGTCATGTTTTGTTTTGTGCGTCTTATTTGGTTTTTAAATGTTAATACTATTTTTGATGGTTATTTTTTTATTTATTACGAATTGGTTTTAAGTTAAAAAGACAGCCTAAATCACCATAATTACCTCTGCCAGAAGCCTCTGGCAGAGACAATAATTTACTAAATAACGTGGTAAAAAAACTTACTAAATACTAACTCAAACAAATCTTTAAATTAATTTTTTAAAACTTTCATACACTGATAACTCAACATCGGCGTGGTCTTTACTGTTAATCTGCTCGATTAAATTTTTCAAATCCTCTGTTTTTAAAGTTGATTTATTATCTAAAACGAGTAATAATTCCTGCGATGCATCATTCAATTTTTTAGACAACGGTAGTATATGCTGTATCAATGGTGCATTGGCACTCAATTCAACCAACCCTTTGTTTACAGCGATCCATTTGTTAAAAAATGCTGCTACCTTTGCTTTATTCTCCGGAGTTTTACTCGCTAAATATTCTGCTACAGCAGCATCAAAAGCTAAAGAGTCTTTGGCATCCGGTGTACAGGCATCTGCAAAAAGGGTCAGCGGAGAGTACATTTGATATTCCGTTCCTCCTTTGTTTCTTTTGTACCCTTTTAAGGGCTCACAAACGTTTGTAAATTCTTCTACAAAATCAATCTTCTGATTGTTCGAAATGTTTCTTAAAATAACATCCTTATTGCGAAGGTGAGTGATTCCTAATTCTTCCAATCTGAACGAAACGACATCAAGACGCTTGCGCATGCTGGCCAAATCTGTAATGTCTTCAGCCGACCAAAGTCTTTCGGCAATTGCAGCTGTTCTTGGCCAAAGTCTTGAATCGATTGTTGCTGGCGATACAAGTTCGCTCCACATTGTTGCTTCACCACCTAATACTCTCGCTTTTTCTTCGGCCGTTAAGTTGGCTCCTTTTGGCATCGGATCATTTAAATAATGACTTGCCACCGGATACAACAAATCGACATAATAGCCATTCGACATCACTGTTTTATAGCCTTTTTTTACTGATTCAATTAAGGACTGACCCGCTACTACTCCTTCATTAGGCCCTCTCCACGCATGAATAATGGCATCTTTTGACATGTTCTTGGTCAGAATTTCTTCCCAACCCATTAACTGTTTCCCATGTTTTTTAAGCATCGGAATTAGTTTCATGGTAAAATAGGTCTGCAATTCATGATTCGTAGTTAGATTATTTTTCTTTTTGAATTCCTGAATTTTTGGATTTGAATCCCAGTCTTTCCCCTCATTCTCATCTCCTCCGATATGAAAATAAGCTCCTGGAAATAAAGGACACACCTCATCAAAAAGTTCACTTAATAATTGATAGGTTTTAGGATTTGAAGGATCTAATGTTGGCGAAAAAATACCCGCATTTCTTTCAATTCCATAGGTCGCAATTGCGGTTCCCTGAATATTTTTTTCAGAAGTTCCTCCTGTCAGTGTAATCACTTTGCTTCCGATTTCCGGATAAGCCGTAAGTATTGCAGATGCATGACCAGGAACATCTATTTCCGGAACAATCAAAATACCGCGCTCATCAGCATATTTTACGATATTTTTAATTTCCTCTTGTGTGTAATACATTCCATCCGAAGCTTTTTCAATGAGTTTTGGATGTTTTTTCATTTCAATTCTCCACCCCTGATCGTCTACTAAATGCCAGTGAAGAACATTCATTTTCATAGCCGCCAAAGCATCAATATTTCTTTTGATCACGTCTACCGGTTGAAAATGTCTGGCAGCATCGACCATCAAACCTCTCCAGGTAAATCTCGGAAAATCGGAAACTTTTGATACCGGAAAGTAAAAAGAGTTGTTGTTATTCTGCATGATTTGCAATAAGGTTTCAAGACCGTGTAACGCTCCTAAATCACTTGTTGCATTTATTGTAATCTTGTTTTGTTTGATCTCCAAATGATAGCTTTCGTCTTCATACAAACCAATTTTTCCGCTCTTGGAACAATTGATTTGAAGCTCGGCTGTGGGAACTTCATTTAGTTTGGTAATAAATCCCTGTTCGAAAAAAATACCGGTTCTACCATCCAATCGACGCAAAAAGCGTGTTACTCCTCCAAAAATTCGGGCATTAGGATTTCCGGTAATGTTTACTTTAAAATTTTTAGTTAAAGTAAAGTTACCATCGTTTAAAACAACACTTTGAGGCCAAGGCATAAGGTTTAGCTGCTCTTTTTGAACCTGAGCACTAGCTGTCACACCCGCTAATAGTAGGACTAATAAATATTTCATTTGTAATGTTTTTGGAAAGATGTTGCCTGAGACAACATTAATAATAAATAAAAGAAACAAAACTCAGAATGATTTCGATTGAATCCTCACTCCTCATGAAATCAATCTGAATTTTGTAATGCGATCCGCTCTCACCCGGATCTTATAACCTAAATTTTAATAATCAAAACGTTTAAAAGCTTCAATAGCTTCGTATTCTGCCAATCCTAATTCATCGTATAAAACGGCTGTGTTTTTGTTACGGTCTTCGGCTCTTACCCAGAATTCTCTGGAGTCATTACCCTGGAACATTACCCTGTCTTTTTGAGACTGATGGTACAAAATGGCGTGGCGTTTTAACAATACTTCTGAAGGAGAAAGCGGAACGGCCATGTCGATTTCGTGAATGTCCCATTCGTGCCATGCTCCTCGGTAAAGCCACAACCAGCAGTCGTCCATGTACTTTTGTGGTTTTAGTTCTTTCATCGCTGCAAAGATGGCATTCAGACAAACTTCATGTGTACCATGCGGATCGGCCAAATCTCCTGCCGCAAATACCTGATGGGGTTGTATTTGTGCAATGATATCTTTTACAATCGCGATGTCTTCAGCTCCCAGTGGATTTTTCTTCACCTGTCCGGTTTCATAAAACGGCAGATCTAAAAAGTGCGTGTTCTCATCTTTTAATCCAATGTATCTTGTTGCCGCATACGATTCTCTTCTTCGGATAAGTCCTTTTAATTTGCGAACTTCCAAAGAATCAATTTGGTTTTCAGATTTGTTATTCAAAAATTCAATTACAGCTTTAAAGTTAATTCCCGAGGCAGCATCACCCAGAAAATCTTTAGCCACTTCGGCAAATTTTAATGCCTCATCGTCTGTAACCGCTATATTTCCGGAGGTTTGATATACTACATGTACATCGTGACCTTGTTTTATCAATTTTGAAAAAGTTCCTCCCATAGAAATCACATCGTCATCGGGATGTGGACTAAAAAGAATCACTCGTTTTTTTGCCGGATTGGCTCTTTCCGGACGATGCGAATCGTCGGTATTAGGTTTTCCACCCGGCCATCCTGTGATGGTATGCTGCAAAACGTTGAACATATTGATGTTCAAATCGTAAGCAGAACCTTCCTGCGCCAAAAGATCAGACATTCCGTTGTTGTTGTAATCTCTGTCCGTTAATTTTAAAATAGACTGTTTTGTTTTTTGGCACAACCAAACAATCGCTTTGCTTTTTAATTCCTGTGTCCAGATGCATTCGCCCACTAACCATGGCGTTTTGAAACGCGTTAATTCTGAAGCTGCTGACTGGTCTAATACAAATGTAGCATTGGCATGATTTTGTAAAAAAGTAGCCGGAACTTCTGAACTGATATCGCCCTGAATAGTTCTCTTGATGATATCGGCTTTGTTTTGTCCCCAGGCCATCAATACAATTCGCTTTGATCTCATGATGGTAGAAACTCCCATCGTAATCGCTCTTTTAGGAACGTTGTCGATCCCGTTAAAATCAGAAGAAGCGTCGACTCTTGTAATGTGATCAAGTGTAATGATTCTGGTTCCGGAGTTGATGTGAGATCCCGGTTCGTTGAAACCTACGTGACCTGTACGACCAATTCCTAATAATTGAAAATCAAGACCTCCCGCATTTTTAATGTTCATTTCGTAGTCGATGCAATACTGATTGAGTTCTTCAATCGCAACGGTTCCGTCAGGAATATTAACATTCTCAGGTCTGATATCAATATGATTAAAAAGATGCTGGTGCATGAAATAATGATAGCTCTGATTGTTCTCTTTGCTCATCGGATAGTATTCATCCAGATTAAAAGTGATCACATTGCTAAAACTTAAGCCTTCTTCTCTGTGCATTCTCACCAATTCTTCATAAACTTTTATAGGAGAAGAACCAGTAGCCAAACCTAATACGCAAGATTTATTCTTTTCTTGTTTCGATCGGATCAATTGCGCGATTTCCTGTGCTACAATTACCGAAGCTTCTGCAGAATTCCTGAAGATTTCATTGTGGATTTTTTCAAATCGTGTCTCTTCAAACTTCCCCGCGCTTTTATAGCTGATATCAGGTTTTATTTCTAAAGCACTTTTCATTTCTTTTCTTTTTATAATAATTACAATTTTGGTTTTTGAAATGGTATAAGCAACTTTCGTCACTTATACCATTTACTAACCAAACTTAAATTCTTTTACTTCTTGGATTTATTTTTTTAGAAATTTGGAGCTATAACATCCCACCAAAGTCTGGTTCCACCATTATCCGGTCCGCCTAATTTGGCAACACCAGTAGCAACACCTTCTTTATTGTTCAACAATTCATTTGATGTAAAGTTGATTCTTCTTGGGCCAAATTGTGTGGTAATTTTTCCTCCACTGTTGTTTACTACTACAGGGAATAATTTTGGATATCCTGTTCTTCTGTAATCAGACCAAGCTTCTTGTCCTTCCGGGAAACCTGCGATCCATTTTTGAGTAATAATTCTTTGTAATTTCACCTCATTTGTAGCAGCATCATCCCATGCAATAGTGATGTTATTTACCGGAGCTGAATTGTTTACAGCAGCAACAGGATCAACATATGCTACAGGTAGACTAGTATTATCAATTAAGTATTTAGCAATACCTGAAGCTTCTCTTTGGTCAAATGACGCCCCAATACCTGCCTCGTATAATGATTTAGCATCACCTCCCATGTTCCAACCTCTTAAAGCTCCTTCTGCTCTTAAGAAATAAGCTTCAGCAGTTGTTACTAAGTAAATTGTTTTTGATCTAACCACTTCTCCGATACCTGAAAAACGCTCACGATCTCCTTTTCCTCCAATGTTGATACCAGTACGGATTCCTTTAAACTGACCCGAAAATTGAGCTGATTTGTCAAAATAAATTGGCATTCTAGGATCGTTGTATCCTTTTAAAATAGATTCCATATCAGCAGACATTCTAATGTCTAACCATGAACCACTAATGGTTGCGATAGGATTTGTAAAAGTTGGAGATACAATTCTAAACGCATCTTTCTTAGCTGTAAATACTCCGAATTTTTGTGCTACCGCTTTTTCTGCCTGAGCTTTTGCCAAAGCAGGTTTTACTTTTACGATACGCATTGCTAATCTCAAACGTAATGTATTGGCAAATTTTACCCAAGAAGCATAATTACCTTCATAACCAGATAAATCGGCATCTTTAAATACAAAAGGTTCTCCGGCATCTGCTCTTTTTGTCAATTCATCTACAGCAAAGTCCAACTCGCTAAACATTTGGTTGTATACTTCTTCCTGAGAATCATACGCAATAGGTGCATTTTTACCGTATTGAGAATAAATGATAGGTCCAAAAATGTCCGTAACACGGTGCATTCCTTCTACTTTCAAGATAAGAGAAAATGCATAAAAATGGTCAAATTTCCCCTTTGTTTTGTTTGCAATATCGTAGGCGTTGAACATAACTGTTGGATAAGCATTTGTCCAAATAGCATTGTTCCATCCGTCGATTAAGTCATAAGTTGTATTGTTACTTCCTCCTCTAAAAGGAGTCGGAGTAGCCATATAACCTGACCAAATATCTGCATTTAAATTCTGTTGTAATTGATACTGAGATTCCAGCTGATCCCCTAAAACCTGAATGTTGTTAAACATCGGAGCAAATCCTTTTTTGATGTCATTAAAGTCATCCTTTAGTTGATCATTACTGAAACCATTTGGATTGGTGTTAATCTCATCAAAATTACCTGTACAACCTACCGCAGCAAGAAATGACATACAGATAGCTGTTTTTTTTATGTTATTGAATTTCATTTTTTTTTGATTTAGAAAGTTACATTTAAATTAAGACCAATACTTCTGGTAGAAGGTAAACCATAGATATCAATACCTTGCAGTCCTTCTCCTGTACTTAATGCAATGTTTGGATCAAAAGGAGCGTCTTTGTATATAAAGAATAAGTTTCTTGCAATTAATGAAATAGAAGCTGTTTGAAAAACAGGAAGTTTTTTAGGGTTGAAAGTATATCCTACAGAAATCTCTCTTACGCTTACGTTTGTTGCTTTGTAAACATACTCACCTGTAATTCCATCTCTACCTCCCACTTTTTTATAATAATCTTCAGCTGGTATACTAGTTACCACAGTACCATCAGGTTTAACCGCATTTACTGCAACACCTCCGGCATTTCTGGCATCACCTGTCGCTTTAGAAACTCCAAAGAAATCATTTTGTGCTTCAGTCATACTCATTACATTACCACCAAAACGTCCATCAATTAAAACATTTGCAAAGAAAGAACCTACTTTGAAAGTGTTAGAGAAACCTAACATAAAATCAGGATTTGAATTTCCAACTTCAGTAAAACCTTCAGTACCCTGAATTTTACCATCTTTATCTAATAAAATTCTACCCTGATCGTCTTTTAGGATATTTTTCCCCATAATAACTCCAAACGGTCTTCCTTCAATTAAAGAGTATTGGTAGTTATTAACTCCAGGAACAGTCAAATTCACAATTCCTTTAGATGAAGCAGGAAGTTCTTTTACTGTATTTTTGTTTTGAGAAAAGTTTATAGATGAATCCCAAGAGAATTTTTCTCCTTTAACTACACCTGCATTGAATACAACTTCAAAACCTTTATTTTCGATACTTCCGGCATTGAAACCATAGAATCTAACTCCCTCTGGGCTTCCGTCTGGAGCAGCAGATTGGAAATACTGATTTTTTGTTGTTGAATTGTAGTATGAAAGTTCAATACCAAATCTGTTGTTAAGAAATCTCCACTCTGTACCAAATTCATATTCTGATTTCAATTCTGGTTTTAAAGTAGTTCCTCTTTGTAATCCAACCTGAGGCTGAGTACTATTGTTACCTGGCAAATAGGTATCTACTGGTGTAGTAACAAAAGCAGCAACGTCATTACCAACCTGAGCATAAGTTGCACGAACTTTTGCAAAACTAATAGACTCCGGCATTGTAAAGATCTCACTAAGTATACCTGTTACCCCTACAGATGGATAAAAATAAGATCCTTTATTAGTATTTACTAAGGTAGAAGACCAGTCATTTCTGGCTGCAAGGTCTAAAAACAGTTTTTCTTTATACCCTAAAGTAGTCGCTGCAAATACAGATTGTACTTCTCTTTTTGAGTCAATTGTTTGGTAATTTCCTGTATTGTTTACAAAGTTGTTAAGTGTAAACCAGTTCGTAATTTTTAATCCTGCACCAATTCCAGAATCTAAAATTGTTCTGTCGTTTGTTACTGTATTGGTGATACTTGTACCAATATTAGCATTGAATGAAAAATCATCACTGAATTTTGTATTGATGGTAGCAATTAAATCTCCATAACGTTGCGTACTTACAGCATCATTACTAATGTATCTACCGTTAACATGAGAAAGTGTTCCTTGAGTAGTAGCAAAAATTTTCTTTTCAAATCCGCTGTCCACTCTGTTATAACTATATCTTGAAGCAATTGTTAACCAGTCATTCGCTTTGTATGAAGCCGATATTGCTCCGTTGAAGAAAGTGTTTGTGTCTTCAGATTTATTTTTGTTAATAGCCCAATATGGGTTTTGCATAATATCTCTGTTCGTCATCCAATTTTGAGCCATTAAATTTCTTGTCGGATTAAAAACTTCGTAATTATTTTTATAAAAATCGAAATCATTTCCTCTTGGCATTAAATAAACACCTGTAAGCGGGTTAAAGTAAAGACCATTTACCGGTTTATTTGCAATTGATTGAGTTGTATAATTTCCGTTTACACCCACTGTAAGTTTATTATCAAAAAACTTAGCAGTTTGACGAATTCCAAAGTTATTTCTTTTAATTCCGTTTCCTGGGATAATCCCTGATCCTGAAGTATTAGCATATGTCAATGCTGTAGAAGAATTTTCTGTAGCTGCAGAATACCCTACAGATGTAATTTGAGTAACTCCAGTTTGAAAAAAGTCTTTTACGTGATCTTTTATACTTTGTTTTGCTCCCCAAGATTCATCTTCTCCTGCTCTTGCAGCATAATCTTTTTGAAACTTTGGCAAATAAGCAGCCGATTCAAAAGTAGTTACAGACGAACCTGAAAAACTTGACTGACCCACTTTTCCTTTTTTAGAAGAAAGTAAAATTACTCCATTTGCTCCCTGAGATCCATACAATACAGAAGCAGCTGCACCTTTAAGAACAGTCATTCCTTCGTAATCATCAGGATTAATTAAAGACACAACATCTCCACCATCACGGTTACCACCATTTAAACTACCAAATGTATCGTTAGGCTGACCTGATCCAGAGTTTAACATCGGGATACCATCAATAACGTATAAAGGCTGATTGTTTGTCGCTGAAGAGCTTCCACGAATATCCACTTTTGTAGATCCACCAGTACCAGCAGAACTTTTTGTTACTGCAACACCGGCAATTTTACCTGCAATTGTATTGATAACGTTGGCATCTCTTACACGTGTTAATTCTTCTCCTTTAAGTTCCTGAGCGGCGTAAGTCAAAGATTTTCTTGTTTTCTTAATACCTAATGAAGTAACCACTACTTCATTTAAAGCATTAGAAGCCGCTTGTAGCATTTTTACATTAATTGTAGCAGCATCACCTACAACTATTTTTTGTGTTTCAAGACCTACATAAGTAAAAACTAAAGTCTGTCCTTTTTGCACCTCGATTGCGTATAGTCCGTCAAAATCGGTAGTAGCCCCCTTTTGACCTCCTTCTACTGCAACTGATGCTCCTGGCAATGGCAATCCATCAGAATCTGTAATCACACCTTTGACATTTTTTACCTGAGCAAGCGAAACCTGCGCCGTAAAAGCAATCATAAAGATTAAGAAAATTTTTTTCATGTTTATTTATTTTGTTAGTTATAGGGTAAAATTATTCTTAAGGGATTATTAAAAAAAATAATTTATACAAACAGCACAAAATTTTAAACAAACGACATAAAACAATCAATAATATGCGATTCGAAAACGTTTTCTAGGCAATATCCTATAAAATTTTATAACAAAATAAATATTTACTACAAAAAAAAGAGCTTTTTAGGTACAATCGTTTAACAATCATTAACATTTTAATCACAATTACAAAGGAACGACGCCCAATATTTCACAATATGCTTTACGAAAACGTTATCCGTTCAAAACAAAGCAACACATTTCTCTCTTTCAAAATTTTCTTTAAAAGAATTGCGTTTTAGCAAGTAATTGTTTAAAGTTGCACAAGATTATTAACCAGAGAATTAAATCTTAATAAATTGTTAAAAAGAAATTGAACGAGATACGAAAATTAAAATTTGACATCAAACTTAAAAACCACGTTTGGTTTTGGGGCAGCTATTTTACTCTTAACTTTTTAAGATGGGGAGCTTACTTTAATGATTACCCTTATTCGTTTAAATCAAACCTGATCGAATTCTCGTTACACATTCCATTAGTCTATTTCAATTTATTTGTACTGGTACCCCGTTACGTACTAAAACAAAAATACATTCAGTACACTTTTTTGATGGTCCTGAGCTTGTTGGGAGTCTATTTAATAAAAACCGGTCTTACCTATTATATTATATCTGAAAATATATGGCCCGAAGCCAACCGTGAATATCATACTTTCGACATCAACCACGTACTAGCGGTATGTATTGGTGAATTGTATGTGGTTGCCATGGCCTCTTCTGTCTACCTTACTTTAACCTGGTTGAGAGAAAGGGAAAGAAACAGATCTTTACGAGAAAATCAGTTTAGGATAAAGTTAAAATATCTTGAAAACCAGATTCAGCCTCATTTCTTTTTCAACACCCTGAATAATCTGTATGCTTTATCACTTGAATCTTCGGATAAAGTTCCGGATGTCATTATAAAACTGTCCAATTTGATGGAATATGTTTTATATGATGTAAAAGGAACCAAATCTGTTCCTTTAATTAAAGAGATTGATTACATCCAAAATTATATCGAAATTGAGAAGTTACGCTTTGAGAATGTTGAAGTTACCATCAACTTAGAATCGAATATCGAGGATATTGTAGTCCCTCCGTTACTCTTTATTTCATTAGTCGAAAATGCCTTTAAACACGGCGGGGTCAACAATAATAACCTAAAAATTAAAATCAATTGTAAAGTTATTGACAATAAAATGTTAGACTTTGAAATCTTAAATAATTTTGTAATTTCACAAAATATTAATGCGAAAGGCGGAATTGGTCTCGCGAATACCAAAAAGAGATTAAAGTTGATTTACAAAAATGACTTCAGTCTAAAAAGCACAACCAAATTAAATTACTATATAATCCGTTTGCAAATACCACTTGATAATGAAAATTAAATGCGTGTTGATTGACGATGAGCCTTTAGCAATCAAAGTCCTGCAAAATTATTTTACCAATTTTACAGATTTTGAGGTAATTGGCACATTTAATAATTCTCTGGAAGCGCTTGATTTTATAAACAGTACTACTGTCGATGCCGTATTCTTAGACATTAACATGCCTATGATGACAGGTTTTGAACTTATTAGCTTAATCGAAAACAAAACCAAAGTTATCATTACAACTGCCTTTAGAGAATTTGCCGCAGAAAGCTACGATCTTGATGTACTCGATTACTTAGTAAAACCTATTCCCCTTCCTAGATTTATAAAGTGCATCAATAAAATCACCACCGAATACAATTTAAAAAACAATATCAAAGTCGAAGCCGCCAAAGGAGACTCTCATATTTTTATCAAAGTCGATAAAAAAATGATGAAAATTAATATTGAAGAAATTTTGTTTGTAGAAGGAATGAAAGAATATATAAAAGTGGTGACTTCAGACAAAACCTATATCACTCATAAATCTTTAACCTCATTGTCTGAAGAATTACCGGCCGACCGGTTCCTCCGCATCCACAAATCCTATGTAATCGCACTCAACAAAGTAAAATCAATTGAGGGTAACCGCATTCAGATACAATCTTATACCATTCCAATTGGAAGAAATTACAGCAAAGAAGTAAAAAACAAAATTCTGGAATAAATTCAGCTTACTAAATCGATTTTCTAACTCGGTAAAAATTAACACATTGTTGAAAAAATCACGTCGTTGGTTTAAATTTAACATTATTTGTGGCTTTTTATTTTTTTTTGATACACTTAACAAATATATTTACGGTCTTCAAAAAACAATAAAATAAAAAATTAACCTCTTAAATTATGAGTTCAGAAAATGTTCAAACCAAATGGGGACAGTTTATCTCGTTGATAATTGTTTTCTTCTTTTGGGGTTTTGTTGGTTCGGCCAATGATATCCTGATTCCAGTTTTCAAGAAAGTATTTACCTTATCGCAAGTGCAATCGCAGTTAGTAGCCTGGGCCTTTTATGCAGCTTACTTCGTAGGATCATTGATTTTCTTCCTGGTATCTTTAAAATTAGATGTTTTACAAAAATTCGGATACAAAAAAACACTTTCTGCCGGTTTACTATTATCTGCTTGTGGTTCATTTTTATTCATTCCGGCTGCAACAATGGAAAGCTTCCCTTTCTTTTTAACAGCTTTATTTACAGTAGGTTTAGGATTTTCAATCCAACAAATCGTAGCAAACCCTCTTGCAATTAAAATGGGAAGCCCTGCAACAGGTGCACACCGTTTGACCTTAGCAGGTGGAATCAACTCTTTCGGAACTACTATTGGGGCTATCTTACTTGGAATCGCTTTGTTCGGAATGGGAGACAACAAAAAAACAGCCTTATCATTAGAAGATATCAAACTGCCTTTTATTATCCTTGGACTTGCTTTTATTGTCGTAGCCGTTTTCATGAACTTCTCTAAAATTGAAGATCCTGCAAAAGAAGACGAAGAAGAAATTAAAGTAGCACACGAAAAATTCAATATCTTAGATTATCCACAACTCTATCTTGGAATGTTAGGGATCTTCATCTACGTAGGTACAGAAGTTACCATTATCAGTAACCTTCCCGCTTTATTACACACAGCCGAATTTGGCAACATCCTAGAGGATGCTATCGCTCCGTTTATTGCCCTTTACTGGGGAAGTTTAATGATTGGCCGTTGGAATGGTGGAGTTAACGTTTTCAACACTTCTAACTTAGTAAACACAGCACTTAAATTCATCGTACCGGCTATAGCATTTGGAGTAATTATTGGCGCTAACCTTTTTGCTGCACACGATGTTTCTTCGTTTTACATCTATCCAATCTGGATCTTATTGTTTATCGCAGTGAGTTTTGTTGGAGGTAAAAATGCCGGAAAAACATTAATGCTTTTTGGAATATCAGGTGTATTAATGATGTTTGCCGGATTGGTTTGCCCAGATCCGCAAATTGCTAAATTCTTCTTCATCTCCGGAGGTTTATTCTTGTCTATCATGTGGCCGTCTATCTTCGACTTAGCCATTGCAGGTTTAGGAAAAAACACTGGAAAAGCGTCTTCATTCTTAATCATGATGATTCTTGGAGGAGGAATTATCCCTTTAATTCAAGGTAGCATCTGTGATATCGACCTTACAAGTCCAAACGGAATTTTCGGAATTACATGGACCCATTTCTCTTATATCGTACCTCTTATTGGTTTTGCTTATTTAGGATTTTATGGTTTCTATTGCCCTAAGATTTTAAAAAGACAAGGAATCAACCATGTTGAAGGCGGTGGCGGAGGGCACTAAAACCGAATAAAATTTAAATTCTAAATCTCAAATTCCAAATTCCAAACGTTCAAAGCTTTGGAATTTGGAATTTGAGATTTGTTTTTTCTATCCTAATTACAACAAACCCGACAGGTTTTTGAAACCTGTCGGGTTTATATCAAAATAAAAAAAACGCCATCTTTCTATTGAAAAATGGCGTTTTTAATTTATAACTAAAGGACTACTTGTTTCCTTTTTCAAAATCAGCTACAAACTGAGCCAATCCGATATCTGTTAATGGGTGTTTCAACAATCCGTAAATTGCAGAAAGAGGTCCTGTCATTACATCAGCACCAATTTTAGCACAATTTACAATGTGCATCGTGTGACGTACAGAAGCTGCTAAAATTTGAGTTTCGTAACCGTAGTTATCATATACCAATCTAATTTCTTCGATCAAATTCAATCCGTCAGTCGAAACGTCATCTAAACGACCTACAAACGGAGACACATAAGTTGCTCCTGCTTTTGCAGCCAAAATAGCCTGTCCTACTGAAAATACAAGCGTTACATTTGTTTTAATTCCTTTATCAGAGAAATATTTTGCAGCCATAACACCTTCTTTTGTCATAGGCAATTTCACCACGATTTGATCATGCAATTCAGCCAGCTCCTCACCTTCTTTAATCATTCCGTCAAAATCAAGCGCATTTACTTCAGCACTTACATCTCCTTCAACCAAATTACAGATGTCAACATAATGCTTTAAAATGTTGTCTTTTCCAGTAATTCCTTCTTTAGCCATCAATGATGGGTTAGTCGTTACACCATCCAAAACGCCTAAAGCCTGTGCTTCTTTAATCTGAGCTAAGTTAGCCGTGTCAATAAAAAATTTCATAATCTATTTATATTTAATTGTGTGTTTAAAAATTTCGTGCAAAATTACAACTTATAATGATTCATCAGCATTTTTTCGTAAACTTTATCCGGAAGTGCACGCTTTAAAACAATCGAAAACTTCTGCATAAAAGCACCTACTTTGTAATGCACTTTTGGTTTTTCCTGTTGGATGATTTTATAAACTGCTTCCGCCATTTCATTTGGATTCCCTCCTGCATCAACATGCTCGTTCATCGTAGAAAGAATATCACCGTACACTTTTTCATAAGCCGAACCTTTTACAACTGGTGCGTGGTAACGCCCTGCTGCAATATTGGTCGCAAAATCTCCCGGTGCCACATTGGTAATATCAATTCCAAATAACTTCACCTCCATACGCAAAGCCTCCGTAATCAATTCCAAAGCCCCTTTTGAAGCCGAATAAACGCTGCGATAAGGCAATCCCATATAACCTGCGATTGAAGTAACATTAATAATCAAACCCGATTTTTGTTCCCTCATTTGAGGCAAAACAGCTTTCATTACTTCGATGGGTCCGAAAAAATTAGTTTCAAAATTGTTTTTGATTTCCTCCGTCGGAATTTCTTCCAAAGGTCCGGTAATTCCAACACCCGCATTATTAATAACAACGTCGAGTCTTCCTGAAGTAGCAATAACCTCAGCTACTGCCGATTTTATAGAATCGGCATTGCGAACATCTAAAGCAACTAATGGAAAAACTGAATGCTGTACCTTTTCAGGATTTCGGCTCGTTCCATATACTACGAAACCTTTTTGATGCAAGAACTCTCCAATTGACTTCCCAATTCCTGAAGATCCTCCGGTAATTAAAACAACTTTACTCATTGTAAGTTTTATGTTAGATGTGAAATGTTATTTGTGAAATGTTATTTGTGAAATGAAACATTCTTGACACAGACTTTTAATTATGATCGTTAAATGTACTTGTTTATAAATAGAATTTCTGCAATACGAAAATCTTCTTCCCTAAAACATCTTACATCTTACAAGCAACATTTTACATTTCACAAAAAGGTCAAAAATAAAAAAATCCTCCATAAGGAAGACTACTTTTAAATTAATTCTAAAAAAAAAATCCCGAAACATCGGGACTACAAAAAAAAAAAAAATGGCAAGCGACCTACATCGCACCGCTCAACCACGTACCCTTGCTATGTTCCCATCCTGGGGGAGTCTGCAGGAGCTGGTCGTGTAGGACTTGCCGGTGCAAATATACAATCTTTTTATATTTTTGCAAGACCTTTGTCGCTATAAAAATATCATCGTATATTGGCTTATTCAAATTTTAAACTATGAAAAAACATAACTTCCTAACTGTCATTTTATTAGGAATCACATTAATTGGATGTGGAGATACAAAAAAAGGTGAAAATTCTTTATTCACCATCGATGATTCGGCTTTTCCGGCTCATTTTTTGCCTCAGGAAGCCATTTCGATCGGCATTTTGAACCCGAATTCGAAAGAAATCGACAGCATTGCCTACTTCATAAACGATAAAAAAGTGGGAAGCACTAAAGGTGCTGAAAAATTCAAATTTGAATTAAAAGATCAAAAATTAGGATATCAATATTTAAAAGCGACCGTTTATTTTGGATCAGACTCCTCTGATGCTACCAAACGTGTTGAGCTGGTTTCGAATATTGAGCCTAAATTATTAAAATACAAAATAATCAATACCTACGCTCACGACAAACAAGCTTTTACGGAAGGGTTAGAGTTTTACAAAGACACTTTATACGAAAGTACGGGGCAGGAAGGCGCTTCTTACTTAAGAAAATACGATTACAAGACCGGAAAAGTTTTCAAACAAGTCGATTTAGACAAAAAGTATTTTGGTGAAGGAATCACTTTCATCAATGGCAAATTATTCCAGCTGACCTGGCAAAACAAAACCGGTTTTATCTACAATGCCAACACTTTAAAACTGGAAAAAACTTTTGCTTACGATAAAAATATCGAAGGCTGGGGAATGACGAATGACGGAAAATACATTTACCAAACCGATAAAACAGAGAAAATCTGGAGAATGGATCCTGCAACTCAAAAAATGATCGATTACATCAACGTTTACTCGGGAACTTCAAAAATTAAAGCCATTAATGAATTGGAATGGATTAACGGAAAAATCTACACCAATGTATGGTTCAAAGATGCAATTGCAGTTGTTAACCCTACTTCCGGAGCTGTGGAAGGGATTCTGGACATGTCAGGATTACGCAAATTGATGAGTGATGTGACCAAAGACGATGTTTTAAACGGAATCGCTTACAACCCAAAAACCAAAACTATTTTTGTTACCGGTAAAAACTGGAGCAAAATGTTCGAAATAACAGTCTCAGAATAAATACAAACCCCTTGTGTAAAATTGAAAATTAAATTTCAACACATAGAAACATAGTTTACTAGATGCATTTTAACTAGTGAAACGCCTTTTTTAAGTTTACAATAACTATGTCTCTATGTGTTAAAACAATTTCACTCAACAAATTAAATACAAATTACATAAGCATGAGTTTCATTAATTCTCACAATTCATAGTGAAAATTCGTGAAATTTGTGTTTTACAACAATACCAACAATGACAACTCTTATAACAAACATCAAAGAATTACTTCAGGTTCGCGAAACTTCAATAGCTAAGGTTTCGGGAGCAGAAATGGCAGTACTTCCTACCTTAAAAAATGCGTATTTAATTTTAAAAGACAATCTTATTTACGATTTTGGTCTGATGGAGAATCTTCCTGAAGTTCCTGCCGATTTAACAATTGATGCTACTGGGCGAATTGTAATGCCAACCTGGTGCGACAGCCATACACACATTGTATATGCAGGAAATCGTGAACAGGAATTTGTAGACCGAATTAACGGATTTTCGTATGAAGAAATTGCGAACCGTGGTGGCGGAATTCTAAACTCGGCCAAAAAACTCAACGAAACCTCTGAAGAAGAGATCTACGAGCAATCGAAACTTCGTTTAGAAGAAGTGATGCATTTAGGAACAGGCGCTGTAGAAATAAAATCGGGTTACGGACTTACGATCGAAGGTGAATTGAAAATGCTTCGCGTCATTCAGAAACTTGCTCAAAATTATCCTATTGCTATAAAAGCTACTTTTCTGGGTGCACATGCTTTTCCTTTACACTACAAAGAAAACAAAGCGGGTTATATCGATGAAATCATCACCAAAATGCTGCCCGAAATTGCCCAAAACAAACTGGCCGATTATGTGGACGCCTTTTGCGAAACTGGGTATTTTTCTGTTGAAGAAACCGAAAAAATCATGGAAGCGGGAATACAATATGGTCTGAAACCAAAAATTCATGTCAACCAATTCAATTCTATTGGAGGCATACAGGCAGGAATCAAATACAAAGCCCTTTCTGTTGATCATCTCGAAATTATGAACCCGGAAGACATTGAAGCTTTAAAAAACACCGAAACAATGCCTGTCGCATTGCCGTCCTGTTCTTATTTTTTAAGCATTCCTTATACTCCTGCCCGCGAAATGATCAAAGCAGGCCTACCAATTGCTCTGGCTACCGATTTTAACCCTGGTTCTACTCCATCCGGAAATATGAATTTTGTGGTAGCAACGGCTTGTATCAAAATGAAAATGACTCCCGAAGAAGCTATAAATGCCGCTACTATAAATGGCGCTTATGCCATGGACCTTTCTGAAACACACGGAAGTATTACCAAAGGCAAAAAAGCCAATTTAATTCTAACCAAACCGATTTCATCTTACTATCAAATTCCATACGCTTTTGGCAGTAATTTAATCGAAAGCGTTTTTCTTGAAGGAAAAATTCTTAAATAATAAAGCATAAAAAAAGGTCTGTGATTTTCTTCACAGACCTTTTTTATTTTAGTGGTATTTGTCCTAAACGGCTCGGTATTATCTTAAGCTGAAACTAGTTTTAGAAACCAATTCGTCATTATCAAAAACATTAATAAAGTAAGTACCTTTTTCAAAATCTTTACCAATTAAATCTTCTGAAACGTTTACTGTTTTGTTTTCATATCTAACGGTAGTTTTAAAGCTATACGTTAAAGTATTATCTCCAAAACTTTCTGTTTTCTTTTCTCCTAAAACATTGTTTTTAGAATCGATAACTTGTACATAATACGTTTTATCTCCTGATTTAGCGATTTGATTTTCAGCAATAGTAAAACTTACTTTCAAAACATCGGCACGGCTTGCTTTATCGGTTTCGATTTGTTTACCTGAACCTTTTACTTTGTAAGCGATCGTTTTTGTATTTAATACAGATAATTTAGCTCCTTTTTCAACAGTTTTAGCCAACTCTTCGTTTTGACCAACTAAAACTTCATTGTACTTTTTAGATTCTCCTAAAACTACAATTGTACTGTCTCTTTGAACTGTTAAAACGCCATTTTGTTTTTTCAACTCATCGTTTTCAGCAACTAAAGTTTTCATTTTACCTTGCATTGCCTGAACTTGTGATCTGTATTTAGATACATCTCCTTTAGATTTATTTAAATCATCCATTAGAGCTACTACTTTATCTCTTTCCTGAATTAACTCATCAGACATTGAAGTATTTTCAGCAATTGCAGCATCATAAGTTGATTTCAATTCCTGTAAATCTTTCATAACAGATTCTTTTTCTGTCATCGTCGTAGTAAGTTCAGTCTTAACTACATCTGTATCAGATGATAATTTAAAAATATACACTAAGCTACCAATCAGTAGGACTGCTAAAACTGCGATTACCGCTTTTAGACTTGAGTTGTTGTTCTTTGGGTTTTCCATATTTAAAAAATTTTCTTTAAAACAAATTTAAGAATTAATATAAGGTAATAACGTAAGTTGCCACAATTATATTATTTTTGGAAAATATTTTTTTTTCATGGAGAAACTAATTCCTTTTACTGTTAACGATTTGGCAAAAATCACCAATCACAGAAGTGGTGAAATAAAATTCGGAGAAAAAATGGTCATCATACCCAAAGGGGCTGATAAGATCAATTTTCTAAAAGAAAGCGAGGCCAAATATGTGCTTTTTGGGATACCTGAAGATATTGGGGTACGTGCCAATTACGGCAGACCCGGAGCAGCATCGGCATGGGAAAGTGCGATAAAAAGCATTGCCAACATTCAGCACAATCGTTTCTCTAAAGGCAGTCAGATTTTGGTTTTAGGTCAATTGGATGTCGCTCAGGAAATGCGCGATGTCGAAAATCTTGATTTTAATGATATCGACGACAGGTCTAAACTTAGTCAGTTGGTAGAAAAAATTGACAAAGAAGTTTCGCATATTATTTTTACGATCATAAAAGCGGGTAAAACGCCAATCATTATTGGAGGCGGACATAATAATGCCTACGGAAACATAAAAGGATCGGCTTTAGCCAAAGGAAAACCAATCAATGCTATTAATTTTGATGCGCACTCTGATTTTAGAATCCTTGAAGGCCGTCACAGCGGCAATGGATTTTCTTATGCGTATGAAGAAGGTTTCTTAAAAAAATACTTCATTTTTGGTCTACACGAAAACTACACTTCCAAAAGTGTTTTAGACATCATCAAAAAACTTGAAGACCGCGTTCGTTACAACACCTACGACAGTGTAAAAATCCGCAAGGAAAAGGATTTTGACAGGGAAATGGCTTTAGCACTGGAATTCATCAGAACCGATTCTTTCGGGATTGAAATTGATCTGGATGCTATTCCTAATATTGCGAGCAGCGCTATGACCATCAGTGGTTTTTCTGTCGAAGAATTGCGTCAGTTTATTTCCTTTTTCGGACAGCATAAAAATGCCGCTTATCTGCATATTTGCGAAGGTGCTCCGGATTTAGCCGACTCTCCAAACAACAACCTAATTGGCAAGCTTATAGGGTATCTGGTAACGGATTTCATCAAAGCGAATAACGAAAAAATCTAATCAAAGCAGCAAGTACAGCTGTTGAAAATTAAGGCATTTGCCAAATAAAATGATATTCAAATAAAGGATTAACCGAATAAACCTATCTTTGCACAGAATTTTAGTACTTAAAACTAAATTCTTAATATGTAAGATATGTTATTCGAAGATCTATCACTCTCAAAAAGTATACAAAAAGCCGTATTTGAAGAAGGCTACCTAAACCCCACTCCTATTCAGGAACAATCTATTCCGATCGTTTTATCGGGAAGGGATTTAATTGGTTGCGCACAAACAGGTACAGGAAAAACAGCAGCATTTGCTATTCCAATCATACATCAGTTACACCGAATTGTAGGTTCTTCTAAAAAAGCCAAACAAATTCGTGCCCTTATAGTTACTCCTACACGTGAATTAGCGGTTCAGATTGGACAAAGTTTTGACACTTATGCCAAATATACCAACTTAACGCAATTGACCATTTTTGGAGGAGTTTCGCAAAATCCGCAGGTAGATACGCTAAAAAATGGAGTCGACATTTTAGTTGCCACTCCGGGCCGATTACTTGATTTACACAAACAGGGATTTCTGGATCTGGATCATTTACACACTTTGGTGTTAGACGAAGCCGATCAGATGCTGGATATGGGTTTTATCAATGACGTGAAAAAAATTGTAAAACTTACTCCTAAAAACAGACAGACTTTATTGTTCTCGGCTACTATGCCGATTGCGATTCGCGAACTGGCCGAAATGTTTTTAAAGGATCCTGCGAAAGTAGAAGTTTCACCAGTTTCATCTACAGCAGAAACCGTTGAACAACGTATTTATTTTGTTGAAAAAACAGAGAAAAGAAATTTACTGTATCATTTGATCAAAAATGAAAATCTATCCAATGTGCTGGTTTTTTCAAGAACCAAACATGGTGCTGATAATGTGGTTAAAGCACTTCGCAAAAAAGACATTCCAGCTGAAGCAATTCACGGAGATAAGTCTCAAAATGCAAGACAACGTGTTTTGGATGCTTTTAAAAACAAAGAAGTTGGTGTTCTTGTTGCGACAGATATTGCTGCAAGAGGAATCGATATTGACCAGTTGCCATTTGTAATCAACTTTGATTTACCAAACATTCCGGAAACTTATGTACACCGTATCGGGCGTACCGGACGTGCAGGAAACGGAGGTATTGCCATTTCGTTTTGTGGTAAAGACGAACAGCCTTACTGGAAAGACATTCAAAAACTAATAAAGGTAGATGTAAAAACCATTACAGATCACCCTTACCCATGGCACTCCGGAAGTCCGGAAGCAACGGAAGAGAAACCAAAAAACTCAAACCGAAGCGGTGGTGCTCATAAATCGAGAAAATCAAATGCTTCTAAGCAAAACAAAAAACGCTGGTATTAACCAGCGTTTTTTGCTTCCAATATTAAGTAATTCATAATTTTAAAGAGCCTGACAGGTTCAAACGGCTTAATAATAATATCGTTTATTCCCGACGAAATAGCCTCATCTGTAATTTCATCCTTATCAAAGGCGGTTAGCGCGACAATAGGCGTTTTAAGCCCACTCAAACGAATTCTTTTGGTCGTTTCAAATCCGTTCATCAAAGGCATGTTGATGTCCATTAAAATCAGGTCAAAACTCTCGTCCTCCAGTATCTTCAATGCCGAGAAACCGTCATCAACTACTTTGCAGATGTAATTGTGTTTTTCGATAATCTTTTTCGTTACCAGCTGATTGATGAGATTATCTTCTACAATCAAAATTTTATATACTTCGTTTGAACTCAAATCTACTTCTATTTCGTCAATAATTTGTTTTGTTTTTTGAAGATCAAACTCAAAAGGAATTGTAAACGTAAACGATGTTCCCAGACCAATCTCACTCTTCAGTGCAATTGTACTTCCAAAAAGACCCAACAATCGTTTTACAATACTCAGTCCCAGGCCTGTTCCCTGATAGTCTTCATCTTTTCTGCCAACCTGTACAAATTTTTCAAAAATTTTGCCCTGATCCACAATTGCAATTCCAACCCCATTGTCTTTTATTAAAAAGTCCAAAAAGTACATTTTTTCCTCCGACCGGTTAAGCTTTACTATTATTTCGACTTTCCCATCTTTGGTAAACTTTAGCGCATTACTGACTAAGTTCATCAAAATCTGAGCGAGCCTTAACTTATCGCCAATGAGGTACTCCGGAATACAGGGATCTATAGAAACTGTAATTTTATTATTGTTTTTTTGCCCCAAAAAGGAGAGTGAATTTTTGATCATCATAATTTCATCCGAAATATTGAAGGTCAAATTCTCCAGTATCACTTTGTTTTCCTCAATTTTATTAATCTGAAGAATATCATTTACCAGTGACAGTAAATACCTGGCCGAAAATTTCAGCGAACTCAAATGCTGGCTTCGCGACAGTTCTTTGTGTTCTTCCAGCAGCATATTGGTTATTCCCACCACACCATACAGCGGAGTGCGGAGTTCATGGCTTATGGTCGAAATAAACTGAGTTTTGAGCAGCGAGGCTTCCTCGGCAATTTCTTTTGCCCGTAAAAGCTCGGCATTGTGCTTTTTCTTAAACCTGATGTTTTTTACTAAAGTAATAATAAGAATTAAAAGAATCAGCGAAATCAGTACAAATAAAACGACGATAATTCTCGACTTTTTAAGGCTTTGATATTGAGAATCTTTCTCGCTTTCGATTTTATCAATCTGTCTTTTGTATTCGTCTAATTCTAAATTAAAACCCGCAATTGAAGCTTTTTTAAGTTTTTCTTCATTGTACAATTCTGCCGTTATAGCATTATAGGAAGCCAGATTCTCATAAGCTTCTTTGTGCCTTCCGATTTTACTTAAAAACTTAGAATATTCCTGATGCGCATACGACAGATCGGATTTTTCTTCACTGTTTCTACCCGCCTGAATGGCTTTCAGAAAAAAAGTATTGGCCAGATCGTATTCGTTACTATAACTCGCATACATACCGTTTAACATGTTTACAACGATCTCTGTCGACTCATCTCCATATTTGCTTTTGTTGCTGTTTACAAATTTCAAAAACGGATAGCCGGCCTTAAACTCTGCAATATCAAAATAAGCCCAAGCTATATTTACGTTTGTAAAATAGACCTGCGACATCTCATTTAATTTTAAACTGTAGGCGATGGATTTTTTATAATAATTAATCCCCTTGTTGAATTGCTTCTTTTCGAAACAATAAATATTACCAAGATTATTATGAAGACTGTATTTTAAGGAATCATTATCGGTGCGGTTGGCGTAGAACAATCCTCTGTTATAGAAGAAAATAGCTTTATCAAATTCCGACAATTCATTGTAATTCCCGGCAATTATTTTATACGATTTTGCTATTAAATTATCATTTTTTGAGGCGGTAGCATAGTTTAATGCTTTGCGGGAAGTGATGAGTGATTTTTCAAAATTCGATTTCTTGTAGTCTTCCCAGGCCTCTTTGACCAGTTTATTGGTCCTTGCTTCCGATATCGTTTCGGATTGTGCGGCAGCGGAATTGGTAAAACAATTCAGACATATCAGCAACAATAAAAAAATCCGTATTCGGGGCATAAATAGGCTAATTTCATCAAATATACATTAAAAATAAAAAGAAGCTGTATTTCCTATAAAAATACAGCTTCTTTTTTATTGAAACTTTAACAAGAATTGATGTTTTTTCCTACTATACTGAAATTAATTATACGTTTTCCGAAGAAATTTCAGTGTCTTTATCATCCTCCCATTGCCCAACAACCGATGTTGCTAAAGCATTTCCTAAAACGTTTGTAGCACTTCTGAACATATCACAAAAATGGTCAATTGGCAGGATTAATGCAATTCCTTCAACCGGAATATCAAACATACCGCAAGTAGCCGCTACTACAACCAAACTTGCACGTGGTACACCCGCAATACCTTTACTGGTTAACATTAAAACCAAAAGCATTACCATTTGAGTTCCTAAATCCAGATGTACACCATAAAACTGAGCAATAAAAATACTCGCAAAAGTCATATACATCATACTACCATCGAGGTTAAACGAGTATCCAAGCGGTAACATGAATGCTACAATTTTATCTTTCACACCAAAATCTTCCAATTCCTCCGTTAATTTTGGAAAAACAGCCTCACTACTCGTTGTACCAAAAGCAATCGCCAAAGGCCCTGTAATACGTTTTAAAAGCTCTGTCATTCTTCCTTTGAGGAAAATATATCCTACTGCAACTAAAACCACCCACAAAGTACCAATTCCGACTAAAAACGATCCGAAGAATTTAAAATAGGTAATCACCAGTTCTTCCGCATCTCTGATCGCGAATACTCCCGCAATGGCTCCGAAAACTCCAATTGGAGCGAAGTTCATTACATAGTTTACCATCTTTAAAACGATATGCGAAGTCTTGTCTAAGGCATTGATTACCGGTTTTACTGTACTTCCCAAAGAGGCACCAGCTAATCCGAAGAAGATTGAAAATACCACAATCTGTAAAATTTCGTTGGTCGCCATTGCTTCGAAAATACTTTTAGGAACGATGTGTTCCACAAAATTCTCAACCGATAATGTTTTTGTTTTGGCTGTTACTTCTGAAGCTGCGGCCATATCCACATGATCCAATTTCAAACCTACACCCGGCTCCAGAATGTTTACATAAAACAATCCGATCAACAAGGATATAAAGGAAGCAGTAAAAAACCATCCAAGCGCTTTTCCACCAATTCTACCCACCGTTTTAATATCTCCAAGTTTAGCAATACCCACTACCAAAGTGGTAAATACCAAAGGAGAGATAATCATTTGTACCAATCTGATAAAGATCGTGGCAAGCATTTTAATTTTATTGCTAAAAGACTGTGCTGCTTCAGGCGAAATCGAATTGTGCAAAATAATTCCCAAAGTGGCTCCAAGAACCATTGCAACTATAATTTGCCCTGTTAATCCTTTTAGAAAAGGCTTCTTTTTAGTTTCTGTAACTTGCATTAATTTGTTTGTTTTAAATTAAAAAACTAAGACCCTCATGTCCTAACTTTTACTAATAGGTTTTGTTGATTAAATAAAAATCAGCCAAAACAATCGCTGCCATTGCTTCAACAATTGGTACAGCACGAGGTACTACACACGGATCATGACGGCCTTTACCAGTCATTGGTGTAATATTTCCTTTGTTATCTAACGAATCCTGAGCCTGCATGATAGTCGCAACAGGTTTAAAGGCTACTCTGAAATAAATATCCATCCCGTTACTGATTCCGCCCTGAATTCCTCCTGAAAGATTTGTTTTTGTTGTTCCGTCAGGATTGTATAAATCGTTATGTTCACTTCCTTTCATTTCAGAACCCGAAAATCCGCTGCCGTATTCAAAACCTTTTACCGCATTGATCGAAAGCATTGCTTTTCCTAATTCAGCGTGCAATTTATCAAAAACCGGCTCTCCTAAACCTACCGGAACATTTTGAATGACACACGAAACCACACCTCCAACGGTATCCCCTTGTTTGCGGATATCGCGAATGTATTCTTCCATAATCGCAGCCGATTTTTCATCCGGACAACGAACAGGATTACTTTCTATTTTAGAAAAATCCAAATCCTGATAAGGCGTATCCAAATGAATTGGACCCACCGAAGAAACATAGGCGTTAATTTTTATTTCAGGAAGCATTTGTTTGGCAATCGCACCAGCCACTACCCTGCTTGCGGTTTCTCTTGCAGAGCTTCTTCCGCCACCACGATAGTCACGAAAACCGTATTTCTGGTCGTACACATAATCGGCATGACTCGGTCTGTAATTGTCTTTTATATGGGAGTAATCATCCGATTTTTGATTGGTGTTCGGAATAATAAAACCAATTGGTGTTCCTGTTGTTTTACCTTCAAAAATACCTGATAAAAACTGAACCGCATCCGGCTCCTTACGTTGTGTTACAATTGCTGACTGTCCGGGCTTTCTTCGGGACATTTCAACTTCAATTGCATCTAAATCAAGTTCAATTCCAGATGGACAACCATCTATAATTCCGCCTAAAGCTTCACCATGAGATTCTCCAAATGTTGTAACTTTATATAGGGTGCCGTAGCTATTTCCTGCCATTGTAGTTTGTTTTGAGCAAATGTAAGTTTTATGAATTAAATTAAAAAATTTAAAATTGGTATTATTAAGTAAAGGTTAACGAGATTAAAAATCACAATTATTTAAAATTGTAGCTAAATTGGTAACCTTTTGATAAAATTTATCCTACCGAATTTTCTTTTATTTGTCAAACTTCAAAAAAAGAAAAATTGAAAAAACGAAATGTCGAATTGGTCATTCTATCGGATGTCCATTTGGGAACTTACGGAAGTCACGCTAAAGAACTAAACAACTACCTATCAAGCATTAAACCTAAAACATTAGTCCTGAATGGCGACATTATTGACGCCTGGCAGTTTAGAAAATCATACTTTCCAAAATCACATTTAAGAGTCATTCAACGCGTTATCGGCATGGCTTCTAAGGGTACAAAAGTGTATTACATTACCGGAAATCACGATGAGATTCTGCGAAAGTTCAGTGATATGCACATGGGGAATTTTGCATTGGTCGATAAATTAGTTCTGGAACTGGACGATAAAAAAGCATGGATTTTTCATGGGGACGTATTTGATGCCTCAGTGCAGCACTCGAAATGGATTGCGAAATTAGGCGGACTAGGATATGATTATCTGATTCTAACCAATCGATTTGCCAACTGGTGTTTGGCCAAATTAGGACGTGAACCTTACTCCTTTTCAAAAAAGATAAAAGCTAGCGTTAAAAAGGCGGTAAAATTCATCTCTGACTTTGAAACCACAGCTACCGATCTGGCTATTGAAAAAAAATACGATTATGTAATTTGCGGGCACATTCACGAACCGAAAATTATTACCAAAGAGAACAAACACGGATCGACTTTATACCTCAATTCCGGAGATTGGGTTGAAAACCTGACAGCATTAGAGTACCATAAAAAACGATGGAAGTTATATTCGTATGCCGAAAGCAATTTTACCGAAGAAGAAAATCTCTTTGAAATGGAAGACACACTAAGCTCTCAACTAATCTCCTCTATTATCTTAAAAAAATAATCCTTAAACACGCTAGCCTATAGCAGATAAAACTACTTTACACTTCACAATGGTTCTCTTCGAAAATGTGAATTATATAACAATTTTCAATAATCCTATACGTTTGAAAATTATAGCACACCTTACATTTGACGTAAATTAATAACCATTTTTATGAAAAGAATCATTTTATCTGCCCTTATGCTATTAGGATTAGCATTTACGGCACAATCACAAGAAATTTCAAAACATGCCTTGGGTATCCGTTTAGGAGATAATAACGGTTTTGGCGGAGAAGTATCTTATCAGTTAGGATTAAACCAAAAAAACAGACTGGAGTTTGATTTAGGCTGGAGAAACAGCAGTGATGTTGATGCGATCAAAGGAGTAGCACTTTACCAATGGGTTTGGAATATTGATGGAGGATTTAACTGGTACGCTGGTGTTGGTGGAGGTCTTGCTACCTGGAACCACGACTATTATACAAACAACAACAACAGATACAAAGATAACGGAACGTATGTTTTTGCAGCCGGAGATATTGGTATCGAATACAGATTTAAAGAAGCACCAATTACCTTGTCATTAGATGCAAGACCAGAAATTGGTTCAGGATATTATGACGATGATAATTTTGGATTTGACGTTGGTTTAGGCGTAAAATTCAGATTCTAATACAACTAAAAAATAATTACAAAAAAACCTGTCGAATCAACGACAGGTTTTTTTTATGTTTTAAAGTTTAAAGATATTGTTACTGCTTAAAGGTAAAGAGCTTGGTCATCGCTCAGCCTGACACCCCACAACTCACAACTCATAACTTATTTCACAATAATCTCTTTCTTAGAGTGCACTTTGATTACCGTATACGGATACGTAATAACCTGCATGACCATCGCATCTGCAGCCGGATTATTTTCTTTAACGGTTATGATGATGTTTTTATCCGTTTCTTCTACTTTTTCAATACCAATTGAATAACCACCGGTATTCTTTTCTCCCATATTCAGGATCACATAATTGGAGTTATTGATATCATCCTGTTTCATTTTTGCTTTCAGATGAGGATCGCTTTCCAACATTTTGATTTCGTTTGGCTCCGTCAAAATTTCAAAAAATTTAATATTACCACCTCCGTCAGACTGCTCTGTCAGCACCTCGTACAGCACTTTAGAAGTCCCGTCTGATGTTTTTTGGACTCCACAAGAAACCAAAACTAAAATTACCAGAACCGAAATTACTTTTTTCATTTATGTTAATTTTATAAGATTACTGTTTTTCGTGTTTATAATCATTAATTGCTTTTTGATACAAGGCTTCGTATTGAGGCAATATGGTTTTGATGTCAAATTTTTTGGCAACTTCCAGTGCATTTGCTTTAAACTGATTTAAAACATCATCATCTTTTAGTATTTTGATTGCATTAGCGGCCATTTCTTCCACATTACCCACATTACTCAAATAACCCGAAAATCCGTCAAAATTAACTTCCGGCAAACCTCCTGAGTTACTCGAAATTACAGGAACTCCACTAGACATCGCTTCTAAAGCTGCCAAACCGAAACTTTCCGTTTCTGATGGAAGCAGGAATAAGTCAGTGAAACACAAGATTTTATCAATCTCATTACTATTTCCGAAGAAAATTACTTTATCGTAAATGCCAAGTTCCATACATAAAACTTCTGCTTTTTCTTTCTCAGGACCATCCCCCACCATCATTAGCTTAGCCGGGATTTCTTTCTGAATATTATAGAAAATCTTAATAATATCCGGTATTCTTTTCACTTTTCTAAAGTTACTGATGTGCGTAATAATACGCTCGTCTTCCTTCGCCATCACATAACGATGACAAGGTACCTGAGGATCTTTTTTAATCTTATCCAGTTCAATAAAATTCGGAATCACTCTAATCTTATTCTTGATATTGAATAATTTCAAGGTATCGTCTTTCAAACTTTGAGAAACCGAAGTCACATAGTCTGATTTATTGATACTAAAGGTTACCGCAGGCTTATAAAATGGATGATTTCCAACCAGCGTAATATCGGTTCCGTGAAGCGTAGTGATCATTGGAAGATTAATTCCTTCATTTTTCAACATTTGCTTCGCCATATAACCCGCATATGCGTGAGGGATGGCATAATGCACATGAAGTACTTCAATTTTATATAATTTCACCATATCAACCAATTTGCTTGACAGCGCCAACTCGTAAGGCTGATAGTGGAAAAGAGGATATTCAGGAACGTTTACTTCGTGATAATGAACATTAGGATTTAAAAGTGCCAACCGTACCGGCTGACTGTAGGTAATAAAATGGATTTCGTGTCCGCGTCTGGCTAATTCAAGGCCTAATTCAGTTGCAACTACACCACTACCTCCAAATGTCGGATAACAAACTATTGCTATTTTCATGTATTAAATTTAGTAACTACGAAAGTACTTAAAAATAGCTTTTAATTAATCTTTTAAAATGTTAGATTTTTGTGAATAATAGACTTTGCCCTTTTTCAATTTCAAACCCGACAGGTTTTAAAAACCTGCCTTGGTTAGAAAATCCATCTCCGGAAATATTTCCTAATTATTAAATGGTTTTTATTCAAAAAAAACTTTCTCTCGTATCGACATACACAAACCCGACAGGTTTTTAAAACCTGTCGGGTTTAGAATAATCCGTTAAAACAAAAAAGGCGCAAAATCTAAATTTTACGCCTTTTCTTTATTCTGAATATTTTTTAGAAAAATCTGCTATGCCAACTGTCGGCAGCAGGAACTTCCCATGATTCGTTGAATTCTTCAATATTATTTACCAGATTATTAAATACAATTGTATTCTCTGATACTGATTTGTCTTTAACCATTTTCTTGAAATCGATTAAAGGCTTGTGTGCGATATGTTCACCCAGTTTAAAAGTCACGTTCATTTTGTCTAACAAATCAACGTTGTACTTTTTTTCTAAGCTTTGAATAAACTCCACCGAGCTATCGATCGAACAACCTGTTGCTGCCTGTACTTCCTGATTTACAGCCAAAATAATAAATCGGTTGTATTTCAACAGGTACGAAGCCTCCAGACTTGTTCCGTGTGCTGCCCATCCTTCTACAAAAGTTTTCAGATCGGCTTCTATTTCAGAAAATTCTTCCTCAGAAAACTTTCTGTTTGATTGATAAATCCAAACTCTGGATTCACCAGGTAAATTTTCAAAAGGTATATACATTTTTTAATTTTAGATTGTTGATTGTTGATTTTAGATTGGGAAAGTTTGAAGTTTCAAGTTTCAGGTTTCAAGTAAAAAAACTTAGTTCCTTAGTTCCTCAGAACCTTAGCCCCTCCTTCTACAAATCCTGTGCATTTGCAATTAACTCTGCAATATCCATTACTTTCACTTGCCCTTCTTTCTCCTGATGTTTGATACCATCGGTTAACATCGTGTTGCAAAACGGACATCCGGCTGCAATAATATCCGGTTTTACTTCCAAAGCATCTTCGGTACGCAAAACGTTCACTTCTTTATTTCCCGGTTCGGCATCTTTAAACATTTGTGCTCCACCAGCTCCACAGCATAATCCGTTTGCTTTTGAGCGTTTCATCTCAACCAGCTCAACATCCAGTTTCTGAATTAAATCTCTTGGCGCTTCGTATACTTTATTTGCTCTTCCTAAATAACAAGGGTCATGAAAAGTGATTTTCTTCCCTTTAAACTGACCACCTTCAACGGTCAATCTTCCGTCATCAATCAATGACTTTAAAAACTCTGTATGATGAATAACATCGTACTGACCTCCTAATTCCGGATATTCATTTTTTAAAGTATTGAAACAATGCGGACAAGCGGTCACAATTTTTTTGGCTTCATACGCATTAAGCACCTCGATATTCATCATGGCCTGCATTTGAAACAAAAACTCATTTCCGGCACGTTTTGCAGGATCTCCGGTACAGCTTTCTTCCGTACCCAAAACCGCAAACGAAACGTTAGTACGATTTAAGATTCGTACAAATGCTTTTGTAATTTTCTTTGCTCTATCATCAAAACTCCCTGCGCAACCCACCCAAAATAAAACTTCCGGTTGTGTTCCCTGGGCTAGCATTTCAGCCATTGTTGGCACTACTAAACTTTCTGACATCTTCTTTTGTTGTTAAATCGGTTAATTGTTTATTTGGTTAATCGCACTCTTTGCCATAATCCTACTAAAAAACCTTATATTTTATTCCAATCAATTAAAGGGTTGAACCAATAATCAATTAAACTCTTTTTTTAATTTTCGTTTTTCCAATTCAAGCGGTCCTGCTGGCTGTATTGCCAAGGTGCTCCGTTGTTTTCGATATTGGTCATCATGGCATTCAATGACATTGGAGCGGCACTTTGTTCCATTACCAAATAACGACGCATGTCCATAATAATCGACAACGGACTGATGTTTACAGGGCATTCCTCTACACAGGCGTTACAAGATGTACAAGCCCATAATTCTTCAGGAGTGATATAATCGTTTAATAATGTTTTATTATCCGGAACAAAAACTCCTTTATTGGCGTCTATGTTTTTACCCACTTCCTGCAAACGATCTCTTGTATCCATCATAATTTTACGAGGAGACAATTTTTTACCCGTTTGATTTGCCGGACATGATGACGTACAACGACCACACTCTGTACAAGTATAAGCATTCAAAAGCTGTACCCAGTTTAAATCCTGAACGTCACTTGCTCCAAATTTTGCCGGAGCAGCATTTTCATCAACAGGAGCAGCCGCAAACGGATCTGCATTTGGATCCATCATTAACTTTACCTCTTTCGTTACTGACTCTAAATTATCAAACTGTCCATCCGGATTCAGGTTGGCAAAATAGGTATTCGGGAAGGCCAAAAGGATATGCAAATGTTTAGAGAAGTACAAGTAGTTCATAAAAACCAAAATACCCGCTATATGTAGCCACCAAAAGACTTCAAATAATAGCATCACCAATTCATTGGACATTCCGTTAAAAATTGGTGCTATAAACTGACTGATTGGAAAGCTGCCTGCTTTATGAAAAACAGCGTCCGGAACATTCTGCAAATGCAGATCGGAAGCGTTCATTAACAAAAACAACATCATCAAAACAGTTTCGAAGTACAAAATGTAATTGGCATCACTTTTTGGGAAACCATCTAGATCAGGATTTATGAAACGTTTCAATCGAATTACATTTCTTCTGATCCAAAAAACAGTAACAGCAAAAATTACAAGTACTGCTAATATCTCAAATGAGGCAATTAAAACATCATATACTACTCCTAAATAAGGCGCAAAAATTCTATGTGTTCCAAACAACCCGTCGATAATGATCTCGAGTAATTCGATATTAATAATTATAAAACCAACGTAAACAAAGATATGAAGTATTCCAGCTACAGGGCGTCTCACCATTTTTGACTGCCCAAGAGCAATCAATGCCATGTTTTTCCAACGTGCTTTAGAATTATCTTTTCGGTTTACATCTACTCCCAGATTAATATTTCGGATGATTTTTTTTACGCTCGATGCAAAAAAACCGAAACCAATAATAAGAAGTATAGCGAATAAAATATTATCTAAATAACTCATTCTAATTAATTTTTAGTAGTTGGGTTAGCGTCTTCAGTTGGTGCTACATAAGGTTTGTTTTTCTTTCCGAAAAGAGAAACATTTACATAACGTGTCGGGTAAAGACGAACGTCCTGTAACAATAATTCAAGCTCTTTTGAAGTTTTCGCTAAATTATTATACAAAGCATCGTCATTTAACAATTTACCGGCAGTACCTTTTCCTGAGTTTAAATTACTCATAAGACCGTCAACTTTAGCCAAAGTCTGATTCAGGTTTCTAACTGTTTTTCCTAAATCTGCCTTGTTTAAAGAATCTGATATCTTATTAAAGTTACTGGACATTTTATTAAAGTTGGTTACCACTCCGTTAATCTGTCCTTTATTGGTATCCAGGATCGAATTGATACTTCCCGAAGCTTTGTGAAACTGCTCCATTGTCTGGCTCAGTTCTGCTAAAGTTTTCTTCAGATCCTCTTGTCCTTTTTTGTCTAAAACATTGTTCAATCCAGAAACCAGATTGTCAATATTCACCAACATTTTCTCTAACTTTATCTGAATAGGCTCAATTTTTCCGCCTAAAGATTCTTTCAGTCCTAATTCCACAACAGGAGTTAAAGTCTGCCCGTCAGCAGCAGGTTCTTTATCTGTTAGGTTTGGAATAATCTTGATCTGTTTTCCACCAATTAAACTTGGGGAGTATAAAGATGCCTGACTTGTTTTAGAAATTGGAAAATCAGTTTTTAATTGAAGTTCAACTAATAATTTTCCTGTTACTTCATTGATTGTAATTTTAGTTACTTTACCAATAATAAGTCCGTTTATGGTAACGGGAGCTGATGCTGACAAATCTTCTACATTATCATATTCTACATATAATGTTTTGTAATTTGTAAAAAGGTCTCTGCCTTTTAAAAAACTATAGCCCCAAATAAATAATAAAATTGACGCGATGACTAAAATAGCCGTTTTAATTTCTCTTGTTAGTTTCAAAATTCTTAGTGTTTGTACAAAATTAATATAAATATTCGAACTAGAAGCTATTATTTAATGGCGTCTTGAATACTGATCTTTTCTCCATCTTTGGTTGCAACCAAAAACGCGGCTCCATATCCTTTATCTTTAGCTTCTTCCAAATATTTTTTGGCAGCATCGTAACTTGAAGTTTCCTGATAGAAATATTTGTAAATATTATTTTCGAATAACATTGTTACGTTTTTAAGTCCTTTAAAATTTCTAGGCTCTAGCGGTGTTTTTTTAATACTTGCGATAAGCTGTACTTTGAAGAATGTACCTTTTGGAGCATTTTTGACTGCTGCAGTGTTTTCCACCTCTTTCGGTTTTGCCGGAGTCGAAGTATCTTTTACCGGTTTTGCCTCCACTATTTCGGGAGTACCTGAACCGAAATATTCACTTTTGTAACTCAAAATCGCTTCGGCTATCGCTTTTGCTATATCATTTTGTCCTTCTTCTGAATTTAAAATATTTCCTTCTGTCGGATTAGATACAAATCCTGTTTCTACTAAGACTCTTGGCATATAGGCTTTGTGAAGTACCATAAAAGGCGCTTGTTTCACCCCTCCCTGTCTCAATTTTTTTCCAAGTTTATCAAAATTATCTTCAATTTTACTGGCCAGCGAAATACTGTTGTCCAAATATTCTTCCTGCATTAAAGTCATTCCAACCATAGATTCAGGAGAATTTGGGTCGTAACCTTCGTATTTACGTTTATAATCTTTTTCTAAGGTAATTACGGAGTTCTCTTTTTTCGCAGCTTCAAGATTCGATGCTACTTTACTCAAACCCATTACATAGGTCTCAGTTCCGTCTGCAGCGGTATTTTTATTGGCATTACAATGTATAGAGACAAAAATATTTGAATTGGCTCTGTTGGCAATATTGGCTCTTTCGACCAAATCGATAAATACATCTGTTTTACGCGTATAAATCACATGAACATTTGGACTTCCCTCTAAGATTTTACCCACTTTTAGAACAATAGCCAAAGCAATATTTTTTTCAATTCGTCCGCTGTAAACAGCCCCAAAGTCGTGATCACCATGTCCAGCATCAAGTGTTACCTTAAAAACATTTGCCTGGCTATAAGCACAAAAAGACAATATCGTTAGAAAAAAAGTAAATATTACTTTAATTTTGTTAAATCTATTCATAAATCTAAAAGTTAATTTTAATAAAACGCAACAGCTATAATTTTTACAATTGATTATTTTTGACAAAAAATTATATGTAAGTTTGACATGTCAAAAAACAAGCCATAATTTTACAAAAATAGCATTTAAACCTTTGCATACAAACTTATTTAATATCGTTTTATTATCATTTTTCCTAACTTTAGGATGTGGTAATTTATATTCGCAAGAGATAAAAAACAAAAAGAAGTCTTTACCCACTGTAAAACAAACAGATAAACCCACAACTGTTGCTCCAGCCAAACCTGAAGCCGCTACAACAGACACTATAAAGCTGGATACGGTTAAAGCCAAAAAGAATTTTCTGGACGCTGTTACCAAATATAAAGCGAAAGATTACGCGAAATACGACAAAAAAGCAAAAACGCTTACCTTATATAATGAAGCCGAACTCTACTACAAAGATGTAGAACTAAAATCGGGAATCATTGTTTTAAATATGGAAAAGGAAGAAGTTTACGCCGGACGTATCCGAGATTCCGCGGGTGTTTTGATACAATATCCAAATTTCAAGCAGGGAGCCAGCGAAGTTCAGCCGGATTCTATTCGATTTAACTTTAAAACCAAAAAAGCGTTAATCTATAATTCGAGAACCGAACAGGGAGAATTTAAAATTAAAGCAGCAGTTACCAAAAAAGAAAACGACTCGGTTTACTTTTTGCGTGGTGCCCGTTTTACAACTGCCAAGGACATTGATAATCCTGAATACTACTTTCAAACCAATAAAGTAAAATTTATTCCGGGTAAAAAAGTAATCACCGGTTTAACCAATATGGTTATTGCCGATGTACCTACTCCCCTGGCATTGCCTTTTGCCTATTTCCCGATGAGTCAGGAAAAGAGTGTTTCGGGTATTATTTTACCAAGCTACAACGACTCTAATACAAGAGGATTCTCTTTACAGAATGGAGGTTACTATTTTGCGTTAAGCGACAATTACGACCTGACTGTTTTGGGTGACTACTACACCAATGGTAGTTACGCCATGCGTTTTGAATCGCAATACGCCACAAAATACAAGTACAGAGGAAATCTTAATATCCGTTATGAAAATTTAATAAACAGCGAACGCGGTTATCCTGATTATTCTAAAGAAAAAATCTACAACATTCAGTGGTCCCATTCAAAAGATACGAAAGCAAACCCTAATTCTACCTTTTCTGCCTCTGTAAACATGGGTAGTAGTAAGTATTTCAAACGCTCTATCAATCAGGCGAACGCAGGATCAAATTTAAATAACACTTTAAATTCATCCATCTCGTACAACAAAACATTCAATACGATACCTCAGGCGCGTATCTCTTTAACGGCAACACACTCGCAAAATACACAAACGGAAAAAATCGACATGACGTTGCCAACTCTGCAAGCCAGTGTGGATCGTGTGTACCCGTTTGTTGGAAAAGACGGTGTTAAAAAAGGTTTCATCAAAAACATCAATTTTCAATATAACCTAAGCGGTAAAAACAGTATTTCTACAACAGATTCTTTGTTTTTCAAACCACAGATGTTTAGAGATGCTAAAATAGGAATGCAGCACAGTATTCCTATTAGTACCAATTTCAAGCTGTTTAAATACTTTAGTGCGGGAGCCTCTACCAATTATCAGGAAACCTGGGTAACTAAAACCATTGCCAGAAATTATGATGCGACTAAAGGACAAGCCGTAACATCTACTATAAATGGGTTTGATGCTTTTAGAACCTATAATTTCAGTACCAACTTAGGAACTACAATTTATGGTACTTTCAATTTTGGTGAAGACAAAAAAATTCAATCTGTACGCCACGTCATGAGACCAAACATAACGTATTCTTATACACCTAGTTTCAATCAGTATTATGACAATTATACCGTTGACGCAACCGGAAAAATTAATACGTACTCCAGATTTGATGAAGGTATTTTTGGTGCTCCGGGCAACAACAACTCCAATATCGTATCCTTTGCCTTAAGCAACACTTTTGAAGCCAAAGTAAGAGATCGCGACAGCACAAAGACGGAGCCGAAAAAGATCATGTTACTAAACAATTTAAACTTTAGTACGAGTTATAATTTTAATGCTGACGGAAAAGAAACTTTAGCCTGGCAGCCCGTAATTGTGAGCGGTGGAACTCAGCTATTGGACAATAAAATGAATGTCAATTTTGGGGCTGTTTTAAACCCATATGCGATTGACAATGCAGGGCATGTTATGAATGTTTTCAACATTGACAATGGCGGAAGTTTGTTCAGATTAACCAGTGCCAATGTTACTTTAAACTATTCGTTTTCAAACAAGGGAACAAAGGAAGAAAAGAACACGCAAAGCCAGCGAAATGGTGGTCGTAATGATGATTTATTCGGAACAAATACCGACTTAAACGATCCCCGAAACAGTCAATTTGCTAACGAGAAGGATGATGACAAAGACGTGATAAGCGAATTTTTTAGTTCTAAACTTCCGTGGGATATGACGATGGCCTACTCTCTAACCTATTCGAATGCCGCCAGAGAAAATAAGATTACCGGAAATTCTATCATGATATCTGCCAATATGGATATTACTCCTAAATGGAAAGGCGGAGTTTCTACGGGTTACGATTTTGTACAAAAAGGGGTTACTTTTACGCAGTTTCGTTTTGAAAGAGATTTATTAAGCTGGAGAATGGCATTTAACTGGACGCCAATTGGTCCGAACTCAAACTGGAATTTCTTTATTGGAATTAAATCCGGAATGTTGAGCGACATCAAATGGAACAAGCGTAGTACTTCAAATCGATAAACGATCGAACAAAAATAATTTATTATGAAAAAAATCATCTTTACTGAAAAGGCACCAGCGCCAATTGGTCCTTACAACCAGGCCGTATTATCAGGAAACACGCTTTATGCATCAGGTCAGATTGCTATCAATCCGGCTTCTGGCGAGCTTATTACGGACAACATCAATGATGAAACTAAACAAGTAATGGAGAATATTGCTGCAATTTTAGAAGCTGCCGATATGACTTTTGAAAATGTGGTTAAAGCAACTATCTTCATTATGGATATGAATAATTTTGGAGCAATAAACACGGTTTACGGTTCTTATTTTAACGAAAAAACAGCTCCTGCACGCGAAACTGTTCAGGTTGCCTGCTTACCAAAAAATGTAAATGTTGAGATTTCAATAATTGCAGTACAATAAGAATTATTTGAAATTTGAAATTTCAAATTCCAAATTCCAAATTCCAAGTTTCAAGTTTCAAGTTTCAAGTTTCAAGTTTCAAGTTTCAAGTTTGACACTTTGAACACAACCTGAAACCTGAAACCTGAAACAAAAAAAACCATTACAACTCGTAATGGTTTTTTATTATATCTAAAAATAGAAATTCTATAATTGCAAAGCGATAGCATTTAACAGCAACTGCGCCGAAGCTTCATTTGTTGCCAAAGGTACATTATGCACATCGCAAACACGAATTAACATGTTGATATCAACTTCATGAGCATGACTTGCCAGAGGGTCTTTAAAGAAGAAAACCATTTTTGTTTTCCCCTCGGCTACTCTTGCAGCAATTTGTGCATCACCCCCCATTGGTCCGGAAAGCATTCTTTTTACCTTAAAACCAGCATTAACAGCTTTGCTTCCTGTAGTTCCCGTTGCGATTAATTTAATGTTTTCCTGAAGCAGCAAGTCTTTGTTTTTATTCAAAAACTGAACCATGTCTGCCTTTTTTCCATCGTGAGCTATAATAGCAATTTCCATATTTTAATTCTATTTATTGATTTGCAACGTGGTACGCAATTAATCCATCAATAGGCCTTCTTAAAACATTACCCAATTGAAGTTCGTACTTATCAAAAGTTTCCTGTAATTCTTCTTTTAGATAAAAAGCGATAGAACCTACAAAATGAACCGGAACTTCTTTGCAATTATCAAATTGCTTGATGTAATTTTTAACGAAAGATTTCATGCCTTTGAAGATGATCTTTCTGCAAAACTGCGTGTCTTTGTGTTTGATTAAGAACTTTGCAAAGGTCGCTAAATAAGCATTTGGATTTGGTTCTTTGTACAATTTATTCTTGATAAAATCAGGATCTAAATTATACTCTTTCTCAAATTCAACAGCCAGTTCTTTTGGCATTTTATTGAAATAGTACTTTCTGATTAATTCTTTTCCAAAAACATTTCCACTACAATCGTCCATGGCGATAAACCCTAACGACTGTACTTTCTGATGCAATACTTTTCCATCAAAAAAGCTACAGTTAGAACCTGTTCCAAGGATGCTTACAATCGCAGCTTCTCCTTTTGGAGTTGTTGCATATACCGCAGCATAAGTATCCTCCTGAACTTCGACAATTGCATTCTCAAAATATTGCTGAAATATTTGCGAAAGCTCTGTTTTCATTCGGTCTGTCCCACAACCTGCTCCATAAAAGAACAAATGTGTGGCGGTTTTTTTATTTTGCAAAATATCAAAACGATCGTTTAATCTTTCGATTATTTCCGGACCGTCAAGAATTTCAGGATTTAATCCTAAAGTTTGTGTGGTGAATAATACTTTTCCATTATCATCAATTGCAATCCAATCGGCTTTAGTAGATCCACTATCAACTATTAATTTCATTTTATTTAGTTTTTGGATTAGGTTTTTCTTTAGCTAAATAAAAAGTATGCTTTTAAATTAATTAAAGAAGTAACAAAATAAGAAAATCCCATTACTATACAATAACGGGATTTTGCAAAAATATATATTATTATTTTAAACCTGCGATATACACAGATAAATCAATCAATTTACTTGAATATCCGTACTCATTATCATACCAGGATACTAATTTAAAGAAAGTTGAATTTAAACCGATTCCTGCACCTGCATCTACAACTGAAGTTCTTTTGTCAGAAATAAAATCCTGCGAAACAACTGCATCTTCTGTGTATCCTAAGATACCTTTCATTGTAGTTTCAGAAGCATTTTTCAAAACAGCCATAATTTCTTCGTATGAAGTTTCTTTGGCTACTTTTACTGTTAAATCTACTACAGAAACGTCAGCAGTAGGAACACGGAAAGACATCCCTGTTAATTTTCCATTCAAAGCAGGAATTACTTTTCCAACAGCTTTAGCAGCTCCTGTTGAAGAAGGAATGATGTTGATGCTTGCAGCACGTCCACCTCTCCAGTCTTTTCTTGAAGGACCGTCAGCTGTCATTTGAGTTGAAGTTGTTGCGTGAACTGTTGTCATTAAACCTTCAACAATTTCGAAATTATCGTGAATTACTTTAGCTAAAGGAGCTAAACAGTTTGTAGTACAAGAAGCATTAGAAACTACTAAATCTGTAGCTTTTGCCGTTTCATGATTTACTCCCATTACAAACATTGGAGCATCAGCAGACGGAGCAGAAATGATTACTTTTTTAGCACCTCCTTTGATGTGTTCGTTTGCCGTTTCGATAGTAGTAAAAATACCAGTACATTCAGCCACTACATCTACATCAACCTCGTTCCATTTTAAGTCAGCAGGGTTTCTTTCAGCAGTGATACGAATATTTCTTCCGTTTACGTAAAGTTTTCCTTCTTTTACTTCTACAGTTCCATTGAAACGACCGTGAACTGAATCATATTTTAACAAGTAAGCCAAGTGATCTACATCTAACAAATCATTGATTGCTACTACTTCTACATTATCTCTATTGAAAGTTTCTCTAAAAACGATTCTTCCGATACGTCCAAATCCGTTTATTCCTAATTTTACTTTTGACATTTTACTTAATTTTTTGTTTTTTATTACACTAATTCAAAGTCTAATTTCCTCACAATAAACTTCTTTCCTTTTTAAACTTTTTTTTATGTCGACATGATATCGGACACTCTTAACAATTCTCTGTCAATCTCAGATTTACCTTTGATTGCCTGTTCAAGAGGTGTCAAAACAACTTTGTCAGCCTGTAAACCAACCATATAATTTGATTTTCCTTCTATTAAGGACTCTACCGCTTTTACTCCTAAACGGCTTGCCAAAACACGGTCAAAACAAGATGGAGAACCACCTCGCTGCATGTGTCCTAACACAGATACCCTAACATCATACTCAGGCAGGTTGGCTTCAACGTAATCTTTTAGTTCGAAAACGTTTTTACCAATTTTATCTCCTTCGGCGATCACTACGATACTTGATGATTTTCCTGAAGCTTTACTTTTTTGAAGAGAATCTAATAATCGGTCTAAACCTAAATCTTCTTCAGGAATAAGAATTTCTTCGGCACCGGCTCCAATTCCGGCATTAAGAGCAATATGACCTGCATCTCTACCCATAACCTCTACAAAAAACAGACGGTTGTGCGAACTTGCAGTATCTCTGATCTTATCGATACAATCTACAACAGTATTTAAGGCTGTATCATAACCTAAAGTATGACTGGTTCCAAAAATATCATTATCAATTGTACCCGGGATTCCCATTACTGGAAAACCATATTCTGAATTAAAAATTAATCCTCCGGTAAAACTTCCGTCTCCTCCAATAACAACCAAAGCATCAACTCCGGCTTTTAAAAGATTCTCGTGTGCTTTTTTTCTACCTTCTGGGCTTCTAAACTCAACTGAACGAGCTGATTTCAGAATCGTTCCACCTTTGTTTACAATATTATTTACGCTTCGGGGTCCCATTTCTTTGAAGTCTCCTTCAATCATTCCCTGATACCCTCTATAAATTCCTATGCATTCTATATTATGATAAGCGCATGTTCGAACAACTGATCGTATTGCGGCATTCATTCCTGGTGAGTCACCTCCCGATGTTAGAACACCAACTTTTTTTATTGTTTTTGGCATTATTTAAGTATTAAAGTGTAAAATTAGCAAACATTCACCACTTCTTGGGTTATGTTTATAATAAATTAATAAAATATGTTAAATTCAAACGTTTTCGTTAATAAGTTTTTCTATTACTAAAAATTCATTTACAATAATAAATGTCCCTTATTTTAATTGAATGTTTAAAATTAACAATACATAAATGAAGTGTTATAAAATTTCAGAACATCCTCCCCTTTTCAAAAAAAATAAGCGGACCTATAAATTTAGCACAAAAAAACCATTCGCAGCAACGAATGGTTTCTTATGAGTGTATTTTTAACAAATTTCCTAAAAATCATTATCCGGAATCAATCCTTCATTGTTTATAGGCGGCGGAACTTTTCGTTCTTCCTCTTTTTTCTCTTCTTTCTTTTCTTTCTTTTTGTTCTTGTCTTCCTTCTTTTTATTGGAGAAGTTCACAAAATCCGGATTTAGATTGGAATCCTGTAAATCATTCGAAGAGTTTTTTATCGCTCTTTCCAATTTGTGGTTTTTAAACAGTTTATTGACCAATTCGCTGAAAGTATCAAAGTCGACTTCATACGAGATACCCACTCCCTGTGTATAACCAATTCCCTGTCCGATATAATTAATATCATTTTCTTTATTGAACAAACGAAGATTCATGGATCCGTCCTCATTTACCCTGTACAGTATCTCAATATCTCCTACGATAGCAGACTCGTTAACCCCACCCACCGGAACTCCAAGTTTCCCATTGATTGTGATTCTTTCATTGATCTGCGAAGAGATGTTTGCCACAACCTGCCCGTCTGCTTCGTGACCCAATCTTTTTTCTGCCGAAATATAGTTTACATCAATATTCACCTTATCATTATCCGATTTGATAATCCCTCCCAATAAACTCGAAGCGGTTTCGGTTAAGGTTCCGGACAAATCTCCCTGACTAAATCCGTCTGTACTCATAAACGAACCTGTCGATAACAAATACAAGGCCTGTGTTTGACGAATGTCTTTATCATCTAACTTATATTGAATCTCCGATTTAAGAACGTTACTGACAGATGGGAACTGTATATCAAAATTAGGCTCCGGACTGGCTAAATCTCCACGCAATCCAATTACCACTTCTACCGGTACTTTTTTATTAAACGAAGAGGTATTGTCTAACAATACAGCCGGGTTTGCAGTTGTTTTATAAACGGCTTCCAGATTCAGCTGTGCTTTCATAGGGTTTCCTTCCCAAATGATAGAACCACCTTTCTTAACCGAGAATTTTTTATCAATTAAACCACCATATTTAAAATTGTAAGTTCCTTCATAGGCCTGGAAATCCCCCCACATATTAAATTTACCCAGTGTATTAATTTTAAACAATAACGAACCGTATCCTTTTCCTTTCATCCCGTGTCCGGAATTTCTATCCAGAATTACTTCTACTTCGGCATCAGGCGTAATATCAAAATCAAACTCCAGTTCCAATCCGTTATAGTTCTTGGTCTTTTCGAGGATTCCATTTGCCAGATTATACTTTTCCTGAGGAGTCACAAAATGAATCCAGCTACTTTCTCCAACACTTTGCGCATTGTTTATCGGAATCTTAACCTGAGTTCCTTTTTCCGATTTTGCATCTACCTTTATAAACAGACTTTCTGTTGGTCCTTTGATACTTGCGGTACCATTTATAAATGCCGTACCAAAATAGGCCGCATCTTCACTGTCTTTGGTATCCAGTGCTACCAAGCGTTTAGAAGTAATCGTTAAATCGAGCTTCCAGTCGCCAAAATTATGATGTTCGATACTTCCGTTGAGCAAACCTTTTGTTCCATACTTCGTATCCGTCAGCTGATTGTTTCGGAACAGGAATTTCTCATCGGTTAAGTCAATTACGGTACGATCACTTAACTCGTAATCGGTATTTAGATACGGAATGGTCATTCCCGCTTTTTCGACATACAAACGCCCGTTAATTTCAGGCTTTTTTAAATTTCCAACCACTGCAGCGTTTCCTGAAACCGATCCGCGGACATTGGATAAGACATCTCCTCCAACAGCTCCTAAAGTAGCCAGATTAAACCCTTCAAGTTTTAAACTCAAATCCAGCATCGTCTCTTTGTTCTCTACCGCAAAAGTTCCTTCTGCTTTAAAAGACTCTGTAAACCCATTTTGAATAGTCGAGTTTATGGTAAATTTCTTAAAGCTTTCATCTCCGGAAATATCAAAATTAAGCGTTCCTAAATCTGTTTTATTCAGATTGAGGTGATCAATCACAATCGATGCTGTGGGCTGATAGACGTCTTTGTTTTGTTTGTAATTTACATTTCCGTTCAGGTTACCATTAAAAACAAACTTAGAATTGAATGGTGTAATCTTATTAATATCAACATCTTCAAAATTCAGCACCAGATCTTTATAGTCCTTGCCTTTAATAACCCCATTCAAATCAATTTTCTGATTCTCATGCGACAATACAATATTCTCAATGCTAAAGTTTTTAAAATACTGATCAAAGATAATCTGGTTGTCTTTTTCCGCATCTTCATTTAAATACCATAAATAGTCTTTAAATTTCATTTCCGATTTCTTAATCCCGACAATGTTGTTTTTGTTTTTATCGATGGTATGATAAAGATCCAGATTGTAATAATCCTCTCCCTTATCTCCACCTTTAAATTCAGATCTTACAAACAGGGTGTCTTTAGCCGTAACATTAATCAGGTTAAAATCGCGTATCTTATAATAAGGTGTTTTAATACTGTCTAACTCCACATAAGCATTGTACAACGTATTTTTATTATCGATACTAATGCGGATATTGTCAAAGGTATTTTTGGCAGCAGTGATTTTTTCAGAATTAAATTTGAATTTAAACTCTTGCAGATCCGAGTCAATTTTTCCTCTAACCACAGTACTGGAGTCAATCTTGATATCGGGATACAACATTTCGACGATCTTGTCATACACATGAAAGTTGAAGCGCAAGAACTGCCCTTTCTTCACCTTATACGGTTTATAATTGGTGTATAAACTTCCTACCGAATTCATAACCAGTTTGTCCAATTGTGCAAACTGAAACTTACCTACTATCTCTCCGTTTACCACATCATTAGAACTAATGGTTATGGTACGTAGTTTGTCTGCATCAAAATTCGAGTTAACCGAAATCTCGTCGAAAATATAAGTGTCTTTAGGATTTTGATAAACCGCATCTTTGATGGAGATCGCTCCCTGTAAATTCTCTATCGAATTTCCGGTCATTTCCACCACAACATCACCTCTAAATTGTGAGATAGAATCGTCGACAAATTTCAGTTTTCGCAAGTCGGCATTGTCTACGTTAATATGAAAATCATAACGATTTTCACGTTTACTCAAATCGACCATACCGTCAAACATCAAGTTCAAATTGGGATCATTTATAGAAACCTGCCCTTTATAATACGGTAATTTAAAATTCCCGTTGACCACAATATTATTATAGGTGTATTTATTGTAATCTAATTTGGTGATATCCCCTTTGACAATCGTATTAAGATACTTTTCTGTAAAACCTTTTCCGTCTACATCTACATTCAAAGTCGTTCGGCCAATATCCTTGCGATCAAGGACAGCACCAATATTAAAATTGTCCAAAATGATATTTCCGGAATAGGAGGCTTTATCAATAAAATCGATATTGTTCATGTGCAAATCGACCTGCCCGTTACCCAAATCGGTAATCATCTTAAAATCGGTTTCTAAAGCCGTAGTCGAGACTTTTGCCTTTCCAACAATATTGAATCTGCCAATCTTCTGTAATTCTTTCGGTAGTTTTTTTCCTAAAATACTCGGCAGTAAAACCACCAGGTTATCGTAGCTCGAAACCAGTTTTTCAAACTTACCATCCATAGAAAACTTCTGAGTTTTGCTTCCTAAAAGATTTTTGAAGTTAATGGTACCGAAGATCTTCGAACCATTGGTATCACTCAATCTAAGACGTCTTAAATTCAGGTCATTCAGTGTTCCTTTTATTTTTGTCTTAATCTTAAAGTGCTGATTTTTACCCAATCCGTCATAAAAATAACGAATGTCATTTGAAGCAATAGAAGCAGAATCTAGTGCTACATCAAATTTTACTTTATCGGTAAAATGGAGGAAATCCTCTATTTTATAATTTAAAATCGCTTTTCCGTAAAGAGAAGATCTTTTTGTTTTTATCGCTAAATTTTCAACCTTGATCTGCTTTTTGGTATAACTGAATTTCCCCGCAAAATTTGAAACATACAAACCGCGATGATCCAAAAAGGAAAACCGATGAATGTTGGTGCTCACATCCGGTCCGTATAACTTAAATTCACTTATATAAGCGTTTAATTTTTTAAAATCGAGAAATCTTGGTGTAGTTTTATTCTCATCAACGACAGAAAAAGCTCCCTTTGAAATGTAAGCGTTTTTGGCTGTCATCAAAAAATGCTTGTCTGATTTGGGCGTTTTTTTTCCCGTTTCAAACAATTTAATGAACTTGTTGATGTTATTCTCGTCTTCGTTTTTATAGGTTTTCAGATTAAAAATCATACCCGTCAGTCGAAGATCTCCAAAAAGCAAATCACCATCTAATAATCTTTTAATACTAAGAATATCAGTGGTAATTATATCAGAATAGATTAAAGTCTTCTTATGATGGTCCCGAATCAGGACCTTCTTGAGTTTTACACCTCCAAAAATGTTTATGGCTACTTTTTCTACACTAATATCTGTCTTAAAATCAGTGTTTAGCGATTCTGTAACATACTTTGCAATTTTTGTCTGAACAACAGGCAAAGCCAGAATGATAGCAAGTGCTAACAAAAGTAAAATTAAACCAATTAGGGTTCGTGATATTATTTTCTTTACTTTTCTGATAGCTGCTTTATTTTAGTTTTCTTTTAAATTTACTTTGAACAGACAAAGAACGGCTGTTTTTGATAAAAATTCTTTAATTTTGGCTTCTCCTTATATTATAAGAAATTCAAATATTTGATTTGTCAAATATAATCCAAAATTCGTGCTTTTATATGCAAAATTCAGAGGTTTTTATTCTTGCCATCGAAAGTTCATGCGATGATACTGCTGCCGCGGTTCTACATAACGACAAAGTACTCTCAAATGTTGTGGCCAATCAGTTAATTCACAATCAATATGGAGGTGTGGTTCCTGAATTAGCTTCAAGAGCGCACCAGCAAAATATTGTTCCGGTAATTGATGCCGCACTTCGCAAGGCAAATGTACAAAAAGATCAATTAACAGCGATTGCTTTTACACAGGGTCCAGGCCTAATGGGGTCTTTATTAGTGGGCAGTTCTTTTAGTAAATCGCTATCATTAGCTTTAAAAATTCCGCTAATTGCTGTAAATCACATGCATGCGCATATTCTGGCTCATTTTATAGACGAAGAAGGTTTTGATAAACCGGAGTTTCCTTTTCTGGCGCTGACTATTAGCGGAGGTCATACTCAAATTGTTAAAGTAAACGGTTTTTTTGATATGGAAATTATCGGAGAAACTACTGACGATGCTGTGGGTGAAGCTTTTGACAAAAGTGCCAAGATTCTCGGGCTCCCTTATCCGGGCGGACCGCTTATCGACAAATATGCAAAATTAGGAAACCCAAAAGCTTTTGCATTTACAAAACCTAAAGTACCGGGACTTGATTTTAGTTTCTCAGGACTAAAAACGGCCATTTTATATTTCATTCAAAAGAAGAAATTGGAGAATCCGAATTTTATTGAAGAAAACCTGAATGACATTTGCGCTTCTATTCAACATACGATTATCGAAATTTTGATGGACAAGTTGAAATTAGCGGTAAAAGAAACCGGAATCACACAAATCGCAATTGGCGGAGGAGTTTCGGCCAATTCAGGCATCAGAACCCGATTGAAAGAAAGTGAAGGCAAATACGGCTGGAAAACTTTCATTCCAAAATTTGAGTACACTACCGACAATGCTGCAATGATAGGAATTGTAGGGTATCAAAAATATTTATCAAGTCGTTTTGAAACTTCAGCAGTAGTTTCGAAAGCGCGAATCCAATTTTAATTATGCAATTATTTTACAACCCTGATATTGATGAAGCTACAGAACGTTTTTCTTTTGATAAAGAAGAAAGCCGTCATATTATAAAGGTTTTACGCAAAAAAGATTCTGACATCTTACACGTAACAAATGGCTTAGGTTTATTGTTTGAAACAGAGATTACTTTAGCCTCCGACAGCAAATGTATTGTAGAGGTACTTTCGATCACAAAATCACCTGCTCCAAAATTCAAACTGCATCTGGCGGTTGCTCCGACCAAAATGAATGATCGTTTTGAATGGTTTTTGGAAAAAGCGACAGAAATAGGAATTCAGGAGATTACACCTGTTTTTTGCGATCGTTCGGAACGAAAAGTAATCAATCCGGAACGTTTTGAAAAAATTATCTTATCGGCAATGAAACAATCCAATGAGACTTTTTTACCAAAACTGAACGAGGCGATTTCGTTTAAGGAATTCATCAAACAAAAAAACGAAGGTTTACAATTGATCGCACATTGTGAAGAAACCGATAAAAAATCGTTGAAAGAAGTTTTAAAACCTAATGAGAATGTTACCCTGCTCATTGGTCCTGAAGGCGATTTTTCTGAAAAAGAAATTGCATTGGCTTTAGAACACAACTTTGCTCCGGTTACTTTAGGAAATACCCGATTGCGTACCGAGACGGCTGCCATTGTAGCTTGTCATAGTGTTGTTTTTTTTAATGAAGTTTAATCATCCGCGAGTTTTGTCAATTCGACGAAGGAGAAGTCTCCGTTAGAAACTCCGCCAAGAAAATCACCAATCTTTGTCGAGCTACTCGTCGAAATAACAAGAGAGACTTGTAATAAAAGTTAAACGACTAGCTAAATATCATCCTATGAAAAAAATATTTCTCTTATTACTATTGGTTTCTGTTTCTTCCTTTTCACAGGAAATTGCGTTGCTAAAATACAGCGGTGGTGGCGACTGGTATGCAAATCCAACCTCATTGCCCAATTTAATAAAGTTTTGTAATGCCAATATAAACACCCGAATAAAAGCAAAACCGTCAACAGTGGAGCCTAGCAATCCGGATCTGCTCTCCTATCCGTTTGTTCACATGACGGGACATGGAAATGTTGTTTTTAGTGATGCCGATGTGAGTAATCTTAGAAATTATTTAAATGGCGGCGGTTTTCTTCATATTGATGATAATTACGGAATGGATCAATACATTCGAAAAGAGATCAAAAAAATATTTCCAAACAATAATTTAATCGAAATTCCGGCAAACCATCCCATATTTCAAAAACCGTATCCCTTTCCAAATGGTTTACCCAAAATTCACGAACACGACGGAACACGTGCGCAGGCCTTTGGTATTTTTGTAGAAAACAAACTCGTATTACTCTATACGTACGAATGTGACTTAGGCGATGGCTGGGAAGATCCTGAAGTACATAATGACCCTGTCGCCGTTAGAGATAAGGCCCTAAAAATGGGTGCCAACATTATCAATTATATTTTTACCAATTAAATTTTAGAAAGTGCAGCTTACTCACGAAGAAAATCAATTTGAAAGAAAAACATTTCCGATAACATTAGTTTGTGATCATATTTATTTTCAACAAAATATCGGTTCTCTTTTTAGAATCAGTGAGGCATTTGGGGTCGAGAATATCATTTTTTTAGGAAAAGATATTCCGTTGACTCCCCGAAAAATTAACAAAACTTCACGAAGCACTCATCTTCATGTAGCCCATACCATAATTGAAGAAACAGCCGATCTTGCTGACTACCTGCTTCAAAATAATTTTGAAATTATTGCTTTAGAAATCGCAAGCAATAGCAAACCTCTAAGAGAAGTTTTTATTCCTGAAAATCAAAAAATTGCACTTTTAATTGGAAGTGAAATTAATGGAATCTCTGAAGAACTTTTAAAAATTTCAAACCAAATTGTCCACATCAATATGTTTGGAAAAAACAGCAGTATGAATGTTGTGCAAGCGGCGAGTATTGCACTTTATGAGATTACTTCTTTTTAAACTTTTTCACATTTTAAATTGTAAGTATAAAATTCCACCTTTTGCTGTTTTTTCTGGGATTCCATAACTAATTAGTACAAAATATTACCATTATTTTAACAGTTGTTCTTACGTATAAATACGTGCTAAAATTTCATTCTGTAATATTTGTCAATAAAATCCTCTATAAAGAACAAAATTCAACATAATAACATTCTCAAAAACAACATTGTACGAATTTACTTCTTAATAATTTTGATTATTTTTTTGTAAGAACTAGATTATACAAGGGATTGTAAAATTCTCACAAATAATATATTGTAATTATTTTGTTACAATAATTATTTTGTTATAAAATTGCAATATAATTAACCAAAGCAAATTTTTTATAACAAAAACCCAAGTTATTATGAAAAAAATCATTATTACTGCATTCACAGCATTAGTGCTGTTTTCTTGTCAAAACGACCAATCTGAATCTACTGATTCAAAAATTGATGCTATTGCACATCGCGGATGCGCAAGCCAGGAAGTTTTAGAGGCTCAACTGAAAGCTGATCCTACTTTAGCAATCAGAATGAACGAAATCAATGCCTTTACCGAAAATGCCATCTTGACAAAACGTCTTGTAAACGGTAAAATTGAAATTCCTGTGGTAGTGAACGTTCTTTACAGAACTGCAGCAGAAAACATTTCTAATGCACAAATTCAAACTCAAATTGACGTCTTAAACAAAGATTTCAATGCATTAAACTCAGATTACAATAGCGTACCAGCGCTTTTTTCAGGTGTAAAAGCCAATGTTGGAATTACTTTCGTTTTAGATCAGGTAATTAGAAAATCGACTACAAAAACTTCATGGGGAACAAGTGACGCCATGAAAAAAACAGCTCAGGGTGGTCTTGCACCAACTTCTCCAACAACAAAATTAAACATGTGGTCTTGCACCATTGGAGGAGGTATTTTAGGTTATGCACAATTTCCTGGAGGAGCTGCTGCTACAGACGGAGTTGTTGTTGATCCGAAATATTTTGGTCTTTCAGGAGCTGCAAATGCACCATTTAACTTAGGAAGAACAGCTACTCACGAAGTAGGACACTGGATGAACCTACGTCACATTTGGGGAGATGCTACTTGTGGAAGCGATTTAGTTTCAGATACTCCTACTCACAATACAGCAAATTACGGTGTACCTGCATATCCTCACTATAGTACTTGTTCAGGAACTCCTGTTGAAATGACAATGAACTATATGGATTATGTTGATGACAACGCTATGTACATGTTCTCACAAGGACAAAAAAGCAGAATGGCTGCAATATTTGTTACCGGAGGTGCTAGAGCTTCTTTTGGAATCTAAATATAGACAAGCATAAAAGACAAACTTGAAAAGCGGGATGGCAACATCCCGCTTTTTTTTGTTTACCTGTAAACTTCAAAAGCTTTTTCCTATATTTATCCTTTAAAACCGAATCATGATCACATCGAAAATTATTTCAAACGGAATTTTAAGAGCTCTAACTACCATCCTGGTTGTCGCCGCTATTTTGTATTTTCTATACCAAATTCAGACTGTAATTGTCTATTTATGTATTTCGTTGCTATTGTGCTTAATCGCAAATCCATTAATACAATTTTTAAAGAATAAATTAAAGTTCAGCAATTCACTGGCAGCCACTACAGCGCTAATTTTATTCATACTTGCCATCGTTGGCTTTATTTTATTGTTTGTTCCGTTAATCATTTCACAAGCCAATAATTTATCACTGTTGGATACCCAAAATCTGCAACAACAATTTCTACAAACAGAACGCACTATTGAAACTTATTTTAACATTCAGCATCTTGATTTAAATAAAGTTTTAAAAGAATCTAAAATAACATCGATAATCGATTTCAGCTACTTTACCGGTTTTCTAAATTCAATTATAGGCTTTATGGCGAATATCGGAATGGGATTGGTTTCGGTATTCTTTATTACTTTTTTCTTTATCAAAGATCAGGACGCCTTTAAGGTTAGTGCCCGAAAAATTCTTCCTGATACAAATGAAGACAAAATCTTAAATTCGATCACTAAAATAAACCATTTCCTAACCCGTTATTTTATAGGTCTGTTGCTGCAGTTAACAGTTGTATTCATTCTGTATTTAATTGTTTTAATGATATTTGGAAATAAAAATGCTTTTGTGATCGCCTTTTTATGTGCCATTTTGAATGTTATACCTTATATAGGACCCATTATAGGAACGATACTGGCGGGAATTTTAACTATGATCAGTATGATTGGAAGCGATTTTCAATCTGAGATACTTCCCAAAACCATCTACGTAATCATCGGGTTTTTATTGGTTCAGGCCATTGATAATAACATCAGCCAGCCTATAATTTCATCAAAAAGCGTAAATTCGCACCCGTTAGAAATATTCCTGGTTACTTTAATCAGCGGAATTACTTTTGGAATTGTTGGAATGATCATTGCCATTCCGGTATTTACGATGCTGAAAGTAATTTTAAAGGAATTTTTTCCTGACAACAAAATTGTCTCTGTATTAACCGAAAGAATTTAACATTGAATACTGCTATTTTAAACCAAAACATTCAGGAATTCATAACTCAAAATAGTGGTGTCCCAATTACAAAATTAGCGCTTCAGAAAAATCCCTTTCCTGAAATCGACTGGATTGTACTTTTAAATCAGATTGAAGCAAAGTCAAAAGCAAAAGACAAGCTGCCAACCTGGTTTGAGACCGCAAACATTATTTATCCCTCTAAAATATCCGTTGAGCAAACTTCATCTGAGAAAACAGCAGCCTATAAAGCTTCTTTAATTTCCGGCGAAAGTTTAATTGACCTTACCGGAGGTTTTGGTGTCGACGATTATTATTTCTCCAAAAAATTCAAAAAAATAGCACATTGCGAAATAAACGAAGATTTATCGGCTATTGTCAAACATAATTTCGAACAGCTAAAAGTCGAAAATTGCACTTTCTATGCTAATGATTCTACTTCTGTTTTAAATGATTCTGATCAAAAATGGGATTGGGTTTATATTGATCCGTCCCGCAGGAACGATGCTAAAGGTAAAGTTTTTATGCTGAAAGACTGTTTGCCTAATGTTCCCGATTTGCTGGATTTTTACTTTAAAAAAACAGCTGCTGTCTTAATAAAAACGGCTCCGTTATTAGATCTTTCTGCCGGATTATCCGAACTTCAATTTGTCAAAAGCATTCACATTATTGCGCTTGAAAACGAAGTAAAAGAATTGCTTTTTGAGATTCACCATCAATACTCTGGTGAAATCACCATAAAAACGGCCAATATTTTAAAAGACAAAATAGAGACTTTCGAGTTTGTTATGGACCATGAAACGGTTATCCCTTCTTACGGTCTTCCTCAGAAATATATTTATGAGCCCAATTCGGCTATAATGAAATCAGGAAGATTTGAAGAAGTCAGTACAATTTTTAAGATCGATAAACTCCACAAACATTCGCATTTGTATACCTCAGAAAATTTAATCGATTTTCCGGGACGCCGTTTTGAGATCGAAAAAGTGATTCCCTACAGTAAGAATGAAATGAAAACTGAGCTTGTAAATCAGCAGGCCAATATCACTACCCGAAACTTTCCGGACACGGTGGAAAACATTCGAAAAAAATGGAAAATAAAAAATGGCGGAAATTTGTATTGTTTTTTTACAACTGATAAAAATGATACCAAAATAGTTTTAATTTGCAGAAAAATAACTTAAAAATGAAACAACTAATTACACTAACCTTTTTCTTATTAACCTTTACTGCCTTTGCACAAAAACCATGTGAATACAGTACAAATGTAAACGACTCTATAGGCAGCTACAAAGTAACCAACGAATACATGATCAGCGAAAAATACTTTGGCGGAACATTTGATTATGTTTTCTTCGCGCTGGCACAAACCGATGGTTTACCAGCCTTAAATTTACAGCTTATCCAAAAAAGCAAAGACTTCATAAAAGCAAACTGCTTCGATAAAAACTCAAAGGTTTTTTTACAATTAGAAAACGGAAAAATAGTAACGTTGATTCATATCGACAAAGAAAGCTGCGGAACGCTTATTCGTGACGAAAAAGGTTTTGACAACCGAATCAATACCGGGATTTTTATGTTTATGAAAGACAACTTCGAAGATCTTAAAAAATCGCCAGTTTCGATTATGCGAATAAAATACCTGACCACTGTAGAGGATTATATTGTAAAAAGGGATTTAACTTCGGAATTGAATGGTAAAGTTTACCATCCGAATACATATTTCATGGAAAACATAAGATGTGTCGAATAACTAATCGCATTTCCACTTTTGATTGGAGACTTTATCGTTTAGACCTGTTTTTAAATTATAATGCCACCACTCTGAATCAAAAGAATTGAATCCGTTTTTGATCATCACACTTTTCAAATATTTTCGATTTGCTTTAACCGACACCGGAAATTTTTTATAATTATGACTGGCCTCAATGCCAAAAAAATCAAAATTAGTACCCATTTCCAGTTCTTCGCCCTTAGCATTGACTAAAGTAATATCAACGGCTCCTCCTTTATTATGGATGGAGCCTTTTTTTGGATCGGCCACATACTCCGGATTTGATACAATCTCCCACATTTTTTTCTGGATGGACAAAGGCCTGTAACAATCGAAAAGCTTTATTTTACATCCGTCTTTCATAAAATCTTTATTTGCCGCTATTAAAGCTTTAACGGCTTTATAGCGCAGTAAACACTCGGCGCAATCATAAACTTTTGCCTTTAAAAAGTTATCTTCAGTAGCATATTTCATGTCATAAACGAAATCATTACTGTAATCTTTAAGATTTACAAAAGTGGTATCCGCAATTTCACTTCCCTCTTCAGATGAATAAGTTTCATTCTGTGCATTTGTAGTAAGTGTACAAAAGAAAAGACTAAACAGAAGTATTATTATACGAGATAAAGACAGTTGCATTTTCATGGTTCTATAAATTGAAAGAAGTAAATATAAACAAAACCATTTAAGGTAATAGAATCAATCTACTAAATCTCACCTACTTTCCTTTACTCCCTTGCCTTTTAATACTCTAAAATGTGACCTGATAGCATGATAAGACGGGCGTTGCAATTTTTCCAGAACTGGTATTACCCGAAATTCTTATAACAAATTTAACAAAATCATAAAATATTACTAATCAATTATTTACGATATTTTTTTTCTTCAACATAAAAAAATGCCCGTCTCCTATTTTTTCGATTAACTCAACAATTAACCTTTGCAGCGGTAAAAAAAATATCAAAACTAAACTTACCATCCTTTAGAATAAAAAAAACGTAACTAAATATAAATCAGCCTATTTAATTTATAACTCGTTCCTTATTCTATAAATTAGTCTGCGATAATTTCCACTATTTTTTATGGCACCTTGTATACAATCCATTCTAAACAGTACTACTTCCTATAATTTGCCATTTCTAAAAAAACATCTTGGAAAGCTTAAAATCCTTATATTTACTTTTTACCTAGCCAAATAACACTATGGACACAATCGATTCCACTGTTATGCTGGTTCATAATTAAGCAGTCAAGATGGAGAAATATACAACAGAAACCACACCCTTAACACTAGACGTAAATCTAACATGGGATAATAAACTAAAAAGAGCCGATTTATTGCCAGATCCTCAATCCCGTTTAGATTCTGTTTACATGAAAGAAAGACCCCTTTCTGACTCCAGCATTCCCTTTAGAGATCAAACAGATGTTTCCAGTAAGAAAAAAAGTATTGGCCAACTTATCGATAAACTCGATGTCGAAACCAATATTAGATATCAAAGAACCGTAGAAGATACCTACTGTAATGTTTACTCTTATGATTATTGCTATTTCAGCGGTGCCTATCTCCCAACTGTTTGGTGGACTGAAGAAGCACTCGAAAAAATAGCTCAAGGAAAAGAAGTGGAACCTGTTTTTGAACAAACAGTCGAACGTATTTACTCGAGTGCTATACACGATTGGTTTCTAAAATGGGGACCTCAATTTGGCTGGCAAAGAATGTTTACTCCCGATGAAATTCAAAACAAAGTAAATGCCAATGGTGGAATAGGAATAATTTGTGCCAAAAGAAGAGAAAAAGGACTATCCGGTCATATTGTTCCCGTTGTTCCTGAAACAAATTTAAATCTGGCCTATCGAGAGAATGGCGTAGTCCTATATCCCCTGCAATCACAGGCAGGAAAACTAAATTATAATTATTTTTCAGAAGTTAGAAAAGACTGGTGGAATGACGAATTATACTCGTCCTACGTGTTTTATTACCATGAATAAATAAAAAGAATACCTTCAATTCTCCGCACAACCAAAAATAACTGATTTACAAGCTTTTAACTGTTTGGAAATAACATAATAAAGAACTACTTTCGCAATCTGAAAAAACAGAAATCGCAAGAGTTGTAATTCGGCTATACGCTTACCTAAATCATTGATAAAAAGACAATTAACAAGAATAGTAATTTTGTATCCCCATTATAAAATTATTTAATCAATTTTTCAATCGATACAAGTATACAATTTCCCAGACTACTACTAATTCATACCATTTTACAAAATAAATAAAGCTATTTTAAGGGATGCAAACCATTAGGCACTATCCGTTAAAAGATCTTACGACTCAGAATTTCAGTAGATGAACTGCTGTATTTTAGCATAAAAACAAACACTTTAAAACAACCTTAAAAAAGAAAATTAGTATAAATGAAAGACAATCAGACACAAAAATATTATTGGGGAATTGGATTAGAAAACGAAACCTACATGCAATTTGAAGAATCCCTAATAGTTTCTGGTGAATTTATACAACAAAAAATTGGTTTTGAAAAATACAGCATAGACTATAGAAAATGCTACAAACCAGAGAGTTTGGCACCTGTACTTCAAAAAGCTTTTGACACAAACGAAAACTATAAAGTGAGCCGAATGATGAACAGTCATTCGCTGGAAAAGCTGGATATAAACTATCAGCACAAAACATTATCGCCAGTAAAATCATTGGTTCCTACTGCCGAATCTGCTGAAGCAAATCCACAACCACTTGAAAATCCCGAATATCTCGGAAAATCTATTATGGAACTTTTCCTTGAAGATCAACCTTACAATATTCAAAGCATGATTACCCAAAGAAACAAAACTATGGGGTCTGTTCACTTCGATGGTGATTCTATAGAATTTGTAACTAAATATTTTGAAAATCGAACAATAGCTGATTCATGCAAAGAATTAAAGGCAACCAAAAAGTTATTTCTCGATAAAATCAATGACTCAGCAATACTTAATGGTAAATTAAATTTTCCGGATTATAACAATGGCCTTAACATGTTTATGACCAACCAGGAAAATCTCGTTCTGTTTAATAACGGAACATACCATTTTCACATTACTTTACCCTCGCTAACAAAAGACAGCCGCATTCTCGATTATAGTGATTTTGACAAAACACATGCCAACGCTATTTATTTATTGCAATGGTTCGAGCCTTTTTTCATCGCCACCCTTGGAAGCCCTGATATTATGGGAGTGATAAGCAACACCTATAGTTTGGACAAAAAATTTACTCTGGGTTCTATGAGAAATGCCATGTCACGCTACATCGGTGTAGGAACTTTTAATAAAGCAATGCCTAAAGGTAAAATTCTAACCTATAAAGTGGATGACTTTAGAAAATTGCTAAAATTCAAAAAAGAAGACAATATTTGGTGGCGCGATCAGATTGAGACAGAAATGGAGTACGAATTACTTTCGGAAGTGGGTCTGGATTTTAATCAGGAGAAAATGTACCAAAGCGGTTTTGAATTCAGAAGTTTTGACGAATTTCCGGCAGAATACTTAAATGATGTTCTTTTTTCGATTATTCTAATTTGCGAACATTCCCTAAATCTGCCCGACGTTCAATGGGGACATGATAGTGAGGTTTGGAACAATTTAGTATTCAAAACCTTAAAAACCGGTTACCTGACTGAAATCAATGAGACAGAAAAGAATGCAATCCTTAGCTTATTGCAATTGCTAGATCCATCAGATCGTAATTACAATGAACTAAAATCCGAATTTGAAGGCATTGTTATGCTGGATCAGTTTTTCTTTAAGATTTTGGCTGTTTTACACGATAAATACAAAGACAATAACGTCTGCTTGGATCTTATGTACGGAAAAAAAACAAGTTCACCTCCAAAATGGAATAACTTTAATAAATATCAAACCGAAAAACACCTACAACAGATAGGAGTGTTTATTGAGAACTAAAAGAAGCATTCTTAAAATACGATCAAACTTTATACAACTTTAGCTTTTGTATAAAGTTTGATTTTTTTTTTAGCTACAACATTCGATATGTTAGTCAACCATTATTGATTTCATAAAAGAATACTCTTCAAATCCTTTAGCGATTCTATTTCCGAACAAAGTAGGATCATTGATCCTATCTAAACCTTTTTTTACTTCTCCTGGCCTATTCTTGATTCGATTATTGCCAGTGGCTTAATCTGCAAGATTAGCGCTGTATAGAAGATATATAGATTTCTTCTTGTTTACATTATCTAATCTTTCTGCATAATCCTCAACTCTTGAACCTGATCTATTTTTTGTATCGATCCTGAACTATGTAGTTGAAACTGATATAAAACAAAAAAACCACTCGTTTTGAGTGGCTTTTTGTGAACACAGAAGGATTCGAACCTTCGACCGTCCCGATTGGAAATCGGGATGCTCTATCCTGCTGAGCCGCGTTAACAAAACCACTTAAAACAAAAAAGCCACTCATTTAGAGTGGCTTTTTGTGAACGCAGAAGGATTCGAACCTTCGACCGCCTGCTTAGAAGGCAGGTGCTCTATCCAGCTGAGCTATGCGTCCAATATTTTTTAGAACATTCACTGTTCTCTTTTATTCGAAAAAAAACTTCAACTAGTAAAACCAGTTGAAGTTTTTTAGTACTCAGAGCGGGACTTGAACCCGCACGAACATTGCTGTTCACTGGATTTTAAGTCCAGCGTGTCTACCAATTTCACCATCCGAGCATTATGTGGTACCTCCAGGGATCGAACCAGGGACACATGGATTTTCAGTCCATTGCTCTACCATCTGAGCTAAGGTACCGTTTCTACTTATATAAGTAAAATTTAGAATAAAAAACCCCGTTTTGTTACGAACAGGGTTTTTACAAAGAAAGGCGACGACATACTCTCCCACATAACTGCAGTACCATCTGCGCAGGCGGGCTTAACTACTCTGTTCGGGATGGGAAGAGGTGAGCCCCGCCGCAATAACCACCTTAAGGTTGT
>JAHEZJ010000058.1 GCA_023251135.1 Flavobacterium sp. | reverse complement strand
TCGTCTTCAAGAACCAGTAAACCGCTCAATTTGGGTTCACCATTTGGAACAGATTCTATTTTGACGATTCTCTTTTGATACAAAAATGACTGATTGTGCAGGTAATTATAGAACGAGATTCGGCTGTCCAGATCATTCCCGCCCAATAAAAACTGGGCTGTTTCTCCTGTTGGTAAAATCCCGCGATGGTTCTTTGTTTTCATTCCGCCAAACTCGGGCAATTCTCCTCCGTTAGGCAAATACTCGGCAATGATCGAGCTTAGAAAATCAGGATGAACGTGCGGAACAAGCGCCAATGCCAGTAGCAAAATATCGGTTTCAGAAAGGTTGTTTTCAATGATAAATTCACTCACAAAAGAAGTCGTTTCGAGTTGAGAAAAGACGGGTTTTTGGGTGGGGTTTGGCGCCTGAAAAAGAGCATCAAGCTGAAATTGAAATTGGGTTTTGAGAAACTGAAGGATGAGTTGCATGGTCTTTTGATTTTGACTATTGTTATTGAATTTACAATCAGGATTTTATTTTTTAAGTTTTAAGAAAATTGGCTACGTCAAGAGTAGGAAAACAGTGTTCGATTCCTTTTAAAATATCCTGATACAAGGGATTTTCTTTAGTGTATTCGTCAATAAATAAGTTTTGCCATCCGCTAATCCCTCCACAGCTGTATAGTTTTTCTATGAAGGTCTCAAAAGAAAGTTTTATTTTTTGAGGCTCAAAAGAGGAAGAAATAAAATAAAGATTAATTTTTTCATTTTCGACTGTGAAAACAGTATCTCCGACCTCTTCAATGATCAAAGGATAAAATTTACTCAGCTTTTCTTCAAAACTTTTATCCGCTTTAACGAACTTAAAATAGTTGTTGTCCCAAATTTGTTCCTGAGCATGAAGGGGGCCTCCAAAAATGGTTTCAATGGGTAGCATTTGAAAATTGGCAAAGTAGGCATCAGATTTCCAGTGGACTTCCAAACCATTTCTTCGATAATGATACCAAACAAAATTAGCGTTTAGTTTCTCTTTTAGTGCGATTTCGGCTCTTCTGATTTCAAGATTGGAGCATCCAAGGTTTTCTTTGTTGATTATAATTTGGTGATTTTCAGGGATTTTAAATGGAGCGCCTCCAATAGAGGGCAACGATTTTGTTTGGGTAGCTGCATCATTATAGAATGATTCCAGTATTTCAGGTTTCAACTTGGTGCTGACTAAGTAATAAAAAAAATCGTTAGTGTATTTCGTATAGTTACTGAACACCTCCTTTGAGATGTAGTTTTGCCAATGGTAAAGCCCGCCTGTCTTAATGCCTAAAATCAGGTAAGATTCTAAAGTACAATTTAAGGTAACTTCGCTAAAATCGGGACTCATTCGTATGATTTCGTAGTTTTCTTTTACCGGTTTTAGGAAAGTTACAAATTTGTTAATGCTGTCGACATCAAATGGAACATACCCTTTTTGGATGTAGCCTGAATATTCTTTGAGGTCTGTCTTTTCTACTTTGGTCAGGTACTCTGACAAGACTTCTAATTTGGGAATATTAATTTTTCCAAAACATAAAATTTCCACATCCGAAAACCAGGAGATAAAAAGCCCATTCGCCGTTTGGTAAAAGGATAACAGAGCGTCGTTTAGTTTTAATTCTGTCCCCAGTTTTTTTAATTTAGTACTGACTAGTGGAGGGGTTAGCCTTATAGTATGCGTGTGATTTTTCTTTAGCATCAAAGCTGAAAGTTCTTTTATTTCAGAGAGTATATTTTCCATGTTTAGAATTTTAATACGTTAGCATTGACCATAATCGGGATAACATCTTTTATATCATTTAAGCGATCTATAGTATCTGTTGTTCTGCGGCCTGATGGGGTTGTTGGAGCAGTTATTTCAGCGATTATAGCAGTTCTGAAAACAGTCACATTACTGTAAGTTCTGCTTCTTATAATATCCATTACAGTGTCGGTCAGGATACTCTCAAAGGGTGTGCTAAGCAATGAGTCCACTCTGTATTTATCTCTTGGTTGTAGCGAGTTGTAGGCCCGTACAATTTCACTTCGGGTACCCACTCCAATGACAGGAGGGTTAACCGAATTCCAGTCCGGTAAGTCAATATCCAGCCCGGCATCGACAAATTTATTTCCTAGTTCCCAGTTTCGATTGTGGTACGTATATTCCCAGGCTTCAAATTTTATATGTTGCGCATAATTATCTCTTGTGACTCTGTTATTGGCATCTTTAACGTCTAAAGTCCCGCCTAAAGGGGCACTAACATTCGCCGGAAATTCTCCGCTGTAATAATGGTCTACTTCAGCAGCGATTTTCACTACACCTTGTTTTGTTGGATCATTTGGACGACTTCCTATGAGGGTTTTTACAGGGTCGTCAAACCTATTATCGTAAGACGAATTGTTGGATGTTGTTCCAGGAGTCAGGTTTTCAGGAACTCCAAATCCTCCAAATCCCTGATTGATAAGATGGAGTCTTTTCCAATGACCCGCGCCTCTTGTCAGACCTCCGGTTTGAATAGCTTCCCAGCCTTGTACAAATGAACCTCCGGGCTCAGTACCGCCCGATCGGTTTGGCGATAGTAAAGTTACCTCTGCCTTATGGGCTTTGTTGCCTTGTGGTTGGTAATTGTATACCGGATTGGCAGGTAAATATCTTCTCAAATTACCTCTAATGTGCCCCATCATCTCACTAAGCTCTCGCATTTTTGAGTTTAGGTTAGGGATGACTCCACTCGTATTGGCAGCATTATTTGCCATAGTTCTTATTTCTGTAGCCAATCGTATAGCATCTCTTACGGTACTGTCATTTTGGTCGACTTCATCAGAATGCAGATATTCAAAGATGTCTTTAGGATCACTATGCACCATGAGTTGAATCGTATTATGATTGTCTCTAAATCGCAAAGTATGTCGGTCTCCATCTGTCTCTTCGAAAGGTTTTTCGATTTGCAGTATTTCTCCTTTTACAGCATTCGTTTCTCCATTGGCCTCTGCATTTGCTTCTTCGCCAGCACCTCTTACTCCTTTTACTAAAATAGGCGTGTTGTGATTGTTGATGTTTGGCATTTCGGCATCAATATTCCAATTTTCACCGTTTCTTCTGGCAGTTAAATGCGTAAAATGATGTCGGGTTCTGATTGGGTTTAACTCGGCTGTAATTTGAGCCTGTGTTAAAGGATTGTTTTCTGAGGCCGTCGCCAAGGTTCGTAAGGCTTGTAATCCCTCTCCCCAATGTGCCAGAACTTCGGGTGTTGGCGGATTTGGCGGGGCAGTTGCACCAGGAGGCGTTCCTGTTGTTCCTGCATTCGGATTTCCTGTTGAGTCGGTCACCTGAAGAGTTGCACTTCCTTCTCCTCCGGTTGTTCCTTCCTGAAATTCAGCCGGATGCTCCGCAGCTGTTGATTGTGCTGGCGGTACATGATCGTTCATCAAATCGGTCATGAACTTATCGGAGTTAAAATCAACAGGAGCAAACTCAACTTCAGGTAACTGGTCTGAACCTAAAACATAATCTACATCGGCACCAATACCAAATTCACCCGGCAGCGGATATTCTAATTCTCCTAAAGGCCAGGTCCATTTGTCGTCAGGTGCAGGCGACCACCATGGGCTGTCTAATTCAACAAACAAATCGCCGCCCAATGCCAAAAAGGGTTGCGCCGCCATTTCGGCATGTCCGTGTATGTAAAACTCTCCCTGTCTTCCAGCTTCGGGAGAAGCCGTTTCTCTGTAACCTATTGTTGGTGTAGCATCAACATAACCTCTAATTCCGGCAAGGGCATTAACCCCTACACCTACTTTTACATCATGACCTAATAATTCGACACCCAATCCGCCTTCAGCTCGCAATCGTAAACCTGCAAACATAGACATGTTGAAAGAGGCCGAAAGACTAAAATCATTAAATACCGCCGGATCAGTAGAGTAAGTTCCGACCGCTCTGATGTTGTAAATTTTTGCAGGGCCAATTTTAGCCAGTGCTTCTAAGCCAATATTGGCAAACAAGAAAACATTACCCACCAGCGGCACGCCATATAAGGTACGGACTTCTACCGTAAAAATTTCTCTTATGTAATCTCGCTGGGCAAACAATTCGACTTCTGCAGGCGGTGTTATTTCTCCATGAATCGTAACATGACCTTCATTGTCTATGATCACCATGGCTCTGCCCGTCATCCATTCGGTAAAACTAAAATCGACTTCGCCCCAGCCGGCCATCGCTCTTGGGCCCGGGGTTGGCCCGCTGTTTGCTTCAGGAACTCCATTGGCTTCTCTGGCACTCTCGTCAATTTGAGTAGGATCGAGCTGACTCAAAGCAGCATTTCGTGCTGTCGCAGCATCGGTTACCAATAAGGTTACCTGACCGCTTATTTTATCGGTTTGATAGCCTACAGTTCCTCTGATATCGAAAGTTCCGTTTAAAAAAGCAGCGTGGATACTGCCGTTAAAATTGGCAATATTTACGGCCAAATCAACTTCACCCGTTATGTTTCCTTCGGCATTGCGCTCAATTGTAATCTGAGCCGGATTGAGGTTGGGAACTTCAATCGTTCCGCCGGCTCTAAAGGTGATCGCATCTCCTTGAATGCCAAAGTCAAGAGTTGCATTTACAAAGCCCCCCAGCGAAACAGGAATCCCATTTGCGGTTAAGGTTAAGCTTCCGCCTTCGATGCTGTTTTGAACGTTAGGAACACTGGTTACGTCAATTCCAACCCAGCCAAAGGCTTCGCTATTGTTTTTAATCGCATTGATTAAACCCGCAGGATTTGCAACGAGCCTGTCGCCGGTTTTTACCGTAATATATCCGGATATAGCATTGTTTTCAATTCGAACCGCCAAAGCCGGAGTGATATTGACACTGCTAAGAGAATTTAAATAGCTGATGTTTAGATTGATACTTTGTCTGTTGTCTTTGGTGTTGTAGGTGCCGTCCGTATTTTTTTTCATCTTGATGGTACCGGATGCCCATCGGCCAAAAGTTACATTTACATCTGCACCTCTGCTTCCTGCCGCTTCAATTTGGGCTGCAATGGCTTCTGGCGGAGTAAATGTTGCCGTTTGCAAAGAAACACGTTCGCCGCTTCCTGCTCTTGGTGGAGCTGGAGCCGTTGCCGTTTTCTGAATCATTTTCGGCTGTACCGTATTGGCTCCTTGCTGAACCGTATGCGTTAATTCGTGGGCGAGTAAATGTTTACCATCCTGCGAATTTGGATTGTATTTTCCTTCATTAAAATAAATATTGTTTCCGGTGGCAAAGGCCTGCGCTCCTAATTGTCGATTCATCTGAACCGCTGTAGCGTCATTGTGGATGCGAACCTTGCTGAAATCGGTTCCAAAACCGGTTTCCATTTCGTTTTTTACTTTTCCGGGCAAGGGGCTGCCACCGCCTTTACTGCTGTTTAAGGTGTTTTCAAGGTTAGTCGTATCAGAAGGGTTTGCGTCTGCAGCGGCACTCAGTTGCAGTTCTTGTTCTTCTTCTTTGGCCTGGATTTCTTCCTCTTCTTTAGCCTGAATGTCTTCTTCTTTTTTCTTCTGGATTAAAGGCTTTAAAGCGGAGTTTGTTTCTTTGGTTTTTGGATGTTCCGTTTTAACCGTATCTGTTGTATGGGTTGAAACATCGGCTTTTTCAACAGCATTTTTTTGCTGAAGCTCTTCTTCTTTCTTCGGCTGTACCAAAGATTTTGATGCACTTGTTTTCTCTTTTGGTTCCGGAGATTCCGTTTTAGGTGCTGTCGATTCTTCTTTTTCTGATTTTAAGGAAAGCACAGGCGTAATTTTCTCGATGATGTTTTCTTTTTGAACCTCTTTTTCAGGATTGTTTTTTTGCTGAATCTCCTGCTGCTGTTTGTTTTGAATTACAGGGGCAGGATGAAAAAAAGAACCGTTAGTGGCAGCGGGTTTATTAGGGGCTGCTTCTAATTTGGACTGTACCGCGGGAGAGATTGCTTCAACAGCCGGCTTTTCCGGAACTGTTTTATTCTGAACTAAAGCCGGTGCCGAAAAGAAAGGGTCGGCAGCAGTTTTTTGGTTTGAAACCACTGTGTCGGCTGCTTTGTCGGCTTCAACTTCGTATTTATCATTTGATTTCCCAATGTTGAGCTTTGCCTGTACGCCAAAAAAATCCTCACCCTTTCTCGAATTAAAAGAAGAAGAGTGGGGAGTAGAGGATGCTGTTTTTGTACCAAATGCTGACATTAATATACCCTTATAATCTGATTAGGTTGTGGTTATTCCGACGCTTCCGGTAAGACTGCAATGTGTTGGGTCGCCATTATAGCCTCCCAGATAAATTTCAACATAGTACGTACCGCCTTCTAAACCAGAAACAGAGGTACTTCCTCCTGACAATGAAATCGTATCTTCATGAACCTTACTGTCAAACCATAAGTCTACACTTTTATATATTTTAACTTCTATTGTACTGGCAATATCACGACATCTGGGAGGGCCAACCCAATCCAAATTTGAACTTAAAGCTATCGAACCACCTGCTGAAACACTAAAGTTACTCGATTCCCGTTTGTGTGTGGTCCATTGCGAGATGTTCCAGGGTATGCTGGCCAATTGTACAACATCACTTTGTTTTTGAACATTTTTGCTTCTGTTTCCCTGTTGTACGGTATGGGTTAGCTCGTGCGCCAGTAAATGTTTCCCTTCGGTCGAGCCGGGATTGTATTTTCCTTCGTTAAAATAAACATCATTACCACTCGTAAAAGCCTGCGCACCGAGTTCCTGACTCATCTGAACAGCACTCGAATCGGTATGGATTTTTACGTTGCTGAAATCAGTTCCAAAACCGGCTTCCATTTCATTTTTGGTGTTCTTATCCAAAGTGGCGCCGCTTCCTTTTGAACTGTTGAGTCTGCCTTCCAGATTGCTGTCATGGATTTCACTTTCGGTGTTTTTTCCTTTTTTCTGAACCGGTTTTTCTTCTTCTTTTTTGTCCTCTTTTTTCTGCACACCTTCTTTTTCACAATCAGCACATTTGGCCTGAACGGTTTTCTCCTCTTCTTTTTTGTCTGATTTTTTCTGAACTTTTTCTTCCTCTTTCTTTTCTTTACTCTGAACAGAAGAAATTGTTTCCGAAATAGGTTTTTGCTGTACCTCTTCTTTGGATTGCAGAAGCCCGGCTGCAGAAGGTTTGTTGTTCACCACTTTATCGGCTACAGCATCGGCTTCTACCTCATATTTGTCTCCAACTGTTCCTGTTTTTATCTTTTTCTGAATTTTGGGTCCAAAAAAAGTAGAAGTGTCAGGACCGCTTTTTTTTCGTTGTTCAAATGCTCTCATAACAATACGTTTTTACCATTGGGTATAGATTAATTTTTCGATCCACGGAATTTTAACGATGCTAATATTCCATGGAATTTTCTCTAATAAAAGATCTTGTGTTTTTCGTTCAATTGTCAGTTTTGGGTTAGATTCACTCCAATCCAGTTTGCCTTCCCGTTGAAGAAATTCGGTTCTTAAAACAGCTGTAGAAGTATTTTTTAAGGCCGACCAGTGCTGTACCGCCGAGTCTAACATTTCTTCTACCTGCTGTTTGTGCTTATCGCTAATTTTAACTTCTCTTGGTATGGATTGCCACAGCGGAATCCCACAGAGAAACTTCTCAAAAAGCATCGCATGTTCGTAATCCTTTTCTTTTTTTGTAGCCGCATAATGCAAAATATGGGCTGCCAGTTCTTTGTTTAATAGCTTATGATCATCATCCATCAAATCACAGTTTTTCAGCATTTCTTTTAAAAAGGGATGCAGAATGATGATCCCCGCATTTTGTACATAACAGGATTTGAAGTCCGTATTCTCGTCCAAAAGATCTTCTTCCTCTTCCTCTTTGTCCGAAGGTATCGACGAGCCTTTGACGGGAACAATTTCAGACGGTACTGCTGGTACGTCTTCTCTGGCATAGATCGCTGCTGTTGCGTCCGTTTTAATTTGGATAGCCTCTTCTTCTTCGCTTTTATTTACAAATTGATCGTTGATGGAATCGATTTCAACCACTGGCTCCGATATGTTTTCGTCAGGATTAGGGACTTCTGTTTCATCAGGTTCCTTTTCCCCACTGTTTTTATCATCGTTTTTTCTATCGTTTTCCCAATTGTTTATATCATCGCTTTTCTCTTCGTTTTTAGCAAGGGATGGAGCTGTAGCGGAATGGATTTCGATAGCTGCTTCCGGTACCGTTTTCTCAGAATTCGATATTTCTTTTTCTTCCGGTATCTCTTTTTCTTCCGGTTTTATTTTTCCGGCAGCCTGCTCTTTATCCGTATTGGTTTTGGGTATGGATTTGTCTTTGATAGTACCCATTTCGACAGAAGATTCTGGAATGATTTCGGGAGCAACCGCTGGTTCTTTTTCTTTTTGAAGAGGAATTTCGACAGCCGGTGTCGCTGTATTTTCTTGGATAGTGGTGTCCGAATCGGTTTGTTTTTCCTCAGAAAAGGAAGTCTTTTTATCGTCTTTTGAAACCGTACCTTTTACAATTGCTTTTTCCTTTTCAGCAATTAAAGAGTCGGTGTATTTTTGAATCAGTTCTTCTTCCTTAAAATCAGTTGGAAACAGTATTTTGATGCTCTGAATGAAAAGTTCGAAAGACAATTTTTGAGACACAAAAAGAGCCTGATTTTCTAAATAATAGGAGGTAAGAGCACTATATTTTTGAGCGGTCCAGATTTCAAAAATCAATTGCCAGAACGAAGTTTTAAAAGGGTGTGACTGGCTATCGAGTATTTTGAAGAAACGGTTTTGTGAAAGTGTTTTCGGAGGTATTTCTGTACTTAAAAAAGCAGCACCCAAAAGCACAATATCGGCATTTGAAAATTGATTAATAAGACGTTTTTGAACTTGTTTCTGACGAATCAACTGGCGAAACGGAACGCTGAAAACAGCCTTTTGAAAAGTACTGAAATCCTTTTTTTCAAAAAATACTTCCTCTTCTTTTTGAGTAACCCACCAGGGCATACTTCCGTTTTCTATAAAATAAAGCAGCGTTTTAATTTGTTTATCGTGTGCCGAAATCGTTGTCCATTCCGATTCCTTTTGAGGCTCTTTTTTAGCGGTGTTTTTGAACTCAGTTAAAGCCTTTTGTACCTCTTTTTCGACCCGGTTTTTGATGTCGTTTTTCGTTTCAGTATCCGATAAAAAAGTGTTTTTTTTGTCGGTATCCGATTGAATGGAAATTTGGAGTTTTTCGATTTGAATGATTTGATCCTCAGTATTTTCGATGAGGTTGAATTGTTTTTCTAAGAGCGGAAAGAGCTCATTTTGAAGGAACACAGCAAGATTATTTTTGATAGCATCAGCCGTCACCATTGACGGTGTGTCTATTTCTAAAAAAACTCTTTGGATGCTATGTGTATTTTTAGTCATTTTTTTACGATCGTATAATTTTTTTTTCTATCTTTGGTACTCCCGAGTGGGAATACTGGGCATCTGTTCTGTTGGTTTCTTGTGTTGGTTTCGTCTGGTGTAGCAGTACATCGTTTTATGTCGTCTCTTTCATTTGTTCTCAATCGTTCCCCGCCCCTTATAAGCTTCAGACTTGCTAGCTTTATTGGGTCTGAAGCTTATCTTTTTTTATTAAGGTATCTTGATAAAAATTCCTTCTGTTGGTTTCTGAAAATAAAACTCCGCCTTATACGCATACAGATTAATTACATTGGCCAATTGGCTTGCATTTATCAGTAATGGACTGGTGATGTGAATCATGTATTTGCTGACACGATCTTCGTTGTGTAATTTTTTTCTAAGGTTCATGAATAAAACCACATCATCGTTGGTACTCCAGGAAATAGTTTTAAAGTAATTGCACATCGTACTGTTTACCCAGTTTCCGTTAGTCCAATCCCCTCCAATACTAATATCTGTAATTCTTCCGTTGACAGCACGGATGGCTTTTGCAATTTCGCGTAATTCCTGAGCCACACTTTTATCAGGAGTAGCGCTCGGAATATTCTCAAATTGCTCAAAATTGTCGATAAATCGGCGGTATCTGGACGTGATATCATGACGCATCAGACGTTTTCTCAGGATTTCCCATTTTCTCCAGTCTTCATCAAATCTTCCAAAGTTGTCATCATCCTTATTGATCGGATCGTAATTGTTGTGAATTTTGCGGTACACGTTTTGGTTGTGTGCATTAATGATCGAACAGGTAATACCCGAGGCGCGATAAATTCTGCCGTTTCGGGTAATCTCGGTTTCTGTAAATTTATAAACCGGACTCGTTAATTTTTGAGTAATATCCTGAACTTCAAATTCGAACTTGTCCTTGTCTAATTTCAGGATTTTGAGTTTCTTTTCTTCTTCAATAAAATCAAACAAAAGACCAGTAGGGAATTGAGTGTTGAGGGTTTCCATAACCACGTGAAGTCGGCGCAGAAACACCTCTTTCAAAGGAATTCTGACAATAACCGGAGCATTGATTAAGTTAACGCCATTGATGCTGTATCTTCGAATATTGAGCACATAATGAGTAGGCATTGCTTTGATTTTGCTTGGGGTTCCTTTTAGACTTCGCGATAAGTTGTTGATGTATTTTAAAGAGCTGATCCACGGATACATACAGCCTATTATCGTACAGCAGCCCAATCCGCTGTCCGGACTTATTTTTCCTTCAATGGCAAAATCGGTGATGAAGGTGGTTCCGGATTTGAGCAGTAATAAAGTCCCGCCTTTTTTTACACCGGCTTTGTGCTCAAACGAATAATTGGTGTTGAACAGGATTTTTAAATCGGCCGCGTTTTCAGTAATATCCAGAATATAAAAGTCAAAATCAAGTCCGTATTCTATTCTTTTTGCGTTTAAAAAAGCTTTTACATCGTCGACACTGTCGTTGAGGTAACCTTCTATTCTGTAAAAATCGTAATCGTCGGTACAATAGCCCAGCGGCGCTTTGATATAATCGTTGTTGACCAAATTGGTAGTATGATAGCTGAAATTGGTTTGATGAATATAGAGACTGCTTTTCTCAAAATCCCACGCATGCAATAAATTGTCGTCGACATTATAGTAATACGGTACCGATTTAGCACCCAATTTTCCCATGGCTTTTGAAGGCGTAATTTTAATGCTATTGGCCGTTATCTGGTAGTTGTCGAGAATACTTTTGAGCCTTCTCACCAAAGAATCAAAATTGCTGAACGTTTTATTCTGATCTAAAATAGGGGCTTTGTAAAATTGATGGCGGTAATTTTTAAAACGACTATTTTCGGCTACAAGCCCTAACAACAAATGTTTTGGAAACGAATTGATGGGCGGATTACACTCCGATTTAAGCTGGAGAAACAGATCTTTCAGTTCTTTGTAAGTGGCCACCACATCTTTTAACAAATCGTATCGATAATGAATATCAAGCGGAATATTGCCCGGGTCAATGGTAAGCAGTGCATTGATGCGGTTGAGAATTCCGGTTAGCGGGGTTCCATAACCAAAGGCCGAAAGTATGGTCGTTAAATTGGCATTTAAATCTGCCCGAAATGCATTGTCGTTGATCGCAGCTGTAAAAAGCTGTCGGATCTGATTGGCCGTTGAAGTGTTGTTGAAGGTTGGGATTACTTTTCTCACGCCCAATTCGTCCAGTGTACTGTATTTTTGAAAAACATCATATTTGTTAAAAAGACTATCTTTTTCCGGAGAACCGTTTTTACCAATAATAACATTGGCAGTGGCCTGGGTAACTAACAATGCTCTTACATTAAAAATTTCCTCATGACCTTTGTTGGAACAATCGATTTCATCGCACAAGGAGGCATCTTTGGTATAGTTTTCCAGATAAAGTATAACCACATAATCTTTTAAATTAGCAAGACTGGACAGCAGTAATTCTCCATTTTCCAATGGAGCAGGGTTTTCTTTTGCAGGCAGTAATTCCCACATCGGCAAAATTACTTTGTTAGCGTCGGTAAAAGGAAGGTATTTGCCTTTGTCATTATCAAACAAACGATAGGATTTATACTCCATTTTAGGAAAATCAATCGTGAACAATTTTTGTTTGATAAGAATCGAAGTTGCGGTGTCTGTTTCTTTATTTAATTTGATCAAATCACCGTCAGTAGTAATTCCCGTTCCCTGAGTGATGGTTACGGTCGTAAAGCCGGCATCGGCCGAAACCTCAAAGCCACAAACAATTCCTGTACCGGTAAGAAATACTCTGTTCACTCGATTTTGGTCATCAAAATAATCGATAGTTTCGTTGAGCTGAAAGTGGGTTAACACCTGATCTGCTGCATAACTATGATAATGCCCTGTAATGGTGGAAAGTTTTGTTGCCATGACCTTGTATTTTTATATTGTTCCTAAATTTGTTCTTCCTAGTACTATTTTTCCTGAAATATTTTCTTCTTCATCGGTACAATTGTATAAGGTACCGGTAGGATAAATAGAGTTTAATTTGGTTAATGAGTTGATGAATTTCGGTAAAGCGCTTTGTTTGTCCTGCGTTTTATCCGTGAGGAAATTCTTGAAATCTTTTTCAAAATCGAGCAGGTCATTGTCTTTGGGGACGATTTGGTCTTTTCGATAGCCAATCCAGCAGATTTTCCCCAAAATATGGGACGGAATTTCCTGCCGGATGACGTTCTCGGCAAAATTTCTAAAGTCGACATCTGCAAAACGATAGGTGTAGCCCGGTAAAACCACACTGATTTTAAAGGAGTACGGATTAGGGATGCAACAGTCTTCCGAGCAATCGTCTACGCATATCGGCATATAGTATTTTTGATCGATTGCTTCGTTCGGGTTGGGAACGAGCAGTATGTGTTCGATCAGAAAAATGCCTTCATCACTGAATTCTTCCTTAAAGAAAGTCAGTAAATCCAGCATGGCTGTTTTTACCGCTTCTAAAGTCTGATGCAGCTTGTACTGGCGTGCAATGATTCGGTCGGGATTATCAAGATCATTCACCAGTTCCGGATTGATGATGTGAAACGAGTATTTATGAGAATCGGATTCGATTACTTCAAAAGTGTTAATCACCGTATCTTTAAAAGCAATTCCGTTGTCTCTGTTTTCGAACAGCGTTTCAAACGCAAGCACTATTTCTTTTTCGCTGGTTTCGTAAATTTTCAGGATAGACAGGTACATTTCTTTAATTGCAGTCGACTGACTCTCGTAGTCTTCGGTCGCCGTTAGTATGATTTTATTGGCGCTGTTTCTGATTCTCCATCTAAAAAGATCCGGAGCCACCCCCGGACTCGGGTCGTAAAGCTGAACAAACAAATTAGAGATGTTTTTTCGCTGGATTCCCCTTTTGCCGGTCACCGGATTTTTATCTCCTTTGATGCCCAACAAACCTGCGATTCGGTTTTCTAAACCTGTCACATTAAAAGTATTCCACAAATTAGAAACAGGCTGATTGAAATAATTAAACCCGCTGGCACGTTGGCCGCTTATGGTATCGTAATTGATTAAAAAATCGGATTTGTTTTGCAGTACGATTTCATCAGAAGAAGCTCCGTACAGGGATTTCATTAAAAAGGCGTACTCGGCAAACCGTTCTGCAAATCGTGCGATAAGATGATCTTTGATTTGGTTTTGTCTTTTAACAGCATCGTCTAAATGACTAAAAAGAAACTCGTCCAGTTTTTTCTGACTTGAAGACTGGTATTTTGTGTTTACAATTTCATCAAAACCAGTCATATCCGAAATTTTCTGGGTAAAATAGGTATTCGGCAGCTCGTTGTGGATCGAAAGCAATTCTTTGATGTTGCTCAGATGTTTGAAATAACTGGCCAGAATCTGATCAAAAAACAACAGATATCCTTTGAGCTGTTTGGCTTTGGCTTTTCGCTCTACGCTGGCCGATTCTGACAGACCAACTTCGCCAATTCCATAGTTTTCAGGAAAATTATTGGTCACACTGGTGTAATAATCCGTTTCGGTAATTTTACCCTGAGGTATTTTTAATTCTTTGTTTTGAGACGCTTTTTTCTGCGCGTAAGCAAGATCTTCTTTTAAATCTGCCAAATATTGTCTGGCTTTTGTTTTATTGACCATAACGGGCAAAACACCTTTGCTGAAGTTCAGGGTGCTTTTTTGGCAAAGGCTTGGTTTTTTATTCGGCGGGACACAAATGTTCCAGACACTTCCTTCTTTTTCTATCGCTTCGCAATTGTTCAGTGAAATGTCTTTGATCACCGTTACCCCTTTGACATTCATAATGATTTGCATAATATCAGAAAGACGTACTTCGGTTTTTAATGCCGAATTTTCCAATTCCTGAGTATCAATAAATCCATTTTCGAGAAAAGGACCTTCAAAAATCTCATCACTTGTATAACCTTTCTCAAACATTTCGGCTAACGAATAGTATCGGATGCCCGGCGACAGGTATTTTTCGAGTTCTAAGGTAATGGTGGCATGAATGAATTCCTCGTTGGCTTCGGGATCAATTTCAATTAAAGCACAAACGGCAATCGGATGAATGTCGACTTCCTGTACTTCTAAAAGATCTTCGCAAAGATTTCGGTTCTCGTGAAATTTTTCGATGATCTGGTTTTTCAACAGCTTTTTCTTAGCCGGATCCTCTTCATCAAAATCAACCAATATGGTATAATAGCCTCTTATTTCGGTCTCTTTGATGAAAGTGGGCAAGGTGTCGTTAAAATCCTCTTTTTTAAGTGAAATTTTACCTTCTTTGCAATTGACAAATAACTTTTTGGTTGCTTTTTGCAGCCAGCAATTTTTGATTTTTTGCGGATTGATGTCAATTAAAATTTTGCGATAATCAAAAGCGGTAACGGCCTGTACAGGCAAAATTTGAGAAGCGGTAAAAAACTGTTCGTCAATTGGATTCGAGTTATTGCTCAACAGATCTTCGATGGGCAGATTGATTCTCATGCCCAAATCGGTAATGGCATAACAAAGCACTTCCAGAATCGTAATTCCGGGATCGTGTGTATTATAATCGGTCCAAAACTGGCTGCCCAGTGATTCGATGTACTCGATTCCTTTTTTTCGAAGGAAGTCAAAACTCATGTCATCATTGGAACTGACGTTTTTCGGGATGCTGATATGTTGGTTTACATTTGACATTCTTCTGTTGTTTCTATGGTTTTAACCGTACATGTTTTGATGTCTGTGCTGATGAAATGACTTTTTGCCGAAACTAAAATCGATATCGGATTGGACGGAACGACAACTTTATCAGACATGGCTCCGTTTTTTAACAGCTTTACATCCTGCAGATAATCGACATACCCTAATTTTTCGATGTAATTAATGAGCAGACTCGAATGGATACTGACTCCAAAGGTGATGGGAACACTTTTGTCGAGTGCCCAGGGCGATAAAAATTTGATGATGTCGGTATTGAGTTCCTGCGAATAGAAATTTTCATCATAACCAGGTTTGAATTTTACCTTTAAATCCACCGTAACTTCTTCGTAATTTGGATTAATGACATAAGTGGTTACGTGCATGGAGTTCAATTGGTCGATATGATTTTTGACTTTGTTGAGCGTAGCAGTACTAACCCGTGGCTGGTAAATGTCAAACACGTTTTTGTTTACCGTATCGGGAATCACAACCAGCGTTACATTGCCGGGAGATTGGTACGATGTTTTATTGGCCTTATTGGGAATTTCGCTCGTGTGATTCAGGCATTTTACTTTGTACAATTCCGGAAACTTTTGCAGGATGATGTGCTCGTAATCCCACATGGTTACTGCCCGGTTTTTATGTCGGAGACGTTCGCTGATTCGTCTGTAATACTCTTCGTTGTTTTCTTCGGGTTTATGGTCAAAACTGTTGTAAGGCTGTGTCACCGATTTTACATTGCTCAGTCTTTGCAGGAGTTTAGAAATGGTTCCGGCTTCTAATCCGGTTTTTAGATGTGCCAAATCATTGCCGTTGTTTTGAAATGTAGCCAAAACCGACTGCGAATGAATGCCGATCATTTTGCAGACCACATCGTATTTTTTATGCATTTTGGCTTTAAGCCAAATGTAATTTTTAGGAAGCCTGGTGTTGTTTTGCGTGGCTTCTTTGGGTAAATTGAATTTGAGGATTCCCGACTGCAACAAGTTGTCGGTTTCATTCAGCAGTATATCCGAATAGTTCAGAATACGCCATTGGTTATTACCCAGTACCGACCATTCTATTTTTTGTTTTGCGGTAAACGAAAGGGTCTGCGGATTTTCACTTCCTTCCAATACCTGAAACAACAGGGTAATTTGCTGCAATTCCTGTACGTTCTCCAAACCGATAAATAATTCTCCGCCTTTGCAGTAGGTAGGAAGCACATACGAATCTTTGTTTTCGATATAGCTTAGATCTTCTCTCAGATAACCGTGTTCTTCGGCATATCCGAAAGGATGAATGTGGAATAATTTGGCTTCGTTTTCCTGGTAGATTTTTTCCAGCGTCTGTGTTCCCGAAGCGGTAAAACGGGTGATTTCAGCAGCCTTATAATTCAGAACAACACGTTCAACCAACGGCGTGTAGGGCTCGTTGGGGAGCACGACATTTTTGTTTTCACTCGACAAAGCCAAAGCCAGTGTTTTGGCATACAGCTGATGCAGGAACGAAGTCGTTAAGGTTAGTTTTATCTGACCGTTTTTCTCGGTGATATAATTGGCATTGTTGATGCTGATACTGGTTTTAGTCGGACTCTGGTCTGTAAAAAACGAGGTTGGAGTATCGCGATTTTTCCAGATATTATTGGTTAAAACGGACAACTGATATTGAAAATAAGTCTTGTTTTCTACGAGTGCTTTGGTATCATTAAATTTAAATTTTTCTTCAGCCTGCTTGATTAAGACGCTGTCTCTAAACTGATTGGTGCTGATGGTGTCTTTTGATGTTGTTTTGTAAGCGGCGTAATGTTTAACAAAATCATCCGGAAGGTTTTTCCAGAAAATATCAGCGCTGAGGTTCGTCCAATTTTTAGTAAAGGCCTCTTTGTACCCGATGTGAAAATTAGAACCAATTACGGGTTGCGGTGAAAAAGGGAAAAACGGTTTTGCCGAATTGATGCTGCCATAATCGTTTTCTAAAGCAGCATGCTGAATGTTCTGAACATCGATGTTGATCGTGATGTTTTCCAGTCTGTTTTGTGCCAAAGATTTGTACAGCTCATAGCCGTTGAGTGCTGCAGTATCGAGATAGAATTTTGCAACCGGCAAATCAGTATCAAATTCTTCACCGTAAATTTTAGGGTTATATCCTGTAATGGGATCGGTATTTTCATCCAATAGAAAAGCAATTTTCATGACTTTTCCATTAACAGCAGTAGTGTAGAATTCCCCTTCTCTTAGGAGTAAGGAGGGTACAATTTCAGGGACTTTAAACCATTTTTTAGCTGTGGTCAGTTCAAGACTCAGGCAGTCTTTGATGCTGGCCACTGTTATCTCGCTGATGTTGTTCTGAAAAGTAAAAGTCAGCTGAACGTTGCGTTTTCCTTCGGCCAAAAGAAGAATAGGAGAGGCGATGGCAAAACCCAGTATGGCATTGGGTAATTCGGTTGAAAAACCGGGCGCTTTAGTATAACCAAAAGGCCACCATTGCGCGTTGCCCGGATCCGGAAATGCTTTGCCTAAACCGTCGTAAGAATTGGCGACCGGACTGGCGACTATTTTTTTTGAAGCAACATCGTTATAGATGTTTTTTAACGAAGCAACGACCGTTTTGTTGGCGATCAATTCGTTGTTTGACGTATAGGTTCTGGTTTTCCCCAAAGCATCTTTACCACCGTCAAAACCGGTTTTGGCATCGATTTTTTCCTGAACGGCATTTTTAGCCAGTTCAAAAACAAGATAGACTTTGTCGGGTGTGGCAGGCAGTTTATCAATTTGTAGAACCTGATTGTAATAAAAATCAAGATGACGTTTCGTGAGGTTGTTGTATCTTTTTTTACTGTTTTCGAGCAGCATCAAAAAAGTAAGAAACAAGGTTAAATGCGGCGTAATAGCGCAGTCTTTTTTGCTTTCCTCAATCAGTTCGGTCAGTTCTTTTTTTATGCGATCCAGTCTTATTTGATTTTCTACAGACGGTTTTTGATTTCCATTCCATTTAAAAAAATCAAAAAAAGCTTTCCAGTCACTGGACGGTTTTTTGGGATTGGAGGTTTCGAAATAATTTACATATTCAGAAAAATTATAAGCAAACAAAACCCAATCGGTTAATTCAAAATCGTTAAGGCGAATGTTTTCAGGCTGTAACGCACTGATATAACGCTGCTTTTGGTCGCTGCCATTTGAAGCCAAAATACTCAATATCGTAGTACAATTACTCATCTTTTAACAATTTATAAATCGGTTCCTTCTTTTTTGTATAACGGGTAAACCATGTTTATTCTTGAATTGGTAGTTCGGACTCTGAAATCGATCAGCACCAGTAATTCACCGGTAAGATCATCCCCTTGTGTAATGTCAATTTGTTCCACATCAATTCTGGGTTCGTGATATAGTATGGCCGTTCGAATCAGCTCGGAAACAAAGGTTTTTAAAGTCTGAGTTAACGGACTAAACAAAAGCTCATCCATATTACAGCCGTATTTGGGCTGCATGATACGCTCGCCAATTTTAGTAGAAAGCAGAATTTCCAGGCTGCTTTTAATGTCGGTTTCATCCGTGAGCATTATAACTGCTTTGGCACTTTCTCTAAATTCGGGAGGAAAACTCCATCCGATCCCTAAAAAATTTGATTCTGGTTCCATAATTACCCAATTAAAACGGTTGCTAATCCGGCTACTATTGTGCCGCCATGTGCGGTTGAATCGCCCATTCGCGCTGCGGGTTTACCACCAATTAAAACGGTTGCCGAACCTGCGAGAATGGTATCGGGCGGTCCGGTACAGGTAGCCATGTCGCCTACACAGGCAGCAGGAACTCCGCCAATTAATACGGTTGGTGAACCGGCGGGTAAAATAGGTCCGCCCACATGCGGAACAGTTCCGGTAACCATTGGGCAAACGTGCATATCTGTAATTCTGGCGGCTGGTGCTCCCATAATTTTATTTCAGTTTCAGTTCAGTATTTTTTACGTTCTTTTTACACATAGAAATCTATGTTTCTACGTGTTTAATTTTTTTTAATTAAACCCAACGGCTTAATTGATTTGCACGATACTTCCTTTTACAATAGCCACTGCGGCTGATGATAATTCGGCTCCTGCACTTCCTTCGGCCTTAAACTGCGCTTTGGCTTTTAAGGATACATTGGTACCTTCAATAGTGACATCTCCTGATGCCTTTATCTCAATGTTTCCGGCACTTTCCATTTTAATGCCCTTGCTGTCGATGGTGATCACATTCGAGTTCTCGTCTTCGATTACAATGACACCTTTGTCTTCGTCCAGCGTGATTTTTTTACCTGCCGGAGTTTCAATTCCAATAGATTTTTTGTCATCGTCAAACAGAACTTTCATCTCGCTTCGGGTTACAATTCCTTTTTGATGGTTGTCGTCGGAAGCTTTTATTGGAGCGGGTTTCCCACTGCTGTGCAGCATACCTAATACGATGGCATTGTTAGGGTCTTCGTTTACAAATCCGATAATGACTTCATCTTCAATTTCGGGTCTGAAAAAAACACCTCTGTTTTCTCCGGCATCGGGACAGGCGACGCGGCACCAAATTCCCTGTTCTTCATTGTTGATGATTGGAATTTTTACTAAAATGCGATCTTCACCATTCGGGTCGCCTTCCAATTGGGTGGTGATACCAACGTGCAGCCCTTTGATGGCCGGAATGATTCCGGAACCAGTAGGGGTATGAATGTCGTAGGTTTCAGAAAACCATTCGGGGTTGAGTCCAAATTGTGCATCGATGGTCCAGTTTCCTTCGCTCAGTTCGTGAAAAACTCCGGTGATATAGGCCTTTC
>JAHEZJ010000057.1 GCA_023251135.1 Flavobacterium sp. | reverse complement strand
CTCCACCTTCAGTGTAATTGTCTCCTTCTTTAAGAATCAATTGGTATTTGTGCTGTTTAGGAATAATTAATTTAGACGTTTGTACTGTAGGCACAATAGAGGTAAAACAGCTAATATGATTTCCGTCGTTGCAAGAGGTATCCGGAGGTATAACTACTGGTGGAACAGCTTTTTTAAGATAGGCATCCATTCTTAAATCAGAACTGCTTGCACTCCTGTTATGCAGTTCAATCGAAATTCTGTTAACTCCTTGTACAAAATTAGTTTTGGGAATAGAGAAAATATTATAAATGCTCTCATTTGCTCCATCGACTGTTGTAGTTGAAAAAGTATCGTACAAAATTGCGCCCGCTGGCATATTATCTCTTACTACTTCAACACCATTCAAATAGACAACAATTCCGTCATCTCTCATTACTCCGAGCTCCATAGTGGTACTCAAATCTGATAAATTAACGGTAAAATCTTTATTGAAATAAGCTGCATTTAAAGGTTTTGCGATCGTAGTGGTCACAGGATCCCCATAGCCTAATGGCCCATTTCCTGATTTCCAGGCTGAAATATCAAAACCGGGATTTTTCCATTGGTCAGCTAACTGTACACCATTGTCATTAAAACGCCATGGCGATTCTTTTTCAAAACCATTATCAGCAACTGTTTTAAGGTAGGCGTCTACTCTTAAATCAGAACTGCTTGCTCCTCTGTTGTGTAGTTCAATCGAAATTCTGTTAACTCCCTGTACAAACTTTGATTTTGGAATGGAGAAAATATTATAAATGCTTTCATTCGCTCCATCTACTGTTGTACTTGAAAGTGTATTATAGTCAATGGTACCTGCAGGCATATTATCTCTTACTACCTCAACACCATTTAAAAAGACAATAATTCCGTCATCTCTCATTACTCCGAGCTCCATAGTGGCACTCAAATCGGATAAATTAACGGTAAAATCTTTAGTGAAATAAGCTGCATTTAAAGGCTTTGTGATCGTAGTTGTCACGGGGTCCCCATATCCTAATGGTCCATTTCCTGATTTCCAGGCCGAAATATCAAAATCGGTATTCTTCCATTGATCGGCTAACTGTACACCTTTGTCATCATAGCTCCATGATGAACCTTTATCAAAAACGATAGTCTGGGCCTGAATTACCGAATTTGTTATTAATAAAAGAGCTGTAATTGAAAGTAATTTTTTTTTCACGGTCTAGTATGTTTTGTTATACCATGCGAAGTTATTTTTCTGTTCCGAGCTTTGTATTACGCTTACTTTAAATAAACACATTAATACGTTAGCAAATCTTAAGGTTAATGTTAACAGATTAATGTTAAGTTAGTATTGTGCTTTACTCGTATCCGTCAGGGAGTTAATAAAAGCGACAAGCTGTTTTATTTCTTTTTCGTCAAGATTAAGTTTAGTAGGAGACAAGGTTTGATTTTTAATTTCTAATCCCATTCCTTCAGCACCGCCTTCATTATAAAAGGCGATTACTTCTTCTAAAGTTGAAAAGGCTCCATTATGAAAATAGGGTTTTGTAAGAGCAGTATTTCTTACCGTCATTGTTTTAAAAGAATTTTCATAAATCCATGAGCTCTCTTTTTTTACATTGCTGTTTATTCTGCCTTTATCAGTGTCTATTTCAATGGGCAGAAATTGTAATGGATTCTTGGTTACCCCCAGAACTTCGGATTCATTTTCATTATAAAACGGAGGAACTAATCCTGAAAAATTAGGGGCAAAATGACAGGTTGCGCAGGCCGCTTTTCCCATAAAAAGATTAAAACCTTTTTTTGCATCTTCAGAAATTTCTTTTTCATTTCTCATAAATTTATCAAAATCACTGTTGAAAGAATACAGTGATGCAACGTAAGAACTCAGGGCTTTTGAGAAATTTTGTTTGTCGATGTTACCATTTTTAAAGGCCTTTTTGAAAGCTTTTTTATATTCAGGATTTGTCTTTAGTTTTTTGATGATACTTTGGTAGCTGGTATTAAACTCTTGTTCATTGTAAATTACATGTTCAACTTGTTGTTCCAAATAGTAAGCACGCATATCGTAAAAGAATCTTTTGGCAAAAACAGCATTATATAATGATGGAGAATTTCTTAAAACTGTTTTGCCTTCGACATTGCTTAATGACTTTGCTTTTAAATCGGTAAAAGCATTTTCGGGTAAATGACAGGAAGCACAGCTCATTTTTGTATTGTTACTTAAGCTTTCATCAAAGAAAATCTCTTTGCCTAAAGATCTCAAATTGGCATTATCTTCAGAAGGTTTTAAGAGCGTATAAAAATAGGGATTCAGAAAATCATCACTGAAGAAATTTTTATTATTGACATTCCAACCCGAGATTTCTTTTAAATCATCTGGAGAATTATCCCAATTTCCTAATTCTTCATACAAAGGCTGAAGGTAAGTTTTATAAAATTCTATTCGGTCAAAAGTTTCAAAATTGGTACTTTTAGAAAGGTATTCAATACTAGTCCCCAATATTTTTTCGGCTTTTTGAGTGTCTATCTTTTTAAAATAATCATCCTTTTTTATGTAGTTCTCAATTCCCCTCAAAGCATGAATGGATTCTTCAAAAACATTAAGTGATCCGGGTGTATCAAACCCCGTAACGCCCATGGTATAGATCCTGATAAGTTCGATACGCAATGGTAACGTTTTATTTTTTTCTTCGGATAGACCGTTTTTTACCGAACTCAGATAAAAATCATTATAACTATTATAAAGGAAATCTGATAGTTCAACTATTTTATCTTTTTGGATACTGGCTTCTTCCGAAAAGATAAGTTCATCTAACACCTGTAACCCTTCAGGAGGCAATGTATTTGCTGCTGTCCCCGTGCTTTCTATGTGAAATAGTGGTGCGGCATTAATATTAGTTTTGGAAAATTCAGGGTAATGATACGCAATATAAAATTCTATTTCCTTATATGAATTTCGGGCTTTTTTTAACGACTCCTGCAAACCTTCTTTGGAAATTTTATTTTCCTGAAAAAGATGTGCATCCGATTTTAAAACAATTAATTGATCTTTGAAATTTTTTAATCCTTGACTAATTATAGCATTTGTAGTTGTGTATTCATTATAACCAGGGTTGAAAGACATTATTACAAAACCTATAAAAAGTACAATAAGAAACGAAAAAGATTTCATGTTTTTATTTGCAAAAGTAATTTCTTCAGATTATCCTAATTTTAAATTTGGATTAAATAATCAACCTTTTTTGGTTAAATAAAAAGTCAGCCCTCAAAGTACTTAATTTAGAATGTTATTCGTACAAAGGAAGCTTTAGGACATAAAAAATATTAAATCCACTATGGGAACTCCAAAACGAGCTAAAAAATTTATCATAAAATTTGGTTTGTAATGCAAACTACTTTACATTTACAGAGTAAATTAATATCTTCTTTATGGAAAAAGAAATCAAATTGACACCACAACAGAGTTTGAAGCTTATTACAGAAGTAATTAATCAAACAAAAGAAAACATCAAGTCACATAGCTTTATATTTTTGCTTTGGGGTTGGACTTTGGCTACGGCAAGTATTCTTCAATTTTTGCTTGAGACGAAAACGGACTTTAAATACTATTTTTTGCCATTCCCTATTTTGGTTGCTATTGCGTTGCTATTAACAGTTAATTACAACCGAAATAAAACATCGGAAACTCATTTGAATTTTTTCCTTAAAAAACTTTGGATGGCTTTGGCTTTTGGATTTATTGCCATAGTATTTGTAAGTGTTTATCAAAAAATTGAACCTTTTACTTATACATTGATATTAGCTGCAATTGGCACAACAGTTTCGGGAATGGTATTGAAATTTAAACCGTTGATGTTTGGTGGTGTTTGTTTTCTTATAGCATCTGTTTGTTGTGTTTTTATTACAGACGAATTCAAAGTTCTGCTTCACGGTTTTGCAATTATTGTTGGTTATTTAATTCCGGGATATATACTTAAAAATTCAAAATCATAATAGAATGGCGGAGACTTTTGATGAATTAGACCCTGTTTTGAATGCACCTGTTCGTTTGGCTATTGTTTCTGCTCTTGTAAAAATGAAACAAGCTGATTTTGGTTATCTGCAAGAGATTACCAAAACAACACAAGGTAATTTAAGCCATCAGATTAAGAAACTAAATGAAGCAAAATATATTGAAGTAGAAAAAACATTTAAAGGAAACTATCCGCAAACAATTTGTAAACTAACAAAAACAGGGAAAAATGCCTTTGAAAATTATGTGGAAAAAATAAAAAAATATTTGCATCTCTAATTTTTTTGCTTTTTTGGTTTGTGTTGCAAACTAGAATTATTTATAAACTAAAAATATTTAATTATTATGAAAAAAATAAACAAAGTATTTCTCACGCTGCTCTTTTTAAATAGTATAGGAAACATAAACGCACAACAAAAAACAACTAATAAAATGGAAACAAAAAAAATAGCATACGCAGACAAAATATTGCTTCATATGCACCCGGAAAAGTTCTTGAATTTTTTACCAAACTTAAATGATGATCAAATTGCACAGCTATACGGTATGTCAATAGAAGAATATCAATTAACTAAAAAAGTTTATGATGACCAGGCCAAAAATACAGCATCAGAACTTTTGACAAATTCAGACTTTACATTTAAAATTGATAAACTTCCTTTCAAGAAAAATCAGACTGTTTTAGTAATTGGCGAAAGTACAGCAGATGCTTTAAACTCCTGGGTTTATATTTTGCAATATCTTTTAGATCAAAGACGACCACAAGACAATATTCGTATAATTAACGCTGCGCTTTCAGGACAAACTACAACAGAAGCACTTCGCAAAATAACAGCACAAGTAAAATTAAGTCCCGATTGGGTAATTTGTCATTTGGGCACAAATGATTGTATTCGTTATGGAAACCAAAAAACATCCGTTTCTTTAGCAGAGACGATTGCAAATCTCATTACTATAAAAGAAATAATTAATAAAGACACAAAAGCAAATATTGTTTGGCTTACACCAGCATTAATTGACGAGAAAAAAGCAGAAAATTTTCAGCCATTCAAAATGCAACAACTGAGTTTAAAAAATTTAGATTTAAATGAAATTAATAAATATTTGAAAGCCCAGCCAGAACCCGTAATTGATTTAACAGAAGAATTTGGAAATCCTGTAAATCCTGAATTCGTTCAGTATGATGGCATACATCTTACTATTGATGGGCAAAAAGCAATAGTAAAATCTTTAATCAACAAATTATCAAACATAAAATAGTATGAAAACGAAATTGACAAACCCGATTTTAATTGCCTGTATTATCTTTTTAGGTATAAGTGCATCAGCAGGACTTTACGAACATTTATTTGGCATTCCGGAAATGCTAAAAAGTCCGTCAACAATGATAACCAAAAGTAATAACAACTTAGGGCAAGCCATAAAGTTTTGGATACCCGTTCATCTTTTGATCTTACTTACACTTGTGTTGTCATTAATTTTTAATTGGAAAATCCCAAGTCGAAAAAAATTAGTCCTATCAGCATTCATCTGCTACATGTATATCACAGTAATAAGTATATTCTTTGCGAAAAAATTGGAAATATTTAAAAATATTACAGATAGCATTGACTTTCAACAGCAGACTAGTCTTTGGATAACAGTTTCTTGGCATAGACCAATTTTGATGATAATAATTGAAATATTATTGCTTATAGCGCTTTCACGTCCTAATACTATACAGACAAGTACGATAGGGGAGTGAAGAGTAATTATTTGCTAACGAGTATTTTATAAAAATAGGGCAGAAGTACTAAATTAAAAGATTAGTAATTCTAATTTACATTTGTAGTTTATTGAAAGTTTTTACCTTGAAACCCTGCTCTTTGAAGCGTAAATATGGAAAGACGAATGTCTTCTGTCTTCACAGCTGCTATCTTTATCAGATTAACTAATAAAAAAAATTAACGCAACAGTATTGCGTTAGTGATATTTATTTGTATTTTTATTGCGTCAAGAACAGATCGATTTTCTGAAACTGTAGTACATATTTCCGAAAAATAATTACAGATTTGTCGTTTTTTCGTTAGTTATTCTATATTTCTGACTCAGAATTAATCAAGAACGGAATTGGACATGTAGAACAATATTTTAGAAATAAAAAAAGGATTAATCAATCTAAACAAAAATATACGATGTCGAACGTATTAAAAATAAATTAAAACTGATAATGAACAGACGTAAATTTTTAAAAGGATCAAGTGTAATAGCGGGGCTTTTCACCCTTAGCCCTTCAGTTATTTTTTCTAATGATTTAGAAAAAATAGAAAAAAAGAATAAAAAAGCCAAAAACATAATTTTTTTAATAAGTGACGGAATGAGTTCCGGGACGCTTCAGATGGCAAATCTTTACGCTCAGAACATTTTGGGAAAAAATGGAAATTGGATGAGTCTTTATGCTGAAAATAAGGTTTCAAGAGCTTTAATGGATACCGCATCTGCCAGTTCATCTGTTACCGACTCTGCAGCCGCAAGTTCTGCCTTTGGTGGTGGTCAGCGTGTTAAAAATGGCGTTCTGAATGTTGGTAGTAATGGAGAGAAACATCTTCCAATTTGGCAGAAATTCAAAAAAGCGGGTAAAAAGGCGGGTTGTGTTACAACTGTCACCATTACGCACGCTACTCCAGCTGGTTTCTGTGTTAACTCAGAAAAGAGAAATGCTGAAAATGAGATAGCAGAAATGTATTCTGATCTCGGTTTAGATGTGCTGCTAGGGGGTGGGGATGATTTTTTTAATGCCTCAAAAAGACCAGATAAAAAGGATATCTATAAAATTTATGAGCAGAAAGGATATCAAATTTTAAAGGAAAAATCAGATTTAGAAAAAATAAAAAAAGGGAAAAAGGTATTGGGGGTTTTTGCTTCCGGAGCACTTCCTTATTCGATTGATAGAGCTAATATTTTGGATTTGCAACAGACGCCTTCTTTGGCAGAGATGAGTGCGGCGGCAATTGATCAGATGAAGGATCACGAAAATGGTTTTGTTTTATTAATTGAAGCGGGGAAAGTTGACTGGGCTGCTCATGCCAATGATATTGCTGCTCTGATTCATGATCAGCTGGCTTTTGATGAAGCTGTAAAAACGGCAATTGATTTTGCCGAAAAAGATAAAGAAACGCTGGTTATTATTACGACAGATCATGGTAATGCAAATCCGGGGCTAATATATGGAACAGCTGCTACAGAAAAATTCAATAGTATTGCGGAGTATAAATATACCAATGAATATATTTTAAATGCTATTCATAGTGATTTTAATCAAAAACAGATTAAAGACTGGATATACGAAACCAATAAAATAAATTTAACAGATGAAGAAGCTGTTCATTTGCTAAATTTCTATTCCGGGATTGAAAAACAGGAAAGTGGTCTGTATAATTATAAAAAATTACCTTTTAAAGCTCTTTCTGAAATCCAGAAAAAACATAATAATATAGGATGGATTAGTATGGATCATTCTGGTGATTATGTCGAATTAGCAATGTATGGACCTGGAAGCGAATTGTTAAAACCTTTTGTAAAGAATACAGATCTTCACTATTTAATGTTAGATGCTGCATTAGAAAGTAAAATATAAGAACTATGCTTGATTGTAAGGTGTTTAGAGCTATTCATTTGTAACAGTTAGTTTATAAAAAAGAACTAACTAAATAGGATATGATCTTTTAATATATTTGACTCTAGACTTCTTAGCACATTATTTTGCTGTATTTCTGGTTTTCAAAAACACCATGTGCCACGATGTTGCCACGAAACTTAGAATGCTAAATTTCTGAGAACATTATCTTTTTTTATTAATTACGTACATATTTTTGGGTACAAGGGCAATTGCTTATGGATTGAAAGAACCTTAGTCCGATAGATATCGAATGGGTACCAGAATTGTACTGTGATAAATCATTCATCATGATTTGATAGGAATAACCTAAAGTAAAATAAGCCTTTTTGAAGCCTATCATTGGTCCGATCGTTAATGGTTTTCCTATTTGATCATTCAGAAATCGGTACGATATACCTGCCCAGTAATAATCATCATACCGATTAAATTTTCGATATTTCAAATTCAGGTCGGTAACAGAACGTCCATCACTTTTATACAACTGGTAAAAGATAGAGGGCTCGATCTCCGTTTCGTTTTCTAAACGAACAGCATATCCGGTGTAGAATTGATAGTTGGTCAGTTCTTTGGGTTCAGGACTTGAAAAAGAATCTAATTTTTTTGGTAAAATATTGGTCATATTGGCGCTGAAATAAAAACCTTTGTTGCGATACAAAAAACCTACCTCAAAATTATTATTGGATGTAAACCTATTATCGGTTATATCAGGATCTGGTTCAGCAGGTTTACTATTACTGATATCGATTTTAAATGAATTGTAAATGTATGAAATACCAAAAGAAAGATATTGTTTTGAGTAATAATCCAGAATAAGATGATGGGCAAAAGTAAATTTGCCACCTGCCTGTCTGACATTCCCATTAGTATCATTATACAACGATAGCCCAACTCCGGATCTGTCTAATATTCGAAGATCGGCATAAAAAGATTGATTTTGCGGGGCATTTTCTATACCTACCCATTGCTTATAACCATTTAAATTAATCCTAAGATCATCGCCAATTCCGGCATAACCAGGAGAAATAATAAAGGGATTATCTGCCAAATATTGAGTAGCCACAGGTACATTAAGTTCTTGACTGTAATTGATCATTACATTCAGCAAAAAGAAGCAGTTTATAATTTTCTTCATCTTATTTTTATTACTTAAACGTTACATTACAGACTATCTGTAAAGAGTCACATTTCCAATAAATTCCCGGTCATCTCTGGTGTTTCTAAGTTTTAAAACATACCAGTAATCTCCGGTGGGAAGGTTGGCACTTTCATACTTTCCGTCCCAGGACTCTTCATGTTTTAATACACATATTTCACGACCATAGCGATCGTAGATTCGGATTCTGATATCGGGATAGTTATCCTGTCTTAATGGTTTCCAGCCATCATTTATGCCACTGTCATTTGGAGTAAAAATATTGGGAACTATTATATCGATAAATTCAAAAAACTTAGTTGCTGTTGCGGTACAGCCATTACTATCGACAACAGTCGCCGTGTAATCTCCGGATTTGTAATAAATATATTTAGTTGTAAATTTTAAAACTTCATCATTGATGGTAAGGCTGTTATAAAAACCTGAACCTCCTTTTATGGTTATTATGATTTCATTCAGTCCTCCCTGACTTAATGAAATCGTCAAAGGAGGGTTTGATTCATCAACGGCAAACAGGGGCGAAACCTCACTGCATCCACTTGCATGTTCTACTTTTACAAAATGATTTCCGGCGGGGACATTGCGAAATATATTACTGTCCTGTTTAGGCTCTTTTCCGTCTAATGAATACTTTATTAAAGTGGGATTTGTATTACTGGCGTCGATCTTTACAGTAACCTTATTTCCGGGAGTATTATTTTCACAATCATAGCTCACCTTTGCAGTGGGTTTGAGAACGATGGTTGGAATATCGAGCAGGATTGCTAATTCAAACGGACAATTATTTTTATCCAGAATATATACGGTATGTTTGCCTCCGGAAAGGTTGTCGAAATCTAGCTGATCCTGAGTGTAAGCCCCATTGCGATTGTCTAAACTTGTTTTATAGGGAGGAATTCCTCCTGATATGTCAATACTAAAAGCGGCTGTTTTTTCTCCAATACATATTTCTTGTTTTATACTGCCCTGTACTACAGAAGCGTGTATTGGCTTCGGATCGATAATCGTAATTACGTCAGTAATGCGGCAATCATTTTCATCTTTAATGGTAATATTATAGGTTCCTGCTTTTATCCCTCTAAATATACCCGTATCAAAAAACTGGTTGGGTAATGACGAAATTGCATATTTAATTCTTCCGGTTCCGCCGCTAGCTTCCACTTCAATAGTTACATTAGCTAAGCCGGCGCAGGTAACATTATCATATTTTACGCGGTGGGTAAGGGAAAGTGTAGGTTCTTTTATTTCTATCGGAACAATCACTGGATCGCAGTCCCCACTCGTAACACTAACCTGATACAAACCGGCCGGTAATTGCGTAAAATTGCCAGGAGTGGTTTGTGTCGGGTTAAAGGGAAGTTCAAGCCCTTCATGATCTAATAGCGTAAAAACATAGTTGCCTAAACCACCTTTTGCCTGGGCCGAAAGCTCACCCGTTAAATTTCCTTTGCATTTGATGTCTTTTGATGAATTTATTTTTAACGTCAAAGCTTCTAATGGATTATAGTTGAATGACCCGGCATAAACTTCTTTGCAATTATTCGCGTCCATGACATAAAATCGATAATTCATAGGTGAATTATGATTTGGTAGCAGGATACTCATTGGACTAGAACCGGTATAATATTTTTGATATTCCTCACCATTTGCATTATTGCCCAATACCGTAAAAGTGTAGGGAGGTGTTCCGCCTATGGCAGTCACCGTAATCTCGGCAGGTGTACAGGTAGGTGCTTTGGTAATTTGAGTACTGGCGGTAAGTGCTTTTGGACCTGTAATGGTGAATGGATAATTTGCTTCACATCCGTCTGTTGTAGTAACCAAAATATTATAGTCACCAGATTTCAAATTGTCAAATGTATAGGTGTTAGCCGCAATTGTTCCGGAGGTTTTTAGAACCTCATTCCCCGAATAAATAGTAAACACATAATTGGAACGTACGTTGTTTGCCGTAACTTCAATAGAGGCGGTATCATCAAAACAGTTTAGAGTTGAATTGGATATTTTGTGGGTAATATTTATGTCCTGATGTTCAATTTTGATATTAGGAATCTCATAAGAGCATTTTGCCTTATTGGTTGAATTAGGTCTGATGTACACGGTATAAGTTCCGGCAATTTTTACGGGTAGATTTGTACTGGCCTGATAATTTATTTTATCCAGACTGTATTCATAGCCAGTTCCCATTGCCGGGCTGTTTACTGTAATGTTGCCTGCTGTTTGGCAAAAAATATTCTCAGAAGTTGCTGTTGGTACTATTTCGTCATAAACGTTGAAATAAAATGGAGCCGAACAATTAGTTCCGTAACTGAGTATGACGCGGTACTGTCCTTCTGAAGTAATAGCATAATTTCGGTTATTATCGTTGTTTAAATTATCCCACTGACAAGCTGTGGATTCATCAGGGCAAGTTGCACCGGGAATGAGAACACAATTACTTTTTTCCCATGTTATCGATGAAACTCCTTCAGGTATATTCAGATTAATAGTTTTAACTGGGCTATCGGGACACAAATAAAAGTTGGTAAGCTGTTTGGCATTGTTAGCGGTACAAATGATCTTCTCACCAAAAGCTCCTCCCAAAGGATCCAGATCGGACATGATGAAAGGTTTGACTTCGATAATTTCTTTAAGTGTGGCGCAAGCCTGATTGGGTAAGGGGTTTGCAAAAGGAGTGCAGACCACATAATAAGTACCTATAGCGTCTACAGTAATGGTTTGACCCGATTGAAGCACAGGGATTCCCGATGGATTTTTGGACCAACTGTAGCTCGCAAATCCATTGGTTGCGGACAATACTGTACTGGGCGGACATAATAGGGCTTCTGACTGTTTGTCGCAAAACAGTAAATTACTTAATATGTTATTGGTTTTTCCATCTATATTTTCACAGTTATAAATTAAACCTGAGTCACCATTAAAATGGGTTTGATTAACAACTCCCGTGAAGCTGGTAGAAACCTCATTCGTAATGGTCAGGTCGCAGCTCTGTTCAAAATTTGGATCTGAATCTAAAGTAATACAGGAAACAACCTTAACTCTAAATTCGATAACAGATGGGGCTCCGTCAATATTTACTAAACTGTCTGAGACTTCAAAAATTATGGTTCTCGTTTCGGGATTATAGCCCGATATCTGATTGCCATTGGTATCATAATTGACCACTGAACTTACAGTAACACCGTTGGGTAAACTGGTGAGATCTTGCGGATAATTAAAAATTACATTTTTGGGCAGAATGTTTTTAATTAAAACTTCTCTGGCATTGTCATCGCCATTATTGTTAAAGGTTATTTTATATTTTAAGTATTCTCCTAAATTGACAACCTCATTGTCTTTGACTTCAACATTATTTTCATTTGTAACCGTTTGCTTAATAACAATATTTGGTTGTACAATATCTATTGCTAAAGTGACTAATGAAACGGCATAAGCATCTCCGGCGGTTGTTAACTGAAGGTCTAGCGATGTTTGACCGTTCCGTAAATACCCTTTATTAATATTGATGAGATCCATATCAAAACCGAAGGTATTTAATCTGGAGGGGCTTCTTTTGGTGATGTATTCCGCACCCGGTATGACCGGACTATCTGTAAATAAAGGGGCAGATGGAATGGTTATCGAAGAATTAAAAACATTCCTCACATCATTAAGTTCATTAAAAATAGATTTGAACACCGGCTTTCCATTGCTGCCTATCGTTTTGATGTTCAGATAGTCACCCAGGTAAGCCAATTCGCCCTCTTGAGAAACAATACCTATAGTGGCCTTTACCGGTTCGGGACCTGCGGGGGTGATAAATCCGTCAACGGTAAAATTGAGTTCCGTCAGTTCTCCCTGATTTGCATCTCGCTGAACTCCGACAAAACCATCAAAAGTGACAATTTTTTTACTGGGCTGTGTGATGTCTTCATACACAATCACTAATGTCCAGCCGGAAGTAGATCCTAAAGTCCTTCTTCCTTTGGTAGCTTTAACATTCGCAACAAAATAATTACCATTAGGATCTCCAAATTCCTTTAAGCGATTCGTAACGTCTGCGTAACACAGGTAGGGAGCATTTCTAAAACTTTCACGTATGTTGGTTTCATTTAAACCGTCGAAAATGATTTCATCTGCTGTTATGTCCTGATAACCGGTATCCCAAGGACGTTTAAACTTAACTTTATCCCAATCGTCTAGACGTTTTGTTCCTGAAAAGTTGTTTTCGTTATGAGGGTTAAATTTCCTGCTCCTGTCATTGATATAAACGGCCTGCCAATATAAACCTGCATATATAATCTTTTTACAGGCGCTCTCAATATGGAGTTCGGCACTACTCGAAGCAAAGGTGCTGTTATCGTTATCGACATCAATATACTCCATGCTTTTTCGATTATTGGCTAATCCATCTTCCTTATCTTCACCGTCTAAGTCAGGATCGATCTTCCAGGGACTTCCATTGGCCTGATTGGTATATACTGCATTCGAATTGGCCTGAGCGGTTAAAACAGCTAAATTAGTGGGTATGGGGGATCCCGGTACCATAACAGCATCTGTTCGTGTTACACCGAGCATTGTATTGCCAATAAGTACAAGGTTTCCTTTAATAGATTGATTGGTATATCTTGCCTTAAATTTTTTGCCTTCTTGTCCGTAACCACTTGAAAGAATGAGGACCAAAATTAGCGTTTGAAGAAACTGAGGGGAAAGAAAATGTATTTGCTTTTTACCTGATGCGATTTTTTTTCTTTTGCTATTTACGAACCACAAATCTGGCATTGTAATTACTTTCGATGCTCTCAATAGTAATCGGGTCAAGATAGATTTTTTCATAATTATAGAGTCAATTTTTAAACAATTAAGTCACTATCAAATTGAATCGTCATTATTTATTGAAATTTGCAGGTGACGATTTTTATCTCATTTAATTTTTTACATCATAATTGATGATTAGAGTCAGTTTCGTATTTGCATTATTCTATTTTAGAATTATCATGTTCCTGTTGCTCTAATGTATAAGTATCCTTGTTTGCGTAAATGGGTATTCTTTTGCATCTTAGTTCAAATGCATACATTATTAGTGATTTCAGAAAGTGCTATCGCATTTTCTGTCAGCAAGAAATTCGTTGTATATTAAATTTTTGATATTATCTGCTATTTCATTTTTTTTCAATGAAATATCGAGTACAAAAACATTATTGAGCCGGCTCATTTTTTTTAGCACTTCAATATTGTCTGAGGCAACAATTATGGGAATGTCTTTTATATAAAGTTGCATAAAATCATATAAATCCATATCGGAGTAAAAGACAAAAAAAACGAAGCAAAAATCTTTTTCGACTAAATTGAATTCTTCATTTTTTTTATTCTTTTTTAGAATTGCGAAGTCAAAATTTTTACCGAATTTATATTTTAAAAAATTGGCAAAATAGTGCTGACTGTCATAAACTAGTATTTTCGTTGATTTCATCATAGTATGATTTAGGAGGCTAAACAAATTGCTATTATTAAATTAACGACTTTAAAATTTTTTCATCTGTAAGTGATGACCCTTGTGTTGCTTTATAGCGACACATTCGAATGGACTTTCGATAGATAAAAAATAAACACCCAATAACGATATGAAACTTTCTTTAATTCTAAAATCTCAATTGAACTATCGTAAATTTTGTTGCCTAATGATTTTTAAAGAATTGAAGAATTTTAGCTACTAATCAGAAGCATTAACGAATTCATAATTAGTCAATCATTTCAAAATAGGTGTACGGAACAAGTGCTTCCAAAAAGTTTAAAAGTTAGTTTTCCGGAAAGCAAAAGAATATATTCTATAAATAATCGTTCAACATCATCAAATTTTTAGTCTGAACTTTAGCATTGCAACTTTAGTAGAATAATATTCTCTTTATCATATCAAATGTAGCAACTAGATTATTTTTTCAGGTTTTTTGAGCGCCGGAATAAGTCTCAATTTATAAAACGAGACTGTTAAGTAAGCTCTTCGATGGGATATACGCACGAAATACAGAAACTCAGAAAGTAAAAAAACTTTCCTTTTTTAGTATCGTGAGAGAAAGAAGGAAACATCGCCAATAATAATATGAAATTTTGACTTTTCGTACCCTAAAAAAAGCCCTCAAATAGTCAGTAACTTTTTGAGGGCTTTCAAACAATTATACAGGATTGTTTTTAAAATATTCGGAAGGAGTTTTACCGGTAGCGATTTTAAATGCTTTAAAAAAGCTATTCTTAGAATTAAAACCGGCCTCAGCTGCGATACCTTCCAGTGAAAATTGTGACCAGGCTGGATCGTACCGGTGTTTAATGATGTAATCGATACGGGAATTATTAATGAAACTGACGAAATTGGTACCAAATTCTTTATTAATGACTTGTGACAAATGATGAAGCGGAATGTCTAAATCAGTAGACATATCTGTTAAAGAGTAATTTTTTATGAGAAATATTTTTTCATTTTGAATTAGTAACTCAATTTTTTCCTTGTATTCTTTAGTTTTTAAATCAGGTAATTTAAACGTTTTGGGATTGACTATTTCCTGTTCGTTTTCTGCTTTAGCTTTAATGTAATTATCCTTGTAGTTTAGTCCATATAATATAGTAGGTTTAAAAAACAGAAATACCACAATAGTGAGTATAAAAATTACGGGGGTCATAATTAGAAGATCCCGGTAGATCTCTTTTTTATAAAGTAGTATTCCAATAATCGGCGTAAATATGGATATTAAATGAATCCCAATATGTCTCGTTAGCCAAAACCAAATATGATTGTTTCGGGTAATCCACAAAGGATTGTTTTTGTAAAACTTTATAAAGAGAGGAATTGTTAAAAGAATATAGAAAAGATAGCTGCCTATTTTTAAAAAAACATGGACATTCATGGGTAAAACAAAATAGGGGAGTTGATAGAAGTGATTAGGATTTAAGAGATATTTGGTTAACAAATATTGTTTTCTTTCAACATTAAGGAGATAGAAGGGGACCAGCTCCAGAAAATGTAATAATGCCGGTACAAAATGAAGATAATCTTTCTTGGTAATTTTTTTTGTCTTTTCGAGAATTGATTTTGTATACAAGTAAACAGTACATCCCGGAAGATAATGCAAGGGAAAACAGAAAACCCAAAGGTAAGCATGATTGAGCAGAGGGAACTTATCCTGAAAAAAAGTCCAGGGCGCAATAACCAGTATGCAAAAAATAAGACAAATTAGCATCAAAAATTTGTAGTAGACATGAAATTTGTTCTGAAAGAAAATAATTAGAAAACATATCGCACTTAAGAAACAAGCGAAATAGCATAAGTTTAATAGTATTGTGTTCATTTTTTGATTAATGATGTAACAATTAAAAGCGAAAATATTTACATAGTTCCGGATTTAATCGTTTGGTGGTTAGGGGTTTTTTATAGGTTTGTGGAACGTATTTTTTATGAACGGTTAATAGGAGTACTGTAATTTTGGCTAAGAGTTAGGATTGAAAAGGCATTGAAAGGCTCCGTAGTTTTTTCCGGTATAAAATGGATACCATGAATTTTGGAAAAATGTTTTAATCCTTTTTTGTGGCTTACTAAAAAGGTGCGGTTGGGGTGGCGTTTTTTTTGGGTTGTTTGTCATGGTTTGATTTTGGTTTTTGGTTTAATGCTTAGAATATGTCTTATTTGAATAGGATAAACAACTTTTTTATCAGGGAGCAAACAATCAGATGTTTGGTGCCGAATGTTTTTGATAGGGTGTATACCATATACTTTACTTTTGGTTATAGCTATAAAGTGAAATCAATTTGAAATAGTATGTAATCCCTATAGCTTATAGCCGTAGAACGTACTATTTTGCAAGATGAAGAATTACTTATAAGAAAACTTTTCAATTTCATTTTATAAATTTTGAAGAATGTATGATGAGAAAATTTTCAGAGGAGTTTGAAATTCAGTAAAATAGTCTTTAAAACCAGAAAAGGAATCAGCTAATTTTGTGCTTTTTTTTCCCGTTAATTCTAAAAACACCTCCTCTTTTATTGAATTTACTTCTTTTAAATTTGCGAATTTATCTTCGCTTCATAAGGCTTTGTCAGAATATATTTTCACTGCATAAAGTTTTGTCAGAATTTATCTTTTAAATAATTTATTCAAGTTTATTATAAATATCCTATGCAATTATAGGGTCAAATATATATGATTATTTTTATTAATTGCAAGTACTCAAATCAATATTATTTTAAGAAAAAGTTTCAATATTTAACCTGTGAAAGTCACTTTTATTATGAAAATAGATGCATTAATTCTTTATACAAGAACTTTGAACTTGAAGTGAAGCATCATATTTGAATTATTTAATGTTTAAAGAAAATGTTTGTAACTATCTGTAAAAGTGGTGAATAAATACTATTGTCCTTTTTTTACCCATTTCAAAACAGTCTCATTTTATAAACCGATACTACTCTGTTGCGAATAAAATGTTAAAAAAATTGGTCTGTCCTTAATTTTGGAATACAAAATTGCATTTGCCTAATTTTTTAAGATGTGAATTTAAGAGCAGTGCAAAAGAAATTAAACTTCGAAATGACCATTTTATTTAAACAGATTTGATATATGAAAAACTTTACTCCAAAAAGCTTCAATTTTCTTAAGCCTGTCTTTTTACTTTTTTTATTAGGCATTTCTTATCAACTGCAAGCACAGACTTGTGCCGGGCTTAATTCCATCTATCAAACCAGAGGAGGGACTGGAACTACAGTAAATTTATTTGAGTATAATTTACCATTACAGCGGTTCAATTCCGTAGGTATTTCTGTTACTACGGGAATTACGTCTGGTGCCGCCTCGGCTTATAATTCTAACACAGGGTATTTGTATATTAATGGTGATGGTACTGATCCATTACATGATGTTAGGGTTTTTGATCCGGCTAATGGCTTTGCCTATGTAGGAAAGATTAGCCTTAATTTAATGGGGACGCAAGATATTTATGCCAATATGTTTTCAAAAGGAGACTATATCTATTTCAGGGATGAGGCGAATAATATCTTAACAAGATTTAATGTCAATCATCCTTTTGTCGGTGGAGTTTTCAGCGTTAATGTTGAACAGATACCACTTACGAATAACATGGGAGGAGCCTATTCGGCCAATGATTATACGTATTATAACGGAAAATTTTATGGAATTGCAGGAAAAGGAACTAGTCCACGAACAGAGTGTTTTTTAATTATTATTGATGAAGTTGCTCAAACTCTTGAGAGCAGAGTATTGAAGCTGACAGATTCTAATGTCTCCCATAGGTTTGGGAATACCATTGGAAATGATTTTGGTGCAGTTTGGATTGATTCCAAAGGTGTCATGATGTTTTTTAATAATGATACGGGAAATGTTTATTTACTTAAAGATGTAGATCTTCCGGGATCAACTAATATTAGCTGGGTTCTTCCATCCAATACCTCTTCTGATAATGATGGATTTGGATGTGAAAGTATAGATTTGTTCACGCCTATTATAGCCATAGGAGGTACTTGTTCTCTGCCTGGTACAGCGACTATAACGAACTACCTGAATAATGCAAGTGAATACGAATATAGATTTTATGAATATCCTGGCGGAACTCCGGTTAGCGGTGTAACCATCTCATCGACGGGAGTAATAAGTGGGTTGAATTACAATCAGGCTTATACTGCAGCTTTATATATTATTGGGGCAGATTATACTTCGAGTCCGTCGGAAGTTTTTACAATTCCAAGTATTACAGGACCAACTGCTGATGCAGGTTCCGATTTTACTAAAAACTGTACGATAAATGTTGCGGGGAAACAAATTGGAATGGTAGCAGAGCCAGGAGTTACTTATTCCTGGTCACCAACAACGGGATTAGATTTTAATAGTCCGTATTCCAGTTCAAATCCATTTGCGAATCCTTCGGTAACAACAACTTATGAGTTAACGACTACGAAATCAGGTTGTTCTAAAACGGATACGGTAATTGTAACAGTAGATACAACTCCGCCGGCAACTCCGATAGTAACCGTAGTAAACAATTGTGGTAGCTCTGTGCTATCTACGACGGCTCCGGGTACATTGTTGTGGAGTAATGGGCAAACGGGTTCTAGCATTACAGTGACTGATTCAGCAACTTATACCGTAACGACAACAGCTGCTAATGGTTGTGTGAGTGCAGCTGGAAGCGGTGTTTCGGCACCAAACGCAAACCCTGCAGCGCCAACAGCCAGTGTAACCGTACAACCTGATTGTCTAACTCCAACAGGAACCATCGTAGTTACCGCTCCGACTCCTGCAGCCAATGTAACGTATACTGTAACAGGTACCGCTCCGGTGAGACCTGCGGTAACGCAGTCTACGACTACCTTTGCCAATCTGGCTCCGGGTACTTATGCCGTAACGACTACCAATACCACCACAGGCTGTGTTTCCTTGCCTACGAATTTAACCATCAATGCCGTTCCGGGTAATCCGGCAGCACCAACAGCTAATGTAACCGTACAACCTGACTGTCTAACTCCAACAGGAACCATCGTAGTTACTGCTCCGGCTCCTGCGGCTAATGTGACTTATACTGTAACCGGTACCAGTCCGGTGAGACCTGCGGTAACACAGTCTACGACTACCTTTGCTAATCTGGCTCCGGGTACTTACGCCGTAACGACCACCAATACCACTACAGGCTGTGTTTCATTGCCTACAAATCTAACCATCAATGCCGTTCCGGGTAACCCTGCGGCACCAACGGCCAGTGTAACTGTACAACCAGACTGTCTGATTCCAACAGGAACCATCGTAGTTACCGCTCCGGCTCCTGCGGCTAATGTGACTTATACTGTAACGGGTACGGCTCCGGTGAGACCTGCGGTAACGCAGTCTACTACTACTTTCGCTAACTTGGCTCCGGGTACTTATGCGGTAACAACCACCAATACCACTACAGGCTGTGTTTCCTTACCAACGAATTTAACCATCAATGCTGTTCCGGGTAATCCTGCAGCACCAACAGCTAGTGTAACTGTACAACCTGATTGTTTA
>JAHEZJ010000056.1:1849-20262 GCA_023251135.1 Flavobacterium sp. | reverse complement strand
CATTCTGTAAAACGTTTTGGTACAAATCATATTGAAAGGAAAAATTTGACACTCAGAACTCATCTTAAAAGACTAAATCGAAGAACGATATGTTATAGCAAAAGTTTGGTAGTTTTGATTGCCATTTTAAAGATTTATTTTTGGTTTTGAGGTCAGTTAGTCAATTGTTTTTATGGGTTTTACTTAACGGGACTCGAACCAATTTTCTTTGAAAACACTGATGGTTTTTATTTTAAAAAAATGAAACAAGATTTTTCGTATCACAAAAAAAAGCCTGAGAAATATAGATTTCTCAGGCTTTTACTTATTCTAGTAGCGGGACCGGGACTCGAACCCTCCGGATAAAAAAAACTAAATATAGTAGGTTATGTCTGAGACCCATACCTCACTAAAGCGGGCTGTCTTAAAATCCTGATGCAAAATGTTCTGCGCCGTCAGATATCTATTGGAGGAGTTCGTGTTTTTTTTGAATTTCGTTTTTACGATGCTGCGCAGATGGTTTTCCATAATTATTTTGGCGACAAATGCCCTGGATACCTTAATGCTTATTGCTGAGAGTTCTTTGGCAATTCTGGGCGCACTGGCTCCAGTGGTAAATTCGGGTAATTTCAGATGCGATAAAAACTTTACGCACGGCTCTGCTGGTAGGCAGCCCTTTGAGCCATTTATAGTAGCAGCTGGGATCGACCTGAAAAAAACTGCACATATTCCCAACGGGAAAAATAGCGGCACGCTCTGATAAACTCATATTTTACCCGCCGTTCTTGGAGAAGATGTTTTGAGCCTTTTTTAGTATGGTGCATTCCGTTTGGAGCTCTTTAATCTGCCTGTGCATCTTTATGAGCTCCTTTTTATCAAAGTCGGAGGCGGGAGGCTTTTTTGAGGCAAATTTCCCGTCTTTGTAAAGCTTCTTCCAGTGCTGCAGGGTATCTACGCTAATATTAAGCTCCCGGGCCACTTCAAGGACCTTTCTGCTGTGAATGCTCATCGAGGCAGTAAGAATCTTAAACCCCAGCGTATATTTTTTTCTTGTCTTTTTCATACCTGTAAATTTAGACCGTATTATTCCTTTTAATCTTTAGAATTATGGTGTCAAATAAACAAGCCGTTCCCCTTTTCTCAAAACCGACTTAGCTTTTTGTGGTAAAATAGGAGGCAACTCCAAAAAATGCTCTAACTCAAACTTAGCAGAAATATTTTTAGAAAACCGCCTTAAGTTTTTGTGGCAGAAAAGGTATCCCTTCCATATTCAGAATTTCTTAAAATAAAAAAAAACTTAACATGGTGCTTTCAATAAAATTAAGTGGAGCAAATTATTAACGGTTGGCCTCTTGTAAGTAAAAGACCATAATTTTTACATCAAAAAACCGTAATTTTCAGATAACTGTTGTTGCTATTTTAGTAAAAAATCTATGCATGTTTCAATTTGGACATCATAGATTATTTATGGTAAGGATTAAAAGGATAATATTGAAATATTTAGTCTTATAAAATCCTTAATGCTTATTAAATAAGCGATACAGAGGAATAATGGTTCTAATTAAAACACGCGAATGTGAAATTTATGGATAGAAACATGGAGTCAAATAATATTTATTTAGTTTCAAAATACTGGAATAAAAAGATATTGAATAGAGAAAAAGTTCTTGGGTTGCAACATAAACAAAATAGTCTTTCCAGTATTACTATTAATGGCAACAAACTAAATTATTTTAACAGGCTTACCAATAAAAACTTAATAGCTCAATATACAGTTATAAGTGCTACCTATTCTTTTTTGTTAAAGAAACTTATTAATGAATTTGATGGTTATCTAGTGTCAAACTATAAAGATCAACACAATTCTTTGCTTCTGTCATTTCCTATAGATTTAAAAATGTCATTTAAAGAATATCTTCAAAATGTAAAACTTGAAATTCTAGAGACATTAAAACATTCTGATTATAGTAATGCCCTTATATCTGAAAAAGCAACTGCTAATGATTTAAGTCTTTTATCTAATTACGGTATAAATTTCAACTCCGATTCTAAGTTAGATTGTAATGGTATTTTGTTTAATGTAAAAATAAATGATACTATAGAAATTCACGTTTCTTATTTAGAAGGTTTTGTAAAAAAGACAATAGTTGAATATTTAGTCCAGCATTTTAACCATTTTATTGTCAATTTAGAGAATGCTATAGAATTCAATTTATCAGGATACCCGCTACTATCTGCAAAAGAAAAGCGCCAATTATTAGTGGATTTTAATGATACCGATGTAGCTTATCCAAAAGATAAAACGATAGTAGATTTATTTGAAGAGCAAGTAGTAAAAACTCCAAATAATGTTGCTGTTGTATTTGGAGAAGTAGAATTAACTTATATAGCATTAAGGGAAAAGGTAAATCAGCTGGCCAATTATATTTCTTCAAAACATATCGTAAATAAGGGAGATATAATTGGGGTGTTTTTGCCTAAATCAGATATAGGAATCATTTCGTTATTGGCAATAGTAAAGTTAGGCGCAGTTTATCTGCCAATAGACACTAATTATCCTCAAGAAAGAATTGACTATTTAATAAAAGACAGTGGTCTAAAATTGTTAATTGCTAATAGTGCGACTTTAGTTATTGATAATTGTGATACAATAGCTATAGAATCAATCAATTTTGAGAATAGTAGTAGCGAGAATATCAATGCAGCCGTTTCATCCAAAGATTTAGCTTATGTTATTTATACTTCAGGTTCTACAGGGCATCCAAAAGGAGTAATGGTAGAACATAGGAGTGCAATAAATATGTCTTTAGATCAAATCAGATCTTTTGAAATTGCCGAAAGCGATAAAGTGGTATGGTTTGCTTCTGTTGCTTTTGATGCGTCTATATCAGAGATTATGATGAGTTTGTATAGTGGCGCTACGCTATCTATTCCGACAGAAGAAATAATTAAAGACAAGGATCAGTTTATAAGCTTTTTAAGAGAAACAAAATCAACAGTAGTAACTTTTCCACCAAGTTATTTAGGATTATTGACAGAGAATGATATTTCAGGACTAAGATGTATCATTACAGCTGGTGAATCTGCTAATCCGGGTAAAGCAAAAGCAATTGTAAAATCAGGAATTGATTATTATAATGCATACGGACCTACAGAGTGTGCTGTTTGCGTATCTATATATAGAGTAAAAAATGATTTTGATAAGTCTATTATTCCAATCGGCAAACCGATCTCCAATACTCATATCTACATATTAGATGAAGCATTACAACCGCTACCGATAGGAGCTACAGGGAAGTTGTATGTATCGGGAGCAGGAGTTGCCCGGGGTTATTTGAATAAACCTGAACTTACAGCAGAAAAATTTATATCGAATCCTTTTATCGAAGGATCCCGAATATATGATACAGGAGATTTTGGCTGTTGGCTGCCTGATGGTACCATTGAATTTTTAGGAAGAAAAGACCATCAGGTCAAAATTCGCGGCTACAGGATTGAACTGGGCGAGATAGAGAATGCAATTTTAGACTACTCAGAAAATCTCCAACAAGTTGTTGTAGAAGTAAAAGAGCACCATCAGGAGAAAGTATTAGTGGCTTATCTGGTAGCAAAAAACAGCATTGATAAATCGGAACTGCGAGGTTTTCTGCAAGAGCGTCTTCCGGATTATATGATTCCCGGTTTCTATGTAGCGCTGGATACTTTACCCTTAACCCCAAATGGCAAAATAGACCGTAAATCGCTACCGGCTGTGGATGGAGAAGACTTCATACGAAAAACATATGTCGCCCCAAAAAATGACATTGAAAACAAACTAGCAACCATATGGCAAGAGGTACTGGGAATTGATACCATCGGAACAACAGACAACTTCTTTGAACTGGGAGGGCATAGCTTGATTGTTTCTCAGGTAATCAATAGAATCCATAAACAATTAGGTAAAACGGTATCCTTTAAAATATTTTTTGCAAACCCGACAATAGAAGGAGTAAGTAAACAATTGCAAAAAAATCAATACAGCGCCATCGTCAAAGCACCGGAAGCAGCATCCTATCCATTGACCGCGTCCCAAAGCAGATTATGGACCTTGAGCCAGTTAGAAGGCGGCTCCTTAGCCTATAATATGCCCGGTGTAGTCCAACTAACAGGAATTGTTAACATCGATAAACTTGAAGAATCGTTTCGATTCTTAATTCATCGCCATGAAATTTTAAGAACCTACTTTAAAACAAACGATGAGGGAGAAGTCCGTCAACACATACTACCTGCAGCACAAGTAAACTTTACCATCACAGAGAAAGACTATAGTTCCGTTGAAAATCAAAAAGAAGTAATTGCGGACTATTTGCAAAATAAAAACAATGAACCTTTCGATTTAGAACAGGCACCACTTGTAAGAGCTTCTTTAATCAGGTTAAAAGAGAACGAATATGTATTCTTTTTATCGCTGCATCATATTATTGGAGACGGATGGTCAATAGAGATACTATTATCAGAAGTGATAAAAACCTATAACGCACTCACACAAGGAAAAGCAATTGACTTGCCGGAACTAAGCCTGCACTATAAAGACTATACCCTGTGGCTTAATGAAGAACTGCATCAGCAGAAAGAGCAAGCATCAGAGCAGTATTGGTTACAACAGTTTCAAGGAGAACTGCCTGTTTTGGATTTGCCAAGTTTTAAAACACGCCCATTAATTAAAACCTATAATGGACATAATCTCACGCATCAATTCTCAAAAGTATTTTTAGAGAAACTAAAAACATTTTCAAAAGAACAGGATGTAACCTTATTTATGACCTTAATGGGAGGTATAAATGCCTTGTTACATAGATACACCGCTCAGGATGATATTATAATTGGAACCCCAATAGCAGGAAGAGAACATCCGGACCTGGAGAATCAATTGGGATTGTATTTAAATACCCTTGCCATACGAACTAAACTGAACAAAAAAATCAGCTTTTTAGATTTGGTAGCCTTACAAAAAGAAACCTTGTTAGGAGCTTACGATCATCAAAATTATCCTTTTGATGCGCTGGTAGGGAAATTGAACCTAAAGAGAGACACCAGCCGTTCTGCTTTATTTGATGTCCTGGTCGTATTACAAAACCAGGTACAGTTAAACAATCTCAATAATGAAGAACTTATAAATTTTCAAATAAGTGATTACGATTTTAAGAGTAAAACAGCTCAGCTTGATATGAGCTTCACCTTCGTTGAAACAGAAGGATTAAACCTTAGAATTGAATACAACACCGATATTTATGAGGAGAATCTGATCGAAAGAATCTTTCTTCATTTTGAAAATCTGCTTACCGCATCAATAGAACAGCCTGAAAAAGGTATCCGAGAAATACACTATTTAACTGATAAAGAAGAACAGCAACTACTAGCTGATTTTAACAACACAGCAGTAGCTTATCCGAAAGATAAAACCATCGTAGACCTATTTGAAGAACAAGCAGCGAGAACCCCAAATACCATTGCAGTTGTATTTGAAGAAACGCAGATTACCTATCAGGAACTTAATCAAAGCGCCAATCAATTAGCCAATTATTTAAGAGAAAACTATTCGATTGAACCTAACGATTTAGTTGGACTCAAATTGGAAAGAAACGAGAAAATGATTGTCGCAATGTTAGGAATATTGAAATCCGGAGCAGCCTATGTGCCCATAGATATCCATTATCCCGAAGATCAAATAGCTTATATCGAAAAAGACAGTAACAGTAAAGTCATTATCGACGAAGCAGCATTAGAAAGATTCAGTGAAATTCAGGAGCAATATGCAAAAGAGAATCTGGAAAAAATCCATACAACTCAAGACTTAGCCTACGTCATTTATACCTCAGGAACCACAGGTAATCCTAAGGGAGTGATGGTAGAACACAGCAATGCCTTTGAATTAATTAACTGGTCTGACTTGGAGTTTGATTCGTCAAAATTTGAAGTGATATACGCCGTAACGTCCTATTGTTTTGATTTATCGATTTATGAAATTTTCTATCCCTTATCGATCGGGAAAAAAATAAGAGTTCTAAAAAATGCCTTAGACATCAAAAACTATATCCATAAAGAGAACAAAATTTTATTAAACACAGTTCCTTCCGTCGTTAGAAAATTAATAGAAGAGAACACAGATTTAAACAACGTATCCTTTATCAATATGGCAGGAGAAATAGTGCCAGTTGATATTGTTTCCAAACTTCAAGCAGAAAAAGCAGAAGTTAGAAACTTATACGGTCCGTCAGAAGACACCACCTACAGTACCAATTATGTCATACAAAATCAGGAATACAGATCAATTCCAATTGGCAAACCGATCTCCAATACTCAGGTGTACATCTTAGACGAAGCCTTACAACTGCTGCCAATAGGAGTTACAGGAAAGCTGTATGTATCAGGAGCAGGTGTTACCAGAGGGTATTTGAACAAACCAGAACTTACAGCAGAAAAATTTATCCCGAATCCTTTTATCGAAGGATCCCGAATATATGATACAGGAGATTTTGGCTGTTGGCTGCCTGATGGTACCATTGAATTTTTAGGAAGAAAAGACCATCAGGTCAAAATTCGCGGCTACAGGATTGAACTGGGCGAGATAGAGAATGCAATTTTAGACTACTCAGAAAATCTCCAACAAGTTGTTGTAGAAGTAAAAGAGCACCATCAGGAGAAAGTATTAGTGGCTTATCTGGTAGCAAAAAACAGCATTGATAAATCGGAACTGCGAGGTTTTCTGCAAGAGCGTCTTCCGGATTATATGATTCCCGGTTTCTATGTAGCGCTGGATACTTTACCCTTAACCCCAAATGGCAAAATAGACCGTAAATCGCTACCGGCTGTGGATGGAGAAGACTTCATACGAAAAACATATGTCGCCCCAAAAAATGACATTGAAAACAAACTAGCAACCATATGGCAAGAGGTACTGGGAATTGATACCATCGGAACAACAGACAACTTCTTTGAATTGGGCGGACATAGTCTGAAAGCCATAAAAGTCATTAATAGGATAAAAACAGAAATAGGCTCTGGAATAGAAGTTTCGGACATCTTTAAATACCCAACAATCTCCTCACAGGGGGGGCATCTGGATTTAGCCTTCAAAAAAGTGTATTCACCAATCGTTTCGATTCCTAAACAAGATTTTTATGAGATGTCTGATATGCAAAAGAGACTTTGGATTATTTCAAGCGTGGAAGAACAGGCCATTTATAACATTCCTTTCGCCTGCATCTTATCCGGATCTCTAAATGTAGAGATGTTTAAGGAGTCTGTAAAAAGATTAATCCAAAGGCATGAAAGCTTAAGGACCAGGTTTGTTTTTTTTGAAGGAGAGCCTAAACAGCAGATCATAGCGCCGGAAAACTTAGAGGAGAATCTGATCCATTTTATTGACCTGTCGGAAGAATTCAATAAGGAAGAGATTGCAGAGACCCTTACCCGTCAGGAATTAACACTCTCTTTTGATCTGAAAAAAGAGTTGCCTTTAAGAATAAACATAATCAAACTAAGCGATAACGAACACATTCTAAACATCACATTAAACCATATGGCCGCAGACGGCTGGTCTTTAAAAATACTTTTTGAAGAACTCATCAGGTATTATAACAGTCTGGTAAAAGGGGTAGATATTTCTTTACCACCATTGCGAATTCATTATAAAGATTATGTATCATGGAAAAAGAATGATGAGGAACAACTGGCTAAAGACCAGAAGAGCAAAGAATTTTGGCTGCGACAGTTGCACGGAGAACTGCCCGTATCTAATCTTCCGGCAGACTATCCGCGCAAGAGTACGGTTAAAAATTATGCAGGCGGAAATGTTTATTTAGAACTCCCTCAGGAACTGACCGCAAGTATAGAAAAACTGGTAGTCAGGAAAAACTCAACGCTTTTCTCTTTCTTACTATCGGTATTAAACATAGCCATTTTTAGATATACAAGGAATCAGGACATCATTGTAGGCACAGTTGTTTCAGGAAGAGACATGCTCGAATTGGAAGAACAAATTGGGCTTTATATCAACACTATAGCCATCCGGAATATATTCGATCAGGATATTGATTTTACGGCACTGTACGAACAGGTACACCTTAATAATCTTCAAGTTTTTGAACATCAAAACTATTCTCTCGATTTACTGATAGACGAATTGTCCTTCAAAAACGACGACTTAAAAACAGCTTCAATGTTTAATATAATGTTAGCGGTACAGAATTTTGACATAATCAAAAATAGAGAAATAGAGGGATTAGAAATTATTTCTTATGACGGTAAGTACTCGGAAGGAATAAGTAAATATGATCTGACTCTCGATGCAATGGTACAGGACAACAATACCATGCTGATTAACTTCGAGTTTAATTCCGGTTTATTCAAATCCTCTACCATTAAGGCATTTTCTAATTCATTTATACAAATTATGGAACAGGTGCTGCATAGCCCCGATATAAAAATTTCAGAAATAAATTTATCCAATACAATCAAGTCAGAACCTGAAAAAGTTAGTAAAAAAATAAGTTTTAATTTTTAAAGTAAAAAGTATGTCGCAAACAAAACCTATTGTAAGTTCTTACAATGAATGGGATCCGTTAGAAGAAGTAATTGTTGGAACAATGGAAGGTGCATCAGTACCGCCCTGGCATGTTACCCTGAAAGCAACAATGCCTGAAAACCACTGGGATTTTTATAAAAAAAATGGAGGAAAATTATTCCCTGCCGAACAGATAAAAGCCGCGCAGCTGGAATTGGACAACCTGGCTCATATATTGGAACAGGAGGGAGTAATTGTTAGAAGACCGGATCCGGTAGATTTTAACAGACCTTACAGCACCCCTGACTGGAAAAGCGAAGGCGGGTTATATAGTGCGATGCCACGCGATGTTTTATTGGTTATAGGTGAAAACATCATTGAAGCTCCGATGCCTTGGAGATCAAGACATCATGAAGTGAATTCTTTCAGACCTCTGATAAAAGAATATTTTAATAAGGGAGCAAAATGGTCGGCAGCTCCTAAGCCGCAATTGCTGGATGAACTTTATGATTATAATTATCAGGAAGGAAGCGGCAATGACCCTGTTAATTATGTTATAAATGATTTTGAGCCGGTATTTGACGCTGCTGATTTTACTAAATGCGGTAAAGACATCTTTGTACTTAAAAGCCATGTAACCAATGATGCAGGTATTAAGTGGCTCCAGCAGCACATTGGGGATGACTATACCATTCATAAAATAGATTGCAATGACAGGCACCCGATGCACATTGACACCACTTTTGTACCGTTGGCACCTGGTAAACTGCTAATCCACCCAGACAGGATGAATAAAATTCCTGAGATGTTCAAAAGTTGGGACATTATGAAAGCCCCTGCACCGGTTATGCCGGACAGCCAGGTTTTGTATATGAGCAGCAAATGGCTTACCATGAACACTTTTATGATTGACAGTGAAAGAATTCTGGTGGAGAAAAACGAAAAACCAACCATCGAAGCACTGAAAAAATTTGGAATGAAACCGATACCGTGTAGTTTTTACAATTTCAACACTTTTGGCGGAGGTTTTCACTGTGCAACATTGGATATACGAAGAACGGGCGAACTTAAATCCTACTTTTAATGCAAAATGAGCAAATAATTAGTACCGAAAATGAGAAATCTTTTGTCCAATCGTATCGGCATCGGGAATGGAATGATGTTCCTGATGAGAAGTGGAACGATTGGAAATGGCAGTTAAGCAACAGGCTGAATAGCTTTGAAGAAATATCAGAAATTATCAATCTTACGCCTACCGAAGCTAACGCGTTAAATCAGAACTCGTTGTTCAGAGTTGACATTACGCCTTATTTTTTGAGTCTGGTAGACAAAGACGATTTCAACTGCCCGATAAGGAGGCAGGTTTTGCCGACCGAGAAGGAAATGTATGATTTTAGTGGTATGAACGAAGATTCTTTAAGCGAAGACGAGTATTCCCCCGTGAATGGTATCGTACACCGGTATCCGGATCGTGTTTTAATGCTGATCACTACCCAGTGTGCATCTTATTGCAGATATTGTACAAGAAGCAGGTTGGTAGGAGACAGTTCAAAAAATTACAACTCCACTGATTTTGACAATCAGATTGAATACATAAGCAACAATCCACAAATCCGGGACGTACTGCTATCGGGGGGTGATCCTTTACTGCTGCCAATTAAAAGGCTGGAATCGATCTTAATACGATTAAGAGAAATTCCTCATGTCGAAATTATTAGACTTGGTACCAGAACACCAGTATTCAACCCCAATATTATAACTCAGGAGTTTTGCGATATGGTAGAAAAATACCATCCTTTTTGGCTAAACATCCACGTGAATCATCCTAAAGAAATTACTCCGGAGTTACAACAGGCCTGTGACAAGCTGTCGAAAGCCGGAATTCCTTTAGGCAACCAGACCGTATTATTAAAAGGGATAAATGACACTGTCGAAATACAACGTAAGCTTTGTACCGAATTAGTGAAGATGCGGGTAAGACCTTATTATTTGTATCAATGTGATTTAGTAAAAGGAGCAGGCCATTTTCGAACTCCTATATCCAAAGGCATCGAGATTATGGAAGGACTAAGGGGGCATATTTCCGGATATGCCATTCCAACTTTTGTAATTGATGCACCTTACGGAGGCGGTAAAATTCCGCTGGCTCCAAACTATGTTTTAAGTCAGTCCCCAAATAAAGTTGTTTTAAGGAATTATGAAGGTTTTATTAGCGTGTACACAGATTCGGATGATGAACCGGATCAGGAAATTACTTCAGGCAACAGGAAAGGCAAAGACATATCCATTATGGATTTGATTCAGGGCAATGAAAAATTTATAATGCCGCAAAATTTTAGAAACTCAAAAAGAGAAGATTAATGGAGAATACCAATACAACTTTAGACACCGTTTTAACTCTTACATCTGCAAAGTTCCTTAAACAAGAAAAATATTGGTCTGAAAGAATCACTCAAATAGCAGAGAAAACGCACTTAGTATTTACTAATAATACCCCCGTTTCTGATAATTTCGAGAAAGAGGAATACGTTTTCAGTATTGATCAGCAAATCAGCGAAAAGATTTTTTCCTTAGCTAAAGGAAATGATCTGTCTGTTTATGTGATATTGGATGCTGTTCTAAAAATCATGCTTTATAATTATCTTGATCAGGATAACATAACTACAATTTCGTCAGTTTTAAAAGAAAACGCCGATGAGGAAACACTCAACGATTCGGTTTATATATCCGAAAAAATTGATTCTTTAAATTCTTTTAAAGAGTTTGTAATGCAATTGAGTGAGATTGTTGAGATGTCTTATGAGAATCAGGATTATCCCCGGAATGTTTTATCCGAAAAAATCAGTGGTAACAGCAACGATCTGTCCAACGTGTGGCATGTATTTGAGCCAATCCATAATACAACTGAATCGACTAGTGATGATGTCGTTTTTACATTTAAAAAAATGGGCAATGTGCTTCAAGGCAAAATAGAAGCCAATCCGGCTGTTGTACCAGGCATCTATCTTGAGCAGATGGGGATTCATTTTTTAAATGTAACGAGGTTGGCAATAAGCAACCCCGAAATTATTCTTCAGGATATCAATATATTTACTGACAATGAAATAAAATATTACAAAGACGGATTGAATCCACCTGAGAGTTTATCTACCCTTTCGGCTGGTACTATCCATTCTGTTTTTGAAATGCAGGCTGATAATAAGCCCGATAATTTATTTTCAATGGATTCCCAAAGCCAGCTGACTTATGGCCAGGTAAATGAAATGAGCAACCGGTTGGCATATTATTTACTAGAAAAAAAGGAAACTAAAAATGTTGTAATTGGAGTCTATTTAGAAAGATCGAATGATCTTATCATCTCAATATTGGCAATATTAAAGGCAGGCGGTACATTCTTCATGATAGATACTACACTTCCTCAAGACAGGATTGATCTGATGCTTGCAGAAGTGAAGGTTCCTATAATAATTTCAAAAGCTCCCTACAGTTCTGCTGTAGCTGATGAAAGCAGAACAATAGTGGATCTTGATAATTTGCCCTTAGATAATTATCCTGTTAGAAATATCAAACCCATAGCGGGTCCAAATGATCCGGCATATCTTATGTTTACTTCAGGTTCAACGGGTAGCCCAAAAGCAGTACTTATTTTACATGAATCTTTCGTTTTCAGAATGAGCTGGTTAACAAAACAGTACAACCTCACAGATAGCGATGTAACAATTCAGAAAACACCTTTGTCTTTTGATCCTTCAATTTGTGAAATGTTTCGCGGTGTGGCTTCAGGAGCAAAAATTTATTTTTTACCCAATGGCGAAGAGAAAAATCCCGAAGCTATCCTTGAGGCGGTAAGTAGCTATAAAGTAACCACTATGGATTTTGTCCCATCCATGCTTTCTGTTTTTTTGGATTATATTAATACGTTTGAAAATCATACTGAAAAACTGGCAACTTTAAGATGGATTTTTACGGGTGCTGAAGCTCTTTCGTCCAGAGTTGTCAATTCTTTTAACGATACTTTGTTTGCTACAAATGGCACAAGATTAATAAATACATGGGGCGCAACAGAGGTATCTGTTGATGTGACTTATTATGATTGTTCCGCATTTCCGTCAGAGCTTAAAAAGGTTCCAGTAGGAAAACCAATTGAAAATGCCCAGATATACTTACTGAATAAGCATAAAAAATTTACACCAATGGGAATGATTGGTGAGCTCTATGTAGCAGGTATTTATGTTTCAAATGGATATTATAATGCTAAAGAACTGAATGCGGAAAAGTTTGTTACAATTGAAAATTTTAGAAATACCAGATTTTACAAAACTGGTGATTTCGCAAGATGGCAACCCGACGGAAATTTAGATTTTATAGGAAGAAAAGATAATCAATTAAAAGTTAGAGGTATAAGAATAGAAAGTGCCGATATTGAGTACCAAATTTTAAAACTGAATGAAGTAAGCCAGGCTTTTGTAACGGTTATTCAGGATCCAAAAACAGAAAATGATTATCTGGTTTGTTACATAGTTCCAAAAAACAATAGCGAACCCATTAGGGCTGTAACGATCAAAGAAGAATTGAAGACAAAGCTGCCTGAGTATTACATGCCTGACTATTTTTTCTTTCTTGACAGCTTTCCTTTAACAGCAAATGAAAAAATTGATACAGCAAAACTTCCAAAGATCATAAAAGTAAAAGATAGTCTGACTTCGGAATATGAGGCTCCTGGTACCGACTTAGAACAAAGCATTACCTTGATTTGGCAGGAACTCCTCAATTTGGAAAAGGTTGGGGTTAATGATTTGTTTTTTGACATTGGCGGACACTCTTTAAATGCGGTTTCGTTAATCTCGCTTTTGCATAAAAAATTAAGTATTAAAATTGAGATTAAGGACATCTTCAAACATTTTACCATCAGATCGCTTGCCTCGTTTATTTCGGAGAATAAACTGGATTCTGCCTATTCTGAAATTCCAAAGATTTCGGAAAAAAAATATTATAAAACAACCAGTTCTCAAAAGCGTCTTTGGTCTTTAAGTAAATTTGATGAGGCTTCTGTAGCCTATAATGTCCCGGTAGCTGCTGAACTTAAAGGGGAACTAAATATTGATTACTTAAAAAAAGCTTGCGCCGCTTTAATAGAAAGGCATGAAATACTGAGAACAGCGTTCGTTCTTTTGGATGACGAAATCGTGCAGAACGTGTTGCCGTTCAGCCCAGAATTTTCAGAGTTGGAATATCTGGATTACAGCAAAGCAAACAATGGCGAGCTAAAAATCAATAACTATATTGAAGATTTCATTCAGCATAAATTTGATTTAGAAAAGGGACCACTGATACAGCTAAGCCTCTTGAAAAAAGCAGATGACGATTATTTACTGCTCATCTGCATGCACCATATTATATCCGATTCCTGGTCTCTCAAAATAATAATGAAAGATATTTTATCCTACTATAATGCTTTTTCTGCCCAGATTCCGGTAAATCTTACTCCTCTGGAAATTCAGAACAAGGATTATGCAGAATGGGAGAATAGTAATATCGATTTGAAAGAAAGAGTATACTGGAGTGAGAAACTCGAGGGAGATCTTTTGAAGATTGACCTGCCTTCGTTCAGCGAGCGTCCAAAAACACAGACTTATAATGGTACCTATGTGGTTTACACGCTTCCGTCAAACAGTACAAAAAACCTGCAAGCACTAGGTAAAGAATACAATGCTACGCTTTTCATGACCGCAATGTCTGTTTTTAATTATATATTTTATAAGTATACAGGAAACACCGACATCGTACTGGGTACTGTTATTGCAAACAGAGAAAAATTATCGTTACAAGATCAAATCGGATTCTATATTAATACCTTAGTCATAAGGACGCAATTTGATCGGGATTGTAAATTTTCGGACCTTATCAGTCTAACAAAAAATAATATAATTGAAGCCTTTGAGCATAAAGATTATCCTTTTGATGAGCTGGTCAACGATATAAATATTAAGAGAGATTTAGGCCGTTCTCCGGTTTTTGATGTTTTGATTGAGACTCAAAATTATGCCAATACCATTTCTTCGGATGATAATCTGAGTGCAGAGTCAGTCGAAGTGAATGTGATAAAAGCAGATAATAAAACAGCGATCTGTGATTTGAACATCATGCTGGTGGAACAAGCCAACGGAGAAATTATTTTCAATGCCAGATACAATACAGACGTTTATGAGTCTGAGCATATCGAGCGTTTGTTCACGCATTTTAATTATTTGTTAGATCAGGTTGGAATTGATTCGGACAAAAACCTTAGCGATTATGATTTACTGATTGAAGAAGACAAAAAACGCATCAGCCAATTCAACAAGACGGATAAATTTGTTCCTCAAAAAACAATTCCGAACTATATAAAAGAGCATTCGCAAACCACCCCTGATTTATGCGCGATTTTGTACAATGGCGAGCAAACCAGCTACGCTGAACTTCATAAGGAAAGTAGTCAGATTGCAAATTTTCTGTCATTAAATACCAATAATAAACTTATAGGTGTTTTAATGAAACGTTCGCCCGAAATCGTAAAAACCATTACAGGAGTATGGAAAGCGGGTATGACCTACCTGCCTTTTGATCCAACGTATCCTTACCAGCGTATCAAAAAGCTAATCAACGACGCCGGTCTGGAAATGCTTGTGATCGATACAAACTTTGTAAAAGAAGCATTGTTATTGCAGTGGGATTGCCCGGGTCTTAAAAGCATTTTTTGTGTCAACAGTGAAAATATCTTTCTGGAAGCCGAATCAAAAAATGCTTCTATGAACAGAGATCTATGGGAGTATGTAGCCGAACGTTCTACTGATGATATCACGGCCGGCGGATGGCTCAATAGTTATACCGGTAAACCTTTCAGCCGGGAAGAGATGAACGAGTATCGTGAAAATGCCCGATTCAAGATAAGCCAGGAAATAAACACAGAATCTAAAGTACTGGAAATAGGCTGTAGTTCAGGAATTACCATGTTTGCGATCGCTCCTTTGGTTAGGGAATATCACGGGGTAGATTTATCGGCAAACGTTTTAAAAAACAACGAAGCAACGATTAAGGAATTAGAGCTTGATAATATTCATCAACACAATCTTTTTGCCCATGAAATTGACCAAATTCAGACGGGCGATTTCGACCTGATTGTTATCAATAGTGTTATACAGAATTTTCATGGCTATAACTATCTTTTGGATGTATTGGAAAAATGTTTTGCCTTATTGGGCAACAATGGGAAAATTTTCATTGGAGATATCATGGACAACGATAAGAAAGAAAGTCTGATAACTTCCCTGCAAGATTATAAAGAGGCCAATAACAATGAGAGAGTTAAACTGGAGTGGGACGAAGAATTTTTTGTGGAAAGATATTTCTTTGATGACTTAAAGTCTAAATACAATTTCATCAGTGACGTACTGCATACCGATAAAATTGGAAGTATTGAAAATGAATTGTATTCTTTTCGCTATGATACCCTGATATCTTTAGATAAAACTCAAAAAAACACTGCGAAAGGGGTGCAAAAAAGGTATCAGTACGACAAACGTTCCCTTAAAAAAGAGAACGATATTTATGCTGATTTGTCCAATTTAGACGAGGCTGCCTATATCATTTACACTTCCGGTTCAACGGGCGAACCCAAAGGTGCAATTTTACATCATTTGGGGATGATGAATCATATCTATGCCAAAATTGACGACCTCGAAATAACGGCTGATAGTGTAGTGGCACAAAATGCTTCACAAGGATTTGATATTTCGATATGGCAGTTTTTTGCTGCTCTGGTTCAGGGAGGGACAATTGTCATTTATGATGATGATACGATAACGAATCCCGAGAATCTGTTGTATCATTTAACGTCAGATCAGGTAAGTATACTTGAAGTGGTGCCTTCCTACCTGTCGCTGTTATATAATTCGGCAGAAAACGATGGTTTTAGGGAACTGGAATATTTAAAATATCTGTTAGTTACGGGTGAGACAGTACATCATGCCCTGATCAGCAAATGGTTTGATGCCTTTCCGAATATCCCGATTGTCAATGCATACGGGCCAACAGAAACCTCTGATGATATTACACATTATATCATGAAAGAGTGTCCTCAGGGGCCAAACATATTGATTGGTAAAACTTTGCAGAATTTCAGGATCTACATCATCGACGATTCGTTTAAACAGGTTCCGATAGGAGTAAGGGGAGAAATTGTAGTTTCAGGTATAGGAGTCGGATATGGGTATCTGAACAATCCTCAAAAAACGAGTGAGGTATTTTTGGATGATCCTTTTCAGTCTTCAAAAGTTCCTATGTATAGAACGGGAGATATCGGAAGATACAGACCAGACGGAAATATCGAATTTTTCGGGCGAAGAGATTTTCAGGTCAAAATCAATGGCAGGAGGATCGAATTGGGTGAAATAGAGAACAAAATATTACAGATAGCTGATGTTAAAGAAGCGGTAGTCATTTTGAACAAAAACAATGACCAGAACTATCTTGTAGCCTTTGTAATCATAAACAATGCTGTAACAAATGAAGATATAGAGGTAGAAACTGAAAAAATCAGGAGACGCCTTGCACAAAGCGTGCCTGAGTATATGGTTCCTTCAAAGCTGTTTATTGTGCAGAGTTTTCCGGTGACTTCTAACGGAAAAATTGACCGCAACCAGCTTTTAGCAAAGAGCGATTCCAAAAGTAATTCTGAAAAAGCAGTAGTCCTTCCTTCAAATACCTATGAAGAAAAGATACTTGAATTTTGGATGGATACATTGGGAAGAGATAGCTTAGGAATCAATGATAATTTCTTTGAGAATGGCGGACATTCTATTTCCGCTATACAGATCATTACAAAAGTCAAGAAAGAATTTCAGGTTGATATCCCGTTAAAGGATCTTTTTGAATATCCAATTCTCGAAGATTTTGCAAAAAGGATTGACTTTCATAAAAAAGAAAGGCTAAATCTGGTATTGCCAAATCCCGCGAAAAAAAGCAGAAAGAGCAGGTATAAAATATCACCCGTTCAGTTTGCCGAATGGTACCTGCAAAAATTTAATCCGAACAGTACGTTTTATAACATCGGATTTATACTTGAATTCAATGGTGATCTGAATATTGATGCATTGTACCAAACAATAGTACATCTTTATGACAGGCATGATATTTTCAGAATAGCATTAGTTGAAGACGATGGCAGACCCTATCAGCTTCTCAGGGAACATACGGAACTTAATTTTGCTGACTTTCTGATTGATATCAGACAAGAGTCAGAGCAGGAAAATAAGGTGCAGGAAATCATAAAAAAATACAGCAACACTGTTTTTGATTTATCCAAACCACCAATATGTACCGTTAAATTGATCAGACTGGCGGATGAAAAATACATTTTTACGTTAGAGACGCACCATATTGTCTGGGATCAGATATCAACTTTTATTTTCCATAAGGAACTGACTCAGGGCTATAATAATTTGATTGCCTCAGGTGATTTTGGTCTTCCGGAATTAAAGGTAAACTATGTCGATTACACCGAATGGATTAACGCTTTGATCGATTCGGGACAATTAGAGTCTCAAAGGCAATACTGGCTGGAAAAATACAAAACAATACCGGAGCCACTTGAACTGCCTACAGATTTTCCGAGGCCACTGGTGCATTCCTTTAATGGAGACTTTATTTTCAAATCGGTTGATTTAGATTTCAAACAGGAAATAACCGATTTCTGTAATCAAAATGGGGTCACCTATCAAATCTTTTTAATTTCTGTATTAAACTTATTATTATACAGATTAACCAACCAGGATGATTTTGTGGTAGGAACTCCTATATGGAACAGAGATAAGGAAAACCTTGAAGATATTATCGGCCTATTTGCATCGGG
>JAHEZJ010000056.1:0-1839 GCA_023251135.1 Flavobacterium sp. | reverse complement strand
GGTCTTTCAGGAAATTAATGGAGCATTCAAAGAAAAGTTCGCTGGATGCTTATGAAAATCATTTGTATCCCTTCAACAAGATTATCGAAGAATTAAATCCGACTACAGATTTTTCACGACAAAAAGTGATGTCCGTATTTTTTGGCGTGCAAAATGATGACACCGAATTGACCGAAAGAAACTTTGACGGTATCACCATCAATGACATTACTGGTCAGTATGATTTGAAAATAAACCATACCTCTGTTTTTGATTTCACGCTTCAGATTGATCACTCACAGCATTATATGTGGTATTCACTACGATACAATACAGATTTGTTTAAAGCATCAACAGCGCAAAATTTCCTTTCGCGATACGAGCAGCTTATCCGTCAGTGTATAGCAGATCCCGAACAGAATATTGGAGATTATGACATATTGCTGAACGAAGAGAAAACGATCATTAGCGATTTTACCGAGAATACAGATGTTTTCGCTATTGAAGATTACGGTATTCATAACCTGATTGAAGAAACGGCGGTAAAATATCCTGAGAATGTTGCAGTAGTTGACAACGAACAACAGCTTACTTATGCCCAAATCAATGCTTTTGCCAATAAAATTTCTCATTATCTGATCGAAAAAGGCATTAGGAAAAAAGACAGGGTTGGAGTGCTGATGCAGCGATCTACAGAGTTTATAGCCACAGTATTAGGAATACTTAAAGCAGGTGCAATTTATGTGCCGCTGGGTAAAGACTATCCTGTACAGCGTATTGAAGAAATTATCAATCAGGCAGCAATTGAAGCAATAGTTACGACTACAGAATGTTTGTCTCAGGCATTTATGGAGGCCTCTTTTTCGAAACTGTTTATCGACCTGAACACCACAGATCTTTCCGGGTTTTCTGAATCTGCTCCAAATGTACAGGTAGAAAACCAGGACCTGGCTTATACTATATTTACTTCAGGATCAACAGGAAAACCCAAGGGTATTAATATCAAACATGTAGGGATAATCAATATTATAAAGTCTACTACAGAGGCTTTTAATTTCGATGAAAACGAAGCTGTTTTATTTCACACACCGGTAGTCTTCGATGCGTCGATTATGGACTTTTTATGGCCATTAGCCACAGGCGCAAAAATAGTCGTGATGAAAGATGATGATGAAAAAAGCATAAAAGCCTATGAAACCTATATCGAGAAGCATAAGATTACGCATGTGCAGTCGGTACCTTTGTTATTAGAATCTATTGTGGATGGTCTTGAAAGAAATGAAATTTCAAATCTTCAAAGTTTAAAAAGAATAGCGGTAGGGGGGGCTTTATTGCAGACCTCATTAAGAAACCGATTTTTTAATGTGCTGGAGTGTAAATTGTATAACTGCTATGGACCAACTGAAACCACTGTAGATTCTACCCGATTTGACTGTTCTGAAAGCACTATTGGTACAGATCAGTTTGTTCCCGTAGGCAAGCCGGTAGCCAATACCAAAATTTATGTTTTGGATAAGAAGATGAAAATTTGTCCGCTTGGTGTTCCGGGGGAATTGTATATATCATCAATAGGTGCAGCTGCTGATTACCTGAACAATCCCGAACAAACTGAGAATGCGTTTGTTGATAATCCATTTCAGGATGGATTTAGCACAAGGCTTTACAAAACAGGAGATAAAGGCATTTATGACGAAGCCGGTAATTTAATCGTATTCGGACGACTCGACAATCAGGTAAAATTGAATGGCAACAGGATTGAGATTGATGAAATAGAATCAGTTCTTTTAAATCATAATGCTATTTTTAATGTTGCAGTACTTGTAAACAAACAAGCATCTTACGAACAATTAATTGCTTTTA
>JAHEZJ010000055.1:19712-21097 GCA_023251135.1 Flavobacterium sp. | reverse complement strand
TTATTGCGGCGGGGCTCACCTCTTCCCATCCCGAACAGAGTAGTTAAGCCCGCCTGCGCAGATGGTACTGCAGTTATGTGGGAGAGTATGTCGTCGCCTTTCTTTTTAAAAACCCTGTTTCGAATAGAAACAGGGTTTTTTGTTTTGTATTGGTTTTTTAAAAGATAGACCTTTGCGTGCTTTGCGTAAAACTTTGCGCACTTTGCGTTTAAAAAACAGATCGCGGATGGTACTGATTCGCTACGCGAAAACGCGGATTGGAGCGGATTTGTTTGTTTGTTTGTTTGTTTGTTTGTTTGTTTGTTTGTTCTATATTTTATATCCTTGGCTGATCTTCTGTTTTAAAATAGATCGCGGATTCTGCTGATTCGTTATGCGAAAACGCGGATTAGAACGGATTTTTTTCTGTTTGTTCTTTATTTTAAGTTATATCCTTTGAGTAATCTTCTTTTACCGTAAACTGCGTTAGGGATGGCAGCGATATCCTTTTGCGATTCCTTTAATCTTCTAATAATCTCCGAAAACTTTTATCGCAAAAGATTTAGCGGACAGCCCGACCCGGAGGGGAACGCCCAGAGAAAAATTATGCCATAAATGGATGTTTAGTTTGGTATTATGCGATTAGAAATTTTGGGTGTTAACATCGTTTATAAACTGGATTACTCCATTCATAAAGACTTTTTGATCGTCCCACATGGCCAGATGACTTCCGTTTGGACAATATAAATAACTTCCTTTTTTGACCAGTTTACTTTGTTCTTCCATTGCTTTTGGATCCATAGTGTCGTATTTTGCACCAATCATTAAGGTGGGAATTGTAATTTCATGCAGACGATTTTTGATATCCCACTTGGCTAAACGACCACTTATCCCAAATTCACTTGGGCCCTGCATCAATGTATAGATTTCATTATTGATGTGTTTGCTGGCACGATTTAGCCCGTCTGGCCATTCTTTTAGTCTGCATAAATGTTTTTGATAAAAATTTGGAAGGAGTAATTCCATATATCGGGGATTGCTAAAATCTTTTTTGGCTTCAAGGGCTCTAATTTCTGCTAAGATTTCTGGTTTCATTTGCTTTGAAAGTACTTCCTCAGCATATTTTCCGTAGTCGGGGGCACTGGCCATCATGTTTGAAACCAATAAACCTTTCATGTTTTGCTGGTATTTTAAAGCATATTCCATTGCCAGAATTCCACCCCATGAATTTCCAAGTACATAAAAATTACTATTGTCGGCTCCGATCGCTTTGCGAACTTGTTCGACTTCTTCTACAAAGCGTTTTGTAGTCCATAAACTGCTGTCTTTTGGCTGATCGCTATAGTAGGAGCCCAATTGATCGTATTCGTAAAATTCAAAGCCTTCACGTTGAAAAAAGGTCTCGA
>JAHEZJ010000055.1:0-19694 GCA_023251135.1 Flavobacterium sp. | reverse complement strand
TATATTCGTGGGTCATAGCCGGGCCACCATGCAGTAATAGTATTTTTATTTTCGGATTGTTTCCAAAACGTTTTGTCCAAACTTTAAATTCTCCAACCGGCGTTTTTATCGGAATCATTCTAACTCCTGCAGATTCAACATTGGAGTCCTGATTGTAGGTAAAGTAACTGGATAATGTATTGGTTTTTGACTCATTTTTACAAGACAACAGTAGCAAAAGGCTAAGAAGGGCAATACTATAACGCATAGTTTTGGTGTTAGTGGGTTAGAAAATTAAAAATACGAATTTATTTTTGATTGGTGTTAAAGGGTTTATTATGAGGCGAGTATTTCTGTTTGTAGAATTCCTGCGCGGAAGTTTTCGCATTTGATTTGGGTTTTAGGAAGCTAATTTGGAGATTTTCTCCTGGTAAAATAGTTTATATTTACACATTGTTTTAAAATAATGTGCAAAAAGCACATTTCAAGTTTGGATATTATACAACAGTAAATAATTTGGGATAAAAATCCGTTTCTTTTTATCAATATGAATATACTTACACTACCTGATGAGTTAAATTTTGAAGGATCAAATCTAATCGAGGTTTACGACTACAATAGCTCTAAAAAGGTTTCGAAGCAGCAAATCATTCTGAGCCAGCATGCATTTAGTTTTTTAATGGAAGGAACAAAGGAAGTTGTTTTTGATAATTCGGCTGTGTCGATAGATGCTTCGAAGTTTCTTATGATGCAATCGGGACCTTGTTTAATGACTGAAAAACTTTCGGATGTTTCTAATTACAGAAGTATTGTTTTGTTTTTTTCAAATGAATTGGTTTTGCGATTTATGAGAAAAATGGAGTGGAGTAAAGCGGAAGTAAAAGAATCTAAATCTGTTTATACTTTTGATTATGATGTATTCCTTAAACGATTTGTAAGTAGTTTAGTGGATATTTCGAAGTTATCGATAGCGATTAAAAGTAAATTACTGGAAGTAAAGCTGGAAGAATTACTGCTTTATCTGGCGGAGATGCATGGTACAGCATTTCTTTCTTCTTTGACGGCTAATCGTAATGATTCTTCGCAAAAATTTGTTCAGATTATTGAAAGTAGTCATCTGAGTAAATTGTCTTTAAAGGAATTGGCCTTTTTGTGTAATATGAGTGTTTCGACATTTAAACGAGAATTTGAAAAACACTATTCGGAATCACCCATTAAATGGTTTCAAAACAAAAGACTGGAATTTGCCAATTACCTACTTCATAAAGAGCAGAAAAGCCCTTCAGAGGTTTATTTTGAAGTGGGTTACGAAAGTTTATCGAGTTTTACTCAGGCCTATAAATCAAAATATGGAGTGACGCCGAAACAGGGACAGCTAAAATGAGCTTTTAGCTATAGTTTTTGAGCCTTTGACTCAATTTCTTTTCTGCCTTCACTATTAAATTTGCTTCAAATTCTAACCCACAAAAAAATGAAAAAAGTAAATGTAATTTTGATAATGTCTCTAATTTTCACAACGACAATTTTTGGACAAAAAACTTTTACACTCAGCAGTAAAGATTTGGGAGGAGAGGCAACTAAAAAACAGGAGTTTAAGGGATTTGGCTGTACCGGAGAGAATCAGTCTCCCGAATTGTCCTGGAAAAATGCTCCGGCCGGAACAAAAAGTTTTGCCGTGACGATGTATGATCCCGATGCACCCACCGGAAGCGGATTCTGGCATTGGGTTGTATTTGATATCCCTTCGGATGTAAATGAACTGCTGCCTAATGCCGGTAACAAAGATAAATTCGCAATAAAAGGAGCAATTCAAAGTATCACCGATTACGGAATTAAAGGATTTGGTGGACCGTGTCCGCCAGAAGGGCATGGATTTCATCAGTACATTATCACTGTTTACGCTCTTAAAACCGACAAATTGGGACTTGATGAGAATACAAACCCGGCCATTGTAGGGTTTAATCTATGGAATCAGACGTTGGCTAAAGCCAGTATTGTGGCTTACTATAAAAGATAAATGCGAGTTGATATTTCGTAAAAAAAAGCAGGATGTTTTGTGTATCCTGCTTTTTTATGGAGTATCGGTTTCTTTGTTAGTGATAATTCGTCTATTTTGAATTGATTTGAAAAACGGTATTTTTTGCATGGAGAGACTCTAGGATGCTCACCATGTTTCATAAGAGCTTTTGCAGGACAAGGTGGAGAAAATTAAGTGCAAGTCAGAGACATTTGCATAACTTTTAATGAGAATTCTTCGCGGAGTGGGTATCCGCCGTTCTCGTAATTCCTTTGGGAGCGAGGAAAAAAAATGCTATCAATACTATCAAAATATATTTAAATTTAGTAATCATTTTTTCTTTAATTTCTTTTAGTAAATAACGATATTGTTAGTGCTATGATAGCAAATATTATAAATATTACTATTCTATAATATTTGGAATTATAGTATTTGTTGAAAGCAGTATCATTTGGTTTTTTCTTAAAATCTACTAAAGTGTAAATTATAAATGCTATTCCAACAATGTAATATATATACATCATAATATATCTAATTATTTTTTATTTTGATCCCTAATTTATCTAATCCTTTAAAAAGGTTATCATTTACATGTTCCGCAAAGCGTTCCTTGCAAGTGCTAGGTAAATGTTTCGAACTTTAGGTCAATTTGCAAATATGCAATTTAAAACGAATAAGTCATAAAGTCTCTGATTTTAAAACTAAAATTTCGTAGAAAATAAAAATTAAAAACAATAGTAAGAAATAACAGTAAAAAGTGAGGAGACTTTTATCAAGATTATAATTTTTTATGGAAATTCTTCGCACCGCTGGGAGGGATCTTCAATCCTTATTACTAATTTTCCAATGGCTCACCTAGCGGAAGCAGAATAATATAAGTCCAAAAATCAACATTTTGGTATAATTAAAATTACTATAAAAACAAAAGCCACTTCGTTATAGAATGGCTTTGCTTGTCTAAAATATTATTAATGAGACTTTATTATTTTATATATCCACAAAAGAATTCCAGTAACTAAAATTACTGTTAACCTATTTGAATAAGATTTCTCAATCGAATCTCTTTCTTCCCACTTTATCAATTTCTCTTTAAAATAAAAAAGATATGATATTAATAAAATTATCAATACTATTAAAAAAATATAATCAATCATTATTAGTTGCTTTCTTTATACATTTCTGTTTTTGTTTCTCTCATCAAATCTAAAGATTTATCTATTGCCATTGTTTGTATACCTAGAAGATTTTTAGCTGCAGGAGTCTACTCCGCAAAGTGTTCCTTTCTAGCGCTGCGCAAATGTCTCTGACTTTACGCCAATTTGCAAATATGCAATTTAAAACGAATAAGTCGTAAAGCCTCTGGCTTTAAAACTAAAATTCTTAGATGCATTTTCTGGAAAAGAAAAAAGTATTCAGAAATAACCGTAAAAAAGTGGGGAGACTTTTATCAAGATTATAACTTCTAAGAAATAAAAAAAGCGCAAAGTCAGAGACATTTGCGCAGCTTTTCAGTTGAACTCTTCGTGGAGCGGGGGGCTTTTATATGTTTTATCTATCATCTTTGTCGGTGTAAAGTCAGAGATCTTCGCACAGCAGCTACACTTTGCGGAGCAGGGAAACACTACCCAAACCTTAAATGAAGTTATAATTATTGGTTTGTGTAAGTTTCTTCCCTTTTTGTGTTGTTGTTGCCCAAAAAAGTTCATTAGGAAGTGGTAATTCATAATTTAACTTTGACCATCTTAAATCAATTTCGCTAATAAAGTTTAAAATATCATCTTCTGAATCGTAATTGTATGATTCAAATTCAGTTTCAGTTACATAAAAAACATCGATTAATTTTTCTTGCATTAATTCATGTAACATTTTTAACGTAAATACTCTTTTACTTTTCTTATTTACAACACTATCAAATTCATCTAGAATCGAAATCATCATATCTGCAAAAATATAATCATCTTCTCCAAAAACTAAAATTTTATCTTTAATATAGTTCCAATCCATAGTTTTAGTAATTAAATTCCTGCTCCGCAAAGTGTTCCTTTCGAGCGCTGCGCAAATGTCTCTGACTTTACGCTAACTTACAAATATGCAATTAAAAACGAATAAGTCATGAAGTCTCTGACTTTAAAACTAAAATGCTTAGATGTATTTCCTGGAAAAGGAAAAATAATATTAAGAAATAACAGTAAAAAGTCGGGAGACTTTTATCACGATTATAATTTCTAAGAAATAAAAAAGCGCAAAGTCAGAGACATTTGCGCAGCTTTTTATGAGAACTCTTCGGAGAGCGGGGCAGTATGCTCATTTTTAAATTACTCTTAGTTAATGATTACTCGATTTCAACATGTTAAAAATATCAAATCTAATATCACTAACTCTGAAACACTACCCATTACCTTCATATTATTCACCATATAATACCCCAATATATTAAAGTTTTATTTTTTTTGCTATATGCTATTCCTTTTGAATATCCATTTTGCCATTCAGGTGGCATTTGTAGATTAGGTTGTAAATTGAAATTTTCAAAGCGATTTCCTGATTTAGCATCTAATACATAAACACTAAAACTTTCATCCAACTTTATGTCAACTTCATCTGTAGGATTGTAAATCTTAAAATTTGGTATTGGATACTTCATTTTATAACAGCCTCTGTTTACTAACAGTGAATCTACTATTTCAACCTTTTTTCTATTTTCATACGTATTTTTTGTTTCGAATCTATTTATTAAAAAAAGACACGAGTCTTGGTATGCATATTTACCAACAAAATGATATTTATTTATTATTGAATCAATTTTTAATGAATCTACATCATGCTCGTATAGCATGAAACAAATATCGTTTTTAGCTTTATTTTTATTGTTGATAATTGTAAATGGATATGCAACAATTTTATTTGGAAAATGAGAAGTTAAAGTTTTATCAAATTCACCTTTACTCTTAATATATGCGTTAATATCTTCTTTGCTAACTACTTGATCATTACAACTTGCAAACATAATAGTAATAAATAATAATCTTAAAAATATTGTTTTTTTCATAATTTAATTAATGTAAGTTATTCAAACCTCTAATAGTATCTGTCATATGGTCTACAAAAGAGTATATAAAATTTTTAATGACTCTCCAATCGTGGAATTTGTGGAACCTGTCGATGATGATTTTTGACCATGAGGTGTTGTAAGAGTATTTGTGCTCTTTTCAATACTATTATAATCTCCTTTAAATGTAGTTGTTGATATATCAGTCTTTTTGTTCAATTCATCAGGCTTAACATATGTAATTCTCGAATCGCCTAATGGTTTTCCATCATCACTAAAAGTATTTGTTATATTTTCATCCTTACCAAAAGAACCTTTTGTTTCATAAATCCTCTCTACCATTTCTACTTGGTCAGCCATTTTACACCCTTGTTTTTCCATAAATATCTCTGGATTTTCAACAACACTAGCTCCTAACTCCCTAATTTTATTTGCCTTTTCATTATTTTTACCAAACATATTGTCGGCACCTAATCTATCATAATTTTTAGCATCGCCTGCGCCAATTTTATGTGCTGTTGCTTGTGTTAGCGAGTCTTAGTTGTAAATAAAACATACAATTTATACACAAAAAACACCTATTACTTTTTACCTCTAAATGACTCCTCACTTTGTTACAAAGAAGTTGGTCTTTGGAATACAGATGAAACATCTGGAACAATAAAAATCACTAGTTTTGATGGGAAAACCTTAAAAGGGGAATTCAATATCAGTAACCTAACCAATGATAATGGTTTTCCATTAGGTTACTGTGACGGTACTAAAATAGTAGAAAAAAGATTCAATATCACAACAGGTACATTTACGGCTATTCCCTAAACATGTAGCAACTCTATAAACAGTAAAAAGCCACTCCGTAATTGAAGTGGCTTTCTTGTATTTTACAAACTAATCTTATTATTAGGTTTCCTATAATATTTTGGAAATAACTTCGCAACAGTATATCTAGCAAAAAATGTTGTATCATTTATAAGCTGATTCGTAACTTCTTTAATTTTTAAAGATTCAATATTCGTAGAATCACAAAGAATATAGTTATCGGAATCAAAATTGTAATAACATATGAAACCGACATTTTCTAAATAATAACTATCAAAACTTCTGTGATTACTTTGTACTTCTGAATAGTGATAAATCTTATAATGCTTTTGATTAAACATATAAGTTTTTTTATTAATAAGCGTTGTTTCTTTATTAATAAAAGGAATAAATGATAGATCATAATTAACGCTCAAGGTCAATGAATCATTTAAAGAGTGTGTTAAAGTCTTTTTATTTAAAATATATCTGTAAACACCATGTTTATCAAGATTTTCTTGGAAACTAAGTACTTTTTTGTTTTTTTCATATACAAAAACAGAATCAAGTAAAGTTCCTTTTTTACGTTCTACTATAAACATACCAGCCTTAGTTCTAACATTTTTATTATTATAAAAGCTAAAGTAAAATTTATTGTCTTCATCACTTTTAGATGTGTTACAATTTAGAAACAACATCATTCCTAAAACAAATAATATTTTCTTGTTCATATTTTTTATTGTTTACCGCCATTATAATTCCACATCATTTGATTAAGTTGCCCTGTAGTATAAAATCGACCAAAAGTTGAATTTGCTTCTTGAATACCCTTCGAAGCATCAGTTGGCCAACTAGAATTATTTCCATTATTATACAAAACATGACTGTGTTGCCAATGTTCTTCACCCCCTTTAGGTCTATAAGGAATATTGCTGTTATCGAATTTTCTATTATCCATAAAATCTTTAGCAGATAAATCAGCGTGGAGAAATGTTTCGTGAAATGCCGTTATTGTTCTACTGAATATCCATCTAGACATATTAGTTGCAGAAGTTACTGCATTAGGGCTTCGATAATCATATGTTTTATTGTCCTGAGCATCTACTTTTTCATAGGTGTTAAGTTCAACAGTTATGGTATTTTCACCATCATCTGATGTTTGTCCATTTGGTGGCGCTCCCCATTGTGTCTCTTCTTCTCTCATTGTCGTAAATTCTAGATTTAATCCAGCTTTATCATATTTTCCAGCTTTATCGAAAGTTTGTCCAAAAATAGTTTGTCCTTTACTTGCAAATTGAGACAAAAATTTTCTTCCTGCTTTTGTTCCTGCATAAAGTGTCATTACTTTATTAAGAGCCCAATTTTGCGTAATAGACTTGTCAACACCGATTGAATCACCTTTAATATCAATAAACCTAACAGGATTGTTAACACAGTATTGATATGGATTAACATCATAATACTTCTCACTAAATCTATCCATATTAAAAAATTTACCTAATGTCGCATCATAATTCCTCATTCCGTAGTCATAAACATTAAGCCCCAGCTCGTCTTGCAATTCTTTTGAATTATATTTATACTTATTCTCCACACCCCTTTTAACAGTATTATAGCCTTCGTGTTTTAACCCAAACGGATAATAATTGTTTTCTTCTTTAATGGCCAGTGTTTTATCATAACTTAAACGAATGTTGCCCAAATGATCTTTGTACTGGTAAATATATTTATAAGAACCTGCTGAAGGTTCTACGTAGCCTTCAGCTGTTGGGAAGAACTTTAAAACACTGTTATCATATTGGTAACTGCCTAAATAATCTGTTTTTATAGCAGTTTTACCCGTTTCGTTTACAACTTTTTGTACTTTTTGTCCCGCAGCATTGTAAATATACACAATATTTCCAGTGGTTGCAAAGGTTATTTGTGTAGGTAAGTTCAGATGATTGTAAGTAATAGCCGTGATATTTTTATTGGTATCAGCAGTCATATTACCGTTAAGGTCATACGTATACTGGTTTGCAGTATTGGTCTGTGCAATTGGAGTGGTAAAACCAAAAAGATTGTTTCCTTCTTCTTTTACTCTGGTCAATTGGTTACCCTGATAAGAATAAATCATATAATCCATCCACTCTAAATTTGCCTGAGTAACTACATCTCCCGAGCGGTGCAGGAAAGTAATATTTCCGTTTTTGTCGTATTGCAGCTTTTCAAAATAGCTTGAATTTTGAGCAGCATTTGTATTATTCCTGAAATCGGCAGCTGTTAGTCTGTTAAGCTTATCATAGCTGTAATTGTAGTTACGAAGTACGGACTCTGAATTGACCGTTTTCCAATGCATCTGACTGATGTTTCCATTGTACAGTGCAACACCTCCCGGAGTAGGGTTGTTGTAATTGATCTGGAAAGCAAATAAATCTTTTGGATCAGTTCCCTGAGTTAAAGCATCTACTTTATTGATCTCTTTAAGCCATCCGCGAATGTTATACGCGTAATCTATTTTTTGAGTATTACCACCTACTTTCTTAGTAATCAATTGTCCTAGTTCGTCATAACTATTATCCACTAAGATTTCAACAGCACCATTGTTTATTTGGTGTGTCTGTGTCAGCAAACGATCCTGAGGCGAATACGTAAAAACCTCTTTTGTGATAAGTTCCGTATCTGCAGCAGTTCTTTTGTGTCGGGTAATGCTGTACTTCAATTGTCCTGAAAAAGGATCCAGATTACTGTCAGTATAGGTGTAACCTCCTAAATAATTTTGTGTATAGGTTCTAACAGGTCTTGCCTTAGACTCATAAAAAGTAGCCGTGGTTTCTCCCGCAGTACTGGTACTTGTCGTAAGCACTCTTGTCCAGGAAGCTGTTGCCAGTCCTTTTACCTCATTTGTGGTTAAAGTAGTTTGTCCTTCTACAGTTGTTGGTATTGTAATCCCTCCAGCTGGGAAAGTATAGTTGTCATAATAATTAACGGTAAGAAGTTTGAATGCAACAGGTGCTACTACATTGGTGTAATAAGCCGCAATACCATCCAAAGTTCCACTGCTTTGCTTGCTTTCGTTAATAGTGATAAGAGCAGGATTATTCTGAGCAGCTTGCAGGCTTGCTCTTCCGGCAGCAGTTGCAGCAGTAGCGTTCATCCATCCGGTATATACTGGTCTGCTGAAAGCGTCGTATTTAGTGATAAGCCATCCTGAGGAAGTGATATCCGAAAAAGGAGAATTTACAGGTCCAGTGGCTATTACTCTGTCAAGTTTGTCGTACACGATGAACTCCCATTGTTTACCTGGCAGTTTTTTCTCCACCAGTCTGTTGCGGTAATCGTATTTGTATTGGTAACACAGATTATCTAAGATCCCCTGAGTTCCGGTATCAATAACAGCACTAAAAGTACTTCCTGTCTGAGCATGAAATCCCGGTAACAATCGAATCGAGTTGGTCGCTGTTAGTGACAAAGAAGTTCCTGAAGTTACGACTGCCGAAGAAGTAACATCTGCTAGTATACCTGTGGAGGCACCAATAAGATCTACTGCTTTTGGAGGGATCACATAAGTAAGATTCCCGTAAATATCATAAACATAATAAGTATCATATTTTTCGTTAACGTTTCCGGCTCCTACAGTACCATAGGTTCTTTTAAGAACAACCTGACCTTCTTTGTTTTTAAACTCGACGGTCGATCCGTTTGTTTCAACAGGCGCAACAGCAGCAGTGTTTTCGTCATAAGTAACGGTTTTATATAACTGGTTATGAGTATAATGGGTGTTGTTGTTTAAAAACGAAATGGCATACAACCCTGATCCTGCATCCCAGGAAGTATTGGCGATGAAGAGTTTTACTTCTTCAATCCCGTTGGTTTGGTAGTCCATTTTGATTTCATGTCCGGATCCTAAGCTCCAATCATTTCCGGGAGCAGCTTGTCTGAGAACACGATTCAGTGGAGAAGCTTCGAGCTCTTTTTTGCTATAAGGATTGGTAGTGGCTTCCATAGCAGGATTTCCAGTAAGTGTTGGATCAGGGGTCGCGTAATAGGACGATACATTGGTCCCTGCTAAGGGATCAAAAGCCATGTTTGTATTGGCTGATTTAAAAGGCAGGTATTCTTCTGTCTGTCTTCCAAAACTGTCATATTTAATATGGGTAATGATGTCCTTACCGCTATTGGACTGTTGTCCGGCAACTTGCTGGATTGGTCTTCCAAGTCCGTCAAAATAAGTAGTATTTTGAGCTGCTTGTGCCGGTGTTGGGTTTAGAGGTATTGTAGTTTCTGTAAATCCTTGTTTATATGTCGTGGTCTTGATATAATTCTGGGTCGTGGTCTGTGCAATGGCCATAACAGGAAACAAAACCAAAAGGAGTTTAATTGCTTTTTTCATGATGCTTCTGGTTTATTGTTTGTAATTGTATTGGTTTTCAGAAAGGACCTTATCATTTTTGTCTTTCACAAATTTGAGTCTTCCTAAACTGTCATAAGTATAGGTGATTTTATCGCCCTTAGGATCGGTGATGGTGCTTATTCCCACCAATGGAATATGGGTATAAGTGGTCACAAGTGTATTGGCTACTGAAGAATCATTACGAAGGGAAGCTAATGCTGATAATAAAGAGGCCTCATTTCCAGTTCCTGAAGATGCCGTTTCTATTGCCGTTATTAAATTTGCCGGGATATTAATATTAGCAGCGTTTTCTATTTTTGCCACAATCAGGGTTTTGTTGTAACCCCATATGATTCTGATATTAGATTCGGTAGTTGTTAAACGAGGTATCGCATTATCTGATGAAACCGCTCCTGTGTAAACAATATTTCCAAATTCATCATAACTATAGTACATTCTTTTTTCTAAAGATTGATTTCCTTTACTCTTATATAAAAATTGCGGTTTAAAATTGTCAGAAACAGAAGTAAAGTCATATTTATACTGATCTGTAATCTCTCCGTTTGTTTTGTTTATAATTTTTACCAGAGGTGAAATAGAGTTTTTATTTACCATATCCAGTGAAACAACATCAGTAAAGTCATATGGATAGAATAATTCATTAGTATGAATAGTATTCGCATTAAAGGAGGTCGTAATTTTCTTTTGTTTAAAATGGGAATTGTACTCAATAGTCATGTTTTTTTCTACTGGCTTATTATTATAATATTCGGTTGTTTTTTTGTTATTGATAAATCGTTCTACATCAAATTCTTTATAAACTTTAAAATAGAAGAAGTCATTAAGAGTAAAAGGTAAAACGGGTTGTGAGCCATCAATAAGTTTAACTTTATATGCCATTTTTAAACTTTTCGGATAATTTGGATTGGTTGTTACATCAACCGGTGTATAGTTTGTATTATCGGTATCAAGATACAAATTAGCTTCTTCTGTTAGTGTTTTATTAGTAGTGGTAAGGTCATTACTAGAAAAAACAGTTTTGCTTTTTTCTATTCCAATACTTAAATCATTACCGGTTGGTATTGTAGGATAATCGGATCCTTTTACTAATGTATTAAAATAGTCTGTTTGTTTATAACCCTTTGGGTAAACTGTTGTTTTGGTTCCGTATACTCCCGGAAGGTATTTGTATACTGGTGTGTTGTCCCAATTGGAACCAAAATTGCCTCCGCAATTTCTACAAAGAAACTTTGCAGGTTTTATAGTTTCAGATTTTATTGGAGACTCTTTTATTGAAAGATACCCTACAGGAGAATTATTTTGCATGGATAAATTATGCGATTTTGAACTTACCGTCAAAACATTAGGAATTAAGGGTAATTGAAACTGGCCACCATCTGCACAACAAGTTTCTTTTGACATGGTTTTATCGGATAAAGAGGCATGCATAAAGGTAGTTGCACTGGAAGTCCCATCAGAATTTGTATAGTCGTAGTTTCTAATTATCGGCTCACCTTCTAATGGGCTGTCTACTATTTTACTAACTCTGATTCCCCCAACCATAGCCGTAGGTTTATATTGTACAAATTGTGCAACTGCAGCGTCATAAAAATTCAAGGTAATGGAAGCCTTAACATTTTGCGTTCTATTGTAGTCTGTTCTAAATTTAAACTCGTAGGTACCTGCGGGAATTCTAAATTTCCCACCACTATCTTTGTTTGATTCACAATTATTAAAACCCAAACAGTTGCTATCGTGCTGTGAGATTTCATTTAGCTGTGTTGATATTAAAGGAGTTTCGCTTCCAGTAACAATTCGTTCTCGCTGAACTAATAAATAATATGGGGTAGTAGTGTCGAAACCTGTACTTCCACCTGAAATTTTCTTAATGCTTAAATCAACATAATTTACATTTTCTATAAAATGACTTAGGGTTGCGGTTACATCAGTATCAAAAGTTTTGATATATATATCCTCTCTTGTGGAGGGGGCATCCGGTAAAAAATCAGATTTAAATTTCAAATTGATACCAACATTTGGTTCATCTTCGCCATTACCATAAGAACTAGCTGTCGAATTTTGTTCGTAGTATATATTTGTTCTGCCCCCCGTTGGATATTTTATTTCGCTTAAAGCTCCTTTTACAGTATATCCGAAGTTTGGGTTTTTATTGGCATTATAATTCGTTCCATAGGCAAAAATAGGATAAAGGTTATCAGCACCATTTGCAAAACCATATTCGTCCTGATTTTTTGGGTAATTATAAATGGAATTTGTAAATTCGGGTAAATCTTTGTCATAGTAATCAAATCCATAAAAAAGTTGATTGTTCTTCATTATCTTATCTAACAAATTCCTATTGTATGAATAAGTAAAATCATATGAATACACACTTTTGTTATTCATGTCCTTAACAAGCATTTGATTATAAACTTCCTGATTGTTTAGTGTTATATAATTAAAATTGATATTGAAATTCGGACAGGTAATAGATTTCAGAATTTTTCTTTTTATGATATCATTGGTACAGCCTTGATTGTACACATCAGCGACAGATGGAACGCGGCTTCTTATTTCAACACTTGCATAAAAACTATAAGTTTTAAAGTCATCAGTATCATAACTAAAAGCAATTTCCTGACCATTATTCACTCTGATTTTAGACAGTTGCCAACTTGAGGTATAAGAAGGAAATCCTTCGTCGAAAAAAGAACTGTAACCTTGAAAAGGCTCATTAATCTCTTTTTGGTCAAAGAAGTATTGATTGGCATTAGCGTCCGTCAGAATAAAGCCTTCGATGATCTGGCTGTTATTTGCATTACGTACTATTTGTATCTTGTTATCGTGTTTAGATAAAAAAGCAGGAGTACCATCTAATCCAATTTTGAAAGAAAAATGAATACCATTTACACTTACGCTATATCGGTCTACTTCTGAATCGTAGTATCCTGAAGTTATTTTTTTAGCGTTGTGGTAGTTAATGGAAGAATTGTTAATGTAACCATTTACTATTTCCTTAACTGCTGCATTATTATAACCACGTGGATGTTCATCGGGCAAGCCTCTGACTTCCCTCGAAACAACTCCTCCTAAATTTAGTTGCCAGCCGAGCCCAATTATTGAAGGAGTTTCTTCCAATTTGTTTCCAGCATAATTGTAACTTAATTGAACAGGAAGATTAAAATCTCCAACTTTACCATTAAAAAGCGGAATGGTTTTTTCCAATCTGCCGTAAAATAAATTTACAGGGACCTCTTCATAATTCCCTAATCGTGCTGCTTCAGGAGAAACTGGAAATGTTAGTAAATCAGCGCTTAATTTGGTTTCCTGACTGTAAGTAGAATTCCAAAAAATGAATATTAATAAAGATTTTAGTATTGTTTTATTCATGATTTATCTTTGTTACTGCTTTTATTGGACTAGGTGTTTTTTTAATTTGTTGATTTTTAGACTGTTATTGCGGTTTTGATTTCGATTAAATAGATGCGTAATTATAATAAAAAAAGACATATAAATGGATGTAGTTTTTAACAAATTATTTAGGGTCAGGCACTTGTGGTATTCCGGAATAAAAGAAACAAAAAGCACTAGTAATGAATCTGTTTTCTTCTTTATATTGAAAAGGAAACTCTGATATCAACTGAAAGAAATTATCCAATTGCACTGCTCAATTGAAACATTGGTAAATACATCGCCACTAATAATACGGCTACCAAAACTCCGACAAAAAGAATGATAAAGGGCTCCAATACAGTTGTCATAATCTTAGATTGCTGTACCACTTCCTGATTGTATTGTTCACTTAATTGTTTGAAAACGTATTCGGTTTGGTTGGTCTCTTCGGCTACTTTTACAAGAGATAGGATTCGGTTGTCAAAAAGAGGTGTGTTTTTTAAACTTGAACTCAGACTATTCCCTTTTAAAATACTTTTTTCGACTTCTGCTAATGCCTCCTGAAGCGGTACAAAACGAATCATTTTTTTGACCATTTGAATACTATTCAATAACGGGACTTTGGCCGTAGTAAGCAATGTAACGGCTTGTGTAAATTGTGCCAGATAAACTTTGGTCATAAAGGCGCCTAACACCGGAATTTTGATTAAAAAATAGTGCAACGCTCGTTTGTATCGGGCATTGTTTTTAAAGAATCGCGTTGAGAAAATAAAGGCAATAAGAATTATTAAAAAGTAAATTCCGTAAGTTTTAGTCATACCGGATAACTGAACAATTAGCTGAGTTAAAAAGGGAAGCTCCATATTGTTTTGTTTGAAGATGTCCTGAAACATCGGCACTACATAACTTAGCATGAAAACAACAACTAAAACGGCTGTACTCAATACAATAGAAGGATAGGTGAGGGCCGCAACAATGATTCGTTTTTGCTCATTTTTGCGTTCGAAAAAATAACCCAATTCATTGCAAACCTGCGCTGTAGTTCCGGTTTCTTCGCCAATCTGAATAGAGTAGTACTCGTATTCTGTAAAAGATTTTGAAGCGGATAGGGCTTCAGAGAATGGTTTTCCGTTTACCACCTGATTGAGTATGGACTGAATGAGCTCTTTGTCGGTATTCTTTTTTAATGATTCTACAATTAAAGAGAGTCCTTCTTTAAAACTTACTCCGGCTTTAAGCAAAACAGCTAATTCCTGATAAAAAGCTTGCTTTTTCTTATTATTAAAACTGTCACCAAAAAGAGAAATTTCTTTTTTCAGCAACTCTTCAATACTATTTGTTTTCTTAGATTGAATTGTTTTCTTATTTGGGGTATTTTCTACTTTAAAGGCCATCTTCCTGATTCATAAAAAAGGTTATATCATTTTTTTTAGAGACGAAAATTTGATAATCGGGTAACTCATTACCTGCAAATATGGATAATGCATCGACTGGACCTGATTTTACTTCCTTTCCTTTAAAAAAGATTCTATTGGGATTAATTTTTAGTTTAATAGTATCGAGATTTCGCAGGGTAAATTTCTCCTTAAATGAATACACCACGGTATCGGCTTCTGAAGTCATTACTAAAATTTGATTCGAATCATCGAAAATTACGGTGTAAGGATCATTAAAATCCTGCCAAAGCTGCTGCTCAAAAAGAGCCAATGTACTAGTCTTGTCAAAATTACTTTGTATGACGTGAATTTGTTTTTGCACCAAACGAAGGACACTAAAGGCCATACCCACTACTATTGCCGTAATAATCATAACGACTAATAATTCGGACAGTGTAAATGATTTTAATTTTCCTGTTGCCATATTATTTGTTGTTTTGAAATTTCTTTTTTCGAATTGGTGTTTATGGCCGAAATAAAGATTGTTTTTCTGGCAGCTTTAATTTCCTGGTTAATCTGAATATCCCAGCCTTTGAAATTTTCCTGATATGGTAATTTTACAATCTGATTTTGAACTTCATATTCCAGTTCGCTTATTCTGTTTTCTATCGCATGTGTGTTTTTAGAAAAGGTATTTAACACAAGGTTGTTCAGCACTAAACTTGCAATTATAAATATGATTACAATTAGCACTGTCGCTACAAGAGCTTCAATCAAAGTGGCCGATTTTATTTTTTTTAATACAACCATTTCAAAACTGATTTAGGTTCCTGCTCAAAAGGAATTCCGCCGTAAACAATCGGAATGCTTTCATTTTCAATGATTCCGTTGTAGATATGGTTCACAAATATTGATCCTGCCTGATTGGCAATAAATTGTTTGGTGTATACACAGCCGGCTACACTGCCTCTTAACTCAAAGTTACCGTTGCAATACACCTGGCCTCTTATTTTGGCATCTTTTTCCAAGACGATCTGAGTTTTAAAATCAGGTAGTTCTTTGGTTTGAAAGTAGCAGACATTTCCTTTTATAATACTTCCATTATCTATAAAAATTTGATTCTCAAAAGGAAGATTGGAAGTTTCGGCTGTAGTGTTTTTATTATCCTGAAAAAGAACCAGTGCTGATGGGAAACTGAGATTGCATTTTTTTCCTACGATAATTTTTTTAGAAGCGATCGCCTGAAAACTGCCTATAGTCTCATCTTCAATTTCAATAATTGGAGCAATCAGAATGATGTCTTTAAGTAGCGTGTTCTTTTTAATTTTTATGGATGTTTCTGATTTGATAATAATATTTCCGGATAGTATTTTATTTTCTAAAACGATCGGCTCAATAGTATAATATCCCTTTGTTTTGGTTTTAAAGGAATTGATGATTCTTGAGGATGCATTTAGGTTGATATAATCTTCCTGACTGTTGATTTTGTATTCTTTTAAATAATACGGAATGATATCAGTTTCGACTTTTCCTATTTTGGGTAATTCGGCACTACTTTTTTTAATAGTCCCGTAAATGAGTTGTTTTCCATAATAACTGTTTCCGGCTATATAGCCAGAATTTACACCCTGGGTTGGCAAAAAAGCAATTCCGCGTATACTTGTAGTACCAACTACGGTTAAAGCATTGTGGGTTTCCTGAAGGAAGAGAGTAGGAGATTCATTGGTTTTTAAAAGCGAGCCAATGATAGCCGATTTGACAAACTTCTTTTTTCGAAAGCGTGCTTCAGAAATGCCTTTTTGAAAAATACCCCATTGCGATAAATGAACCTTTACGATTTGATTTTCTTTTTTGATAAAATCAATACGGGTAGTATCAGTACTGGGTTCTTTCTGTTCTAATAAGGAGTAAATGCCCATGTCGGCAAATTGAATATTTTCAATTGCACCTTTTGACTGCTCCTTCATATAAATAAAAGTATAGGCGTAAAGAATTAGACCCGCTAAGAGCAAAGCAATTAGTACAGCTACAAATACAGTAAATTGTAAAGCACCGGATTTAATTTTAAGCTTTAATTTCAATCTTGCAGCATTATAAGATTTAGATTCCCTTTGTATTTGACATAAACAGATTCTTTATCACCAGTTTTTAAGAAGACTCCATTTTCAGTATCACCAATTTTCATGAAGTAATTTTTGTTGTCAATGATAAGCATGAAAACTTTAGTTTTTTCTTTAGTATCCGATATCAGGCCTTTGTATAAAATAGTTGGCCAGACTAAAGTTTCTTTTGGTTTAGGAGCTTTGGCCGGTTTAGAACCGGTTGCCTTCGTTTTTGGCGCATTATTTTCTGAATACATTTTTCCTAAAAAAGGATCCCTGTAATTCACGTCAATAGTGAACGATTGCCTTTGATTCAATTTTAAGGGTTTGATCCTTAATTCGGGGTTATTGGTGGCAACTATTTCGTCAGAGTTCGTAAAAGAAAATAACTGAAATAAGACCGCGCCCCAAACCATAAGCACGATTGGTAAAAGAATGTATATGTTTTTTTTATTTTTCATTATTCTTATTTCTGACGTAACTCTTTCTCAATTTTGGCAACCCTTAAAACTAAACTTTTTAAGGATTCAATTTCTTCAGATTGCTGGTCAATTTTTTTATGCTGCTGAATGGAATAAAGTGTCAATTCTTCTATCTTTTTCAACAAATTCATATTCATTTCAGCCAGCATCAAACCATTTTTTTCAATTTCCTGAGCAGATGGAATTTCAGGTAAATGTTTATTTTTGTTGATATAATCTTCTACTTCTTGAAGTGATTTTAATTGGTAATCATTTGCAAAAACATAATCGGGTACTAGTGGTCCTGTCATATCAACACGAACTTCCTGGGCGTGAATTTTTCCTTTTACGGTAAGTTTTTCGTCTGGAGCGGAGGTGCCGATACCAACTCTATCTTGCATGATACTCATATATTGACGCGTTCCTGAAAAAGCAACTGTTTGTATAGGACTTATTTTTGTCTCGGTTTTTAATAAATCAATATCCTGTGTATGTGACATAACGCCTTTGATGGTTATAATCAAGATATTTCCGGTACTAACTAAATGGTATATCGGAATACTTATGGTATTGTTTTGAAAATCACCAATATGCCATTGGTTAGCGACATTTCCGAAAGCAACAGGAATTTCTGTTGTTTGATTAAAAAAACCGCCTTGAGCAGAGGTATTACGCCCTATTTCGAAACGTTTTGTAAGCTTACCAGTAGAAAGCTGATTATGATAATTCGAAGTTATACTTACCTCGATCCAACCCCATAAAGGCATATCTGGAAATTGAATATTTACAGCCTGATTTGGGGTGTTATCTGGAAATGCGGAAGAGTTAAGCGTAAACTCAAACTGACCACTTGTTTGCGCGTACACTGAAAGATTTAGTAAAAGGGCAATAATTGAACTTAAAAAGAAAATTCTATTAGTCTTTAACATTTTATTTCGTTTTTAATTTATTAATTTCATTCTGCATCTGTTCTACTTTAAGATTAAGAAGGTGATTGTTTTCATTTTGCTTTTCATTTTGCTTTTTCATTTCAATCATATAAAGTGTCAATTCTTCAATTTTTTGAAGCAGTTTAATATTCATTTCTGATAAATTAATCCCTTCCTTTTGCATTTCCTGAGCAGAAGCAATTTCAGGAAGATGTTTGTTTTCTTTTATGTATTTTTCTACAGAGTCAAGAGATTTTAGATTGTAATCTCCCTCAAAAACAAAATCTGCCCCTGCATCTACCGTTACTTTTACTTCGCGGGAAGCGATATTTCCGGCAACAGTTAGTTTTGAAGTTGGATTTAATGTACCGATCCCTATATTTCCATTATCCATTATAGTAAAACGATTGCTGCACATTCCGCCCTCCACACATCCTAAATTATCATAAGCCCAAAATTGTAAACTATTTCCATAAACACTAGTCATATTATAAATATTCCAGGAACTTGCTGTCCCACTAGTTGTTTTTGAAAAATTTTTAAGCTGAATTTGACCACCGATAACGTCAGAAACAGAGCTAATAATTGCACCTTTAAAAATTCCATTACCTGAAACATCTAGTCTCTCACTTGGATTTGTTGTACCAATACCTATATTTTTATCACTGGTAATTGTTAAAGCAGATCCGCCGATTCCATAATCAATATCAAGAAATGCCATACTGGCATTGTCGCGTGCCTTAAAATTCCATGGGCCACCTGTATGACCATAAGGTTGCAGTGATAAACGATTGATTTGTGCAATTGTGCCCGAAGGGGCTTCCTGTTTTCCAATTTTCAAACTGGTATCATAATAAGCACTTCCTGTTGTTGGATAGGTATTTTGTGCAAAATTTACTTGTAATGCAAATAGTGAAACCAATAAAAGTAACTTTTTCATTCTTTTATTTATTTTGGTTTAATTTTAAGTTAGCTATTTCTTTCTTCATTTCCTGATTTTCCTTTTTCATTTCAATCATATAAAGCGTCAATTCTTCAACTTTTTTCAACAGACTCATATTCATTTCGGCAAGCATAAGGCCATTTTTCTCAATATCCTGAGCAGATGGAATTTCAGGTAAATGTTTATTTTTGTTGATATAATCTTCTACTTCTTGAAGTGATTTTAATTGGTAATCATTTGCAAAAACATAATCCGGTACTAGTGGTCCTGTCATA
>JAHEZJ010000029.1:83956-95369 GCA_023251135.1 Flavobacterium sp. | reverse complement strand
CCATCCCGAACAGAGTAGTTAAGCCCGCCTGCGCAGATGGTACTGCAGTTATGTGGGAGAGTATGTCGTCGCCTTTCTTTTTAAAAACCCTGTTTCGAATAGAAACAGGGTTTTTTGTTTTATAGCGGTTTTGAGTGGTAAAGACCTTTGCGTGCTTTGCGTAAAACTTTGCGCACTTTGCGGTTAAAAAATAGATCGCGGATGGTACTGATTCGCTGCGCGAAAACGCGGATTAGAACAGATTTTTTTTTGTGTTTATTCTTTATTTTAAGTTATATCCTTTGAGTAATCTTCTTTTGCCGTAAGCTGCGTTAGGGATGGCAGCGATATCCTTTTGCGATAGCTTTGATCTTCTAATAATCTCCGAAAAGTTTTATCGCAAAAGATTTAGCGTACAGCCCGACCCAGAGGGGAACGCCCAAAATGTTTTTTTAATGTGTTTAAAATTAAAGGGATACAACTAAATTGTTTTTATTCGCTGAGTTTTGGTAGATGAATAACCAGGGGCAATTTAGTTGTATCAGATTTAAAATGGGATTATTTTATACTATTTGTAAAGAAGTATAGTATGAGTTTGCTTAGCGCCAGGTAAAAAGTTATTATAAGTGCTATCATTGGTTTATTTTTTTTTGGTTTAATAATGTGGTGGTAATCCTGAGAATTACGGCAATAATGTAATACCGGTCAAGTCTGCTTTACCGCTTTTTAGGAATTCATAGGTGATCTTATCTGTCTGACAGTTTGTGAATTGGACACGTTTCAGGTTGCTGTTCTTAAAAAAAGTATTGGTAAGTATTGAATTTTGGAATATTATTTTTTTGAAGTCACAGTTTTCAAAATGGCAGTCCTCTAAGGTTCCTTCGAAAATGATCTCTTCAAATTGCGTTTCAGTAAAGGATGTGTGATTCCATATTGCATGTTCGACACGATTGTTTGAGAAAACTCCGGATTTGAACTCTGCCTCAGTAAAATTGACATCCGAGAAATCACAGCCTTTAATGTGGCTTTTAATAAATTGAGCTTCTTTTAGCGAACAGTTTCTGAATATATTTTTGTTTAAACTGGAATTTTGAATTTGAGCATTGCTTATATCAGAACCTGTAAAGTTGCAGTTGTCAAGATGATTGTTTTTTAGAAAATTCGCGCCAGTGAAATTCGCACCGGAGAAATCACAATCTTTAATATGGTTTCTGGAAAATTCGGTTGCTTCTAAAGAGCAGTTATTGAATAAATTGTGCGTTAAGTTTGAGCTTTGAATGTTACTGTGCTTAAGGTTGGAACTTGTAAAGTCACAGTCCTTTACGTTGTTGTTTTTTAGAATAAGATTCGATATGTCCGATCCGATAAACAAGCAGCGCTGCATGTTGGAGGAACTGAATTTTTCGTTTAGATTTTTTAACCCCGAAAAGTCGGCGTCTGTCCAGTTTCCATATGACATATCCCAGCTAAGTTTTTTCTTTGGCTTTGTCGCCGGTAATTCATCGGGTTGTTTTGTCAATGGTTCAGCGGGTGCCGTTTTAGTAGTTTCGGACTGAAAATTTTCAGAGAAATAGTTAAGATCAACGCCCAGAATTTCCGCCAAACGATTAAAAGTGGTGATGTCGGGCATAGATTCTCCGCGTTCCCACTTTCCAACGGCTTGTGAACTGATAAATAATTGCTCGGCAAGCTGTGCCTGAGACAAGTTTGTTTTTTTTCGCGCTACAGCAATTTTATTGCCTATCATTTTAGTATTTAACATGGTATTGTTTTTTTATTTTTAGATCTTACAAAGGTATTTGGATGTATTTCGAGAATCAAAAAAAAGCGAAAACTTATAGTTGTATTTAGGCTACTTTTGATCGCTATTTAACAACTAACGGTGGTATACATGATTTCTTACTGTTGGAACCGCTAAAATGAGGGCTACGCACTTGCATAGAAGTAAAATAGTATATATTCGCATTATAAAATTTATTTCAATGAACAACCGATTCTTTAGCAATGTGGTACTATTAACAGGTGTATTATTCCTTATAAGTATGGCTACTATAGCACAGGGATACTGGGCTTTGTGGGACTATAAAACTCAACCTTCTTCTTCCTGTTTGGAGTGTGATATTTTTTTAGACTTACTGTTTTCTTCGATACTACCTGTATTTTTAATTGCGATTAGTCATGTTTTCTTGTTTAAGTTTTCGTCAAAAAAGATTTTTAGGATACTAATTACAGCTTTGATTCTCCTATCTTCATGGTGGATAATAGATACCGAAATTTTTATAGAAAGAGAAGCATCATGGAGTACTTACACGAATGTTTGGGAAGTTGGTTTCAGATTGGCTGTTATTCCAATTTTAACTGTAGGAGCATTGTTTCTTTTTCTGTTTGATTTGTTGGTTGAAAAAATTTCGTTTAAGAGGAAATCGTAAGTAGTACAATCTAAATTTATTAAAATTGTTGTTTCATATATGGACAAAATAAAAACAGTAATTATTGAAGATGAACCTGCGATAAGAAAAGAATTGCAATGGTTAGTTTTACAAGAAGAGTCTCTAAAGCTTGAAGCAATGGCGGGTTCGGTAGAAGAAGCATTGCAAATCATAAAAGATGTGAAACCAGACTTGGTGTTGATGGATATTCAGCTGTCAGACGGTACCGCTTTCGATATATTGAATCAGTTGGAAGAGCCCTCTTTTTCTATCATTTTTATTACCGCTTACAATCATTTTGCGATAAAAGCCATTAAGTATGGAGCATTGGATTATTTACTAAAACCAATAGATGAGAGTGAATTTTCAACCGCGATACAGAAACTTAAGAAGGTTAAACGCACTGATTATTTGAGTCAGATTAATGTTTTAAAAGAATACAGCTCCGTTAAAACTATTGAAATGAGCTCCAGTATTTGTATCACTTCTGTGGACTGTATGCAGATCGTGCGGCTGGACGAAATTATATACCTGTCAGGCGAGGGATCTTACACACAATTTCATTTGGGCGATAAGAAAAAGATAACCGCTTCTAAACCTTTAAAATACTTCGAAGATATTTTACCGGATCATTTTTTCATTAAGACACACCAATCTTATATTGTGAATAAAAATTTTATTGATAAATACATGAAAACGGGTGTAATCATTATGAAAAATTTGGCCGAAGTACCGGTGGCAACCCGTAGAAAAGATTTTGTTATGGATCACCTAAATCCTTTGCGATAATGAACAAAATAGTACTTTTTTTGTTGTTGCTACTAATTTCCTGTCAGCAGAAACCGGAATATTCACTCCTCAATTCGGCAAAATTAGTAGAAAAATTACAGCAGACCAGTGATAGTCTGGATCAGAATCTAGAAATAGATAAACTTGCTTTTTGGACTGGTAAACTCAAACAAAAAGATTTTTCAAAGTCGACCTCAAGTTTGGCTTTTATACATTACAATCTTGCCAAGGGCTTAGCAAAGACTGATATTGATAGTGCTAAAAAACACATCAATATTGCTTTGACTTTGATTGAAAAGGAAAAGGAGTTTAATGATCTTAAATTTACTATTTACAACGGAGCTGGTTTACTGGCAGAACTTGATGGGAAATTTTATCAGTCCGTATATTATTTCAATAAGTCAGCAGCCATCATTATGAATGATGATTCGCTGCAAAGCAAACCGTTGGCAAAAGTGATCTGTTTGTTGAATGCCGCCCAGGACAACAATAAAATTAGCCAATACCCAAAGTCTGTTGAGCAAAATCAGCTTGCTTTGCGAATTCTGAAAAAACTGCCTGATGCTAATTATAAGTACAATTTCAGGGCCTATTCGCAGTTATTTACAGCTTGTGAAGAGAGTAAAGTTTATAAGGCAGATTCGCTTCTTTTTTACCTCCAAAAGCTGAAACATATTGCATTGGAAACGAATGATCCAATGCAAATTAGATTTGCAAATGAGCATACGGCACATTACTACACATTGAGTGACCAGTACAAGGACGCGATTCATTATTATGACTTTGTAAAACAATATGACGCGGAAATTTTGCTGACAGATCCCGAGAAACCTGTTGCAGTAAAAAATCTGTATACTACTTTATCCAATCTTATTGATTTAAATGTTCTAACCAAACAATTTGCACAAGCCGAAGACTTAATTAAACAGGCAGATAAAATTGAGGAGCAACATTTTCATATTCTATCTTTTTATGAATTATGTCTTAATAAACAGGCCAAGATGCATTATTATTTTGCGAAGGGAGATAGTACTAAAGCACAAAATCTGGCCAATCAGGTATTGGAACTGAAAGATACTATCCTGAAAAATTCAGGTATTCAGGCTACAGAAGAAATGGCCACTATTTATCAGCTGCAGGCCAAAGACAGATCGATTTACGGACTTAACCGAACGATTGATGATAAAACAGATCGCTTGGAACGTAATAAACTGCTGTTGTTTATTGTTGGATTATTGGCGCTATTAGCGATTTCATGGGTGTTTCTGCTTTATTTTTTCCAGAGACAGAAAAGACAAAAGCAGGAAAAGGAGAAAATTTTGTTGCAGCAGCAGTTGCTCCGAACACAAATGGAACCCCATTTTATTTTCAATACTTTGTCGGCATTGCAAAGTTTTATCAGATTTGATGAAAAAGAGAAATCAATCAAATACTTAAGTCAATTTAGCAGATTACTTCGAAGCAGTTTAGAGTTGAGCCGTAAAAATTATGTTTCTCTTGACCAGGAGATTGAAGCATTGGAAAATTATCTGAGTTTGCAGCAAATGCGTTTCGAGTATACGTTTACCTATGAAATACTGTTGCCGGATATGGATACTTCTGCGGTATTAATTCCACCGATGCTTATTCAGCCTTTTGTCGAAAATGCGATTATACATGGTATTGGGAATCATTCTGATAAAGGAAGTATAATGTTGGAAATTGAATTGGAAAAGGATCAATTGCTGGTAAAAATTACGGACAATGGAAAAGGGTATCAAAATACATTAAACACAGAAGCTGATCATCAGTCTTTATCGGGTACTATAGCCAAAGAGCGTTTGGATATTCTGGCCAGAGAAAATAAAATAAAAACAAGTATAGAAATTAATTCTAGCGAAAATGGTACTGTCATATTATTAACACTTCCTGTCAAAAATCAAAGATATTAGTGCGGATTTAAAAAGGATCAGTGCGCATAACTGATTTTTGTAACCGAATTTATATCCGTTTAAATTGATATGCTTTTATTTTTCACATTTGTGTGGAAAACAGGAAATAGAATGAAATGATTGTAAAACCTGAATTTACTCATACAGCTAAAATTGAAAATGGAAAAGTGATTTTGCAAAAAGCAGACGCACAAGATTATATCGTTTATAAAAATGGAAAGATTGAGAAAAAAAACTAAGATAAATGTAATCGGTATTGCATTATGTGTATTGGTATTGTCGGCCTGTTCAAAGAAGGTACTGACTTATAATCCGGAACCGGAGACTGAACTTTATGCAATTGATCATAAAGAAGAGGTGAGCTTAGTTTTTTTTGATCATAACCAAGATGGCTTAGAAAAGCATTTGAATCTCTACAAAAGATTTGCTGAAGCTTTTGATACCATTCAGGAGGTGCATGTCGTCCATGTCAATCAGAATCGTGTAATTGAATTCAAGAATTATGGTTACTATTATTTTAATAATAATGACAATGGTTCTAAATCCGGGATGATACTGTCTAATGGTGTTGATAAGCCCGTCGTGGTGACCGATCCGGACAAATATATCAGGACATACGAATCTTATTTCGGAGTTCCATTTGATGATAAAGTGTACTACGGTGCATTAAGAAAAGCGGAGATAGCAGTACGTCAGAAAGAATCACAGGAAATATTGAAAGCAAAATTCAAAATTGACGTAAACTATGCAGATCGTTTGATTAAATACGCTAACATTTCCTATTACCCCAGAAAAGCAGCCTCTTTAACCTGCTCTAATGGCAAAGTAAGGGCAAACATTTTTGAAGGGAATACAAATAATAAAAAGAGTATTATGCAGGAAGAGAGCCTGTACGATCAAAAAGGACTGCTGAAAAAGTATTCCACTTTTATGAACGAAGCCTTATTTTCGGAAGATGTTTATTATAGAAATGCAACTGGTTTAATTGATAGTATTGTTCGGAAGGATCAAAAAGGATTGAAAAGCAAAAGTGTTTTTAAGTATGTAAAAGATCATTTTAATGTCATTTCTGTGGATGAGAAAAATACAATGGTTTCAAAAGTGTATCGTTTAAACGACAAATTTCAGTGTATCAATATCGAAACCCTAAACGAGAGTGGAGATGTGGTTTTAACTGCTTCTTTAAAGTATGATGACTTTGGACGAACTATTGAGGAAACCTCCGGAAATCAGACGATAAAATACGAGTATAAAAATCAAAAAGAAGATTTTTATTCCACAATGAAAATCTATAACAACACAGACCATACACTGGTTAGTGAAAATATAAGAAACGAAGAACAAGACAAGATCATTTTTACATCCAAAAATAAAGACAAGATCCTTTCAAAAACCATCTCGTTTACTGATTCCAGAGGCTGTATTAAAAAAGTTAATATCTATAGTATGGACAATAAACTGATCAATGTATATGAATATTTTTATGAGAATTAATAAAATAAACTTTTGATTTTGAACACTAATAATTTGCCGAAAAAACAATTTATAAAGAGGAGATTTTTATGTTTTTCGTTATTTATACTCTTTACCCTAAAAGGTTTAGGGCAAGAAAAAGTTCAGAAAGAAATCAATTACATTCGAAGCATTCGTAGGGAACCGGATAGAATTACAGTAGAATTAGGCAATAATCCGCAATTATGCTATCTACAGGTAAAAAACAATATCAATTATACTAAAAGTGATGCATTATTAAAGCAAAATGAGCAAGAAGGGTATTTTGATAATGAAAGTTTGTTTGAGATAGAATTTGAAAAGATAAGTGGCAATATAAGATCGATAAAACCATTGAGTACAAGCGAGAGTTCAAAGTTTGGATCTCTTAAACCTAATTTTTCTGGTGCTGTTGCCGCAGTTTCAACAAGTGAATTACCTGAAAAAAAATATACTAAAGCACTGGAGCTTTTTAACAAAAAACAATACGAAGCTTCAATTTCTGTAATCAATGAAGCAATAGTGATAAATACTCAAAATCCCGACTATCACAGGTTAAAAGCATTGTGTTTAGGCAACTTGATGCAATACAAACAGTCTTCAGATGAAGCGAAGTTTGCACTTACAATGGATAGCGGCAATGCGGAATTGTACGAAGTAATAGCGAACAATTATTATTTTTTAAAAGATTATGCAAATGCGGTTCAGAACTTTGAAAAAGCAATTCAATATGAAAGAGAAAATATCACGAGGATTTACCACAACTACATACGATGTCTGATAGAAATTCCTAATCCGCAAAGAGCTATAGAAGTTTATAAGCTTTATCAATATCGAACAGATAATTTAACCCGATATGTAGATGACTTAGGGAATTTTGAAAGCGATTTGGAATTTTATAGCGGACAAGCTTACCAGCAGCTAAAGGACTGGCAAAATGCTCTTGATATTTACGACAGATTGATTGTGATGTATCCTGATGTTTATGGATATCGTGCCCAAAGAGGAAGGCTTTTTCAGGAGAAGGGAGATTTTTTGGAAGCAATTAATGATTTGACATCAGCATTAAAACTCGATCCGAAAGAAAGTATTTTATTGATTAACCTTGCACAAATATATCAGGAAATTAAGGAGTACAAAACGGCCGAAGCAGCTTATAAAGAATATTTGTATAAAAATAAACTAGATAGTGTACAAATCAGTAACTATGGCTACCTTTTGCTGGATCAGGGACATTACCAGGATGCACAGGCAAAGTTTGAAGTGTCTTTTAAAATTGATAAAAAAAACATTGATACACATATAGGACTCATACTTACAGCTTATTTGCTTGGAGATACGAAGAAAAAGAATTTATTTATTGCGGATGCAAAATCACAATTTCCGGAAATCCCAATTAGCCCGACAACATTAAATTCATTAATACAAACGGGGAATTATTACTATTCTGAAAAAATTATAACCATCTGGAAAAATGCGATTAATTAAGCCTGTTGTTGTATTGAAATACGTAGTATTGTTTGTCGCATTTTCTAATATATGTTATGCGGGAGGACTTTCTGCCTGGGAGGATGCTACGCCTTATGGCAATAAACTTTATTATGATGGAGGAAGTGAACGGCTCGTAGAATTAACCCTTAAAGAGAAGGAGGTGTGGTTTAAAGAATTTTATTTCTACAAAAACTATGCTGTTGCAAAAGGGGATGCTGCTTTTTATATTATTGATGAAAAAAAGGATAAGATAGAAGTCTTTCACAGCAAAGAGGACTTTGAGAAAGCCTTAAAAGAAAGAGAATTAAACCCTTTTTTTATTGTTCGCTGGTACGATGATAATTATGGAAGCAATAAATTCTGGATTCCTTTTTCATTGGTTTTATTTCCCTTTCCTTTTTTAATGCCAATCCTTTGGCTGATCTGCTTAATAAGCTTGTTTCGACAATCAAATAAAATGGTTTTTTTGAAAAAAATAATTGTCTTTGGTTATCCGGTAATTGGAGTTTTGGTGTTGATAGTTTACAATGTTCCTCAAAGTTTTTAAAATAGTAATCCGTGTTTTTTATCTCATAATTTATGAATTTAAGATATTTCATTTTTGTAGTAGTGTTGCTTGTTTCCTGTAAAGAACCTGGAAAAAGTAAATCAGTCTTATTAAGATCAGGCACCATCAAAAATTCGCAGCAGAAGAAGAATTTAGATACGGCGGAAGAATCAAAAGCTGCAAAATATAGCAAAATTATCGAAGTGGGATACTATGAAAAATTAGAAGGCCTTTCTCATTTCCAACTGGACAGTATTGACGAAGCTGATTACAATAAGATTGCAGCGAAAAAAAGTTTTGAAATTACGGAAATAGAGAGACAAAATGATTTTTTTTACATCCAGGGAGCAAAACAAAAGTTTGAATTTAAAATGTATAAAGATTATAAAGGAGAATTAAGCTGGAGTGGTTACGAGTATCTTGGACATTGTACCGTTTTAAATTTAGTGGCCCTACAAGAGTCCAGTACCGCCGATTATCTGGGATTTTCGGAAATGCAATTGTTAGATACTTCCAACGATGTACTGTTTAAAATTATTTCTTTGGGCGATGCAAGCGTTTCAGTTCCGGAGCTTTCACCGGATCATAAGTTTATGGTCTATTTTCAAAATCCGGAGTATGAATCCAAGGATCAGGCTATAGTAATTTTGAAGGTGAATGATAAAACGGATCCTGCGAAATTCTTAACAGAGTATAAAAGCTGTCTTTCAGAAAGTGATCATACAATAGAGGAGATTAAATGGAAAAGCAATACTGTAATTTACATAAAAGCGTATCGATCAACTGGGTTTGATTCAAACGGAAAAGAGCTAAGAGCTTATTTTTATTATAAAGCCGAGATTTAAGAAATCGAACCCCGAGCGGGTAAAATAGCCCAAAACTAGTAGTAATACCTAGCGGGTTTATCATAAAAAAAACAGCTCATGGAGCTGCTCTTATTCAACTCAAAATAGAGTCGTCCTTTGATTGTGGGGGCAAAAAGGTTAATCTTGTAAAGAAAGGCTCTCACTTACAGCTTTGGCTGTTATTTTTTTTGCTGTAACTTCGATTTTGTGCGTCATCATCTTACCATTTTCTATTATCTCTAAAAAGTAAAAATCAGACGAACTGCCTTCTAAATTTATTGTTGTTGATATTTCTAATTTGTTTGTTTCAGACTCTCTGGAGTAAATTAAATTTCGATTTTCATCATAAATATTGAAAGAGGAACTTTCGGCAGCATCCAGTGTAAAGTTTATTACTTTTTGATCTCCGGTCGCTATAGTCAAAGTGTAATCGCGTGTACTTTCATCAGCATAAGTATAAATTGACGACAATAATAAGTCACCAATAAATACTGTTTTACTAAATTGTGTCATTCTTTAATCGTTTGATAGTCAAATAAAATTGAGGCGCAAAATTAGAAAATTAATTAAGTTTTATTCAAAAAAATCCTATTTTTATATTGGTAAATTGCTGAATTATAGATATTTTGGTGTTTTTATTAAATTATAGGGTAAAAACGCAACTGTTCGAGTTTCTTTTTATACTTCTTATAAAAAAAGAAATTGATTGTCAGTTTATTAGCATTAAAAAATTTGTACTTTTAATACAGAATTAGCTCTTTCGAAAATTTTCGATCCAAAAAAGCATCTAAAAATATTCCGGATCGATCATTTTTTAAATCAAATATGAAATTAATGGCAGTGTCATGAAACTTACAACAGCCGAAGTTGCATTGCAATTGTAGCAGAAAAAAGAAAGCCAGAGTATGGGGTAACTAGTCGGTTTGCAGTATAGTTAGTAGTTGCGTAGCCCTAAAAAGAAGGATGTAAAAGCTAAAAACTCCCGTAAAATAAGGCTTTGCCGGAGGTATAAAAAAAAGTTAAAAACAAACTGCTTTGTTCAAATGGCACAGTTAATGCTAACCAAGGAAATATAGTATAATCAGAATACTTAATGAAGTATTACAAAATTTAAAAAGAATGAGAAGATTTAAAGGTATGTATGTTTTTATGATCGTGTTATTATCATCAATTACATATGGTCAGGAGAATTTAAGAATGTTTGTAAGAGAGAATAAAGTACCATGTCAGGGTGTTGCTCCAATGGAATGTTTACAGGTGAAGTATGACAATGATAAAGACTGGCAGTTTTTTTATAATCATATTGACGGTTTCAATTTTGAACAAGGAAACCGATATGAGATTATGGTGACCAGAACAAAAAGACAGGGTGTTGTTCCTGCCGATGCTTCTTTGTACGAATACAAACTGAAAAGTATTATTTCGAAAACGGCTGTAAAAGAACAGAAAGGGATTTACAATACAAAAATGATCTTGACCCAGTTGAATGGAAAAAAGATAAATAATGGTAAAGCATTTATTACCATAAACCAGGAAACAGGTACAATCAGCGGTAAAAACGGCTGCAATAACTTTAATGTAAAATATACTAAGCTTGCTGCAAAAAATCAGATCAAAACCGATGCTCCTTTTGGAACTTTAATGGCTTGTGACGACAAGAGCATGAAATTAGAGCATGAATTTAGCGAAGCAATAAAAGATAAGAAGTTTAAAATTGTAAAGAAAAACAATAAAGTACAGTTTAAAAACTTAAAGAACAAGACCGTTATGGAGTTTGCCATTCCAACTCAAAATGAACTTTGGAGTTTTATTGGTAAGAACAACTGGAAATTAATTATGCTTGAAAATGTGGGGATGGATTATGGCCGTGCTTCTATTAAATTTGATACAGCAAAAAAACAAGTGAGTGGA
>JAHEZJ010000029.1:58895-83946 GCA_023251135.1 Flavobacterium sp. | reverse complement strand
AAATACAGGTTGTAACAATTTTGGAGGAACTTACGAAAGTAAAGGAGACCGTGTTGTTTTTAATAATGTAAGAACTACTGCAATGGCATGTATTGGTGAAGAAGGGAATAAAACAGAGCAAAAGATAGTATCTTATTTAAACAGTAAGGACCTGCGTTTTGATGTAGCAGATCAGACACTGAATTTTTATTTGAATGACAAATTGGTAATGATGTTTGGAATTACAAAGTAAAACTTTCACTGCCTATAAGAATAAACAAGCCTGACGATATTCGTCAGGCTTGTTCGTTTATAGACGTATTGTTACTTAAAGACCCGACAATAGCTTAAAATACGGCAATTTTTCCTGATTGTATTTCGCCTGAGCTTGTAATTATTTTATAGAGATAAATTCCGGAGGCAATATTTTTCAGCGTAACAGTATTGGTTTTAGAAACTAAAGGGAAAGTATTAGTCATTTGCCCGCTGACATTATACAAGTAGAGAGTGGCGCTTCCCTCTTTTTTGGCTTCAATACTTAAATCTTCATCTTTATTTAATAATGTAGGGTGTATCAAAAATAAAGCATCACCTAAATAATTGGCATCAACAATTAGAGAGCTTATTACCGTATTGTTGGTCAGAATAAGGTTTATTTTATATTTATTTCGTCCCTTTGTTGGAGCGGGATCTAAAAATGAAAATGTTTTTGAACTAATATCACTTGTTGTACTAATAACAGTTTCGGCATCGTCGCTTATTTTGATCAGTTCAATTTTTTTGATATTGTATAAGCTAAAAAGACTGGTGTTAATTTTTATTTTATCCTCCTCATAAACTTCTGCCAAGGCAAACTCGAAATAGCAATTTGAGTTTTGGGCATACTGCAATGTCGACTCACTTTTTATTCCTTCATTAGTGTCAAATACAGGAACAACCGTATAAATTTTCCCGTCCGTATAGGCGTAAGTTGCGTTTGTGGTTTGTTCTTTAAATTCGAACCCATTGTTGGTTAGTTGATAGATGTTAAAGGATGTAACGGCAGCAGGCTGGTCCCAATTAATCTCAGTGGTACCGTCGCAGACTAAACTGGAACGAATGTTTAAATCGTATGAAATCGTAAAGCTATCAGAGACATAATCGGTAGTACCAATGGTCATCTTTAATTTTGCTTTTGAAAATTTTTGCTCTTTTGGAGTATAAGTAAATTGCTCATTGTTTAAAGGGATATCATTGGCAATAATTTCCCAGGTTTGCCCATTGTTGTAACTAATAGATAATTGCCCGGAGGTGCCGGAAAAGGACGAATTCCATTTGAAAGGAGAAATAATCCGACCATCATAGGGGAAATTGTCATTTTGAATGGGGTAATTCCATTCAAATCGATTTTGAAGTTCGTACTCATAAGCGATGCTGTATTCCTGAGACGAATTTGAAACGTAGGAACCCTTAACATTGATGGTATAGGATCCGGATGCGGGATTTTCAATAGTCACCTGCTCGATGGTATTTATTTTGTCTTTTCCTCTTACGGCTTGCTGCTGAGGGGTATCAGGATTAAGAATCCAGGGCAAAATAGTAGTGTTGTCAGCCGAAATGACTTCCAGGTCTAAATCGTTTACCAGACTTATATTACTGTTTATCGCGGCAGGCAAATCATTCCACACTAAAGTAATTTTTAAGTTTTTTGCATTTGCCGGCAGGGCAATAGTGTGTGAAGAGGTTTGTCCAGATGCGAGATTACCGGATAGCATTCTATTTTCACTGATTGTTTTTAAACTTTTGTCCGCATTGATATTGCCATAACCATAAGTAAAATCGGGACCCGGATTGCCTAAATCTTTTGCACTATTAATTAAAATTGCCTTTGTCAGGGCATTACTCAAAGGGGTATTGTATGTCGCTTGATAATGTTGTTTCATAAGTGTAATAATACCTGTGGCCAAGGCAGTAGAATTTGAAGTTCCCTGCATGCTATAGGCTACCAGCTCTGGTTTTATACGACCGTCATAGGCCGGACCTTTTGAAGAAAAAGGCATAACTACTCCGGTTTGGTCAATACAGCCCACTACAATACTGTTTTTGGATTGCTTGAAATTACCAGTAATCGATTTGTATCCCTGAAGGCCTATATTTCCGGAGGAAAAACAGTGGGTCAAATTGGTATTGGAGTACAATTGAGCGTCATAAGCATTGGCAAGGGAGCCATAAAAATTCTCAATCACGGTACCGTAGGAATGATTTTGAGTGGTGGCACCCTGTAAATTGGCTACTTCATCGGGAAAGATATTCGATAAGTCAGAGGAGTGTATTTTAGACTTTGGAGCAACTCCTTTTCCTAACACAGAACTATTTCCTGATCCCGAAGTTATAGTTGCCATTGCGGTGGAATGGACGGTTACAGTAGTGGATTGCCCCGTAGAAGGAATGAGTTTGTTCAATAAATCAACATCATTTACATCAAAAAGGTCATCTTTGATGGCTACAATCTGATTTTCGCCTGTTAGAAGAGGAAAATTAATATTGGCTTTATTGATAGAATTGATCGTAAAGTTTTGATCTACTATTTTAGATTCGGTTTTTGGCTGCAGTGATTCCTGCGAAACCGAAGTTACACTGCTCAAATTGATAATGGCATCTATGATTTTTTTGGAATCACTTTTTAGAACTAGAAGATGGTTGTTGAGTATTTTGACGTCAGAAATGTTTATTGATTTCAGGTCGGCAATTAAGGTTTTGAGGGTATCTGTTGCAATGATATACGGCTTGTCTGCTGTATGATTTGAAAAGTCGGCCGGTAGTTTCCATAAATTATTAACCGGACTAATGTTGTTTAAAGTACGATTAGTTTTTGAGGTTTTATTTTCAACAATGCAAAAAGTGGCGTCCAGTTTTTTTACAATTTTGTACTGAAAGTGGCGCGCATTTTCTAAAGAGGTAAGATAGTATGGCTCCAATTTTCTTTCATTTTCCTTTTTTATGTAGTGTTTCCATTTTTCGGGACTTTGTGCGAGACTAATTGTCGTAATCAAAAAAAGGAGGAAAATAATTGGTGTCTTCATTTACTATGGGGGTTAGGGCAGTTATAAGGATTTACTCCAATTCACATAAAAAATACGCTTGCAGCGGTTGATCGCTTCTAGATTTAGACAATGCAAGAGAGAAATTTATGTTTAATGATTTCTAAGTGAAATATTTATCCATTGTGAGAAAATCAAAGTTATTAAAATATTTGTAAAAAAAATATGAGTTTTTATTTCCTACAGTATCTTCAAAATGGTTACGTCTACTATTCTCATTTTAGTTTCCAAATTCTATTTTAAATGTGATGTCAAATTGCAAATTCACATTTTAGCAAAAGGAACCTAAAATTGAATATTAAAAACGTATTTTTATGGATAACATTCTGATTTGTATTTAATTATTGGTTTTACTGGGCTCAGCGCAATAATCAGATAATTATGATTAAAAATTCTTAAATTAATTTCATAACAAAAATTGTTAAAATTGTTAAATTACTGTTTTATAAGTATTTTAATATAAAAAATATTTAAGTTTGGAGATAAATAGTATTAATATTTTGTAAAGATCCCCACATTACCAAACTTTTTTAACAACCAAAAAAAACCTGTTTATGAAAAAAATGAAATCAATTTTAGCCTTGTCATTTATGGCGCTAATGGTGTTGTCTTGTAACAAAGATGATCAAGCTGATCAACCAAAAGACGGATCTCTTCAAGTAACACAAGAGGTGTTGAATAAAATTAGTGCACTTGCGCTAAATAATAAGGATGTTCAAGTGATTAAAAACACGAAGTTAGATGGTACCACAGAGGATGCGTTCCTTATTGAAGGTGATATCATTATGACGGAAGAACAATTAAATAAAATGAATATTCATGGAGGTATTACCACAGAACAATACCGCACTACTAATTTAGTATCTACTCCAAAAACGATTAAAATTGTTGGATTATCCGGGACTGGAACAACAGCTTTAAGCACAAATATGCGTGCTGGATTGCAAGCGGCAGTAAACAGATACAATAGTTTAGGACTGTCTATCAACTTTACACTAACTTTTAGTTCAAGTACTACAGGTGCAAACATTGTAGTAAGAAGACAATCCGGAGGTGCCGGTGGAGTAGCTGGTTTCCCTTCAGGAGGGAATCCTTTTAACTCTGTTACATTGTATTCTGGATTAGATACTTATTCAGTTAATGTAAATGCGCACGTAGCTGCACACGAAATTGGTCACTGTATTGGTTTACGCCATACAGATTATTTCAGCCGTCAAAGCTGTGGTCAAAATTCAAACGAGGGAGCAGCTGGTGTTGGAGCAATTCATATCCCGGGAACACCTACAGGATATGACTCAACATCTTACATGAGAGCATGTTTCAGTTCAAATGAAACTGGAGCTTTCAATGCTAACGATGTTACAGCTCTTAACTATTTATACTAGAATTTAACTAAGGGCTCTCTTTACAAAATAACAGAGGCTGTTTCATCATTTGAAACAGCCTCTTTTTTATTGGAAACTGTCTTAAAATCATTTATTACCGTTGTTTCGTGATCGGATTTATGTATTATATGGTTAAGCATTGATTCAAAAGATGCGCTTATGGATATTTTATCCGGCTATACAATGTTTAAATCACTTTAGTCTTTAATAGTTTGTTTTTTTATTGTTAATTAAATGATGCTTAATTAAAATCGATGCACCAAAGTATTTTAAAAGAGACAAAAAAAACCTCAAAAAGATTTTAAACTTTTTGAGGCTTATACTAATTCAGGATGTGATTAAACTTGTTTGTAATCACTATGCCATACTGCTTCTTCCGGACCATCTCCTTTGTGTCCATCTAATTGAATTACAAAGCTTTTAGCAGGGAAATAAGGTGTAATGTGGATGTCCAGTAAAATTCTGTCTTTTTGAGTTTTATCCTGCTCAATTTTCATTACCGTAAACTTCTCGATAAGATTAGCAGGTCCTTTAATTCCATCCAAAAATTTAATGATTTGGCTTCTTAAGTCAGCTTCAGTTCTGGTTGTCCAGTTTTCAAAAGCTCTTCTGTTTAAGAAATCAAAAAGTACTTTTGTAATGTGGTCAAATACTCTAACTACTGAATACGTTTGTAAACCTAAGTTATCTCCGTTGAATAAAGTTTTAGCAGAGAAAGCCATAATTTTGCTATACTCATTTACCATAGGAACTAATCCCATTTTTTCAATTTCAGAGATTTCGCTTTTCTTCAAGTCAAAACGAACGCTTTCTACTTCATTCAAACCTCCAAACTTTTTACCGGCAACAACCTGAGACATTAAAGTTTTGTAGATTTTACCTGCTAATGAAGTGGATGGCGGAACATATAAGTTGTCTTCTTCACCAACTTCATCATATTTACTTCTTCCAAGCAAATAGTTACAAGTCATGATGGTATTTGATTTGTATACATCACCTCCGGTATGGTTGGCATTAAAGAAAATATCAATAACATCATCCGGTGTTTCAAGATCCTGGAAGTCAGTTAACAGTACTGTTTTGTTCTCGTGTGCGATTTTAGACCATTTGTCTAATACTGCATTTGAACCTAAATAACCTGGTACTGAAAGGATAGAGTAGTTTTTTCTCAAGTCTAATCTGTCAAAATTTTGTTTTAATTCGTTTGAAACATAATCAATAAACAAACTATTGTCAAGATCTTTTAATTGAGAGATGTCTGCATTAACGATCGTGACATTTTTGATTTTGTCACTTTCTGCATTTTTATAAAATAAAGCAACACTTCTATAAGATGTTTCTAATTCTCTTGAAACATTTAAAGCGTATTTTAAATTTTTGTTTAAAGTTGAATCTGCTGATGTCGCTTTAGCATTAGCTACTTCGATCATAGATTCTACTGATTGATTGCTTTTTAGCAAATCCAGCCACAAATCCAGTCTGTTGGTAAGAGTTGTTCTCTCACTTTCCCATTGTGCATCGTTAAGAAAAATATTTTTTCTGGCTTTTCTGGTAGGGTTTAGATTTGATAATCCATCAATTACGTTTTCTAAAAAGGCAAAACCGCCGTATTCATTTAATAAATTTATTTTACTGCCTTGTTCCTGAACCAATTGTTCTACTGAAGAACCATGACTTTTTTGTTCTTTGGTTTGAGTTGCCATATTTATTGTTTGTTGGTGTTAATTTCGTTCTTCGCGTTTTCAAGTAATTCGATTATAGCCTCTTTAACAGCTGGGTCCTGAATAGCTTTTATTAAACCTCTGTTACTCGAAAGTTGGCGTACAATTTTATAAGCCTGTTCTTTTTCGGTATTTAGTTTATTTAAAAAAGGACTATTCTCTTTAATCGATTTGGCTCCAAAATCTCCCAGGTTTTGAAATACCATGGATTCATTTAAATCTGAACCTTCTTCCGTAGAAAATTCAAAATCTACACTCGGTTTGTACTTTTCAAAAACAGCTTCTACCGTCTGCAAATCATACACAGCTTCCGGTCCAACCGGCTGCTCATTTGTAAGTTTTTGAATTAGTAATGTTCTGTTTGAAGGAATTTCTAAAATAGATTCATTGGCGTCAATCTTTACTTCATTGCCACCAATACCATAATTGAACATGCTCATAATTTAATAGGATTATTAGTTAAGTGTGTAAAACTAGTAAAAAAAAACTTTAAATTATTATTGATTTGTAAGTATTTTATTTGGATTTTTGTCGTATCCTGCCGGGATTTTTGTAATGTTATAAAATTATCATAATTCAATTAAATTTGTGTTAAAAAATGAAATATCTGAAATATCCCGTTAATTTTAAGTCGTTATTAAGAGGCTCTCAAGAAAATTTTTGTAAGATTGAAGAATCAATTGCATACAACATTATGATGATCATTACGACCTCTTTTGGAGAGATACCAGAGACGCCGGGATACGGGACTATTATTTGGGATTTAGAATTTAATCAACATATAAAAAAAAGAGATTGGGAAGATTTGGTACGAAAATCATTGCAGGAATCGATTACCGAATTTGAAAAAAGACTATTGCTAAGTGAAATTACTATTTCTTTAGATGAGATTGATGATAAGGAGTTAGCCTCAAGCATCAGGAGAAAAGCGAATATAGTTGTAAAAGGTTCGATTATAGAAAGCTTAGTTCCGTTTAATTTTCATACTAAATTGAATATCAGCCCAATTTCTCAATAATACCACAATATGAAAGACGTTAAGTTTGTTGAAATAAAAAATAGAATACAGAAAAAGTGTTTAGAAATCTGGGGTATTGAGGACATCAACATGGCAGATCCTCTGGTAATGATGTTGTTAGACGTTTTTGTCCATGAACTTTATTACCTGCATCACGAAGGAGTTGAATCCGACAACAAAATTATTGAGCGCATTGCTCAGGAAATTGTACCAAGTCAGTGGAATCTACCGATGCCTGCGCATACTCTGGCCAGTACAAGTGTCACTAATGGGATTGTCCTCTTAAACGACGATACCGAATTTGTTGTAAAATCGAATATGGTAACCAGTGTCGATGCTGATATTCATTTTACTCCATTTGCAAACGAAAGTGTTATTGAAGGCGAAATTAGCTTTCAATTGCACGACTCTTTTTTAATTGACTCTTCAAAACATGTGAAGCATTTACCTGCGCCGCACAGAATTTCAGATCATCGTATTTGGATTGGACTGGATGCCTCCAAAGAGAATCTGGAGAAACTTAATTCGTTGAAATTTACTTTTATAACAGAAGATTCGCCCTTAGATTCTTTTCTGCAATTTATCGTAGTAAAGGACACTTTGGGAAATACTCTTGAAATTGAAAGAGAAACTTTTGATGAAGTTCAGGACAACAAACATTATACAGAAACGATAAAATCATTCTATAAAAATTTTATTTACAGATTAAAGCTGAACCCCGAAAATTTGGTCTACGAATCGATAGTAGATAAGTTTAAAATTGAAAAAGAAACCCTGAAGTCGGGTAAAAAAAATACGGGATTAATTTGGCTGGAATTTATATTTCCTGAAATTTTCTCTAAAGCCGAGCTGGATAAAATTCAGATCAAAATAAATACTTTTCCGGTTATCAATCGAAAGTTAAACAACAGAGTACACAATGCCAAGCTAGAGGGAAGGCTTTTTGCGATGAAAGCCGAGAGTAATACTCATTTTCTGGATGTGGCCAGAATCTTTAACGAAAAAAATGTTGAATTCACCAACGGTATAAAACAACCGAATCATCTTAGCTCTAATGTATTCACTATTTTTTATGGTGGATTGGAGAATTATGATTCACGAACCGCAAAGTTTTTTCTTAAAAAATTAGCCCGTGCACTTAGAGAAGATATTAGTTCTTTCTCAAACATTAATGCCGATTATATTGATGCTACGATGACCAGAATTAATGAGGAAATTAATTCAATTGAAAGCAAAATTAATAGCAGTTACAATAAGGTTAGTGAAGAGGAAGTATATGCTTTAATTCACGAAACCGATAAATCTAAAATTCTGTACTGCTCGTACTGGACTTCAAATGGGCAGTCGGCCAACAACTTAAAAAAAGGAACTATTTTAAAACAAACCGCCTTGTCTGAATTGGTTCAGGATGCTACTGTTTTTGAAACAAGTTCGGTTGGAGGGATTTACAGAAACAACAAAGCAGAAAAACTGATCAATTTGAGATACGGCTTTCTGTCTAAAGAAAGATTAGTAACCAAACAAGACATAAAATCGGCAGTACACTATCATTTAAGAAATATTACCAAAGAGGTATTTATTAAAGATGGGGTTGGTATTAGCGATCAAAGAAAAAAAGGCTTATTCAGAACTATTGATATAGAAGTTGTTTTACAGGATAAGTATGCTATGCAGATCGAAAACAAGCAGAAAATTGGGTTGTTTTTAAAAGAGACCTTAGAAAAACAGTCTGTTATGAACATTCCATTTCAAATTACAATTAACTAAACCTATGAATGAACTAGATTACAGTCCAAGCTTATTATCTGCCATTAAATCTGCCAAATCGTTAGCAATTCAGGATGGACACAGTACTTACGGTGTTGCTCATTTAGCCTATGCGCTATTGTTTGAACCAACCGGATTAGTCGAAGTTTTAAGAACATTATCAAAAGACATTGAGTACATCAAAGAATGGTTTGATGTAAGGAAGGAAGTGTATACTTCTGCTCAAAACAATGACAATACAATCACAGCGGATACTGAAGTAGAACATGTTTTTACAGAATCAAATTTTAATAAAATTAGACTGGGATCAGATTCTATTGATGCATTTTCCGTTTTTATTGCCATTATCAAACCCGGTTTGGTGTATAGCGACAAGCAAATTGACGGTTTGAACTTAAGCGATAAAGAACTGCTCAAACATTTTGGACTCCGCAACAATCAAAAAAGTTTCAATCTCGCTGATACTACTGATGAAGAAGAAACGGTCAATATTAACTATTGCGATACCTTATACAAGAAAAACATCATTGAAGAGGGAAGCAGTGTTATTGGCAGAAATAAAGAGGTTAGGCTGATCCTTGAGAATATCGAGCGATATGAAAATCACGGTATTTTATTAATTGGAGAATCGGGTATTGGAAAAACAAGTATTATAAAAAATCTAATTTCTTCGTTACACGAAACAGATCCTGATTTTTTTGAAGAAACTCTGGTGTTGTCTTTAAATGTAGCCAAACTGGTTGCCAATTGCAGTGGTGAAAATGAGATTTCGAAGAAACTGATTGAAATCTTTGAAAAATTAGCCAGAAACTCGAAAAGTATCCTTTTTATTGATGATATACAGGTTTTATTGAATTCGTCCAATTCAAAATCAAATGCCGTAATCAATATCATCAATACCCAATTGACTGAGGGTACTATTAATATTATTGCTTCAATTGACTCCGATTCTTATCGTAAATCAATTGAAGGAACGACCATTAACGGAAAGTTTGAAAACATTTTTATTGAAGAATTAGACTATTCTTTACTACTTGAATGTTTGAGTCTGTACAAAGCCAAATTAGAAAAGCATTATAAAGTAGCGATTCAGGATGAAGTCATTCAGGAAGCCATTCATTTATCAAAAAGATTTTATAAGGAAAAAAATTACCCTACGGAGCGATCGATTTATTAGATCGTACCGCTTCATCGGTTATCGTATCAAATGCCAACTCCTTAGTCGAGATTGTAAAAATAAAAGAGCAGATAAAAGAATCTGATCCTGCCGACGAATCAAGGATGAGTTTGCTGAAAAAAGAGATTTACAACCGCATAAGCTGCATTGTAACCAGTAAAGTTAGTGTAGTTGAAAATTCGAATAATTCCAAAAATGAAGCTGTCACTTTTGAAGCGATAGAACAATTAGCGACGGATATTGAAAATCTGGCCAAAGAAAAAGTGACCACTGTTACAAAATCGGAGCTTTTGGCAGTTGTTTCAAATGCAACCGGAATTCCTTTAGGGAAAATAAGTGCCGGAGAAAAAGAAAAACTTTTGACTATTGAAGACAAACTGCAGGAAAGAGTAAAAGGGCAGGCACATGCGATAAAAACCTTGTCGGAAGCTATTATTGAATCCCGAAGTGGTTTGAGTAATCCAAAACAGCCTATTGGATCTTTCTTTTTTCTTGGACCGACAGGAACCGGTAAAACTGAATTAACCAAAACACTGGCAGAACTATTATTCGATGATGAAAATGCCATGATCCGATTTGACATGTCGGAATTTAAAGAAGAGCATTCAGCTGCTTTATTATATGGTGCGCCTCCGGGATATGTAGGTTATGAAGAAGGAGGGATGCTGGTGAATAAAATTAGACAAAAGCCTTATTCGGTAGTACTTTTTGATGAGATAGAAAAAGCACACAGTTCGGTTTACGATGTGTTTTTGCAAATTATGGACGAAGGGAAAGTACATGATAAGTTAGGCCGTGAAGGAGATTTTTCGAATGCCATCATCATCTTTACCTCAAATATTGGTAGCCAATGGATACAGGAACAAATCGAAAATGGTCATTTGCCTACCTCTAATCAATTAATTGAAATTATGAGTGAGCACTTCAGACCCGAATTTTTGGGACGTTTAACTGAAGTGGTTCCGTTTGCTCCAATAAATATCGAAATTGCCAAAGCTATTTTCAGGCTGCATTTGAGCCGTTTGCAGGAGCAATTAAAAAGTATAAAGAATATTTCGTTCGATATATCGGAGGCTGCGCTGGAATATTTGACCAATAAAGGCTTTTCTAAAAAATACGGCGCGAGACCTATTGCCGGAATAGTAAGAACTTATCTGAAGAAAACCATTTCGAAATTAATCATTTCAGAGGCGATTCTGGAGAATGAAAGTATAATGCTGGATATAAAAGAGGATGAATTTATCTGGGAAAAAAAATAAGCTATGGAGCAGGATATTGCAGTTTTAAAACAACAGCTTAATTTTAATCTAAAGGGCGAAATTCTTTTTTATGAATTGCAGAACCTTTTAAAAAATGAAACTGAAGTTTTTGTCAGACACAAAGGCCTTTCTAAAAGAAACAATTCCAGAGATGCGATTGATCTTTCTTCGATGTTGTATCAGGAAGATTCAAAATATACAAAGGAAGCGCTGTTATTGCATTTGGCTAAAAATAGCATTTACCATAATTTACCCGAATTACTGTTTCATCCGTTATCGGTTAGTAATTCTACCATGTCTAACAAAGAGATTGTAGAAGCGGTAAAGGAAAATAAAAAAGCAGAAAAGAACGCGCTTGATTTCTTTATGCCTTTTGACAATGAGATTTTTTCGGCAAGTTCAAATTTTGCCGTAAGAAGCCTTCACTTGTTTAGCGATAAGATTGATTTGTTTCTAAGGATTGTAGATGAATTAATTGCAATTGATTTTGATCTGTCTAATACACAAAAGAAAAATCTATTCATTTATTTATGTGAGGCTGAAAAATTAAAAGAGAACCTTCCTGAATTGGAAAAAGTGTTGGAAATGTTACTCGGTGACACGGTAAAACTAAAATACAAAAAACATGTTTTTACAGAATCTCCATTTTTAGAATTAAGCGATGGTTTACTCGGCTTTAATTTGGGTCTTTGCGGAGCTGTAGAAAGCGAAGTTGATAATGTTGAGGTAACACTATATTTTGAGGGAAATATCGACTATTCGATACTCGAGCGGAAGATGACTCTTACCCGGAAAGTGCTCGAGTATTTTATTATCAGTAACCGGAGAGTTGACATTGTTTTTTTTAACAACTATCAATTGGGAATAAAATTAAACGAAAACTATTTAGGCATAAATACCATTTTATAATTTTTTAAAGCATCATAATAATACCACTTCAATTATGAATACAATATTGCCCTTTTTTCTGAAATACCTCCTGGCACCGTTTTTAATTTTAATTATTACGCTTGTAATGAATCAATTTGCAAGCATAAAAATAAAAACAAAATCAGCGATCGTATTTGTTTTATGCTTTTCACTTATCGCGGCTTTACCCTGTTTGTTTGCTTTTTTTAACAACGAGTTCATTTGGTTTGGCTTATTTTTTTCAATCTTTTACTACTTACTGCTTGGAGTTGCCTTATTGTATTTCATGAAAACGGCTTTATTTCAGAAGATCGGAATACAAAATAGTGCTCCCGCAAAACTTTTTCTTTTTTTAATTGTAGCCATTCTTTCTTCCTGGATCTACTACCTCGTCTTTAATTATATTGCCATATCAAGTTATGCACACATCAGTATGCTTAACATACTGTGGTTATATGCGCCAATCTTTTTTGAGGAATCAAAGAAAAAATATTTACAAATCCCTGAACCATTTTATGAGTACTGGAGAGTGGGTAAAGAGCGCAAGGATTTTGACTATTGGGACAATATTGATAAATTCCGCCTGATGCAGGTTTCTATTAATATTAAGAAGAAAATAGATTCTGAATTCTTTTCAAAATTTGATGTAAAAATTGCTCAGGATGTCAATCTGGGCAGCTGGTTTGATAAATTTATTGAAGACCAAAATTATAGATTTCCAAACGATGCTATCGAATCCAGTGCTGAGAACGAAGATACCGGTTGGATTTTTTACACGGCAAAATATTTTAGATTTCCCTTGTTTATCAGAAATCTGAGTCCGTATCAGACCATCTCTCAAAGTAAATTGAAAAACAAACAAATCATTTTTGCTAAAAGGGTTGCTTTAAACAGGCAGCAGGACGAACTAGAGGAATAATTAAAACTTTGACTTCTTTTGAAACCAGATGGATTTAAAAGAAATGAAAATAAAAAAAACTAACGAATACCACCATAAAACAACTTCGAATTATGAAATCAAACATACATTTACCCATTAACTGGACAGATGGTGTAAAACTAACCAAAGACCATTTTATCAATAATTATTTCAACTTTATAACAATTGTAAGCGATTATAATAAAGTTCAGTTAAACAATTTCAATTATGGCTGTATTCAGCCTGCAGGCAATAAATCTATTGAGATTGAAATAAAAATTGAAGGCGGTCAATTAGTTGCCTATTTAAAAAAATGCGAATTAATTGCTAAGAACGGGCATATCATTTCTTTTAATCAGGATATTTATGGTACTAAACTTCCTGAGGTAAGTATCAATGCAAATGATTTGGATCGAAATTCTTTTGAGCAATATTATGTTATTGTTTCTATAAATCCTTATGATTTAATTCCTGTAGGTATTCCGGATCCTGAGAGCATTCCGTTGCACCATCCTCACGTGCTTCCCGATATAAAATTGCATATTGTCAATAAAAAAGAAGTAAACGATAACTTTCTGTCGGGCTACTTTATAATTGTTAAGAAAATAGCATTCCAGAACGGAACTTTTATCGAAGACGGAAAGTACATCGCTCCTGTAGTAAAAACCAAAAACAGTGAGATTTTAAATCAATTTCTGACGAAAGTGAATACGGAGTTGTATCAGTTAAATGATTTTTCAATAAAGATTCATAAAAAGAATGCCCAAAGCGCAATCAATAACAAACTAGTGTCTAACACATTTAGTTTGTGTAACAAGATATTGAACTATTATGCGGAGAACTGTTTTTATCTAAAAAACATTGCTTCTGAAGAGTCTCCGGTTTATATGTTTGACAAAATAATCGTGTTGGCTAATCACCTTCTTTCGGCTCTGACCTTAATGGATGATAAAGAGAAAGAGGTTTTATTACAATATTACTACGAGTGGATTGATGTTAAACCATCAGAGCTGCTAACGGTATTGTTTGAAGCGAAAAATGCGGTTTACGACCATAATGATATCGCACAAACGCTCGAAAAACTAAACCAGTTTTTAGGGATTTTAAAACGCTTATGGCAAAAATTAAGCGAATTGGAATATATCGGAATCAGAAAAGAAAATATTGTTATTAGTGAAGAAACCAAAGTCTCTGCACCAAAAAGCAATACATGGTCAATACTAGATTAAAAACAAAACAATGGAACCACTTAATCACATTAAAATAAAGGCTAAAAAGCGTAAGTTCTATAGCATGTTTTTTGTCACGTTTGCTTTTATTTTTGGTTGTCTGTATATCACGTTAACCACCGCCAATAAAGGTGTTGCCGAATTGGAGCAAAAGCATAAGTACTATAATGATATTGCGGTAAAACAGGGAGAAATGAACCTGCTGTTTGACGAAATCCTAATCGAAATTAACGACCTGAGATTTAAAGACAGAACCCTAAACGAACGCAAAAATCTTCAGTCTTTAATCAATGAAAAAAGATTTGCGATCAATAATGAAATTCGAAAATCAAAAACGAATCTGACAAATTCTTTTGGGTTATACGAAGAGTTTTTGGTTGAGCTGCAACGAATACAGACTAAAATTGATGTTTTGAAAGAAGCCGAGACCGGTTACGGGATTAACAAAAATCAGCTTAAAAATTGTATCGAAAAACACAACCAGGAAAATAAAAAGAAATAATCCTATAATCATGAAAAAGGCAATAGAATTTGATGAAACATATTGGAAAAAACTAAAATTCAATTTGTTATTTATTATAAGTGCTTGTGTAATATACATTGGTGTTACCAAATTTTTATTAAAAACTCCAAATTTTAATAATACGGATATGCTCAACAGAATTAATGACTATGAAAAGATGCAGGAGATTAAAGTAGATTATGCTAATAAATCGAAGCTGATTTTCAAAACCATTGATACGATCAAATACGATATTAATCAGGTACAGCGAATAGATGAAGTAAAAAGAAACATATCCGAATACAAACAATTGTATAAGGATAATGAATTTCATTCGTCGTACAATTTTTGTGTGATTGGCGGGAACCTGTTAAATGTTTTTTTAGAGATCAATCTGGAAGAAAGTACGGTCAGGAAAAATGATACTCTTGTTCAAAGAAGTCTAAACGAATGTAAAGCGAATTTTAAAAATGAACATTAAAAATAAAACAGTAGTTATCCTTTTGTTCTGCCTTGCGGTAATTTTAGTGATCGTGGCATTGCTATTTCCTTACAATAAAAGATTAAATAATCTTGATTTTTCGATATTAGATGAGAATGATAATCATCAGTACGAATTAGATGAGGAGTTGAATTTTAAAATAAACGACAGCACTTTAATAGAAGATAAAAAAGCGGTCTGGTATTTTGGAAACGGTGATTCAATTGTGAGCAAAGGAAGCGTAAATTATACCTATGAAAAAGCAGGTAAATATCTGGTAACGTTAAAAATTGACAATAAGTTTGATTTTTCGAAGCAAATCAACATCGTTAACGGAAGAGCTTTGACCGCCAGAGACTCTATTTCAAAAATATTTGCCCCGGATTTTGGTTATGTGGGCGAAGAAATTGTATTTACCGGATATTCGCCAAGTTCGAGCAACTGGTATTGGGATTTTGGCGAAACGGGGACTATCGATTCTTATGAAAAACAGGCTATTTACATTTTCACCAAGCCGGGTATTTACACTGTAAAACTGGAGACGGATAAAACGGGATATCCGGTAAGAAAAGAGATTGAGATTTACCCATTGTACGAACCCTTTAAAGAACCGGAAAAAATTGATTCGGCAGGCATTGTCATAAATGATATTAAAAAACGACTGCAAATTATTGCCAATCTGGGAGCAAGGGATACAAGAACCTATAAAGAACAGGTCAATTATCTGAAAAACAAATACATCTGTAATAATTTGTCGGATGTAGTGGTGGTGGTCAATGAAGAAAAATACAATGACTTTTTGAGTTATTGTCAGGGACTGCATTATTTAGACGGAAAATCTACTATTATTCAGGAAGTAAAACTAGATACAATCAAATGCTTTAAGCAGATCAATATTACCCAAAAAACCAAAAAAAATAAAGCAACAGATGAAAATTAGTATTTTACTTCGATATACTTCTTTGATGTTCTTGTTGGTTATAAGTCCAATTTTTTCGCAGGTTAGTAATAGTACAAGTGTTCTCAAAAAAACAGAAAAAATTGTGAATACGTACGACAATGAAAGGCAAAAAGAAGACGAAAAATCACAGCTTAAATTAGTGCTTTCAGATAGAAATGAAAATAAAATCTATGAAGAACCTTATGGGGCCAAGGTAAAAAACAAGGTGAATATTTTGTCGCCGATGTATGTGATCAATCAGGATAAAAATTATTACGAAGTGGTGGTTGCCGACAAAAAACTGATTGGCAAACCAAAAGGGACATTTTCGGTCTTTCGAAGTAAAACAAATCACTTTTCTAATGCAAAGGAAGTTCAGTATCTGGGCTGGATAAAAAAAGACAATGTGATTGAATACAGCAGGGCAATGCAAAATCAGGTCAATTTAAAGTATGTAAAGTATTTTGTGGCCTGCAATACCTTAGACAACTTATTTTCGAGTAAAATAAACGTTAAAAAGAGCACTCTTTTGCTGAAAAGCGATCCCAATTTAGAAGCGGTATCAAAGAAAAGTATAAAACTAAATGATTTTGTATATGTCTATAAAATAGATAAAACAATCAATTCGGCTTTTGTATCCAACTTTGATGATGTGATGCCAAAAGACACGACTAATCTTAAATACGGCTGGGTTCCTTTGCAATATCTGAATCCTCTTGAAGATAACATGGTCGTAAAACTGAAACCTACCGATACGTTAAAGTTTTCGTCCGGAAAAATTAACTTTCACGCGAGTGAATTGTATAAGAACACTTTTTTTGTAAACGAAAATCAAACCAGTGTTCCGGTTCAGTTTGACAATGCCAGCAAAATTTTATTGCCGGCCAACATATGGAATCATGATAAAAACAAAATCACCAATTTAAAAGGAGATGATATTTCAATCAAAACGATTGAACAAATTGCTTTGCAAAGCAAAAACATTAACTTCTTTTACGTTTTTGAGAATAACAATGGAACCAAAACGCATTTAAAGAAAACGCTTTCTGCACTGCAAAATATTAAATTAACGATCAGCAGTGATTTGTACGCAAACTATAATTTTACGTACTCCTTTATTGCTAAAGGAAGATCGAAGAGTTATTATCTGAAAAAATCAGCCTCTTTTTCAAAGTGGTTTGATTTGATTGAAAAAAGCATCAAAACACCCGAAGAGGTTCCGGCAGAAAATATTTTGCCAAACAACAATACGGCGATCAGTCAGTTCCTCGATTCAGATGTGAATTTTGAAAATAACTTTTTCATTCTGGCAGGTTTGGACGGTTCTGTAAATTCGGTACTCAACGACAGTTTTACTCAGTTAGCCAAGAATAATGGTAAGTTACTGTTCATTCTTTTTGGGAACGAGAACAATGGAGACAATCAGGATTTTATTCTGCAAAGTAAAATGCATTTGAGCGATGCAAGTAATGCCAATAAAAAGAACATTCAAAATTATTACGTAGATCCAAAATTGATCACCAAGAACGATGAGTTTGTGTATACTGGTGAATACGATAATGATTATATCTACGATGCTCCTTTAAAGAGTAATTTTAATGGAGGGATTGTTTTTCCGAAACTAAATGGAGGGCTTACTCCTGAAACGATTAATAAAGCGATTGACAGTGTGATCAGTAAGACCATAAAAACGAATAACCGATTATTAAAATCACTGACGCAGTATAAAAATGAGTTTAGTTTTTTGAGAAGTCAGCCAAGTGAAACGATAAACAGTCTTCTTGAAAATTTCCCGCATAAAGATAGTGTCGACACCGATATACCGAAAAACTATAAAAGTGAATCCTTTGCCATAACTGCAAAAGACACATTGACTGAAAGTTTAGAAAGTAGTGTACATCTTTTATTTACGGAGGCCGAAATCAAACTGCTTATTGAAAACTACAGAGAGTTAATCAGTAAAGAGTACACCAACCAGAATATTGACAAAGTAGAGATTTTGAACTTTAAGGACAAATGTAAAACCTTTGCTCAAAACATTAGACAAACAGAGCCTTTAAGAGCCAGAAGTTCCCTTGCGGATCTGCTTTATTACAAAACGAGAGTGTTTGTAAATAGTTCGCAATTGCATGAAATAAGAATCAAGGATATTAGAAAGTTTAAGAAAAAGCGGAATGAATTTCGGGCACTTTTTATCACATTAAATGCGAAGGTTGAGGTTTTAGAAAAAATGCTGCGCAACAATGCTTTTGAGGTTTTTGATGACGAAGCACAGCTAAAATACTATTACATACCAAAAAAACTTCTATTATAAATTAACGACTATGGAAATTATCAATACAGTAGAAATAACAAAACCTTTGCATGAAATAATTTTAGAGTTGTTCTATTTTGAAAGCAAAGGAAAACCCTTTGAACTTACAAAGAATGAAATTTTGTGGAGATTAAAAGACCCGGCTATTACCGAGTATCAAATGGAAGAAGTCCTCAATTGGATGGTACACCATAAAAAACTAAACGAAACACTGGGACTTTATAGCCTGGACCGTTTTGAATTGATTGATTTAGAAGTAAAATATAAAAACGAAAGATTGAACAGAGAGAAAAAACAAGAGCCTATTTTTTTTACCAATTATAGCACCATCAACAATATTCATAGTGCGACAAGACTAAAACCTATGGATATTATTATTCAGTATATTTTGCCAACATTTTTGCTGTCCTATATACTGTTTATCTTTTTTCTGATTAACAAACTGAACAATAGCTTTGAAATCAATAATACTAAAGTAGAAGATGTAAGCGAGCTGACACTTAAAGAACCGAGAACAGGAGTGATCAGGAAAAAAGCAGCCTTATCCGATAAAGAAGTAAAGCGATTGTTTTCTAATCAGCATCAGAACATTTTGTATTTAAATAAAACAATTGATTCGCTACAGAAACAGGTAAACAAGATAAATGAAATTCATACCACTGCAACTTTGGACATACGAAATCAGGTAAATTCTTTACAGCCGCAGGTAAACTCAATATTCCTTCACATAGCAGCGGTATTGTTAGGATTTATTCTGTTGTTTTTTATGAAAAATATCAGAGATTAAATGGTGTGTATTTTATAACAGTAGCTCATTTTGATTCCAAAAAAGCAGATCAATAAAAAATAATAGAAAGAGGTATTCTAAAATCATGTAGAATACCTCTTTTTTTGTTCATAAAGGGCAGGTGAAAAAACAAAATGAATGTTCAAAAAAAAGTGTCTTTTTGACAATTGAATTGTTTTTACAGCTGAATATTTATTTTTTAAAACAGATGAATTTTCTGTCAGCCCCCGTGAATGCTGAATTCTTACAATTTTGAATGATCAGGCTTGACTTTTTTTTGAATATTTTTATGAAAAAGATTACGAATTGACTTGTTTTTTAAAATTGTATTTGTATATTCGTACAAGTTATTGATTGCGAATCACCCTCATCTTCCTACAAGAAGCAATTAAAAAAAAGTACGTTAGTACAAAAAAGAGGTATTCTAAAATCATGTAGAATACCTCTTTTTTTTGTTTATACTAGTCAGACAAAATAAAGAGGATTCTAAAAAAAACATTTTTTAACAACTTAATTATTTTTATTATGGCATTTAAAGCAGTTTTAGAATTCGAAGGAAACGAGTACCAAGTATTATTTTCAAAAGTTGATATGTTAAGACATACTGACGGTAAAGGAGCAGTTTCATCTGAAATTAAAGGAGGTAGATTAAATCTTAGAGTAAAATCTACAGATAACACTACAGTTATTGAGCAGGCAGTAAACAGCCAACACAAACCGGTAAGCGGAAAAATTAAATACTTTAAAGCTGATTCTGAGCAAGTAATGAAAGAACTTGCTTTTGAAAATGCGTTTATAGTATTCTTCAGTGAGCAATTAGATGCTTTAGCTGAAACTCCTATGACTACTGAGATCACTTTCTCAGCAGAAAAAATCACATTAGGAAATGCTACATTAGATAACAACTGGGCTAAAATTTAATTTTTCCCCATTTGACAAGAAGCGGTAAAACACCGCTTCTTGTTTTTATAGAATTTAAAACATACAATACAATTTCAAAACTGAATGAAAAGATTAAGGAATATTGCTATCTATTATATTGTTTTGGGAATACTGTGTTTCTGTTCTTTTTGGCTTTATGGCTTTTGGAAACTCGCAATAATAGGAGTTGTTTTATTGATAATCTACTTTCTTTTTCGGTTTGTTTTTAAGGTTAAAAAGATTTCTTTTAGTGCCTCAAAAAATCAGTTTATTGTTTGGGATTGTTTTCTGTATCTATTCCCCATTTTATTTATCGCTTTTTCATTTTGGTATTTGACAAGACCATTTAATCAGGTTATTGTGTTGCCCAAAGGGTATGAAGGTATTATTAAAATCGAATACAACCAAAAGGACGGACAACCTAAGGAATGGATCGGTGAGTCTTTAGGCATGGGAGGTTCCAGAGTTATAAAAGTAGACCGTAATGGTAAGGCAAAAACTCAATTTGCGTATGAAGATAAATACATACCACTCATTGGAACGCATTCACAAGTTTCTTTGGAGGGACTGAAAATTTATTATGAAAATAATTTAAAAGAAGAAATACCCCAGTATACTTGTAATGAAAGCGCTGGTACTGAAGATATTCAGTATGAAAAATTAAAACACAAAAACTTGCCAATTGCTTATACAACAGCAGTAAACAAGCAAAAAAACATAGTCGTGGTGTGTAAAGTGAATGATTACAAAAATTATTTCTATACGCAGAACGAAATAAAAAAAATGGAAGAACAAGGTATTTTTATAGATTCCTGGTCTAATATTTTAAGAGATCACTATTATAAATAATACCCATCTATGATACCGATTACAATAAAATTCAATGCCTATATTCCAAAAAATTTAGGTAAAACATTGTTGAGTTATTTTGAGAAGGATTCTCGATTTAATCCAAGTAAAATGACCAACTATTATCAGTTTAAACAAAAATTGCAGGAAATTGATAGTCAGGGATACGCTTGGTTACCGGAACCCGGGAACTTTGTATCAGATTATTATTTTTCTACGGATAAAATTGATTTTCATAATAAACACAACGATCATCATAATCGCTTAAGTCTTGTGATGAATCTTGATGGGGCTAAAACGGGAAAATATACTTTATTTGACAAAAGTGCTCTTTTTAGACATAAATGTGGAACTGCATATAAATCGGGACAGCATTCTGATGCTTCGCACAGAGTTGAGGTATATATTCAAAAAGTCCCTGTTTATTATGGCCGTGCAGCAACGGGCAGTATAGCAACTAGTTTTGAATATAGAGGGGTTTGCGAAAAAGTCCTCGTAGAAACGTCTGAAGAAGTGCCGTTAGAAACGAGTATCCAAAATGTTGTAAGTGGTACTCATATAAGCCGGGTTGGTACAAAGATTCCTAATAATACCAGTATTATTGAAGCATCTGCTTCTGCGGGATATCCATTTACACCTGGTTTTGCAACGCCAAATATTGATTTTACAATAAAAGTGACAATGTATAGAAATGGAAAGTCACTGTTAATTACGATTAATGGTGAACACAATCATTTTCCGGCTTATGAATTAGTCATCGATGAAAAATTGGTCTATAATTATAATCCTGTGGATCATGGTTATACCAATGGCCCAACGCCTAATAATTTAAGCCAGTCAAAAACATTTACTAAAACAATATACAAACAACTAACCGATTGGGATACAAGGTCTTTTGACTCTCCGAAGCGATTGGTTTTTTCAAGTAAAAAAGGATTTAGATTTTAAGGAATCACAATAATAAATAGCCATTATGTTGCCACCAGCAATAATCTCATGAAATAGATTCTAAAAGTGTAAATCATTTTAATTGTGAAGTTAAATAATTAGATACAAAACGGACTATGGGTAGATCTTCATCCTCAGCAAAACAGAAAAACGCCAACTCTTTGGGAGTTAAAGGCGCTCAATACAACCAAAAAAGTGGTCAATGGGAAAATACAGATCAGTTAGGGGCGATGATGCAAAGACGAAGTGCACAAGCTTATCGCGTCGCTGAAGATGTTAAAGCTAAACAAGTAAGTTCGGCACCTAAAAAAGAGAAACCTGTTCATCATCTATTCTTGACAACAATTGCTGTTGATATATATGATTTTGCTAAAGCAAAAGGAGCATCTTCCAAAGGAGCCTTATTAGTGTTGGCACAGGCAAGTTTGGAAAGTGGATATGGAGCATCGGCATTAAAAAACGGGGATTATAATTTATTTGGAGTAATGGGACAGCCTTCCAAAAGAAGCACCAGTCACGGTACTGTTAAGGATTATTCTACTTTAGGAGGTTACCAGGCTGCACTGACGGATTATTTCAATAAGATCAATAAAAACTGGAGTCATTTTTCTGAGATAATAGCAAAAGACACTATAACAGCAGATGATATTGACAAGGCTTTTAATACCGGAACATATTATCCGACAGCTAAAGAAAGACATGGTGGGAAATATGCCTACAATGCCGATATGGACAGCGCCGGTAATAATCATTATGGAGAGCATTTGGAAAAACAAATAGGCAGTGTAAAAAAGCGCTTCAAAAATAGTTTAGACTATCAGTTAGAAGTTAATAAAGAAAGACTAAAGGAAATAAATACGGTTTTGACAACCAATTCCCTTTTATTCACAGATCCGGTGAAAACTAAATTAGAAGAAGAGAAAAGAGTGCTTATCAATCAGAATGAAAAATTTAATGCTATTTCAAATGAGATTAACTAACTTTTTTAAAATAAAAATAATTGCAATTGTTTTTATTCTTCTGGGATGTAACTTAAAAAGTAATGAAAAGCTTGTAGTAAAACAGGACGAAAAAAAGGAAGCGGAAATAAGTACTATCGACAGCCTAAAAGTTAAAGACAAAGAAGGCGTTTTATACACCATTAAATATTACAAGGATAGTCTTCATATTAGTCAGGGCAGCGTAAATATTATAAAAATAAATTACCCAAACCGGTTTGATAAGGCATTTCCTGTCAATGGACTGATCGTGAACGATAAATCTACAGCTTGTTTTATCACAAGTGACCATGTTCTTTTATTACCATTAAATGAGGTTAACAACAGGATAAACCTAATGGCAATTGATTTAAGGAATAAAAAGGAAATTAACTTTCAGTTTAAGCAAAAATCTGATGTAATTACAACGGCTATTAATTCTTTTTATTTTAATGAAAAAAGCAACATAATTATAAGCACAAATAGTCTGAATTATGAAGGAAAAACAACGGTTCATTATTATAAAATGGGTAAAAGCCTGATAACTCATCAAGGGACTAAAGATTTAAATTTAACGCCTGAAATGCTTGAAAGCAACGATTTGTTTTCGAGATATTTAAATGAAAACAACAATAATATTCCCCAATAAATAGCTACTAATACAAAAAAATAAACTATGACACCACCATCAATAATTTTTGGAATAGATTCTAAAAAAATAAGTCATTTTACCAGTATTGAGCTGGTACAGGTGATAAACGATCACCATAGATTTGAAATTCTTGTTCCGCATGCTGCAATTGAAAGTCCTTTGGCTTACACTCTGGAGAATGCACAGGCATGGCTGGGTAAAGTGGTACACATCATACTTGAAGAGAAAAATAATTTTTTGGGTGTGGTGACCAATATCGCTTTTGATCAGGAAATGGGACATTCCGGAAATCAAATTATTGTTTCAGGTTACTCTAAAACGATCTTGTTGGAATCGGGTGAAAAATTATATTCCTGGGAAGAATTAAACTTAAAAGATATTATAAAAGAAGTTATAAAAAATGGAGCGGGAGAACAGCTTCAAAATGATATCAATCCGGAGTACAGCAGTAAAATGGATTATCAGAATCAGTATCTGGAAACCGATTTTCAGTTCATCCAGCGATTGGCTAAACAATACAATGAATGGCTGTATTATGACGGAGAAAAATTAAACTTCGGAAAGCCAAAAAGCTTCGATGCTCCCATATCATTGACCTATAATAGTGATATTTCGAGATTACAAATAGCGGTACAGGCAGTTCCGAATAAGTTTAGTGCCTTTACTTACAACGAAAGTGCCGATAAACGTTATACCGCAAAATCTAAAGACACAGTAGGAGGTTTGCCTAAATTAGGCAACGAGGCATTTACAGCTTCAAAAGAAGTTTTTGCCACACCAGCTTTTACGCACGGAATCGTGAGTACAGGTGATGATTTGGTATTGGAATCCTTCCTGAAAAAAAAGCAGGAAAGTGCTGCCGCAAACACCAACTATGTTACCGCGACTACCAAAAACTTAAAATTAAAAATTGGAAGCATCGTTAACATAAAATCGAGTGTTTTAGAAAACACCAATGCGATTACACAAGAAATAGGTTCTTATTTCATTACAGAAATTAGCCATTATGCCAACCATTTGGGAGAGTATGAGAACAATTTCAAAGCGATTCCTTCAAAAGTGCTTAGTCTGCCTGAACCGGATGTTGCCTATCCAATTGCACAAACACAGCAAGCTCTGGTAGAAAGTAATACCGATCCGAAAAACAAGGGTAGAATTAGAGTACAAATGCTTTGGCAGCAAGGTACTTCGATGAAAACGGCCTGGCTTCGTGTTATGACCCCAGATGCAGGAAGCA
>JAHEZJ010000029.1:0-58885 GCA_023251135.1 Flavobacterium sp. | reverse complement strand
GGTATTTATACCGGATGTAGGCGACCACGTAATGGTACATTTCCGTTATGGCGACCCAAACAGACCTTTTATTCTGGGGAGTGTTTTTCACGGAAAAAGTGGTGGAGGTGGTGGAACCGATAACAACAAAAGAAGCTTTGCAACCCGCGGAGGAACCTCACTTGTTCTTGACGAAGAAAAAAACACCTTTACAGCTACCGATCCAAGTGGTAACATGATAAAACTTAACGGAGATGGTACAATGACTATTTATGCACCAAATAAAATAGACGTACTGTCTAAAGAAATAAACATTATTGCCGATGAAAAGGTCAATATAAATGGCGTAAATGAAGTAAATGTAGACAGTAAAAAAATAGTGGCTGTAGGTACGGATGAAGTTAGTGTGAAAAGTGATACGCAAATCGGTAACGAAGCACCAAGTATTAATATAAAAGGTAAAAATACCATTTTGGCAGAAGGAAAAATTGTCGACATAGACGGAAAAACGATGACTAATGTTAAAGGAGGAGTTGTAAATTTAAATTAAAGCCAAAATGAATAACGCACACAATCCTATTGCTATAAGGGTCGAAAACATTCAGAAAATTTGGATCAAAACCAGAAAAGATAATCCCAAGGTACAAATATTCAACATGGTTTGTTTTACAGAGGATTATCCTTTAGTAGATGGATTTATTCGTTTAGAATCTTCTGCATACGGACAATCGGTTGATTCTTTTGTCGCTTTTGCTATTGATTTTTACGATAAAAAAGATTTTTACACCACCCTTATTGAACAATGGCTGTTAGGTTTTGAAGAAGACCTCAAGAAAAATCCGAATTGGAATTGGGAAGAATTTAATTCTTTTAAAGATACATTGCCGGAGATAGAGCAACTAAGCATTCAGGATCTAAAAGATTTTTATATCCGAATGCTCATTAGTTTTAAAAATTTTGAGGCAAAAACAGGAAATCTTTTAATCGTTAGTTTTTTGATAAAAAAAGTTAGTGATCCTGAGGTTTTATTGGAGAGTATAAAAGAACTGATTGCTTTATTACCTGAGAATATCGGATTCTTATGTATTGACTATCAGGAAAGGCAGTTGTACAGCCAGATGATGGGGCAGCTAAAAGACAAAGGAATCCTCATCGAAATTCCAAAGCAGGAAATTAACAAAGCCTATAAAGAAATAGCCACCCAGGGGAACCCAAATGATCCGCAGGTGCGTTATCGAAAATGCCTGTTTGAAATTGGAGAAGCCGCAAAGGATAAAAAACAAGAAAAAGTAAAAAGACTTGGTAACGAGCTTATTGATATAAGCAAGAGTACCGGAGAAACCAGTTTTTGGGCTTCATCCTATCTTATTTACGCCAGTTTTTTATTTCAGTTTAAAGATGAAAAAGAACTGATTCATGAATTGCTGGATAAGGGAATAAAAATAACGACCCCATTTTATAAAGAGAAAGAAGATATCGCAGGAATCTTGATGCAGCTGTTAGTTTACAAAGGCTCACATTACAGCATTACCGGAAATACAGATTTGGCGATACATCACTTTTTAAAACAAGTGGCTATTGCCAAAGAAATAGGGCAGGAGATGCAGGTCATTAACGGTTATAATTATGCATTGTTACTCGCTGCAAAAAAGAAAGACGGACAATATACTGCAATTTTAAACGATGCATTTGAGTACGGCTATGCGTTAACAGACAGTGATCTTAAAATCATCAATTTTACCTTTATCGCAAACAGTTATTTAGAAAATGACCCCAAAATAGAGTACGTAGAAAAAGAAGCTATAGCCGACAGAATGATAAGTATTTTTGGAGAAAACTGGAAAGACACCCCAAAACAAATCGCCAAACAAATCCGGGAAGAATATCAATTAAGCAACACCTACTAAACCATGTTATTAACCGATAACCATTTAACCATTGTGGTGGGGATAGACATCCATTTCACTACTTTGCCTCCTTTTAACCCTTTTCACCCTTACATAGGTATTGTCATTGACCCTTTTGATTATGTTCCATTTTTAGGCACCAGCGTGCATGTAAATGGTTTTAAACGAGGGAACTCAGACACCAGTGGTATCATCATTCCATTGGTACACATTCCGCTTTTTACACCACCCTGGTTGATGACGCCTATTATTGGCCACGAAAGCATGAACTTTTTTGCTTCTCAAACCGTATTTTCAGACAGCACCCGAATGAGTCCCAAAGGTCATATGTTAATGACTTGTAATGATATCGGTATTCCGTTATCATTATCCCTTGGTAAGACTAAAATAGGCAAGAAAATGTTACCGTTTGCCCCAACCCTTTTTGCCCCAACTTCATTTTCCTTGCCTATTCCTACCGGGAAACCGGTTATGGTTGGAGGCCCTTATCCGCCCGATTGGGGTGGGATGCTTACCGGACTGCTCGCCAGTATAGGTTTTAGTACCTTAATGAAAGTGGGAAAAAAAGCATTCAATAAATTTCTTAAAGGCGCCATTGGCCCCAACAAACTCAGCAAATTGTTGTGTAAAGCGGGTTTCGAGCCTATAAACCTTATCAACGGAGCTGTTTTTTATGAAGGCAGTGATTTTGATATCACAAGTCCTATACCCCTTAACTGGGAACGTAACTGGTATTCAGATTCTCAGTATATAGGCTGGCTTGGACATGGTACACATAGTGTATACGACAGAGCCGTAGTATTATACCCAGAAGAAGATGCTCTAGGACTTCGTATGGAAGATGGTAGGGTGGTTGCATTTCCAACGTTGTTGCCTGAGGAAGAATTTTACCTTCGTCAGGAAAAAACAACCCTCAAAAGAACTCCCGATGGTTACCAGGCTTACGATCATAAAAGCAAACTCTTTTATGATTTCACCCTTTTTGACGGAAAAAAATACCAGCTCACCCAAATAAGCAATCCCGATGGATTGACTACCGTTTTTGAATTTAAAGGATACAGCCTGAACAGAATCATCGATTCGGCAGGCAGAGTAATAAAAGTAAGCACTAAAGACGGATTCATTCAAAAACTCGAACTTGCTGCTCCTGAAAAAGATGAGCTTTTGGTTGCTTATGAATATGACGAACATCATAATATGGTTGCCATTATTGATGCATTAGGAGTACCAACCCGCATCACCTACCAGGACCATCTTATGGTCGAGAAAACCAACCGCAACGGGCAAACCTTCTTTTGGGAATACGATACCCAAAACAAATGCATCCACACTTGGGGTGAAGGCGGCTGGCAAGAAGGATGGATCGAATATCATACTGAAGAAGGCTATAACATCGTAACCGATGCCAACGGTGCTGTGACTACTTATTATTATGAGCCAAGTCAGCTTGTCACACAGGTAAAAGATCCTATGGGGAACAGCACATTTTACGATTATACCGAATTTATGGAACTCTATCGGGAGATTGATCCCGAAGGACGTGTTTTGGGCTTTAATTATGATGACAGAGGCTATAAAACAGGAACTGTTTACCCGGATGGTACAGAAGAAATCTTGATCTACGACGATGAAAATCGTCCTTCGATTGCCATCGATCCCGAAGGCAACAAAACTATTTATCTGTACAAAGACCAAAAGCCGCATCAGCTTAAAACGATTATTTCTGCTAACAAAACAAGTACCCATTTTACCTATCATGATAACGGATTACTAGCGAGCATAGCTAAAAACAGCAACAAACTCAAATTGATTTATGACGATCAATACAACCTTATAGAGTGGCGCGAGAATAATCAAAAACTAAAATCGTGGGAGTACGACCACCGTGGACGGGTAGAGGCTGTTTACGCCCCAATGCAAATGGCCGATTATTTTAGTTACGATGCATTAGACAGGGTAAGACAAGTTGTTGAAAAAGATAGTAATGTCATACAGTTTACTTATAGTAATTATGATGAAGTCATTACCCTAAAAGACAACAAGAACGACATTAAGTTCAGTTATACCCCAATGGGAAGCCTTGCTACACGAGAGCAAAATGGTGTAAAAGTGCGTTTTGACTACGACAAGATGGAGCAGTTGCAGAGCATCAAAAACGAAGACAACGAAGTATACTACTTCGCTCGAAACAAAGCGGGGCATATTATAAAAGAAACCGCTTTTGACGGTATGGTAAAAAAATACCATCGTAATCTGGCAGGTGAGGTCACCAGAATTGATCATGGCAACGGAAAATTTACCGAATACGAAAAGGATGCATTGGGACGCATCACCAGAGCCGACTATCACGATGGTACATGGGAAACTTATAGTTACAACAAAAACGGACTTCTGACAGAAGCTGTTAATCAAAATGTATGCATACTTTTGGAGCGTGATGAAATGGGACGCATCGTAAAAGAAACCCAGCAACAGCAGTTCGATAAGAGTGATAATGCAATTACGCTTATCTCAACTTACAACAATCTGGGACAACGTATAGGTGTAAACAGCTCTCTGGGTGCGGAGATTAATACTCATTATGACTCAAAAGGACAGCTTGAGCGTATAGAAGCTCAAAGTATCGAGCTCAAAGAACAGCATCAGAAGTGGGAATCGGTACTGAAAAGGGATGAACTTGGAAGGGAGATAGAACGATTTACCACGGGCGGTCTTTACATTAAAACCAGCTACAACAGCAGCGGAAAACAAAAAGAGCAGGAAGTACTTATCAATGGCAAGCGTACAGGCTCACGTTATTACAACTGGGACACCAGCCAGCAATTGCGTAGTGCGGTAAACCAAATGACCTCAAGTATTAGCTACTTTGATTATGATGATTTTGGTAATCTGATCAAAGCGGACTATGATGGTAAAGGACAGCTTTACAAAACTCCTGATGTAGTAGGGAATCTCTACAAAACTCCTGACCGCAGCGATCGTAAGTATGGTAAGGGTGGTAAATTGTTACAGGATGAAAAGTATTATTACAAATACGATGAGCTGGGCAATTTGATACACAAAAGTACAAGAAACATTAACGAACCAATAAAGTTAGAAGAAGCAACCAATTGGATCGATAAACTGGGGGGCAATAAAGCCGAAGAAGCCAGATTACAACAAGAACATCAGCAATGGCAAAATGGTGATACTACCTTTAAGTGGCTAGCTAATGGAAGGCTTGAAAGCATTACCAACCCAGACAGAAAAACGGTATATTTTGAATATGATGCTTTAGGCAGACGTACGGCGAAAATTGCAAACCAACAAATAAATCGTTATGTTTGGGATGGAAATGTTCTTATTCACGAATGGCAATACAACCTGAACGAAAGACCTAAACTTATTGTTAATGGTGATGACTTAGTCTATGATAAACCAGAACTGATTGAGAATTTAGTCACTTGGATTTATCAGGAGGGCTCTTTTGTACCGACCGCCAAGATGGTCGGAGAAAAAAAATATTCAATCATTAGTGATTATATCGGTAGGCCTGTACAAGCTTATAATGAGAAGGGAGATGTAGTTTGGGAGACGGACTATGATATTTATGGAAATCTGCGCAATCTTAAAGGGGATAGAAGTTTTGTCCCATTTAGGCAGTTGGGACAATATGAAGATGAAGAGACAGGTCTTTACTATAACAGGTTTAGATATTATTCTTTTGAAACGGGACTTTATTTATCTCAGGACCCGATCGGTTTGGCTGGAAATAATCCAAACTTCTACGGATATGTATTTGATGTTAATAGTCAATTTGATTATTTTGGATTGAGTGGTGAGTTAATTATTTTTTCAGATTCGCCTGCTGGTGACCCTATTGGTCACGCTTTTATTGGTATAACTGAAAATGGTAAAACAACACATATTGGACAGTGGCCTGGTGGGGAAGGTTTTGGTAAAGGTGATATTGGTCGTATTTTGGTCTCGGATATGTCGGGAACATTAGTAGATCCTGATGTTTCTCACTTAAATAGCCCTGCTTTAGTTTCTAAAAAATTTAAAATAGATGATAATCAAATGGCTGATCTTAAAAAGTTTATAGCTGATTTTGATGCTAAGAATACAAGTACATCAGGTTACAACCTTCGTAATAGGCAATGCGCAAGTTTTGCATATGGAGCCTCTCAGGCTGCAGGTATAACCAGTATTAAGATGCCTTGGTATAAATGGGTTACTCCTGCTTCATTAGCTAAAAAGATTAAATCGATGTGCGATTAGTATTTTTGAAATAAACGACATCCTAATAAAATTTTCACTTATGTTTTCAATTTTTTCAAGACCATTTATAGCTTCCTACGAAGAAAACCAAAACGCTTTGATTTTAAATATCCATGTAAAATCAAAAAAATGTGGGTTTATAAATATTTCTCAGGAACATGTTATCTTTCAATTTTATTACGGTTGGACAAACGTGGGTAAAGGGGCGTTAAAAATTGAAAATGTATCTTTTAAATATGTAAATAATGAATTGATCATTTTTAAAGTTGTTAACGATCAAAAAATAGCAGCATTTAATTGTAACAGATTTATATACGAAAAAGCTTTTGAGTTTTTGCAAGTGAAACAAAGAGAAAGGGGGAGTTCAAAATTTAGATCAAACTTAGACGAGTTTTTGAAACAGTGAAGATGTAACTAATTGGTAATAGGTATAGAATAAAAGAAACTTTCTATGCTTGGTTTGAAAGAAGTGGAAAAAAAATATCGGTTAGTTTTAGGGACGGTGTAAAAGAATCAGCGGATTTATTATTTTCTGAACTAGATAAAATTTAAACGTATATGAATCTAAATGATTTTATGGTGTCAATAGATCCTTTTTTTTGGGTTGAACACGAAAATAGTGTTTCAGTATGTCTTAATGTTGGAGATTATAAAACTGAAATTTTTGAAACAAGAGAAGAGGAAGGCTTCGAAGGAAATGGTTATGACTGGGCTTCTTTGGCAGAGGTTTTTTTAGAGGAACAAAAAACTGAACTTGTTAATATGGTTAAATTTGATCCTGAAGGAAGTATGTTTTGTGCCTATTCTTCAGATGCGGAGGCTTTAAAATCTTTTATTATTTCATTTAAAGAAGCTTGTGAAAATAGAATACTAATTCTTGATTTGTTTTCAAGAGCAGAATTAGATTAGAATTTAGGAGATTAAACAAATTAGATGGAACTTTTAATTTGTCATAAGAAATCTTTTGACCTATAACGACAAAATTATAAAAATTAAACCCCGCTGAAGTAGTCGGGGTTTATTGTGAATATAACGCAAAGGCAAACATTCTTATCCTAGAGTAAAAGTGCTACCTGAAATAGAGGTCATAGCTAATTGTTTATATATAGTAGTAGTGTAGATATTTAAAATTGAATCTATTTATGTTTAGTGAGACTGTTTTAGTTAAAACACAACATAATTTATTTTGTCAATACCTGTATTTCCCGTTTTAGAATCATAAGCGTAAACAGTTATTTGATAATTTCCGGGTTGTGAAATCAAAAAATCTCCTTCCAGTAAATTAGTTGAAACCAACTTTAGAGTAATTTCATCGATGCGTTTTTCATCTTTAGTAATAATTGCTTTTGTTTCGATTTTATCTGAATCCCAAATACCGCCTTTTTCAATGACACAGCCGCACATCATGACAATATTGGCCTGTATTTGAAATGGTTTGTCGTTTATTGATTTTAAAGCGATATACTGATGAGTTTTGGGTTTTAAAATATCAATAATAAATCCGGGAATCTCTAAAATGACTCCATCACCTAAAATGTCTTTGCCCGGAATTAACCATATTTCAGTACTGGCCGTGGTTTGTGCCTGTTTGTTATTGTAAGGAGAATATACTTGAATATTCACAAAAGTGGGTTCATCAATATCAATGACAGCCATGAATTTTGCTGTTGCATTGTCCGTAATTACAGCATTTCTTTCTTTTGGAAACTTCATGATTAAATCGGTGTTTCCTGTGCTTCCGCTTGTTTTTCCTTCTGCCAGTATAGCGTTATTGGTTTTATTTCTTATAATCACGTAAGCACCGCCCAAAGAACTGCCAATAAATTTCGCATCCTTTGCTTTAGCTCTGACAATAATTTTAGTTTCTTTCGCGTACCCTGAAAAGAAAAACATCGATAGTATAATAATTAGTATAGGTTTCATCTTTTGTCTTTTTAAAGTTGTTTGGAATATTCTTGTTTAAATCTGTAGTAAAATGTGGTTTTATCTAAAGCTTCATCGATGTTGTCCAGATGTTTTAGAATACCCAGATCATTGTCCAAAATATTTAAGATTGTAGCCTCACAACTATTCCATACAAGTTCAAATGAAGGAAGGGAGTTAATTGATTTTTCAGAGAGGGAAACCATTTGTTTTCTTTTGTCTTGCGGATCTTTTTCGACGATTAAATAATCTTTTGAACTCATATTTTTTACGGTTATAACCAAAGTGGGGTGAGAGTATCCCAGACTATCCGCTATTTCAGCAATGGATAACTTTCCTTTATCTCTTAAAAGCATAAAAATCAAATACCAATGTGGTTCAATTTCAATGTTATTTTCTTTGTAGAATTTTTTTACACTATAAGATATTTTATCGCTGATTCTTTTCATTCTCGAATCTAGTGCTTTGTATCCTAAATCTTTTAAAAAATCTGAATTCATCTTTTTTTAGTATTTTATGCTAAAGTAGTAAAAATGTATTTATAACTATATAGTTAACTATGTATTTTTAGGTTAGAATAAAAAAAATACAATTGATAGTTAAAAAAGGGTATAAAACCTTAATCAATCTGTATTATATTAACCTTAAATTGGTATATATTATCTGATTAAAGGTGAAATAGTATTATCGTAGAATAAACTTCTATTTTAGATAAAATTTCAACATCATACATGAAACCAATACAACTTATTTCAGATCATTTCATTGAAGAAAAATGTAATTTTAAAGAACTTATAGAAAGACTTCGGGCTGGGTTTTCGACCTCGGCGATCAAAGTGCCTATGCGTCATCATCATGATTATTCTAATCCGGAAGAAGGCAAAGATTCGACACTGCTGCTCATGCCGGCATTTCAGGCAGGCAAAGATTTAGGAGTAAAAATAGTTACGGTAAGTCCGAATAACGGTTACTATGATCTGCCTTCCATTCAGGGAACTTATATTTATTTAGACGGGCACAAAGGAAATATAAAGGCAATTCTTGATGCAAAATCACTAACTGCTAAGCGTACTGCAGCAACGTCTGCTTTGGCTAGTAGTTATCTTTCGCAAAAAGATGCCTCGTCTATGCTAATGATTGGCACAGGAGCATTGGCTATTAATTTAATTCAGGCACATGCAAGCGTAAGGCCTATAAAAGAGGTTTATGTTTGGGGACGAACTATAGAAAAAGCACAATTGGTTTGTGATGCACTGCAGAATTCTTCATTTAGCTGCAAACCAGTTTCAACTATTGAAGAAGTTATTTCTCAGGTTGCTATTATTTCCTCGGCAACATTATCACCCGTTCCGCTTGTTTTTGGGAAATGGCTGAAAGAAGGACAGCATTTGGATCTTGTTGGGGCATATAAAAAAGATATGCGAGAGGCAGATGATGAAGCAGTTTTAAAATCAAGCCTGTTTCTTGATACCTATCAGGGCGGGCTAAAGGAAAGCGGTGATATTTTGATTCCGCTTACTACTGGAATTATTACAAAAGAAACCATTAAAGCAGATTTGTTTGAACTGTGCAGCAATACAAAATCAGGCAGAACATCTGATACCGAAATCACCTACTTTAAATCCGTTGGACATGCTTTAGAAGACCTTGTTGCAGCGGGATATTTTTATGAAGAGTATAATTTAAAAACACAAAAAAATGTCTGATACTTACCAAAATATTTGTAACAATACGACTTATAAAGCAGACGATACTGTACTGCAGATCAAAACAATTGATATGCATACAGGCGGGGAGCCTTTGCGTGTAATTGTTTCTGGTTTTCCAAAACTTAAAGGAAATACGGTTTTAGAATACCGAAGAGATATAAAAGAAAACTACGATTATTTAAGAACGGCATTGATGTTTGAGCCTCGCGGTCATGCTGATATGTACGGTTGTATTTTACTACCGCCAAATGATGAGGATGCAGATTTTGGTATTCTTTTCATGCACAATGAAGGATACAGCAGTATGTGCGGTCATGCCATTATTGCGATAAGCACACTGGCGGCAAAAATGAATTGGATAACGGTAAAAGAAGGGGAGAATGAATTGAAAATAGATGCTCCCTGCGGCCGAATTTTTTCGTTTGTTACCGTATCAAAGGGCGAGGTAACCGGAGTGAGGTTTCATTGTGTACCAAGTTTTGCCGTAGGTTTAGATCGTATTGTAAATGTTTCGGGTATTGGCAACGTTGTTTATGATTTGGCTTATGGCGGCGCTTTTTATGCTTATGTTGACTTGAGAAAAAATACGCATTTGAATTTTGGATTAACCGAGGAAAATTACCGCGCGATTATTCAAAATGGAGTTGCTATAAAACATGCGGTAATGGATCATGATACCGAAATTCATCATCCGTTTGAAAAGGATTTGAGTTTTTTATACGGAACTATTTTTATTGATGAACCACTAAATAGCGCTAATCACAGTCGAAATGTTTGTGTTTTTGCCGATGGAGAAGTCGATCGTTCTCCAACAGGCTCTGGTGTTTCGGGAAGAATTGCGATTGAAAAAGCGAGAAACGCCATAAATTTAAAAGAATTTATTACGATAGAAAGTATAACAGGAAGTACGTTTACAGGATCACTTGTCAGAGAAGAAGAATTTGGCCCCTTCAAGGCTGTAATTCCTCAGGTTGAAGGAACAGCTTTTGTAACAGGAGTAAATACGTTTTTAATAGATCCAAAAGACCCTATGAAAAATGGCTTTATACTGAGATAATTAATTTATTTAGAATAAAAGAAAGTCCTGAAGTATTTCAGGACTTTTTTATTGGAAAAAACTGGATTCGAACCTCAAACCTGAAACCCTCATATTTCTTAAATTTCTACCTGGCAAGTCACGATTTTATCACAAAACTCAAGTGATCAATTTCGGAGAATGCCCTCTTGTTTTTAAGGTGTAATAAAAAAAGGCAGCAAAAAAAAATTTAAAATATTGGGCGCATAATTTAGCTGGATAGAGAAGATCAGGGATGAGTAACCACTTATTACATTATACCACCCAATTATTACAATTTATCTATAATGATTCTCACTTGTAATTATATTTATTCCAAAAAAATTACAAAATTACAAGAAGCAGAAGCCATCGCGAGGTACCAAAATGACTCAGGATCGGCGCAAAATCTATGGAATAGCAAACAAAAGAGTATTCCGATTGGAATAAAGAAATGAAACGGCATTTATCTCCAATAAAAAGTAATGCTGTAACAAATAAATGGAACCATCGTCTGATGTGTTTATTATCAACTAATTAAAAGACCAATACAAAATGGAATTAATCATTAAAAACCTGGACAAAAAGTACAGTAATGGCGTGCATGCATTGAACGATGTTTCGCTTCATATTAAAAAAGGAATGTTTGGGTTACTTGGACCAAACGGAGCCGGAAAATCTTCTTTGATGCGAACACTTGCGACTTTGCAGGATGTCGACAGTGGTTCAGTAACCCTTGGGGATATTGACGTTTTGAACAACAAAGAAGCGGTTCGTAAAGTGCTGGGTTATTTGCCACAAGAATTTGGTGTATATCCAAGAACGTCAGCAGTAGAACTTTTGGATCATTTAGCTCTGCTGAAAGGATTTGATAAAAAATCAGACCGTAAACAAATCATAGAACAATTATTAGTTAAAGTTAATCTTTGGGAACATCGAAAAAATGCTGTGGGCAGTTACAGTGGAGGGATGCGCCAGCGTTTTGGAATTGCACAATGTTTAATCGGGAACCCGCAATTGGTTATTGTAGATGAACCGACTGCAGGATTGGATCCTGGTGAAAGAAATCGTTTTTATAATATTTTGAGTGAAATAGGAGAGAACACCGTGGTTATCCTTTCCACTCATATTGTTCAGGATGTTCGTGAACTTTGCACAGAAATGGCGATAATGAATCAGGGGAAAGTGCTATTTAGCGGTAATACTGATGATGCCTTATTACAAGTGAAAAGCAAAGTTTGGGAGAAAAAAGTAACCAAACTGGAATTGCCTGAATATCAAAAAGACTATAAAGTGATCTCGAATAAATTAGTGGGTGGACAACCTTTGATTCACGTTTTTTCGAATACTCATTTGAATAACGGATTTATTCCGGCAGAGGAAAATCTCGAAGATGTGTTTTTTGCGAAATTAAACGAATTAGTTTAAGAAAAAAGAGGCTGAATTACTAAGGTTTTAGAAACTTATAGTGATAAAACCTCGGTATTAAATACGTCAATCTCTTAGCTCTTTTTAAATAAAAAATTATGTGGAAATTTATACGATACGAATTAAAATATTGGTTGCAGACACCAATGATATGGATCTTTTTATTCATTAATACCCTGATCGTTTTTTTTGCGGTTGGATCTGAGCAGGTTACCGTTGGCCAAAGCATCGGTAACATAAACAAAAACGCACCTTTTGTAGTAGAACAATTCTATGGCATACTTTCGGTGATTTGTTTACTGATGACTACAGCCTTTATGAATGCCACGGCCAACCGTGATTTTCAAAGTGGAATGTATCAGTTTATATTCTCCTCCCCAATCAAAAAAAGGGACTATTATTTCGGAAAATTTATTGGAGCAGCGATCGTTTCAGTAATTCCTTTACTTGGAATTTCTTTAGGTGCCCTGATAGCTCCGGTATTAGCGCCCATTTTTGATATGTGCCCCGCGGAAAGATTTGGCGAAATCATTTGGTCCGGACACCTGCAGGGTCTCTTGGTTTTTGGGATTCCAAATGTGATTATCTCAGGGGTATTACTATTTGCTTTAGCGATTATTTTCAGAAGTAATATAGTGTCTTTCATAGGAGCTATGCTTATTTTGGTATTCTATGCTGTCTCCTCCGGATTTACCAAAGATATTCAGAAAGAATGGCTAGCCAACTTGCTTGATCCTTTTGGGCTTCGTCCTTTTAAGATTATGACCAAATACGCCACTGTTGCTGAAAAAAATCTAAGTGCAGTCTCCTTACATGGCGATTTATTGAGCAATCGTTTGATTTGGATAGGAATCAGTTTGGTTATTTTAGTGGCAGTTTACTTTAAATTTTCTTTTAATGCCAAAAAAGAAAAGAGTAAAGAGACTAAAAAATCAAAAGTAATTGAAGCTCCGGTCGTTGTATCAAACAGAGTATTCGAAACAACAAAAGCCAATGTCTTTTCGATAAGTACCTTTTGGAGTTTAGTGAAATTTGAAACCAAATCCATCATCAAAAATCCAACCTTTATTATCATTGTTGCCATTGGAATGATTAATCTGATTGCAAGTCTTACGAGTTTTACAGGCCGTTACGGAACTGCTCAATATCCTGTAACTTATGATGTAATTGATACTATAAAAGGCGCTTTTAGCATTTTTATGATTGGATTTATTACTTTTTATACCGGTGTTTTAGTTTGGAAAGAACGTGATGCCAAAATCAATGAAATTCAAGATGCTACACCTATCAAAACAGGTGTTTTATTCTCGTCTAAATTGGTGGCCCTCATTATTGCTTTAGCCATTGTTTTTGCTTTAACGATAATCGTGGGGATTGCGTCACAAACAGCTTATGGATATTACAATTACAAATTGGATGTTTATCTAAAATCAATAATGGTAGTGTCATTGTTGGGCTATTCTTTTATGGCGGTGATTTCCTTGTTATTCCATTATTTAATCAACAATCGATATATTGCCTATTTTGCTTTCGTCACTTTAGTTATCGTCAATAGTTTCATTTGGGGAGTACTCGAAATCAATAGCAATATGTTGAATTTTGGCAACATACCAGCCATTACTTACTCGGACATGAATGGGTTTGGTCCTTTTGTTTCCTCTACCATTTGGTTTAATGTATACTGGACGTTGTTTTGTTTGATCTTGTGTTTTGTCATTAACGCATTTTACATTCGTGGTAAAGAACAGCAATTTAAATACAGATGGGTAAATGCTAAAAAACAATTTGCAGAAAATAAGATTTCTATAGCCATCACCTTAGTTGCATTTGCACTTTGCAGTAGTTTTGTTTATTATAATACCAAAGTCTTAAACACTTACGATTCTTCAAAAGAGCAAGAGAACAAGCAGGTGGATTATGAGAAAAAGTATAAAAAATTCGAAAATTTAGTACAGCCACGTTTTTATAAATTCAATTATACTATTGATCTTGTGCCCGAAGAACGAAATATGACGGCAAAGATAGAAGCCTGGGCAAAAAACAAATCTAATGTAGCGATAAAAGAACTCCATTTTACGATGCCGGAATTATCGGATAGTTTAAAAATGACTATTGTCGGAGCAAAATTAAAATTAAAAGATTCCCGCTTGAATTATCAGATTTATGAATTAAACAAACCGTTATTGCCGAATGATTCCATCAAAATTAATATCGATTTATGGAAATTGACAAAAGGATTCGAAAACGAAGTCAGCTTTACACAGCTGACCCAAAACGGGACCTTTTTCAATAATTCCGATATTTTACCATCTTCGGGATACAATAATGGCATGGAGATTTCAGATAAAAACAAACGAATCAAACTGAAATTACCAAAGAGAGAGCGAATGCCAAAATTGGACGAGAACAATCTTTCGGCCAGGGCCAATTCGTACCTTGGAAATGATTCGGACTGGGTTGAGGTGAATACTACGATAAGCACATCGCCAGATCAAACGGCTATTGCTCCGGGATCATTGCTGAAAACCTGGGAAGCAAATGGAAGAAAGTATTTCAATTACAAATTGGATCAAAAATCATTGAATTTTTATTCCTTTGTTTCCGGAAAATATGAAATAGCCCGTAAAAAATGGAATGGCATAGATCTGGAAGTTTATTACGACAAAGAACACGCCTATAATGTTCCGAATATGCTAAAAAGCATGCAGAAATCATTGGAATATTATACTAAAAACTTCGGGCCTTATTACCATAAACAATGCCGAATTATTGAGTTTCCAAGATATCAAAGTTTTGCACAGGCTTTCCCGGGCACTATGCCTTTTAGTGAAGGTATCGGTTTTATTACTGATTTACGTGATGTAAAGAAAGATGATATTGACCAGGTTTATTATGTTACAGCGCACGAGATGGCACATCAGTATTGGGCACATCAGGTTTGTGGTGCCAATATGCAGGGAAGTGAAATGTTTAGTGAAGGTTTTGCACAATATTCTGCTTTGATGGTCATGGAAAAAGAATACGGCAAAGACAAAATGAAAAAATTCCTGAAATATGAAATGGATGGTTATTTAAGAGGCCGTAGTTCTGAGCTTGAAGGAGAGCAGTCTTTAATGAAAACCGAGCACCAACAGTACATACACTATCAAAAAGCAAGTGTAGTGATGTATTATTTAAAAGAAATGATTGGGGAGAAAAAGGTAAATCAGGCTTTGAAAAATTTGGTTGATACTTATGCTTATAAAAACCCGCCATTCCCAACTTCGATAGGCGTAGTAAATGAATTACGTAAAGTAACTCCGGATAGTTTACAGTATTTGATTTCTGATATGTTTGAAAACATCACGTTATTTTCAAACCGAATGCTGGAAGCCAAATATAAAAAAGTAGGTTCTGAGTATGAAATCACTTTAAAAACGACTTCCGAAAAATTCAGATCGGATGCATTAGGAAAAGAAACTCAAATTCCTGTTGCCGACTATATTGATATTGCTGTTTTTGCAGAACCAAAAGACGGTTCAGGTTTGGGTAAGGTTTTGGCTTACAAAAGACTGAAAATAACAAAAAAGAACAATGTTTATGTTTTCAAAACTAAAGAAAAACCTTTTGAAGCTGGTATCGATCCCTACAACTATTTGATTGATAGAGTTCCGGACGACAATTTGAAGAAAGCAGAAGACTAATTTTTTAGCTGCATTTCCAGAACATTCACTTTTACATTTAGCGGAAGTTTAAAAGAGAATAATTACTTGTATAAAAAAAAGGGGGAACTTACTAAGTGCCCCCTTTTTTGCGTTTTAATGTTTACCATTCCCATGTCCTTTTCCATGTCCATGTCCATTGCCATTTCCGTGCCCATTATCTTTATATTCTTTATTGTTTCCTTTACCGGGTTTTTGACCGATAGTTTTTTGTGGTTTTCCTTTGTACCCCTTACCGTATTTTACTTTATGAGTTTTATAATTATCATAAGGAGAATTGCCTCTGTAATCGGTTAGTACCACTTTGTATTCATTATAAAGGTCATAATTTCTATAGTTTCTCGGAAGATTTCTGGCTCTGATCCATTTTCCATTACTGATGTAAATGTAATTGGATGCATTGATGTCGTAGTACATTTCGAGATCTGGTAAATAATAGTAACGGACATCTGTATAACCCGCCGGACCCCATGCTGGGGGTGTTCCAATATTTACATTAACAGATACCTGTGCCTGTAAAGAGTTTACAGCAATGAATGTCATTGCGATAAAGAAGTATTTTAGTGATTTCATAATTTTATATAGTATTACATTATTAAGAATCTAAGGTAAAACAAAAATCGAACCTAAAATGAATTGATTGAAACATTTTTGTTGTAAAGTATTGATAATTAAATAACTATATCTATTTATTTGGTGCTCTTCTTCGGAACAAGGCACTCCATCCAAACATTTGTTTAAAGGGTAATTAGACAACGATTAAGCGATAGCCAATTCCTCTCATGTTTATGATCGAAATTCTGGAATCAGCGGCCAGATGACGTCGCAGTTTTGAAATAAAAACATCTAAACTTCTTCCGTTGAAAAAACTGTCATCACCCCAAAGATCCAGAAGCACTTCTTTTCTGGAAAGGATACCGTCTTTATTTGTTAAAAATTGATAAAGAATTTGTCCCGATCTTGAAGACAGATAAATTGATTCGCCATTATAATTTAGTTCATAATTGTGGTGATTGTACTTGTAATCGCCCAATTGAAAATTATTTTCATTTGCTTGAGAAGATTTATCTTTTAATAATCTGTTTACTCTCGCAATCAATTCCTCTATACTGAACGGTTTCCTTACGTAATCGTCAGCTCCTATTTCAAAACCTTTTAAAACATCTTCAGTTAAAACTCTGGCCGAAAGAAGTATAATTGGCATTTGATTCCCTTTTTCGCGAAGCGTTTTTATGAAAGTATATCCATCTAACTTTGGCATCATAATATCGGCAACAGCAATATCAAAGATTTGATGGTTAAGTGCTTCTAAACCTTCTTCACCGTTAGTTACCCACTGTACTTTAAAGCCTGCCCGGGAGAGCATATCAGTTGTAATTTCGCCCAAATTCGGATCATCCTCAAGATATAATATTTTAGGTTTACGATTCATAAGAAGGCATATTGATTTCAATTAATGTACCAGTTTCAAGATGAGATTTTATTACTTTAATGGACCCTCCCTGATTTTTTAATGAATTTCTGGCAAAGCTAAGTCCAAGACCAAAGCCTTTCCTATCATGGAGGTCGTTTTCGGAGATTCTGAAATAGGGCTCAAAAATTTCTTCTGCATACTTATCCGGAATCCCTATTCCATTGTCTTTAATGTAGATTAAAACTCTGTTTTGAATTTGTTTCGCAGAAATCATAACAATTGGCGCTTTGTCTGAATATTTTAATGAGTTATCGATCAGGTTTAGAAAAATTTGTTTCAACTGATCTGAGTTTCCTTTTAAATTTATTTTTTCAGGAACTCCATTGAATATAATTTTAGCTTCATTTTTCAGGATAATACCTGATATTGTTTCGACTACTTCTTCGATCAAAGTTACTAAATTGACCTGGCTGAGGATTTGTTTTTGATAGTTGCTGTCCGCTTTTGCATGTTGCAGAATCGTTTCAACTAGAGAGTAAAGTTGGGTCGCAGCTCGTTGAATAATACCCGCATACTTTTTTGCTGCTTCAGGCTCACTCGCAATATCATATTTCACGAGCCCATCTGTGGCAACCATTATAGTCGAAATAGGAATTTTAAGCTCATGAGTCATATTTTGCGTGAAGATTTCCTTGTTTTTAAGAAGCTTTCGATTGATTGTGATGTTATGGATAAACAAACTTATAGTACCTATAAAAAGAATTATATAGAATATTGAAAAAGCGATAGATTTCCATATTTGCGAAATGATAATACTGGAAAGGTTGTCTATATGAGCCCTGAAAGTGATGTTTTCTTTCATAATAAGACTAGCGACAGGTTCTGTGGTATTTTTATTCTGAATAGTACGGTTTTTAGGATACGTCGTGGTTTCTTTACTGTTTTGTCGGTAGATGGTTACTCCATTTTCGCTGAATAACTCGGGATGTAATTTTTTCAATGAATGGTAAATCAGACTATCTGCTTTATTGTAGGAGAGCAATATTTTTTTACTTACTTCCTGAAACTTCTCTCCTTTATAGGGGGTTGTAGTTAATACTGTAGCACCTGACTGAGATTGAGTTATTTTGTCGTAATCTACTTTTACGTGATTTAAGAGAGAATCTATTTTCGGATTTAAGGATAAATTATTCACAAACTGATTTACTAAAACTTGTCGTATTTCCAGCTTTGTCTGTTCAAGAATCTCCGTTTTTTTATTGAGATAACTGTTTTGCAGCCAATACCATTGAAAGGCTAAAACAATTACTATTGTTAGAACAAGTAAGTATTTGTCGAAACGGAAAAAGAAACTTCGCATAATTTGTATTTGGTGAGGTATAAAATTACGGACTAAAACAGGCTAAATAAAATCGGTTAACACTATTTAACATTAGGTAACCCTGTGATAACCCATTATGGTTTAAAGTATGCTGAAATTTGCGCAATAAAATATGTAAAACATGATACTAAAATCAAAAATTTTCTCGATTGGCATTTTGCTTATAGTGGCAGCAATGAATGCCCAAAACAATACCGAAACAGTTCGTGGTAATCCAGAGTTGCCCTCTTCAAAAACTGAGCTTCAAAAAATTACTGCTTTTGATAAGGGTAGTTTTAAATATCAGGTAGAAGATTATTTTGCAAACCCCAAAGCATCTGCGTTTAAAATTTCGCCTGATGGAAAATTTCTATCTTATAAAGAAAGAGATAAGGATGGTAAAAATCATATTTATGTGAAAAATTTAAAAACGGAGAAAGTGTCCCGTGTAATTGAAGAAAAGGATGAATTAATTCATTCTTATGACTGGTTTGATAATGAGCATCTTTATTTTTTCAAAGATAAAGGCGGAGATGAAAATATGCACGTGAATGTGGCAGACATTAAAAACGGAACTGTTAAGGATATCACCCCTTTTGATGGTGTTAAGGTAAGATCTTTTGAGATCGTAGAGGGATCGGATTATGTAATTGTTGTAATGAACAAAAACAATAAACAAATTAACGAACCATTTAAAATTAACTATAAAACTGGAGAGTTAACACTGCTTATGGAAAACAAGGATCTTAAAGATCCTATCAGCAGCTATATTTTCGACAGAGACGGTAATATAAGGGGATATTACAAGTTGAAAGATGGAGTTGTCGATCAATTGTATTACAAAGATTTAGATTCAAAAAAGTTTAATCTTGTGAATGAAACAGATTGGAAAAGCAATTTTAGCATTATAGAATTTAATTATAATTCTGCTAATAAAGATGAAGTCTATGTTTCTACAAATCTTAACAGTGACAAGACTAGAATTGTTTTATATGATCTTAAAAAAAATAGCATTATAAAAGAGATCTATAGCAATCCTATATTTGATTTAAGTGAAATGGGCATAGGAGGAAAAAAACGAAATTATGAACTTGATTTTGTTGGTTACGAAGGAATTAAACATGAAATAATTCCTATAAGTAAGTTTTATACAAAGATGTACAACAATTTGAAAAAAGAGTTTAGCGATAAAGAATTCTCAGTAGTTTCACATGATAAAAATGAAAAAACATTTTTAATACTGGTAAACAGTGATAAATTGTTTGGGAGGTATTATACATACGATGTTGCAACAACAAAAATAAAACTATTGTACGACCTAATGCCGCAGTTGAAAGAAGAAGATATGGCAGAAATGCGTCCAATACAATTCACTAGTAGAGATGGTTTGACTATATATGGATATATTACCTTGCCAAAATCGGCACTTAATGGTGAAAAGGTCCCGCTTATTGTTAATCCACATGGTGGTCCACAAGGAATAAGAGATACTTGGGGATATAATAAGGAGGCCCAATTATTTGCAAGTAGAGGTTATGCGACCTTACAAGTTAACTTTAGAATTTCTGGAGGTTATGGAAAAAAATTCCAGGAAATTGGTTATAAACAAATTGGGAGAAAAGTGATGGATGATGTAGAAGATGGCGTAAAATATGCAATTGAACAAGGTTGGGTAGATAAAAGTAAAATTGCCATTTACGGCGGCAGCCATGGTGGTTACGCTACCTTAATGGGGCTTATTAAAACTCCCGATTTATACGTTTGTGGGGTAGATTATGTTGGAGTTTCAAATATCTTTACCTTTTTTGACTCGTTCCCTGAATATTGGAAACCTTTAAGAGAACAGGTTAAAGAAATATGGTATAATTTAGATGATCCGGAAGAAGCAAAAATAGCGAAAGAAGTATCACCGGTATTTCAAACAGATAAAATTAAAAAACCATTATTTGTTGTTCAGGGTGCAAACGACCCAAGAGTCAACATTAATGAATCGGATCAAATTGTGAAAGCGCTTAGAAGCAAGGGATTTGAAACGCCTTATATGGTAAAATATGACGAAGGACATGGGTTTAAAAAAGAAAAAAACAGAATTGAGCTTTATAAATGCATGTTAGGTTTTTTTGCTGAAAACTTCAATAAATAAAGCATCGTAATTCCTAATATAAAAAAATAGTTGCAGGAATTCAGGGGGGATCCAAATGCGCCACAATGCTGTCACGCAGAGTTGTTTGATTTTAAAAATTGCATAACTGCCATAAAGTAAAAACCTGTGAGTCTTTGGATTCACAGGTTTTTTGTTTTAGGAGTTTTTGAAAGGATGGAAAAAGCAGAAAAAGGTTGTCTTAAGGTTTTGCCTCAAAAAAGGTATTGTCTTTAACCATGAAAATTTATATTTTTAGCTCGGCTGCAAAACAACAGGAAATTATATAAGGAATGACAGTAGTACCCAAAATCAAAACGTATCATTTTCTTCCATACAAGTATGGTTCCGAATTGTTGTTGGATATTGGGCGTATCGAAACATTGGATAATTATGTTTTAGACAATACGTTACACCAACTTAGTTTTTATGAAGTTATTTTCATCGAAGAGGGAACGGGTACTATTACACTGAACGAAAATAAGATCTTAATAAACCCCCGAACTATTATTTTTACAAGCCCGGGGCAAGTGCGTTGTTGGGAGATTGAGAAGGAGGTAAGAGGTTATACCCTTTTCTTTGAAAAAGATTTTCTTCACCTTTTTTTCTCGGACGAACTATTTCTATATCGCTTTCAATATTTCCATCAATATTCACGTCCAACCGAGATGCAGCTATCCGGGACGTCATTTGAAAAATGTCTCGAATTGTTATATGGAATTGAACAGGAGTTTGGGCAGCTCCAGAACGATAGCAGTCATTTGATTCGGTCACTTCTATACCAATTACTGGTCCTTCTCAATCGATATTATGCAGAGGTTCACAATGTTCAAAGAGATACTTATGTGCATTTAGATTTTTATAGATTTCGATCTTTATTGGAAAAGAAATTTGCAAACAATCATAGTACGGAAGCGTATTCAAAAATGCTTAATGTCAGTTCGGGATTTCTTAATAAAATATGCAAGCAGTTTAGCGGATTGTCGGCCCAGCAAATGATTCACTACAAGCTTATTTCAGAAATAAAGAAACAACTTTGTCAGAACAAATCGGTAAAAGAGATTTCCTATGAATTTGGATTTTCAGATCCATCCAATTTTAACCGTTTCTTTAAAAAATTTACGGGGACCACACCGCAACAATATCGGAAGAAAATGTAAATGACCTTTTTTAAGATAAAATGACCATTTTGGCGGGATGAGAATATTCTAATTTTACAAAAAAAAGAATATGATAAAATTCACATTTAGTTTCCTATTGTTTTTTACGAGCGTATTGTGCTTACAGGCAGAACAGTTATACGTTAATCCTCAGACGGGCCACGATGCAAATTCCGGATTGAAAACCCATCCTTTAAAAACACTTGCAGAGGCGGCCAGACGCGTAAACTCAAACAAAGAACAGGGCGCAACCACAATCTTTCTTTCAGAAGGGATACATCTGTTAACCGAAACAGTTGTATTCACAAACGACAAGTATAGTTTTAAAAACCGTCTTGTGATCCGTGCGGTTGTTATTCCTGACGACGCCGACTGGACTCCTCAAAAAATGCCGGTCGTAGTAACGGTAGTGCCGCTTTTACCGGGAGTGGGAGGGGAAGAAGCAAAAGGCATACAGCCCGAGGTGAGTCATGTAACCATTGAAGGTCTGCGATTTACAGGCAGTCCGGATTACTCTTATATAGATGTTAACAACTTGCGTCGTTCTTATCCGATATGGCGTGATGGAAAAAGTTTAGACGATTTGCTCGTCACACAATGCCTGTTTGCAGGGAATGTTGATGTAATGCCCTTGCATGTGGGGGTTATAGCCAATGGTTATGGTCTGGTTATCGATCATTGTGTTTTTTTCAACTGCAAAAATCCGGTTGTTTTTTGGAAAACCGACGGAGGTACCGGCAGTCCTAATGTCATGCGTTATTCACTGGTATATGGTTGTTATTTTAGTGGTGTCTGGACGACACAAAGTACAAATGGAGAAAACTTCGACTTTCACCATAACATAATAGCAAACAGCAGTACGGTATGGATAAGAGAAAAAGGAAGCACACGCCAGTATAAAGCATCAGATTGCCTTTTTGCAGATTTTACTAATCTGGCGGGATACGGAAGTGGTCCATTGAGTGGTAACGATGCAACAGCAACAGATTTTTTAAAGATGGAAAACGTACAAACTACCGGAACTGTAAAAATTGAAAAAGATCAGAGTAAACGCAATTACCTGCAATTGGCAGAAGGTTCAATAGGTTCAAACCTAAAAGCAGGGCTTTTTAAAAAGGATTTATAAGCTTTGAAACGTTCGTTTTAGAATATAAAGATTAGATCGTACAACTATCGCAAAGTATCATCATTTTGTAAAATGGAGAGTGCAAAAATAACTTTCGCACACAAGGGTTTTAGGTCAGCTAGTCTGACGTAAAACCCTTGTAGCGTCTGTTATTATAGTCGTTTTACAGCTCTGGTTGCTATAAACGAGGGGAAAAAACCGTCTATTTTGTTTTCTTCGCCCCAATTGTCCTCATACAGATTGGTCAAGCTAAAACCGGCCTCTAATTGCCCATTAATTTGGTCTGTCAGACTATGGCCAAATACCAAAGCCTCCTTATCTTTTTTCAATTCTTCTAATTTTTCAGCCGGCAATGAGTGCAGGTCTGAAAATGGCTGTTTGTAAATTAGCTTCAAACTTTCTTCGTCAATTTGGAATGAAATAGGATTGATTAGACCTGTCATTAGAATTCCGTTTGGTTTTAAAACCCGGAAACATTCTTTCCAAACTGGTAAAACATCGTCAACAAAGACTATTGAACAAGGGTTAAAAATCAGGTCAAACGAATTGTCTGCAAATGCAGAAAGATCTTTCATATCTCCCTGAACTGCTTTTATGTTAAGGTTAAATCTGTCGCTTAAAGTTTTGTCTTGCAGCAGCTGTTTTTCAGAATTGTCAAAAATAGTAACTTCCGCCCCCAAACTAGCAAAAATAGGCCCTTGTTGTCCGCCACCAGATGCAAGCCCTAAAATTTTCAAACCTTTCAGTTTGGGAAACCAATTGTGAGGGACGCTTTTTTCCGGTGTCAGAAGAACATTCCAGTTTCCATTTTTTCCATTTTCTAATTCTTGTTCGGAAACGGGAATTGTCCAACGATCTTTTTTGTCAACATAATTGTCCCAAGCTGCTTTGTTATATTTTACAATGTCCATCTTTGCCGTGCTTTGTTGTTCTACAATTGGTGTTAATTTGTTTATCCTGATAGAATGTTTTAAAAATTACCCCATTTTAAATCTAACATAAACTCCAGTTTTTATCCAGAAATTCATCCTCTCCGGGCTCCTCTGTTTTATAAGCAATGGCTTCGGGAATAGAGGTCTTAGGTATGTTTACATGTACAATGGTATTTTCGGTAATGCTCTCAAGCTGGTTCAAAACTTCCTCGAGTTCGTCGAGAGTGCTGACTTCAAAACCTCTACCTCCAAATACATCAACGAGTTTTGCATATTTCCAACGGTGCATTTCGTTGTAATCATAAACGTTGTTTAAGTCGGGAATGCTGTATTCTACCTTGTCTGCACCACGAAACGGATTTGGATTAACAAGCATTTGTTCAATACCATAAATACCATTGTCCAAAACAAAAACAATGGTATCGTGTTTCAGTTTATTTTGTGTAGATATAGCCTGACAGGTTTCCTGAAAAGCACCGTCCCCAACAAATACTACCGGTCTTTTATCAGGTCTGGCACATTTTATTCCGGTAGCCGCAGGAACAGAATAGCCTATCGAAAGCCATGATGCCTGTGCTACGAACCCGTTAGGTTCTGCAATACGGATGCCCTGGGCCCCCAATAAAGGAAAACCCGCATCGGCAACCACTATGTGCCTTTCGTCTATAAAAGTATTGATTCGCTTGAAAAAAGTATCATAAGTAAGCGCCGGCTTCCCTCTTTTTGTGCTGCTGTCATCTGCTAGAAAAAAGGATTCTGAAAGCTCCTTTGCAGCATACATTTCGTAAGCACTAAAGGTAACTTTGGTAAGTTCTTCTTTCAGGAATAGGATAAAATCTCTTAGGGATACATTGGCCACATAAGAAGCACCAATCCTTACACCGCTATGATTGGCAAGTACAGTATCTTCTTTCCAAACGTCAAAACCACCCAGGTTTTTGCCTGTGGTCCATACGCCCAGACCAATTTTTAGCTGAGCTTTTTCGAATTGTTCTTTCACATCTTTTGGCGATGCCTTGCCATTAAAAACACCTTTGAACTTCGGATGGTTTTCGGATACGATTGATTTCCCGAGTATAGAGGTCACAAATTCGGTATCGGTAGTTTCGATCAGATCAAGGAATTCGTCTTGAATACCGTAACGCTGGATTTCGATACCGCCCCAGAAAATAATTTCTTTTCCACGTGCCATTGCAGCTACTCTTTGAGCGGCCTTGCGTGCACTTGTTTGACATTTAGAGGACTCTCTTTCTACCAATGGAGTGGCAGGCGGATCACATTCCATTCGCCATGCATCTTCAAAAACCTCAAGATAAACCGGTCTTCCATATAAAATACAGGCATTCAGCACAGCATCAATTTTATAAGGAGCATCCGATGAACCTGTAATTTGCTCTGCCGCAACCGTAACGTTTCGAAACACATTGATGTTGCTGTACATATCACCCGTCATATGTGATGCCAGCATGCCCTGAACGAGGCTTCGTTGTTGGTCTTTGTTCGTTGGAGCGCCATTAATGACAAGCACGGGACAGTGCTCTACATACGAACCTGCAACCGAGTTGAGTAGCGTAAATGCTCCCACACCATAGGTCACCGCTACTGCGGCAAAACCGTTTTGACGTGCATAGGCATCGGTACAGTGCCCGGCGTTTATTTCATTCGTGTCGTTAACGATTTTAATTTTTGCATTTTTGTCTTCGTGAATCGTATTTAAAAACGGCGCGGTATAATTGCCTGCAATGCCAAATAAATGTGTGAGTCCTAATTGTTCCAGACGTAGCTGCAGGTATTTTGCAACGGTTATTTTTTGCTGTGACATCTTAAATAGGGTTATTCAGGTTACCGGTATTTTCGTTGACTTCGAGTGCGGTACGGATTCCGGACTCTATAGCGCCTTCAATCCAGGCATGTTTCAGCGAAGTATGCTCTCCGGCAAAATGTGCCTTCCCTTCCCATTCGGTTGAGATGATGTGACGTTGCAATAATTGTAACTGTCCCGGATTAAATATGGCCGCTTCACCATAAGCATACGGGTCGCGCATCCAGCTTTGTGTTGCACCACCAATTAATTTTCCACCTTTCTTTTTATAGTCTTTGATGCTTGAGGTAACTACGGCAAGGTCGATAATGCGCTGCTGTTCCTTCTCGTCATCAGAGTGCATGATGGCCAGGTTTTTAAGTGCATAAAAATACCTGTCGTCATCGTCCATAGAATCCCAGCGGCTTGCTTCGTCAGACCAGCAATAGGAGGCCAGTATGAGACCATGTCCTTTGCTTCCCAAATCATTGCTCGGATAATAGGTGAAACGGTTCGAAAAATCAGTAATCGTACCACCGCCAACAATATTATAAGGTGCTTCCTGCCACCATTTCTCACGAAATTCGAGCAATATTTTAGTAGCCGAATCGTAGTGCAGTTCGCGGATTGCTTTTCGTTTGGGCTGATCGAATTGAGGTGTTACGTACACATGTCGTAATGCGGAAAAAGGTATGGTAACAATCACTTCATCAAATTCCAGATCACCGACAGGTGTTTTTAAGGCTTTGAATCCCGCGTCTTCATAAAACTGGAAGTCACGCTCTACTTCAATATCCACTTCTATCTTTACCTTGTTGTTAACGAGCTTCATTTTGGTCATTCTGCAATCAAAATAGGTGTTTTCTTCGAGCTGATGCGCTTTAAAGAAGGCATTTGGCAGTAAGTCGCTTCCACCAACAATTTCCAGAAAAGTGGTAGAATCTTTGATGATATTTTGCTCAATAAAACTCTGGATAAAATCATAAGCCATTCTGGACTCCAGATTTTGTAAGACCCCAATCATCTCGATGGCATTCTCTGAATACATTGAGTTTTCCTTTAAGAAACGACGCATCGAATATTCTCCGTAACGATCGATCAGCAAAGGCCAGTTTTTCTTGGGATTTTCAGCAATAAAAGCCTTAAGCGGATTAATGAGATCAGCCATTAACTCGTCGGCACGTCTGTTTTCGCTAGTCCCCAGATCAAAGCCCAGTAGCTTGTTTATATCAACCTTTGCTTCATCTTTTCGGATGTATTCATTTTGAACAACACGTTTGCGGTTGACGTACAAAAGGGAATTTCGAGTAGTATCCGGCTCCGGTTTAGTGGGGTCTGCCTGATAAGCGATTGCCTGTTCTTTATCGACAGACTTATAATAAAAAGGCTCGGTTTTGAGTCCGAGTTTAGCAATGTATTTGAGCACCATCTTGTGTATGGTCGGGATACGCATCGCACCGGCTTCGCCATAAACATTGTCGTCTTCAAAATATTTTTTGTGTTTAGAATTCCTGAAAGTCTTGATCCTGCCGCCAACACGGGTGTTTGATTCGACTATCGTAACCTTATGACCGGCTTGTTTTAAAAGACTTGCGGCTACCATTCCGGCCATTCCGGCACCAATGATTAGTACATTTTTCGATTTACCCGTATGCGGGATTCCCTCGTCAATGTATTCTAAGTATTTCTTGATAATAGGGTCGTTGTCTTCGTCGAGTAAGCCGTGTAAATAGTTTTCCATAATCCGGTAGTTTAGTTTTTGGTTTATTCATTTGGTGAATGAAATTCTGTAACAAATAAACTCAGTAAAATCCGGATTTTTAAGCGTAATTCTACCTGTTTTTATAGTGTAGAATTCAGAAATTTTAATTCTCCGGGGTCAGGCCTTCATTATTGAATTGGGAAAAAAAAGCAGCGTAATAAAGTTTTGTATCCAAATTACAGGTAACAGCCGAAAAGGTTTATACGGATTTATAAAGAATATTTACGAATATTCAATTGTTTGATACGAATTTATATCAACTTACATTCGCGTTATCTTTTTTTTAAAATTTGTGTTCCAAGATCTATTGCAGTAATACTAAAAACGAAACAAAAGAATCGGCATCGATAGAGAATAATAAATAGCAACCTATGAGCATACACAAATTCATATTAATTAGAATTGCGATAGTATTGATTGCTCTCCTATTAATTTACAATGGTGCTTATTATACTTTATCAGAATCTTTACAAGAAGACAGGTTTAGTTTTGTTGCTGAAATTGATCGAATTTTTGAATTAAGTTTGATTTTTTCAATTGTATTTTTACTATTTCTATTCGCAGAAATCTATCTGTTTAACAAACGACAACAATATAAATTACGTAATGCAGCACTAATTTTCAGTGGGTTCATAACCCTTTTGGTTATTGCTTTATTTTACGTTAATGGAATTTTTTAACCCAATGATTAACCCAATTAAAAATGAAAAACCTTTTAGTATTGCTCTTAATTTTACCATTTATGATTTCTTGCAAAGGACAAAAGAAGATGGATTTACTAAAATTAAATCTAAATGAACCCATCAAAGATGTAATAAACTTCAATGACAAGTTGCTTATTGGCGTTGAAACTGTTGAATACCCGTTTTGTTTGTTGATTGAAGTAAAAGAATCTGAAAAATATAGTTTTGAAGGAATTGATCTGGAAGGGCAAAAAGTCTTTTTTCAAATAAACTCCGAAAAACTGAAAACAGATAGTATTTCAAGATTTGGCGGTGGTCATATTGATTTAAAACCAATCAAAAATGAAGACGAATTAAAGAACACTTTACTCAGTTTTAATGCAGAAAGTAAAATTTACGGACTGAGAATAGAAATGAAAACTCAGGGTTTAAAATCGGAAATTTTAAAGAAGATAGAGTTAAAATATGGTAAGGGTACAAAAAATACCAATACGGCCAATGGTTTGTATTGGAATCTAAAAAAGGAAAACAAATATATTTTTTTCGCACCCGATTATGACAGACTCATTATCTTAAACAACACCAATTTATCTACGACTTGTTATTGGGACACTTTCAACGGACTCATTGATTTTGGTGGTTGCGATAGCGAAAAATACACCATGGAACTAACAAAAAATAGTACCAAACCGGAGGATACTAAAAACAAACCCATTATAAAAATTGATAAAAACTGGAATGTAAATAATCTAATTACGGGAAAATCAACCGAAGAAGATTTTGCAAAATCTCAGACGAACAAAAATTTTGAACGAATGGAAGAAATTGATGGAAGTACCGGAAATGTAAATGAGATTATGTATCAGGATGAATACCATGACTTTTATTTTTATTTATCCGCCAGTAAAGTTAATCCTGAGAATAAAAAAGAAAACCGAATTGTAGGATATGCTATAAACGACTTCAGAAAAGTTGAAATTTCATTTGAAAATGGATTGGAAGTTGGTATGAAATTCGATGACGTAGTCAAATTATTTGACAAAAAATCAATAATTGACTATGAAGAATTAAAATTTGCAAACTATATTGAAATTAAAAATGGAGCATACAAAACGACCTTGAATTTTGACAAAGACAAGCTGTTCTCAGGAATTTTTGTAAAATAATAACTCCTTAAAATCCAAGGCTGTCAGACAGTACTTTAACTCAAATACGAAATAGTAAAATAAAAAAACCTTCCGTCAACAACCAAAAGAAAAACAATGAGAAATAACCAGAGCTTATTTTTATACATCATCATCTTCTTAAGTTTTGCTCTGCAATCTTGTGAAAATAAAGCAAAAAATACAGACGAGACAAAAAATACAGATCAGCATAAATCGGATACGAAACAAACGGATTCTAAAATTGCTCAGGCAAAAGAAGAAGTTTTTAAAGATATTTTTGAGTTTTCAGATTACAATGACGATGCAGATTACACTTCTCTCTCTGCAAAAAAAGGAGATGAATTGTACGGTTTTGTTAATGATAAAAATCAGGACAGGAGTTTATTAAGAGGAGATGTTTGTGAAATTCAATGGAAGAAAGACACCATTTATGTTGCGGGTGATGGAGAAACTCCAATGCTTGAGGATTGGTTGATTTCGGTTAGGAAAATCAAAGATGGAAATGTTTCTAAAATGAGAAAAGAGTACAAGAAGGAATTTAAATACCATTGGGGTAAAGAGAATGATTATTCAAGAGGTTTTTTAGATAAGATTTATTTACTGACGGAATATTACATAGCCAATTCCAAAAATGAACTTCTGCTGTTACATCTCAAGAATAAAGAGCAAATTAGTTATTCCATAGAAAATCAAAAAAGAGAAAACAAAGATTTTACAGTTATGGGAATTGGTTATGAGTTTGAAAATCGTTTTACTATTATGCAATGGCTGTATTATGACGGCGATACGGATAAACTTTACGAATACGATTTGCCAAATGATAAGCTTAATGAATTTAAATAAAAGCGACTGTTAGGCAGGTGTTAATGATGAACATCAAATCGGGATTGGTCTGTTTTTTAAATTCGTATCATACTAACTCAAAATTCTTATGAAATACACAGCTCTTTTATTCAGCCTTGTTTTTTGCCTGTTTCCTTTCAAAGATTTCGAGATACAATGGATTGAGAATCTCGATGGCGATTTTTCTTTTTCACGAAAACAGAGCTTAAAATGTGAAGCCTGGTGTTATGAGTACGCTGGCGCTACCGAAATAATCGCAAATCGATTGAATAAAGACACCATTGAATGTTATACACTGACCAATGCGGCTACCCATTCTGCGTTGCACTTTTATATGATTAATAATATCATTAGTAATCCAAGAATTGAACTCAATGGTATTGTTGATGGAAAACGAACCTATTTGTGTAAGGAGGGCAGTATAAAGATGGACAAAAAAGCCATGCAAAAAGGAATCTTAAAAGCCCAATTTGATATGAAATTTGACCATCCTGAAAATCCGGAAAAAATAATGTTTTGGAAGGGAAAAATCTATACCAGAATAAAATAAACGCAACCGCTAAAAGATAGTTTGGTTTTCGAACTTATTAGGAAAGCTTAAAAAATAATAATAAATGAAAAAGAAAAAAATAGCCTTCAGTGCCCTACTAGTGGTGGTGTTTTTATCATTAGTCAGCTTTAAAAGTTTTTACCGGATCGAAGACAAATTTAGAGATAACACCGATCAGGAAATTACAGGCGTTTATGTTTTGACCTCCTGTGAAAATTCGAGATTTAAAATTAAAATTGAAAAGAAAGCGGGCGTGTATTTCTTTTTAGTTTTGGATAAGAATAAAGTGATCTCAAAAGGAAAACTTAAAAAGGAAGAAAGTGATCACGTTGTCTATCTTACTTTTGGAAAGATGGGAGGGATGTACAGCGCAAATAAAATCCAAATTCAGAATTATGGAAACGCGATGAATGAATACGAACACTTTACACAATGCGATGAAAAATATTTATCATTTGTAAAATTGGAAGAGTAAAAATTTTAAGTCTAAACACAATTCATCCATGAGAAGCAACCCTTTTATTACCGTTATCCTATTGTTTGCTATAGAAATACTAGTCTATTCTTATATAGATTATACCAATTTGATAGTGCCATCGTCCGGATATTCAGAGCTGGTTATGCTTGTTTTTTGTTTTATAGTTCCTGTAATTGCGCTTTTGATTTTGGCTTTTGTTAAAGATATTGCCTATAAAAAGGCATTTCGATACTTTTCAATATTTCTTCTGATTGCTTCCATTATCATATTTGGAGCAATGTCTTTTTTTATGGCTTTAGGAGGAGCATATCAACATTAAAAGCACATGAAAACAACAAGATTAGATTATATCAACATTTTCTTAGCCATAATTTTAGGAGCATTAGTGATCCTCAATTTTGGTGTAAGATTTAAAAATAAAGAACAGGATAAGCTGTTATGGAAAGCAGAAATTCACAGTGCAGCAGGCGATTCTTTAGCAGAAAATTCCAATGGTATCAGAATTATAGAAGCCGTTTTTTTTAATAATTTCAACCAATCTGGAAGTGGTATTGATTCCGAATCGAAACTGCTAACAAGCGCTAAAAGTGAAGATTATGTTCATTTTAAAATCTGGTACAAAGAGCTTTTACCCGATTCTTTAAACCTGAAATATTTTTCGATAGACGAACGTAAATTTTATCGGCTTACCAGCCCGGTTCCCTATAAAAAAATAAAAGATTGGGTGGATGAAAAGAAGGGGACTCCCATTTTAATTTTAGAAATACAGCCTAAAGGTAAAATCCTTTTGAAAATAGTAGAGGATGAGAAAGAAAATGCTGAATCGCAACTGATAGAAATATTTACTGCTAAAGAAACTACGGGAGATTTAGACATGCTGGTTTATGAAAAATCGTTAGGCGAAAAGTACAATCGTTATGAAAGTATTGAGAATATTACCGATTATTCAGACTTGCTTCAAAATCAGTACAAATGGGCTGTGAAGATCGAAAAGGAAGAACAGGATGTAGTAACGAGCGTTGATGCGTATTCTTTTAAAGAGGAAAGAGTTGAAATTTTAGAAGAAAATGATACAGCAGTAGTTCGAAATATTCCGAAAGTATTTTATATTTATTGGAAAAATAAAAACAAAAGAGAATACAACATTCAGTACGAATTGAGGCCAATCGAAATTTTAAATGCTTTCCGAAAACTAAATGAAACTGATGCATCAGACGCTATAATTTTGACGTTGAAAGTGCATAAAAATGCTTATCCCCAATGTGAAATTTCTAAAAATGGCGTCGTCATTCCTTTAAAAGATTTATATCCGGAAAAACCATAAAACAGACTGATAACTAATCTCAAATACACACTTAAATTAACCCATTTTATAATATACCTAAACAGCATTAGAAATGAAAATAACCCGCCTCTTGTCTGCCTCCTTACTGCTTTTACTTTTTGCCTGCAATAAAAAAGAAAATCTTAAAAGTGCCCAATCGGGTTTAGCTGAAAATACTCAGGTTGAAACTGATTCCATACCAAAAGGAGAAGAAGCAGGGCTCAAAAAGGAAAATATCAATTTATTTACTTTAACGCCAAAAGACAGCAGTGATGTTGCTTTTGTTTCGCTTTCGGATATTTATCCTGTGAATGATGAAAAAGACACGCTTGTTTTACCTAACATCGAAAAACTGGGAAAATACGATGCTCAGTATTTTACCTTTGATAAAAGCTACCGAAAAAGATTTTTATCTAAAACCAATATATCCGAAACCGATTCTGTTTTTATATTCGATTATGCGAAGCGCAAATTGGTTTCGTTTGTTGTGAAAAACCTGAAAACCGCTGCTATGTTAAATGGGTATTCTTCAGAGGGAGATTGGCCTTATCACAACTATGATTTTATGATCGGATTTGAAATCAATAAAAAATATTTAAACGGATTCAGTGACTATTTTAGAGGTGCATTCGTATATGTGGGGAAAGAAAATCCATTTTCGAAAGAAGGTTTAAAGCCAATGGAGTGGAAAAAAGTTAGCAGTAAAGAATATCCGTCAAAACCAATGAAAAGTGAAGATCGTGCTTTGTTGAAAAACAAGTTAACGGGTACTACATATGCGTTTAAAACAGCCGATTATCAGTATTTTTTGCAAGACTATTTAGATGCTAATAAAACAATTTATGCCAGACGTCTTTTAGTGGCTGATGCTAAAACCAAAGCCATCATCATTGAAAAGCTTTACAGTCAAAGTGAAGGTACTTCTCCTGCTCCTTTGAATTATGAAGAGGGGGACAACGAAGTTAATCAGTGGACCGGAAAGCTTTTTAAGAATAAACCAGCTGTTGTTTTTGGGTTTGAATATTTTTCTTTTGGATGTCCGGAAATTTCAATTATTGACAAATCAAATGAGGAGATTTTTATTCAATGTGACAATCGTCATTAACAATGCTATTGGGATGTTCGATTTCAATAGAAGTATAGACGAGATGAAGAAAAATTACTGCTAAGTAGGTCTTAGCGCCAGATCTATTAATCTACAAAGTCAAAGAAAAAAAATGAATATGAAGAAATCAATATTTGCAATTTTGATAGTTATAATGGCCGTAACAAAAACTTATGCAGGCTGGTACGAATGTTTTAGCTACAAAGGTAAAATTGATAAATATCCTATTTCCCTTTCCTTCCAAATTAAGGATGGCTATTTTGGAGAAAAAAAGAAAAAGAACTTCAATCTTATTGGAGTTTATAAATATGACAACCATAACAACCCAATCAGACTTGAAGGTGTAATTGATTTTAAAAAGAATAAAATTTTATTATATGAAATCAGTAATGAAAAATACACGGCTACATTTGAGTTTGAATTCTCAAAAGAGAAATGTGTTGGAGTTTGGACGAATCTTTCGACCAATCAGCATTTGTCGTTACAATTAACCAATACTTCTATTTTAATTGATCAAATAGAAGAAAATGAATTTAAGGATATTGAAATTTTGCAAGCCGGTTCCTTAACAGAATTCTATTTTATTGGTGTATATTCCAAAAAGAGCAATCACGATAAAGCACAAATGGACAAACTGAAAATAATCCATAAAAAAGACAATACTATTTTTCAAATAATTGATTTTTCAAAAATAAAAACCTTAACCGGTAACATACGAACTATCATTTTCGATAACGTTGAAATAACCGATAATAAGAAAAAAGAGTTGATTGTCTGGAATGATGTTGGAAGAATGGGCGGTTATTTAACCATTACATTTAATGCAAAAACCAATAAATTTAAATTAGATCCGAAGCCAATAATAGATGGCCCCAATTAATACGGGCAATAGTAATTTTAAAGTAAAAACAGTAAAATAGCCACTGCCCATTTTTGTAAAGCTGCTTCCAATGCAGCAGGTTATCTGCGCCGATATTAAGCTTCCTGGTATTGTTCAGCCTCCTTTAGCCGCACCTTTGGCAAAGGGGCGTGTAAATGTTTTTTCAGCCTGTATATGGGAAGATAGGTAAACAATATCGAAAGCACGCCTGCAAGAATGGCATCCAGTAGGGCCATAAGGGTAGGGTCTAATTTACGGTCAACCGTTAGGCTCTGCTGCGCAGCGAGTAATACCGCTAATACCAATAAACTGGTTATAATACCGTGTACCAGACATAATTTGGCTATAAATCTGTTTTTATTCAGCTTAGGGTCTATCGCCACTTCGATTGAGTTTTGTTCGGCAGCAACAATAACCCGTTTGATGATATCCATTGTCAGGATTACGGGTAAAAACAGCGCCATTGGCAATGTTAAACGCGCTAAGCTTTGAGGACCGGCAAAAAAATGAGTATACCCTAATTCCTGAAAACTGGCATAAGCAATAATAAAATTGAAACCTACATTGGGAAGAATATAGTAAATCGCCCGTTTTCGAAGAAAGCGTTTGAGGGTTGTTTTTTTGGGCTGAGCAGCTTTTGTCATACGTAATTTATAAGGATAAAGTCAACAACTCGATGGCCTTATCTTTAATTTTTAAGGCTTCTTGTTTCGGCAGGAAATCCTGATTAGACATCAACGTAAAGTCCATTTGATTGCGATAGCTGGTCGTAACTAAAGTGTTTGAATTTAACCACGGAAATGCTACTGTCGGACTAAAGATATCTTCCAGTGTAAAGTTTTTGTAAGCATTTTGGATCTGAAGGTTCCCCATATTAGAAAGTGTCAGATCGTGTGCGCCCCGGCTAGATTTTAGCAGCGCAATCATGCGATGGGCCAGCGGGTGCATCTGTTCTCCCATCCATAACAATTCCCGGGCGTCCATTTTTTCTATTTTTTGAGTAAGTTCCTTTTTGATTTGTTTCGCCTGATCGAGTGCCTGAGGCGTTTTCTTTTTTAAGGACAGTTCTATGGTTGGGGCAAAGGCAAACATGTGATCCTTTTTGATTTCAGGGATAAAATGGCGGATATCTATCGGACTAATGACTTTTTCTTTTGCTGATTTGCCTTGCACGTCCTGAAAAGCCTGCATAAAGGCTGTACAAAGAATGGCATGTACCGAAATACCATTGTCTTTGCATTTCTGCGTGACAACTGCTGAATCTGCCGGATCTAATTTCCAGTGAATGGCATAATTTTTTCCTAGATTTCTTTTTTTATTTTTCCGCTGCAGCAAAAAGAAGCATTTTCCCAGAAGTAAAAATAACTTTGCTTTGCGTTCTTTTTTTTGAAGATCAAACTGTGGCGATAAAAAATGGTTTATGGATTGGAACAATGGATAAGGCTCGAGATCAAGAGTCGGATCATCTATTAAAGCCAGTAATTCCTGCATCAAACTTACCATGCTCGTTCCATCGCAGATGCAATGTGGCGATACCCATAACAGTTCGGACAGTTCTTCTCCTTTGACCCATACCAATTGTGCCAAAGGGGAGTCTTCCTCTTTAAATGGCCTGTACCATTCCTGCTCAGATTCCTCCAGCCAATGGGTATCGGCTTGACGTTTTACGATCCGAAGCGGAATCGATTTCATATTTTCTTTGACCACAAAAACAGGATGTTGCTTATCCTGTAAGTCAATTGCAGCACGAAGCAGCGGGTGTTTCTTTTGGATTTTTGCTAAGGCAATTTCGATCTGTTCCTTCGAAATTTCGCCTTTGATTTTTGCAGTAAATACACAATTTAAAGGTGTAGTGGCATCAATATACATGATTCGTTCCACTAATAAGAGTTTTCGTTTGATCATGAGGCTGCTTGATAATTTAGTCGGCGTTTAATAGAATCAATTATTTCATCACGAATGGCTAAGGCTTCTTGATAGGGCAAATAACCTTCGCTTCCCATAAAGGTGAAGTCCATAACACCTTGATAAGTCGAGGTGAGTATGGTTGTTGTATTGCCCAGTGGCCCAATGACGGTTGGACTGATAATAGCTTCCACGGTAAAGGATTGGTATTGATGAGGTATCTGAATACGTCCGAGGTTGGAAAACATACAATCATTGGATGATTTGCCTCGCTTTAGGAGCTTTGTAAAATTGTTCAATGCATTATGGGCAGATTCCATAACCATCAGGACAATATAGGGATTAAGTTTGGCTGTTTTACGGTCTACATCATTTTGCATGACACGCAAATTGTCTAAGAAATCGAGTTTGGGATTGGTTGACATGACGATCATCAGACCGAAGGCGAAAATATGATCGTCTTTGACCTGTGGTGCGAAACGCCTGATATCTACCGGACAGGAGATCTTATTAAAGGCTTTGTTTCCTCGTACTTTTTTAAAGGTATCCAGTACGATAGCACTTAAAAAAGTATTGACCGTGATTTCTAACGATTTGCAGTGGGAGATTAGCTGTTGACTCGTGCCTGGGTCTAGTTTCCAATGAATCAAATAGTCGGTTTGCCGATCAATTGCTTTTTTGCCGACGGGAATGCATTTGATCGCAAATGTTGCCAACCGACCAATCATTTTTGCCTTAAACCTTTGCCTGTTATTTTTTAAAATTGGGGCAGGAACAACGTCCTGAATACCTAAAATAGGATTTTCGATACCTATATCTGCTGTCGGATCATCCAATACTTTTAAAAATTCATGAATTAAAGTCATCGCAGCACCGCCATCACACAGGCAGTGATGAAAAACAAGCAACATATCGGAGCGATCGTTTCCTCTGATCCACACCAGGCGGATCAAAGGTTTATTTTTGTAATCAAAGGGTGTCTGCCATTCCTGCATAGCTTCTTGTTGCCAGTCCTCTTCGCTTTTTTGATCCACTATACGGATCGGAATGGGATTGGTTCGTTTAGACACTTCAAACCATGGAACATTCTGCTCATCGAGATGAATGCATGCCCGTAACCAGGGGTGTTTTTTCTGAAGTCTGCCTAAAGCATATTGAACGTCTTTTTCGGCAAATACACCGCGCAGTCGAAAAGGAATAACGACATGGAAGGGGGCTTTTCCTTCGCCCAATAACATGCGCTCTCCAAATAACAATCTTCTTTTCATATTTTATAGTGTAGCTAGTACCGAACGTTCTTGTTTTACAAAATCTTCCAATAAGGCAACCGCTTGATCATTACCACCTGCTGTTAAGAAAGCGGTCTGAACTTCTTTGGCGGCATTTCTGTATTTAGGGTTTTCCAATAGTTCAAAGACGGTCTCCCTCAGCGCTTCTATTCGAAGTCGTTTGTAACGGATACTGATTCCACAACCGGCCTGTTCAATCAGTTTTGCGGTATGGAAGTGATCGTAAGCAATGGGGGTAATCAACATGGGCAGACCATTGGTAAAGGTGTCGTTCACGGTGTTAAAACCGCCGTGACAGATCACCATATCCATATGAGGCATCAAAGTTGATTGTGGGACAAAGCCATTTACGATAAAATTATCGGGCCATTTGTCAAATATTTCGGGTGGTGTTGCTGCAATTATAGTAACGGGTTGATCTGCAAAGGCTTCAATGAGTTTACCGAAAAAAGCTTTTCGGATGTCCACTAATAAAGTACCCAATGACACAAATATTTTGGGCGTAGTGCTGGCAGCCAATCGTTCCCAGTCAAAAGGGCTATTGTTAGGACGGCCTTTTACCGGACCTACAAATTTCATGTGTGAAGGAACGGTTTCAAAACCTGCAAAGGCCTGCGAGGTGAACACCAGATTTAATTGATGAGAATGTACAAAGATACCCTCATCAAGAATACCAACTTCTTTTTGTAACCCTTTGATTAGGTTTTGCTGCCATTCAAATATTTTTGGCGAACTTTTCTCTGTGTCACCCATGACATCTGGTGGTACAGGGGTTGTGGTTACAACAGGTATACGATGTTTATGGGCAAATAAAGCTCCGCCAAAGGTGATACAATCATTGATGATGACATCAGGTTGCCAGTGACCAAGTAGTGTTTCTAATCCCGGCATCATCATTTTAGCAAAGGGAACATAGGTTTCTTCGAGTGCTAATTTCATGACTTCCGGTCCGGAACAAGAAGGGCCGTCATCTTGTCGTTTTAAGATGCGCTTAAGTTCGTCCTGAAAAGGGATAAGATCCTTCTCAGGATAGATATAGCTTCCTCCCGTTGGAATATGTTCTTCCGCCAATGGCGTAATACCAAACCATCTGACTTCATGACCACGGGCCAATAAACTGGCACCTATACTTAATGTTGGACTGATATGTCCAAAAAAGGGAGGGACAACAACGAGAAATTTGGCCGGAGTTTCGACAGTCAACTGGGCAGGAGCTATGGCCTGTTCCAATAGATCGGCTGCGGTTTTCGTTCCGCCAGCCTCTATAAAAGATTGACGAACTTTGAGAGCAGCTTCACGATATTGCGGCTGATTCAGGATAGTATGAACACTGTTTCTTAAGTGATTGGCTTTAAATCGGTTAAAATTGAGACGTTCACCTGCACCGGTACGTACGACACGTCCTGCAACATGTGATTGATCGTATGCAATTGGAATAACAACGAGCGGCAGACCCTGTGAAAGAGCTTCTGAAACCGTATTGTGTCCTCCATGGCAAACTACAGCATCTAAATACGGCAGCAGATCCAATTGTGGGATTTGCGAATAGACCATAAAATTTTCGGGCCATTGATCAAATAGAGCCGGATCTGAAACAACGACAACCGTCAGTTCTTCGTCCTGAAAGGCATCGATTACTTTTTGGAAAAACGCTTTTTTATGCTCGTGGTCGAATGTGGTACCAATACTGACTAAGATTTTTTTCCTTGGATTACTTTTCAGCTGCTCCCAATCGAAAGCACAGGCTAGACGGCGTTCTGTTATTACCGGACCTGTAAATTTATAGTTGGAAGCGAGATCCATTTCTCCAAAGAAATAGGGGGAGGTTAACACTAAAGTAAGTAGCTCCGAACAATCCAGTGATCGGTTTTCCTGTACACCAAGTTCTTCCTGCAGCGCTATGATCTGCTTTTCTTCCCATTCATGCACCTTCGGCAGCTCACTGACAATTTTGATTGCTGCGGGGGCTGTTACAGTGGTCGCATAAGGAAGATTCACTTTTTTTGCCGCAATTGCCGCAGCAAATAATTGATGATCGCCAATGACTAAATCGGGTTCATAAGCTTCCAGGAGTTTAACGATTCCTCTGTAACAATGTCTGTTTAAAGGAATCAGTACTTCTTCGTATAAAAACTTGATGCTATCAATGCCGTAAACAATCTTTTTTGAAATGATATCCAGGTATTGTTCGCTCTCTCTTTTTTCTTCGTCTGTCTGATCGTATTGAATAAGCAACAGTTGTCCGCCTTCAGGAAGTTTGGCGTTTAAATTTTGGTCAAGACTGATCCACGCTACTTCATGTCCTCTTTCTAAAAGTTCGGCGCCAATGCTCAAGGTTGGATTGACATGACCTGTTAACGGGGGAACAACAAATACAAATTTAGCCATAGTTTTGTAATAAAGGGTTAGTTAAAAATTGAACAATAATTTCTGCTATCTGAATGGGGTCCTGGATGGGAATATTATGATCTCCATCGATGAGTTTTAGCTCGGCTGTACCGATTTTAGATTGCAACCATTCTCCTGTTGGTTTGCAATTGGAAGTCGATCCATATAACAACAGGGTGGATAGGGGTAAGTTGGAAATAGCAAGCTGATGCAGAAAATGCTTTTCTTTGACCATATCTGCTTTGATGCTGGTTTGGTTGAATAAAAACTCGTACAACCGATGGTTTTTTTCCAGCTGTCTTTTTCCCATTTTTACTTTTGTGGTGTCTGTAAAATTGGCTACATAATGTTCGAGAAATTCCTTGCTGTACGCTTCGATAACATCTCTCGCTTTTTCATCTTGTGGATCCGGTGCTTCGATGACCACCAATTGCTCTAAGCGGTTAGGGGCTATCAATGCGGTTTGGAGTGCAATAAGTCCCCCAAAACTATAACCCACAAGTTTTGCTTTTTTGATTTGGAGGTAATCCATCATGGCAATTAAATCGGATGCCATAGTTTTTAAATCATATCCTTCTAATACGCGCTCACTCCTGCCATGACTTTTTAAATCATACATGACCACATGAAAATGCTGCGCCAAAATAGGAGCAATATTGAAATAATAAATAGAAAGATTACTGAACATACCGTGGATGAGTACCACGGTATCTTCGGCATCTTTATTTAGTTCCTGTACGTGAACTTTTTTATGGTTAACCGTAATTACTGGCATTCGTAGATATAATTGATGATGTTATTCAGATCCAAATTAATCAGTTGATCCAAATCCATAGCAGACAGCCAACCCGTGAAATCAATTTGTTCGCCAAAGTGTGCTTTGATTTTTTCTGAAAAAGAAACAATCTCTATACTGTCCATTTCCAGATCTTTAGTGAACGAACTGTTTGGCGTGATATCCATCTCTTCTACAAATTCTTCACCGATAATTTCTGTAATAAAACCCTTTAAAAGGGTAAATAACTCCTCATGATTCCTTTTTAATGTCGTGTTTAAAGTGTCCATCCGATGATATAGTTTTGGTGTTTGACTGTTTTGATTTCTATTTGATCGATCCACAGATGATCGCCTTGTATGCGTGTTACTTCGTATTTTTTTGGGTTTCCTTGTAGCCCTGTGCCTAATAATTTGCTATAAGCTTCTTTGGCTACCCAAAAGCGGGTGGTCCATTCCGCCTGATCGCGTTCTTTTAATAAGACTGATTCTGCATCGGTGAAGACCAATTGATAGAATTCAGAGCTGCGTTCGGCAATGATTTCCATATCGATACCAACCGCTTTATCCTGCCGTGCAATGGCTACCGCATCTTTTCCTTTATGGGCCAATGAAATCTCGATCTGTTCAGTGGCATTCCCTTTGAGATAAGGTTTGCCTGCTTTATCCGAATAAATTTCAAAGGTTATGGGGTAACTGGGTTGATTTTTCTGTTCACTCAATACATGTCGTACGGCATCTTTTACCGCTACACGACTTACCATCCAGTTCTTTCTGCGGTTGGGCAGGAGTTCCTGATAGTACTGTTTCTCCCTTTGATTGAAATAACGTTTCAGTATAAAATCCCAGGAAGATACGCGGGAATAGGCCTGATGAAAGAAAAAGACTTCTGGGGCAATTTCTTCTGACAAACGGTTATGGAGTGGCGACATGGAAACATTCCATAGCGCTTCGTCAATTTCTAATCTCCGGTTTTGCCATCCTTTTATAGCGCACCATACTTTTCCGTTTCTCTCCAGTACAATGTCAGCGATTGCAAATTCATCGTTTAATTCCGTCAGTATACAGGTACATTCAAATTCGCCGCCCTGATCGTGCATCTCTTCGAAAAATTCAATTTGTTTGATTTTTACCGGAAAAGCAATGCGGTCTTTGGTTAAGGTGAGTTGTAACCATAATCCAAATAACTGTCCTGCATTGTCCAATAAGGAACCCTTACCGCCATTACCTTTTATCTTTCCGATAATTCCTTTCTCGCCAACAGCTGATATGTCTGTAATACCTTGATAGGCGTCCCCATGAAACATATGTTTTTCATAGATTTCTAAAGGAGTCCGCTCAATCGGTAATCGTTTGCCGATTGATAGGTCAAACACAGGTGGTTGCGGATGTGAGGCTGCTAAAAATATTTCGGCGTTGGCAAAATTCTCGATATCCAGATAGGCGTGATGGTTGGAGCGCCAAACGCCTTTTATTGTTTTTTCAAAAGGCGTGGCAACGTTCATCCACTGAAATACACTGACGTGCATGATCTTGTGAATTTTTGTTTCCGGTTGTTCTGCCAGTGCTGTTTCTGCCAATACTTCAAAGATCATGGTCATTGGAATCACAGGTTCCATATCGGCAACCTCCGACCAGCCTTTGGGTTGACGTAAAAGGCTGTGATCAATCAGATAGGGATGTGTAACCAAATTAACCTGTAGCGTTTTTGAAAAACGACTGTCGATCAGTTGTTTTTTTGCTAAGACAGGTACAGCAACAGCCGTTTGTGTATGATTTTGAAAGACGTCCAATACTTCTTCCTGCATTCGGATCATATCGGCGATATTGTCCTGAAAGGCCCGAACTAATGGATGACTTACTTTTGCTGCCGTTTTGGTAAAAACCTCTTTTGGGCGTACGGTATCGATAGATTTTCGCAAGTTTTTTATAGCTTCAAAATCACGAATAATAGGTGATCCTAATTGTAATTTGATACCTTTTTTGGGTACTGCTTTTCTGTGATTTTGGATGTCTAAAAAATCGAGTGCCAGCACTTTGCCTTCTACAAATAATGCGGCTACTACCCGTTGCAACTGGGCAAGTGCAGTTCGGGTGGCTACACTTGAAGCAAGTGTGCTGAAGGCTTTTCCTTTTAAGGTATCATCAATAAAACCAATTAATCCTCCCGTACCGATCTGGATAAAAACACGTACTCCTTCATCATAAAGCTTTTCAGTCAGTTCCCGGAATCTTACAGGCTGAACAAGATGTTCGGCGCTTAGTTGACGGATGGACTGCAAATCTGCCGGATAAGGCAGGAGTGTAGTGGCCGACCACAAAGGGATTTTTGTTTTTTGGAATTGAACTTTTTCCATTCCTGCTAAAATTACCTCCAGTTTATCTGCCACAAAAGGGGAATGAAACCCGGATTGAAAGGGTAAAATTTGATGAAAGATCTGTTTTGATTTCAATAAAGGCGTCAATTCTTCGAGTGCCGCAAGGGTACCGCACAGAATTACCTGATGTGGACAATTATCGTTTGAAACATAGAGGTTCGGAATTTGTTCAATCAAAGGTGCTACACCTTCCAGACCTGCTCCAATGGCAATGAATTTAGAGTCTTTTAGTTCAAATGTTTTTGGATCAAGTACATCGATCAGATCCTTGACAGTACTTGCTTCGGCCAGATCTGAGGCATATCCCGCTAACCATTCTCCCAAACTATGTCCGGCATTCATATCCGGATAAATCCCCAGTTTTTTTAAAGCACTGTCGAGTATGCCACAATTGTTAAAAACACCTAATGCTTCGTTCAAGAGTCCTTCACCGGCTGTTTCGATGGGAGCTGTCAATCCAAAATATTGACTGACTGTTGCGACTTCGCCTTTTGCTAAACCATCGAGTCCCGGGAATACAAAGGCAACTTTGCCACCATCCTGTAAAAGGGGGGTGGAGGTGTACCATATATCTTGTTTGTTGCGCCAGGCATTGTTTTTTGACACAATTTTGATTGCTTTTTGGATGCGTTCGGGTGTTGGATCAAAGAGTGCAATACGGTAATCGCCCTCTCCTGTGGCAGTATCGTTATCCTGAAGTGCCGAAAGCAAAGCTTCACGTGTCGGTCTCGCAAGTAACAATACTTCGTCTTTTTTAGGGATGTCATACCCTTCCAAAACTACGTGAGCGTTGATACCTCCAAAGCCAAATGCATTTACTGCTGCGATCTTTGGTAAACCGGTTTGCGACCAGTTTTTAGCTTCCTGTATAGGGGTAAATCGGGTGAGTTGCAGGGCGGCAGTAGGGTTTTCGCAATATAAGGTAGGAGGCAATATGTCGTGATGCAGGGCCAGACAGGTCTTGATTAAACCTGCGATTCCTGCAGCAGGCATGGCATGACCTATATTGGATTTGACAGAGCCTATACCGGCGCGTACAGCTGTTTCGTCTTTGCCGAAAAATTGCGCCAGTGTCTGCAGTTCCGTTTTATCTCCCAACGGAGTTCCGGTGCCATGAGCTTCGAGGTAACCGATTTGTTCTTTATCTAAATTGGCGTGTGCCCATGCTTGTTCTAAAGCTTTTAACTGACCTTTTACGGAAGGACTCATGACACTTGTTCCATTGCCATCACTGCTCACGCCTACACCTTTAATGACCGCATAAATTTTATCCTGATCACGTACCGCTTCTTCCAGCCGCTTCAAAACAACGAAACCACAGCCTTCTCCAATGAGTAGTCCGTCTGCATCTTCGCTAAAAGGTTTGATTTGCTGTTGATGCGATAAGGCTCCCAATTGGCTAAAAATGCTCCAAAATGCAGCATTCTGACCGGTATGTACTCCTCCCGCAATCATCATATCGCTCCGGCCACGCTGTAATTCCTGTACGGCATGATCTACAGCCAGAAGAGCACTTGCACAGGCTGCATCAACGGTGAAAGCAACACCTCCAAGATTGAATCGATTGGAGACTAAGGAGGCCACAAGGTTAGGAATTAATCCCATGGCCGTATCTGCAGAAAACCGTCCTTTGCGTTCCTGAAAGGCCTGTTTTACTTTTTCAATATCGGCTGAAGATACCTCCGGCAATAGTTCTTGTAATAGGGAAGAGATCTGTTCTCCTGTACGTACAATTTCAATGGCACGTGTAGCTCCCGGGCCTGTGTAATTCCCTTTTCCGATGATAATTCCGGTTCGTTCCAATGAAACTTTTTTTTGGAATACTCCTGCATCTTCTAAGGCTTTCTGAACGAGATCAAGTGTTAATAGATGGTCGGGTTCAGTGCCTTCAACGGCAAGAGGTAAAATACCAAAGGCGGTAGGGTCAAATTCATAATCAGGAATAAACCCGCCCCGATTGCAATAAAAGCGATCCATAGTTTGCTTGCTATCGCTAAAGTGGATAGGATCGATACGTTCAGCGGGGGCTGCTTGCGTCGAGTCGACTTTATTGATGATATTCTGCCAAAATGCTTCCGCGTCTTTTGCTCCGGGAAACAGGCAGGATAAACCTATAATAGCGATATCTGTTTTTTTCATAATAGACGAATACAGCGGTTTTTACCAATTTTTACCGGACATGATTAATACCTGACTTTCTGTGCCATACTTGATTTCGTTAAGAAATAGCTCTTTTCCTTCTTCTAATGGGATCAGTGAAATTCCGCGGCGTTCGTACTCATTTTCCAATGAGGTAGATACCATTCCTGCACCTTTCCAAGGTCCCCAGTTGATCGAGATTACTTTTCCTTTTAACCTTTTGTTTAATGCATTGGCATAATCGTCCAACACACTATTTGCCGCTGCATAATCGGTCTGTCCTTTGTTGCCATAGACAGAAGCGATGCTTGAAAACAGGACTACAAATTGGCAATCTGAACGCAATTGTTCTGCCAGGACACGTAAGGGTTTTACTTTTGTGTCAAAAACACGTTCAAAAGAACTGGTTGTTTTTTGCTTGAAAAGTTTGTCTTCCAAAAGACCTGCACCATGAATGACACCATCTAATTGACCGTATTGTTCATAGATATCCTGGAGAAGCTGAGTCAATCCTTCTTCATCACAAACATCTAAGGATTGATAGACTACTTTATTTCCCAATTGTTCCATATCGTGAATGGTACGCAGGATCTGATTGTTTTTGAAAATGCGCGAGGTCTCTTTTTCAATTTGAGGTGGTGTGGTGAAATTACCAGTCTTGATGAGGTAACTTCTGATTTCTTCTCGCGATTTCATCAACCCTAATTCTTTTGAATCGGCGTTAACTTCTCTCGGATCTGTTGATCTGCCGACAAGGATATAGGTACACGGATAAGCTGCCGACATATGTTTTACCAGCTCAGCGGTAATACCCTGTCCTCCGCCAAGGACTAAAACAACCGATTTTTGATCAAGGTGAATGTGTGCCTGGTCAAGAGCCGTTAACATGGGTGAAGGTATGATGTCGACTTTATGTCGTTGATCGTGCTTGTAAATGACTTCAGCTGATTGGTCTGCGGTCAGGATTTCTCTTAATGTAATTTCTGCTATTTGATCTATTTCCTGTGGGGTATTGAGAGTGATCAGCCTGCAGTTGGTTTGTTCATACTCACGGGCTAAACTTTTGAATAAGCCGGAATAACCCTGATAGTGACGCAGTGCACGGGTGTCTTCTAATTTTTCAATATGTGCCGGGATATCTGAGATCAAATAAATCCATTGTGCTTTTTCAAGATCCATTTTTTTAATCAGTGCAACGTGGTCAATGATACTATGTTTGACAGCGGCGGAGCCTATATCGGAAATAATCAGTCCATCAAAGAGCGTCAAATCCTCATCCGTATGAACCAATTGTGCAATTGCACCATGTTGTTCCAGTATGGTTTTAATTGCCGCTGTTTGTGTGCCATTGTCCGGGGCTATTGCAAATCGCTTTCCTTTAAGTGTTTCGGTGTTTTGTGCTTCGAAAATAGCGGTTGGTATCAAATCAAATCGCAGGCGTGTTAGTAAACTTTGTACAGGTTCGATTGTACTCATTTCACTTATCCAGGTTGCTAGGCCATTTAGCGTTTTTATGGCTGCTAAGTTTTCCATAAGATCATCAGCTTGCTCCTTGTCATCACCAAATCCGATTTTGAATTTTAGATCGCTAATAATTTCCATTCGTTTAATAGAATCGATACTTAAATCGGCTTCCAAATCCAGATCCAGTCCTAACATCTCTTTTGGATATCCGGTCTTTTCGCTGACAATATCTAAAATGGCGGTGTGCAGTTCTGCAAGTGTACGGATGGCTTTAGCGGCTATTACAGGTGATTCGAGTGATAATTCAACCGTTGCGACAGGAGAAGTAACAGTACCGGTGTATTCCGTAAGCCAGATTACGAGTCCATTTAAAGTTTTTATTGCCGCCAGTTGTTCCATCACTGTATCTTCATTTTCAGAATCACTGTTAAGAATACCCAACTCATTGCGGAGTGTTCCGATGATTTCAACTCTTTTAATAGAATCTATGCTGAGGTCAGCTTCCAGATCCATTTCCATACCTAACATTTCATGCGGATAACCCGTTTTTTCGCATACTACGTTTAACAACAGAGATTTGATATCTAGCGATTTGATATCTGTTGAGGATGTTGGCAGGGTTATCGTAGCTATCGGTTTATCGTTGGCAATTCGTGTGGGTACGAATGGATCGGCGGTGGTATTTGCTGTTGTTGCGGCATAAACCGGGATAGGATTGATGTGTACCTGCTGTCCTAAGAAGGAAAGCATGACATCTCGCTGCGCCTGAATCAACAGCTTCATACTGTTTAAATACTCCTGTAATACGTGTTCTGCGACTGGTTGTGTCTCTGTTTTTTGGATGATCGTAGAGTTTGTCATATGAATGGGAGTTATTATGGGTAAGGCACCATGAGTAGGTAATGTTCCTGTTGTTGGATGAGCGGCTTGTCCATTTATACGCCAAATGGTTGGGCTCTTCTTATAAAGATCGGGTTGATCGATCTGGATTAAAGTCGTGTGTCTGCCTTCAAAAAGTTTGTTTAAATTAAAGCTGCGGCCAGTTCCAAGGTATTGCGCAAGCATACAAAGGAAATGGGTGAGACTGTTACGGTTGTTGTCCTCGACATGCAGGGTTATCGCATCCTGGTTGAGACAGGATTTTGTTAAACCGGTCAATACTTTTCCGGGACCTACTTCAATAAATATTCTCGCTCCATCGGCATACATCGCCTGGATTTCGTCAACAAAACGTACAGGTTGAACCAAGTGATCGGTCAATTGTACTTTGATATCAGCTACCGGGCTTGGGTATAAGTTTGCGGTAGTGTTTGACCAGACTGGAATTTGCATTTCCTGAAAAGGAATTTCTTTCAGAACATTGGCATACAAATCTTTGGATTTGCTTACCAACGGACTGTGAAAGGCGCAGGCAACTTCTAGTTTTTTAGAAGAGATACGCTCGTTTTTAAGATGTTCCATAAATTTGTCAATGGCTGCAGTACTTCCGGCCACAACGCATTGAGTTGGTGTATTATAATTGACAGGATAGCAGTCCGTATGCTGTTCAAGAATCGCTTTCAGGCGATCTGCATCAATGTTTACGGCTACCATAGTTCCAGGATCACCATCTTCAACAGCTTCTAAAATGCTTTGTGCACGTTTGCTGCTGAGTTCAACCAACTGTTGTTCGTCAAATACACCGGCGAAACACAATGCAGGTAATTCTCCATAACTATGTCCTGCTAACATATCAGGCAGGATGCCAAATGACTGTAACAATTGAGCTAAGGCAAGATCAACAATACCTAAAAGAGGTTGTGCCAGACGCGTATCCTTAATGGTTTCCTTTTGTTTTTTTAATGCCGCGGTATCAAATGTGGCTGCAGGAAAAACAGCTTTTTCTAACTCAGGATATTGTGCTATAAGTTTGCGCAGGACCGGAAACAGCACAAACAGATCTTGTGCCATATGAATGTTTTGGCTGCCTTGACCGGGGAACAGAAATGCAGTTTTACCGGCTTGTTGGTTGACAATAAAGATATCTTTACTTTCAATGCCCGTTAACAAGAGTTCGATTTTCATCATCAAATCTTCGGCGGTATCGGCAACAATGCTTAGTTGGATCGGTTTTTCGGAACCGGCGACTAAACTGTAAGCAATGTCTTTTAAGGATAAGCTATCATTGATTTCCAATAGCGTTTTTACCTGTTCCAATTGAATTTTGGCCTGATCATAATTATCACCACGGAAGACGAATAGCTCAGACGCCCAGGATTGTAGTGTGACAGCCTCTTCTTTTTGCGGGTGATTTTCGATTACCATATGAAAATTGGTACCACCAAAACCAAAGGCACTAATACCGGCATATCGTTTTTCTTCAGACCATAATCCTGTTATGGAATGAAAAGCAAAAGGACTTGTATGTACATTGTAATAGGCATTGGGTTGTTGGAGATGAAGAGTAGGAGGTTTTACGCCATGGTATACCGCCATAGAGGCTTTGATAAGTCCGGCCAAACCTGCTGCACATTTGGTGTGTCCAATTTGGGTTTTTACAGATCCCAGATGTGTCTGAGCCGGTAAAGCTCCGGATCGGCTAAATAAATTGGTGAGCGCGCTAAGTTCTGTTTTATCTCCAACTACCGTTCCGGTGCCATGAGCTTCCACTAAACCAACTGCTGCTGCACTAATACCTGCCTGATCGTAGGCACGTTCTAAGGCGCGTACCTGACCGATTTTTCGCGGTGCTGTAAGACCAAGAGCTTTACCGTCGCTGGATCCTCCGACACCTTTAATAACAGAATAAATTCGGTCACCGTCGCGTAGGGCATCTTCATATCGTTTTAAGACCAAAATGGCAACTCCTTCGCCAAGAGCAATACCGTCGGCAGTGCTGTCAAATGTTGCACAGCGTCCTTTGCGGGAGAGCGCATGTGTGCTGGAAAACATCAGATAATCGTTGATACCGTTATGTAAATCGACTCCTCCGGTTAGTACCATATCCGATTTGCCCAGTATCAGTTCCTGACATGCCAGATCAATGGCAGCCATCGATGAGGCACAGGCCGCGTCTACAGTAAAATTTCTTCCACCCAAATCCAGGCGGTTTGTGATTCTGCCGGCAATAACATTGGCTAAAATACCCGGGAACGAATCCTCGGTGGTGTGTGGAAATGCTTTTTCGACTTCTTCATGAAGTTCTCCAAAAACTTGTTTGTAATAACCTCTGAAACTGTAACTGTTGGCAAGATCATTTCCGCCTTCAGCCCCGATGATAACCGATATATTTTCTCTGTTGATTTGTTTTTCACCATAACCGGCATCTTCCATGGCACGTTTGGCCACGAGTAAAGTTAGAAGTTGGGTTGGCTCTATCGCGGCAAGTGATTGTGGCGGAATACCAAATTCTATGGGGTCAAAATCTATTTTCGGAATAAAACCGCCCCATTTTGAATGGGATACATCTGAAGCATTGGAGTCGGGCTGGTAATAAATTTCTTTATTCCATCGTTCCTCCGGTACTTCGGTAACGCAGTCTTTCCCAAGAATGATATTGCGCCAGTATTCTGCTAAATTTTTGGCACCCGGAAACACGCATTCCATTCCTATAATAGCAATGTCCAACGCTTTTTCGGTTGATGTAGGTTTTTGTGGTAACGCTGCCTGTGTAATATATTTTTGATTTTCGATTGCAACATCATGGTGGAGTGATTCAAGTGTAATTACCTGATTGTGCATGGTTGCTACTTGTCCGATCATGTACATGCCTAGATCAAGCTGTTGGCTTTTAGGTATAGTAACAAGGGTGTCGCCTTGACGGTCAATGCCTTTTGCCGCAATCCTCAGACGTCCTACATTCAGCTTTTCAAGCTGTTCCCAAATTTCCTTTTTGTCCATTCCAATGGCCAGCAGTTTTTTCTTTTCATTGTCGAAATGTGAGGCGAATGCTGTATTTAAACAACGTGTTTCATGACCTGGCGCGGTTTCCAGTAGCACAGTATCTTTGGCCTGCATCGCTTGTTGCTGAAACTCTTGCTGAATCGCACCTGTACTCACCGCTTCCTGTGTGTACAAATAGGCTGTTCCCATCAGTACCCCAACCTTTACACCACGGGCAGCCAGAGGAGCGGCCATGATAGCCACAAAGGCTGTGGAAAAAGCATCATGAATTCCACCGGCAAAAAAGACACTTATATTTTCCGGATGATCTTCTTTTAAAATACGTTCGATTTGTTTTTCCCAGAGTACGGTGCTGGAAAGCGGGCCAACATGTCCGCCACATTCCCGGCCTTCAAAGATGAAATTTTTGGCACCTTCTTTTAGGAAAATATCCAATAAAGCAGGGGAAGGGACATGTAAAAAGGTGGTTATACCGGCCTTTTCAAATACTTTAGCCTGTGCAGGTCGACCTCCCGCGATCAATACTACCGGAGGTTTGGCTTCAAGGATATAAGCGGTTTGCTCTTCACGCAACTCCTGTGGTGCAAAACCTAATATACCGACACCCCAGGTTTTATCACCGGCAAGTTTTTGAGTTTCCAGAACTAATGTTCTTGCTTGCTCTCCTTTGAGTAAAGAAAGAGCTATAAAAGGTAAGGCTCCTGTTTCTGCTACAGCATTGGCAAATGCCGGAACATCACTCACGCGGGTCATTGGTCCTTGTGCGATAGGGTAGCGCAGGCCAAGTTGTTTGGCTAACGGATTGTTTTGATCAATGATTGGAGAGGCTTTTGCTTGTTTCAGATGGCCGTACATGGCTTCTTTAAATCCAAAAACCAATTTTTTTAGCGTTTTGAAATTTTCATACAGCTCTGTTGCCAAAGCAATGTCTTGTCCCATTGGAATGTAACTTTTGCTCGGGTCAAGGTCATTATAATAGTGTTCTAACTCTTCGATAGAAACATTCTCAGATAAAACAGGTGAATTAGGTCTCACCAATACACGATGGTTAGCGATAATCTTGGTTTCTGTCCCATTTAATTTGGAACACAAATTTTTGAGGTCCTGAGGAATGGTACTTTCGGGATATAGTGCCAATTGACTGTCTAATACAATACCATTTGCTCCAAGTGCTTTTACAGCGGCGGCGGTATGAAGACCTATTCCTCCTTGTACCCATACAGGAATAGTTTTGATTTCTTGTATGACACGCTGAAACAAAACAAATGTCGATTCATAACCCACTAATCCTCCAGCTTCATTTCCTTTCACAATAATTCCAATAGCTCCCAGCTGTTCGGCTTTTTTGGCTTGCTCCAGACTGTTTACCTGATAAATACGTGATACGTTCGGATAGGCGTTTGTTGAGAGCTCAAAAGGAAGGATAAGATGACTTACCTGTCCCGACAGTTGAAGTGAGGTTAGCTTGTCATTGGTGAGATGTATACCATAGGAAGGTATATCGATCAGTTCAAGTTGTTTTAATGCTTCCTGAGCGATTGTTTTATCATATCCCAAACTTAGTACGGGGAATGCTCCAGCCTGAAATAGTTTAGACATCAGGTTGACATCAGGCTTTTCAAAAGGCGTTAATCCTATAAGGGTTAAATTTTTCATAGGTTGATAAGATTGAAATGAGATTTGGAAATGCTAATAACTAGAATCATGGCCTTTATGGTATAATTTAGTTAATGTGGTATAGTGGAATAAAAGTAATAAATTTCTGCTAATTTTTAAGTATTAACATTAATTTTATAATGATTTTTTTACAAAAACTTTAAATATGGGTTTATTATTAGCTTGTGTGTAAAAAAAAACTTCTTTTTTTATGATTCTTATAGTTTTTTTTGATTCGTCCGAACGGTTATCTAATGTATTTGTTTCATTTTTTGATAACGAAAAGGGAGATTTTATTTCTAAAATATTGTTCAGTGTTTCAATTACAGTCAATTAAAACTTAAATTTAGCTCTTTGTAATTGTAAAAATCTACGGCATTTTGCATGAAAACTTACGGTTATTGGAATGAAAACCGAAATCAGGTGGTCATAGTAATTGACAGCTCCGTTGGGAATAAGAAGGAAGGATAAAAAAAATGCCCTTCTAAAAGTATTAGAAACATACTAGCTGTATCTAATACTTTTAGAGGGCAGGGTAGTAATTAAAAGAGAGGAGTTGTTTTATTGAGATTCTCTTTTTACCAGATAGAAATTCATTACCAGATACTACTTTAGCGTATAAACCATCAGCAGCATCACTTAATTATAGTGTTTTATAAGTTTAAAAATTGATCTGTATTGGTTACAGCAGCATAGTAAAATTGCAATGCACTGATGAATGAGGCTTGAACCTGTTCGGCCTCGATGACTTTTCCTTGAAAATCAAGATCTAAGGTTGCACAGGCATCTGCTAACAGTGTGATGGTAAAACCATAGTCCTTAGCAGCTCTAACCGCTGAGTCAACACAAATTTGTGTCATCATGCCACAAATAACCAAATCAGTAATTTGGTTTTCGTGCAGATAGGACAATAAATCGGTTCCTTGAAAACTGTTGGGTACATGTTTTGTAATAATTTTTTCTCCTATTATAGGTAGTACATCTTGGTGTATTTTTGCTCCCTCAGTATTAGGCAAAAAGAATCCTTCTTCGGCGATATGCTGCACATGAATAATTGTTTTACAATCTGATCTGAATTTTTCAAGTACGGCTTTGGCATTTTTTGATGCTTTTTCCGGGTGAACTAATGCGTAAGCCCCACCTTCAAAATAATCATTTTGAATATCGATAAGGAGTAAAGCTTCTTTCTTTTGTGTTTTATTTTCCATGTTTAATTTTTTTTCAAAGGTATTACAAGAGAAAAGAAGCGTAGGTTGAACTAGTTCACCAAATACTTAAAAAGTAATTTTTTGGGGTATAAATAAAAGATGTAAGTAAGTTGTTGTAGCAGGAAGTTTTTTTTATTTTAGTTTTACTATGAAAAATGATTTCTAACGAAGTTTTTGTACAAGGTATAAGGACGGATAGGCAGCTAAACGAATTTGATGAAACAAATGATGGAGAAAAATCTATTCTATGAAAATATAAGAAAGTATGCTGATTTAACGGAAGCTGAGTTTGAAAAATTGAGTTCGTTTTATCATGTTGAAAAGATAGAGCGAAATCAAATGATACTTTCTGAAGGTGAAATTTGTGATTTTGAAGGATACGTATTAGAAGGTTGTTTTAAAATTTTCTATAAAGAAGATAACATAAAAGATCATGTTCTCTATTTTGCAATAGAAGATTGGTGGGTGTTGGATATTGGAAGTTTTGTATCTGGTAAAGCTTCGAAATTAAACATTCAGGCTCTGGAAGATTCCGTAATTATGACGATTAATAAAGAGGATAAGGAAAAATTATATGCCGAAATGCCTAAGGCAGAACGACTTTTTCGTTTGATGAATCAAAAAGCTTTAGAATCAATTCAGTTGCGAATGATTAGTATGTTAAATAAAACAGCAGATAAACGTTATTTAGATTTTAAGAATAAGTATCCAACATTAGAGCAAAGAATTCCACAGCATCAAATTGCAGCTTATTTAGGTATTTCGCATGAGTTTTTAAGCAAGATTAGAAGAAAGTTGTTGTAGTTTCTTTGCAACGAGTTGTAAACTACAAAATTTAGGACGAAGACCATTTTTTAATTTAATCAGTTCTTTAAATTTAAAAAATCCAACACCTTTGGCGAAACTTTCAAATCGGATCGGAACCTTAGAACTCCCTTTATAAAATGTCTTTTTAATTCTTTTGAATTGCGTATGGAGAACGGAGTGTTGAATATAATGGCTTTATAAATTATTGCATTTGCGGAGTTATCGAAATAATACACACAAATATCATGAGCGACATCTTCTCCCACTGATAAAATGATATCATAATTTTTCAGATCAGGAGTTGGACATAAAGACTCAAAAGTTAGGGATTCAATAACTATTTCATCTTGATAATGGTACAAACCATTTTGATCTACTATAACTTTTGTGATTTTGTTTTTTTTGTGAATAATCATATCCTTTATTCCAAAATACACCAAAAAAGATAAAAGAAGTACGGATAGTGCTGCAGAAGAAATTTTAAATTCAGCAGATAGTTTAGATTCGATAATAATTAGCTCTAAGTAAATTATTCCTAAAACGGTACCTGCAAAAATAGCTGTCCCTAAAAACTTTATTATAAAAGTTGCTTTCTTTGATTCTAATGATTCTATTTTTGAAAATTCATTATTCTGAGAATCCATTTCTTGTTAGGCGTTAAAAATTAAACATTACAGCTGTTGAAGCGAATTTAAGAAAGATAAATTTAAGTTCGACAATTAGTAAAAGCTGTAGGTTAGGTTTAGAATACGGTCCTCAAAATAGTGACTCATCTTAGCCGTATCTGATTTTCTTTGTATGGTGGTGAGAAAGCCTTTTTTATCATAAGTCATCACCAATTCACTTACTTTTTGCGCACTCCATATATCCTCCATCAGTACCAGATTTTTATTCTTATTATAGGTGTATTTTTCGCTTCGGGGCTCAATGCTGTTTGGAGTATCAGCCAGAGATGAAAGAAATCCTTCTTTAAATTGGTACAGTATAGATGGAGTGGTTTTATCGGCACAGCCGTTATGAAGAAACAAAGCAACAGGGCGTTCGTTTAAATAATAATACGTTTTTTTCTGCTTACAAGTCTCTTGATTGTCATACTTCTTTAAAAAATCATAGTATTCTGTACACTCTTCAACTTCAAATTTATCTTCGGTATAATAGCGATAGTGCCATGAAGAAAAAGAGTTTTCCTCGATCATTTTATTGAGCAGGTTTTCATCTGGTAAAGTACCAAGTGTCACTATTTTATCTACCCCTGGATATGATTCTGCCAGCCAGGCACTATTTTGGAGTCTATTAGGCATTTCAGAATTCAATGAAAAGACTCGGATTTTATCGATCCTGTTTTTTTCATCGTATTGGTAAGAACTGATTTTTACAACGCCATTATTATAATCAATGTTTGCTTTTTTATCGAGCAGCCCTTTTGGACTGTAGTAATTTCTTGTATAGAAAGTGGTGTCTGTTTTCTCTTTCGTGCGATGTATATTAGTTATACTCACTACCTGACCATCCGGGTTAAAATCGTAAATAGAATTGATCCCATTTTCGTCATTATTTTTTACAACAATACTTTTTACCTTATGGTTCTTCATAAAAGAGGAATTGAAAGGGAAGACTGTTTTGGTGAAATAAATTTCTTCCTCAAAAGGAATGACCGTGTAAAAAGGTATTACCTGTGCTTTACCATTAACGATGATACAGCAGATAAAAACGCTGGTTAAAAATGAAATAAGTCTGTATTTTGAGTATGACATTTTTTGTGAAATTCAATAATAGTAACTGTATTCAAAATCTTATCGTTAACAAAAGTATTCTATATTTATTTAGCATTAATAGCCTGCCTATAAACTTAACGATATAAAATTTAATTACATAGTGGAAAAGTTTATATTTTCAGAAGTTTAATCTTTTCGAACCTAAGTTAGGGTATGATTAAAAATAAATGTCTGTATTAGGCATCAGCGCTTTCAGTTTATCTATAGTTTCTTTATTCATAGGATTTCCAACTAAAATTAGCGTTTTAAGCTTTTTCAGGTGTTGAATTTCGTTGGGCAGATCCTTTAGTTTATTATTGGCTAAATTTACACTTACAGCATTTTTTAATTTCATAATTTTTGGAGAAATCGAAGATATCGCATTATCACTCAAATTTAAGTATTCTATATTTTGAGATTGAAATAATGTCCCGGGAACTTCTACAATGCTGTTTTTTTGTAATTCAAGGTATTTCAGTTTTTTTGGCAATTTCATTTCTCCTAAATCATTAATTTGATTTGAAGAGAGATTTAGGTATTTTAAGTTTTTTATTTTATCCAAACGTTCTGAAACAGTACTTATCTGATTACTATGGAGGTTTATTTCTTCAAGGGAAGGGATATCTAAAAGAGCTTCCGGAAAAACACTTAAATTATTTGATTCAAAACTCACCATGCGTAAGTCTTGAAGTTTTGAAATGTTTGAATTTATAGCGGTCAGACTGTTGAGGTTTATTGAAAAAGATTTTAGTTTTTTTAATTCACTTATTTCATCCGGAATAAATTTAATACTGTTTTTATTAACATTCAAAATTTCAAGTTGTTTTAGCGAAAATATTGCTTTATCCATTTTCTCTAAATGATTTCCCATTACATTTAAAAAAAAGAGAGAATCCATTTTTATAATATCCGGAGGAAGGTTGTATAATCCTTTATCTCTGAAGCTCATACTGTAAACGGTTTTTTTACTCAAAAGCGCTGCATCAATATCGGTATAAGTTGGATATTTAACCGGGTCAATTTGTGCTTTAGCATTACAGGCCGAAAAAATAATGACAATAAATAAAAGTAATTTTTTCATAAATAATAAAAGCTGCCAACATTTCTATTGGCAGCTAAAAAATAAAATTAATGCTTATTTTTTTAGAAGTTTTACAGTTTTTTGAAAACCGTCAGCTTCTATATTTAAAATCAACATATTTGAATATTGAAGTTGTGTTGTCAAATCTAATTCCGTAACCGGATTTTGTAAAAAAGCCTTTTTATAAACAATTTGCCCTAACAGGTTATAAGCGGTAACTTGCAGGTTGTTAAGGTTGCCAGAAGTAATCTGTACGATACCTGAAGTAGGATTAGGAGATACTATAATCTCATTTTGATTGTGATCAATAACACCCAATGAATTATCTACACCTAAATTTTGCTTTAAAGCAATAACGATTGTAGCTGATTTTCCTCTGTAATCAATCGTATTTCCTGTAGCATCAACATCCTTATCAATACCTGAACCAGGATGTTGAATAGAGAAAAATCCGAATTTATGATCTGGTGTAAAAGTAAGACCTGTAGGCTCAGATCCAGCTGGCATAGAAGCAAAAAGTTTTACTTTTGGATTTGCCTGAGTATGATCTGGTGCTATTACCCAAATATAATTTTTTCCACCATCCTGAAGAACCCAAAGATTTCCTAACTCATCAAAAGTTAAATTATCATTACCATCTCCCCAAGATTCCGTTTTAACTCCTTCTGTTGTATTTAAAGTATAAACTGTTGATCCTCCACCTACAAAAACTTCCACTTCTGACGCGGTCGTTCCGTTATCTTTCATGCGATAAACTTTGTCTAAGCCTTTTGCTGTAAAATATATTTTACCATCCAAAGGACTTATTTCAACATCTTCTACCCCGTTGAATTTCGTTCCACCTAAAGATTCTGCCAAAGAAGTCGTATTGTTTTGATCTGCTTGTGTTTTGTTAGGAACCTGAATCCAAGTTGCTGTTGTAGCTACTGGGTTTCCATTTGTTATGCCTTGGTCTAATTTCAAAACATATAAATTTCCTGAAGAAAGGTTATTTGGAGTATCCATGGTGTATTTGTATACCATGTGCGTTCCTCCATCTTCACCATAGTAAGCTATAGTTCCGGCATTATTAATCACAACATTTTCGTGATTCATGATTCCCATTTGCCAAAGTTTTCCTTTTGTTCCATTAGCATTTTTAGAAGAAACCTGAGCTGTAACCGGATCAATTTCTACCAACCAGCCATAATCTTTATAACCATCACCATTTGTGTCATTGCCTGCTACAGATTCCTCTGCAGTAACGATAGTTCCCCAAGGTGTAACTCCTCCGGAACAGTTTCTGATCGTTTGCACCAAACTCGCTGATGAAAAATCTACTGCTCTTGATTTTGTTAATTGCCAAAGTTTTGTTGTGGCATTGTAATTAATTTCTGCCATTGTAACTCCACCCGGATTTGTTTCGTGGTTTACCGAAAGATAGCCATCTGTACTGCTGGATACACCGCTTGTTTTTTTAGCTACATAACCAGTAA